>NZ_LN868938.1:3040635-3648762 GCF_001182745.1 Nocardia farcinica | reverse complement strand
CTGTGCCGCAAGCTCGACCCGATGGTCCCGCCCGAGTCTCGACACCTCATCGAATACGAGCACCGACTAGCCGAAATCTGTTCTGAGATGGAGCGGACCGGCTTCCTGTTGGACCTGGAGTACACCAAGGGCCTCTCGGCCCGGCTCCGGGCCGAGGAAGAAGAGGCCGCTTTTCACGCACTGGCGTTCTTCGGAGTCGAGTCCGTCAACTCCACGGAGCAAGTAGCGGACGCTCTCGAAGACCTGGGGGTGAAGATTCCCGGTCGGACGACGACCGGTAAACGCAAGGTGGATAAAGCCCTTCTGGAATCCATTGCAACCGACGATCCTCCGATCGGGAGTCCCGCCCATCTCGCGGCCGCCGTGATTGAAGCCAAGCGGGCAAGGAAGTGGCGAACCACTTGGATTGACGGGTTCCTGAGCGGCGCGGACAGCGCCGGGCGTGTACACCCGAGCATCAACCATCTTCGCGCCCGCACGGCGCGAATGTCGATCACCGGTATTCCGGCCCAGACGCTTCCTAGTGGCGATTGGATGGTCCGGCGATGCTTCATCGCGGACCCGGGACAAACGATTGTCTCCGTCGACTACAAGGCTCAGGAATTGCGCGTTCTCGCGGCGCTTTCCGGTGACCCGACGATGAGGGAGGCATTCGCTACCGACGCTGACCTACACCAGATGACCGCCGACGCGTCGGGTGTGGATCGCAAGATCGGAAAGATGGTGAACTTCGCCTACGTCTACGGCTCTGGACCGAGGAACATCGCTGAGCAAGGCGGTATCACGGTCGCGGTCGCTAAACGGGTGATCGAGGGATTCGAAGCGCGGTACCCGCGCGTAAAGGACCTCTCGGTGAAGCTCCAGGCGGAGGCCCGGCAGACGGGCCGGATCATCACGCCGACCGGTCGTCGGCTCCCGGTCGACCGAGACCGGGCGTACTCGGCGCTGAACTACATGATCCAGAGCACTTCGCGGGACGTGACGTGCCGGGGCCTGATCCGCCTACACGACGCCGGGTTTACCCCGTACCTACGCCTACCCGTACACGACGAAGTAGTCGCATCGGTCCCCATCACAAAAGCGGAGTGGGGCGCGCGGGAAATCGCGCGGCTGATGCGGATGAATTTCCGGGGTGTCGACATCGACACGGACCCTGAAGTGTACGGGCCGTCCTGGGGACATGGCTATATGAAAGGCTGAGAGATTGAGTGTCAAGCTTCCGCCCCAGGTGTGGGCGGCATTGAGAGGGCATGTGATCTGGGACCCGGACGGCTGGCTCGATAAAGATGCGCCGCCGTTCTGGGAGCCGGTAACCGAAGACGAGTTCTTGCACCGATTCTTCCGATGCACCACTACGCAGATAGCCGAGAGCGGTCGGATGCGGGAATATCAACTCGCGCTCATCGAGCGCAACATAGAAGACCGTTTCTAGGCGATGACGGAAAGGCGGGACGACAAGTGACCGAAGACGAATACCGGGAGCGGGCCGCCGCATTGATGGCAGCAAATGACGAGTGGGTTCCCAAATTCCGCGAGGCAAAAGCACAGGTTGATCGAGTTGCCAACGAGTTTTACGTGCTGCGCGACGAGTGGAGAGCCGCCAACCCCGGCGTGCCATTCCCGAAGGTGCTTCAGTGAGCCGACCGACCTGGGATGAGTACTTTATCGGCATTGCTCGGGCTGTCGCTGCCCGCTCGGATTGCGAGCGGGACAAGGTTGGAGCCGTCGTTGTTCGGAACCACCGAATCCGGGCCACTGGATATAACGGCGCTCCAGCGGGGTGGCCAGGTTGCCACACCTGTCCGCGCCGTACTTCCAACTGCACGCCCGGCAGTTCGTACGATAATTGCATTGCAATCCACGCGGAGGCGAATGCCCTTCTCCACTGTGATCGGGAAGACCTCATTGACGCGACTCTCTACGTAACGCGAGCACCCTGCTACGCGTGCTACAAGCTGATTTCCGGCGCGGGCATTACCCGCGTCGTCACCCCTTAAGGATTAGAAGATGGGTATTTTCCTTTTCGGCCTGAACGCATTTTTCGGCATCTTGAATCTTCTGTGCATCCCGATGGTCGTTGCGTATGGAAACGACCCCGCCCTTGTGTCGGCTAACGTGATTGCGGCGGCTTTATCATTCCTTGTAATGTACGTCGTCGCCGATTCGGACTTGATGTGACCGGCTCTGAACTGCTGGGATTGCACTGACCCGGCCTGATAACTACGACCCACGAAGGACTTCTTATGAGTTCTCCCATGCCGCTATTCGCAGGCATGTGCTGCATCTGTTACGAGTCGATCCGGGAGGGGGACCACATCGTGGATTCCGAAGGCGCGAAGTGGGATGTGCATCGGGGCAAGTGTGCTGATAGGGCAGGAATCTCAGATGGATTCGACTCCACCCCTCCAACGTTCTGACCCAACAGATATACTCCCCAGCCCGGCCTCTGAGCCGGGCTTTTCTGTTCCATCGAAAGGTAATGCCCCCATGTCTCTCCGTGACGCCAAGCGACGCCAGCAGGCGGCCAAGAACCGCCGTGCAGGATCGAGCAACACGAGCACCCCGTACGACACCACCTATTCGGGCTACTACAGCGCGTCTTCCTCTTCCTCTTCCTCTTCGAGTTCGTGTGACTCGTCTTCGTCCAGCTCCGGGGGCTGCGATTGATCGAGTCAATTAATGGGGACTCTCGGAAGGTCGCAATCAAGCTCACTGGAAGCACCGATACTGCGAACTTCTACATTGATGACGCGTTTCTAGTAAAGGCACTCCGTTCGTCTGCGTGGACTTCCCGGTACCGCCCGACGAGTGTAAGCGGCGCAATGAACTGCGCCGGGCAAACGGCGGTCGATACGTCCCGGAGAAGGTCATCGACCGCATGGCGAAGCGGTACCCACTACGCGACTGGAAGCCGGTCACACCCAAATTCCGACTCGATATCGAGCCTGTGACCGGAATCGGCAGCGAGAACGCCTATATCTGGGACATTGACGGGACGGTGGCGCACATGACCGGCCGGAGCCCATACGACTACAGCCGCGTAGGTGAGGACGCCGAGGACGTATACGTCCGGGCTCTTCACTGGGGTATCTGTGACGGAATTCCGGATGCGAAGCACCTTTTCGTGTCTGGTCGTAACGAGGAATGCCGGGACGTTACTCAGCACTGGCTTGCGGCTATGGGCTTCCGGGTCGACGCCCTTCTTATGCGCAAGGCGGGCGATACCCGAGATGACGCGGTGGTGAAGCTCGAAATCTTCAACGAGCACATTCGGGACCGATACACCGTCCTCGGTGTATTCGATGACCGGGACCGGGTTGTCTCAATGTGGCGGCGATTGAATCTGAAGTGCTTCCAGGTTCAGCCAGGGGATTTCTGACGTTTGTCACGGGGAGAACATAGATGTCCTGCAATCTGCCGCCAATCCGCGACTAGATAACCAAGAAACAGAGGTAGCGATTTTGAACTTTGACAAGCCGAAAAACGAGAACTACGCGGCGGTTGTCGCCCGAGTGCCCGCCGTCGTCCCGATTATCGGCCGGGACCGAATCGTCATGATTCCGATTTTCGGTCATACCGCCATCGTGCAGAAGGGCTGGAATGTGGGGGACCTGGGGTTTTCTTCCCCGCAGAGGTCCAGCTCTCCCACGAGTACGCCAGTGCCAACAACATGTATCGGCACGCCGAGAACAACGCAGACGGCACGGTCACCGGGTACCTGGAGGACAACCGCCGGGTGAAGGCGATCAAGCTTGGCGGCCAGCGGTCGAACGCGATTTTCATGCCGCTGTCCTCGCTGGAAGTGTTCGGCATCGACCCGGCCGACCTTCGGGAAGGTGACACCTTCGACACGATCAACGGCCAGGAAGTCTGCCGTAAGTACGTGATCCGGGAGCCGAAAACGGCCACCGGCAACCAGCCGGTCACGAAGCGCCCCGGGCGCGTCGACCCGAGGATGTTCCCCGAGCACCTGAGCACTGCGAGCTACTTCCGCAACGCCGATCAGATCAACGACGCTGATTACGTGTACGTGACGCAGAAGCTTCACGGCACGAGTATCCGAGTCGGCCGAACTCTGGTGAACCGCAAGCTGACGATCCGCGAGCGCCTTGCTCGGCGGATGGGTGTGCGAGTCCAGACCACCGAGTATGACCAGGTGTACGGCTCGCGCCGGGTGACCAAGGACGCGAACGACCCGAATCAGCGGCACTTCTACAAGTCGGATATCTGGACCCAGAAGGGCCGAGAGCTTGACGGTTTGATCCCGGATGGCTTCCTGGTCTTCGGTGAGTTGGTGGGGTGGACACCGGACGGTGAGCCCATCCAGAAGGGCTACACCTACCAGATTCCGAAGGGGCAGAGCCGCCTTTACGTCTACCGCGTGGCAACGATCAACGACCAGGGCTTGACGGTCGATCTGTCGTGGCCCGCCGTCCGCGAATTCTGCGCGGAGCGCGGCCTGGAGGTCGTCCCCACGCTGTACGAGGGCTATGCAATGGACCTCGATGTGAACGACCTCATGGACATCAGGTACCGAGATGCCGGATGGCGGACCGCCGTCCCGTTGGACGAGAACGGAACCGTGGACGAAGGTGTCGTTATCCGTCGTGAGGGCATCACACCGCTTCTGCTGAAGGCGAAGAGCCCGGCGTTTCTGGAGCACGAAACGAAGATGCTCGACGCTGGCACCGTCGACCTGGAGTCGGCAGTGGCGTAAGCCGGTGCTACCCTGAAGGTGTCAGCTATTCTCGACCCGAGCGGCTGACGCCCGATTACCCGATCGGATACCAGAGAAACCCCCTACTCGCACGGTAGGGGGTTTTTCTCGTTTCCAAGGCGCCCTTGGACTCACTGTTTCCCCAGCTAGACCGGTATTTTCAATCTGATTGTTGACACAAAACAAGCGATGGGGTAATCTTCTAGATGTCACCAAGACGGGACATTGAAAACTCCAGAGTGAAAGGTCAGACCATGATCAAGGACATGATTGCCGCGTACGAGTCGCTTGCTCAGTCCGAGGATGGTTACCAGGAAGCTTCCCAGGTCTGGGCCGAGATTGAGGCCCTGGCGGAGGAAAGCATCGAGGCTCACCGCTTCGTCTACGGCAGTGATGAGCACGTTGATTACCTGGACCCGACGAATCCGATGGCCTTGACGGTGAAGCGTAAGCGTCTGGAACTCCAGACCACGTTTTCCCCGATGAGCCTGAAGATCGCGGACTATGAGGCCAAGAAGAACCGCTATGAAATGGCGGACATCAACCGGGACCTTAAGGACCGGCGTCGGGCCTACATCCTGAGCGGCAACTGAGAGACCGGGCTAGCTGGTACCTAGCCCGGTCAACCAGGATCATAGACGAAGAGAGCCCCCTACCACCCCGGTAGGGGGCTTTCGTCGTCTCGGGGCTATGTGATCTTCTCGCCCATGATGTCTACCAGTTCCCAACGCTTGCCGGGGTGGAGGACGAACCGGATACCGCGTTCCTGGAGTAGCTTCCTCCGCTCTTCCTGGGAGGACCGCGCCCACACTTCAGCGTTCGTCTCTCCGGTCGTTTCCTCCCTCCAGGTAGGTGCAACTACCGGATTGGCCTGCAAGGCGTTCCTGCGGCCAACGAGAGACGAAAGACGGGTCATGTAGAGATTCTGGTCTTCCTCGGTTGTGATGAGTCCGGCGTCGGATTCCATTCGCAATCGCTTTATGGCTGCTTCAACCTCTTCCAGCTCTCGCGAGTTGTCCGACCCGGGGACAAAGATTCGACGGGTGACCGCCTGCTGTCCGTACGTCTCGATAAATAGTTCCTCTAGTAGAAATTCCGCCTCATCGGCACGGGTTCGAAGCTTGCACTTCTGGCACCGGTAGTACCGGAATTCCTTGCCTCCCGGAACGTTCTGCTGGACCTGGTGCGAGAGATTGCTACCGCACTTTCCGCAGAATCCAACGCTGAGTAACGGGTTAGGACTGTTCACGCGGCGCTTGCCTGAGTGGGACCGGGCCGCAACGGCTTCCTGGATTCGCGTCCACGTCTCGTCATCAAAAGTCGGATCAGCAAGGCGGATCATCGACCCGTCTTCGGTCAGCACCGGCTTGCCCTGGGACATCTTGATTCCCTGGGTACGAAGGGAAGTCAGCATGTCACGGAGATTCGTCACAGTCCAGGGATCAGCCTTCGGCTCCCTTCCGGCCTCCACCTTCGCCCGGTTCATGTTCGTCAAGACGCCTGTCGCGTTGAGATGGGCCACGATGGACGAAAAGGAGTCTCCGGCGAGCAATCGGGGCGCGATGACCTCCCGGAGGACTCGCCGCCCCTCCGGGTCCGGGACCAAGCACCGACCCTTACCGGACGGGTGCGGGGCGGTCCAAAACCCGTACGGCGGTACGCCGTTCGCCCATCGGTCCGTTTGCCGGATGATGCGGTGAGCATCCTTGGCCCTGGATTTGAAACGGTTCAGTTCCATCTGTGCGAAGAAACTCGCAACCATGATGAAGAACTCAGACATCATACGCTCGAAACTGTCCACGTCGTCGCGGTAGTTGAGGACCATCCCGTCCTCGGCAAAGACAAGAATCTTCTTCCGCGCTTCGATCCAGCGAGCAAGGTCCACCGTGTCCCGGATGGATCGAAACGCCCGGTCGACCTTCGAGAAGACGAGCATGTCCCACTCGTGGGCGCGCTCATCGGTCAGCCACCGGCCCAGGTCTGGACGATCAAACGGGGTGTACTTGTCCGCCGACACGTCCAGGTCTTCGAACGTACCGACGATACGGTGTCCTCGAGACACGACCCAACTTGACCCGGTGCCGATCTGTGCTAGGTTGCTGACTTTCTCCGCGCCCTTCAGGACGGAGACACGCGCGCCGACCAGCGCGCGGAGTGATGTGGCTGCCATAATGGGAACTCTATCAGTCTCGGACAGCCGAACGGGATTCCGATGATCGAGACGAACAGCGGGATGCTGGTGAGCAGGTGCCCGATCGCCAGCCACCACCCGGCCACCAGGAACCAGATGATGTTGCCGATCAGCGAACCCGCTCCCGCGCCGGGCTTCTCGACGGTGGTGCGGCCGAACGGCCACAGCACGTAGGCGGCGATGCGGAACGAGGCGATCCCGAACGGGATGGTGATGATCAACACGCAGCAGATGATCCCGGCCACGATGTAGCCGAGCGCCATCCAGAATCCCGCGAAGATCAGCCACAGGATGTTGAGCACCAGCTGAATCGGCTTCACGCTCTCCAGGATGCCAGCTCGGCGCGGTGCCCGCAGGTGGTCGCGGACACCGGGCGGCCACCGGGCAGGATGGAGACGTGGCCGAAGTGATCGACGTGGACGACCCCGCCGACCCGCGGGTGGACGACTTCCGCGACCTGTCCGACGCGGACCGTCGCCCGGACCTGCCCGGCGGCAAGGGACTGGTGATCGCCGAGGGCGTGGTCGTGGTGCAGCGGATGCTGGACTCGCGGTTCACCCCGAGTGCGCTGCTGGGCGTGGCGCGGCGCTACGACCAACTCGCCGCCGACCTGGCCGCGGTGGACGTGCCCTACTACCGCACCAGCGCGGAGGTGATGGCCGAGATCGTCGGCTTCCACCTCAACCGCGGTGTGCTCGCCGTGGCCCGCCGACCGCCCGCGCTGAGCATGGCCGAGGTGGTGGCCCGGGCCCGCACGGTGGCCGTGCTCGAGGGCGTGAACGATCACGAGAATCTCGGCTCGATGTTCCGCAACGCCGCCGGGCTCGGCGTCGACGCCGTCCTGTTCGGCGACCGCTGCTCGGACCCGCTCTACCGGCGCTCGGTCCGGGTGTCCATGGGGCATGTGCTGCGGGTGCCCTTCGCCCGGGTGCCCGCCTGGCCGGACGGGCTGGCCACGCTGCGCGAGCACGGTTTCCAGCTGATCGCGATGACACCCGATCCGGCCGCGCGCAATCTGGCGAGCGCGATGACCGGCGAGCGGGTGGCCCTGCTGCTCGGCGCCGAGGGCCCCGGCCTCACGGCCGAGGCGATGCGCGCCTGTGACGTGCGCGCCCGCATCCCGATGACGCCGGGCACCGACTCGCTGAACGTCGCCACCGCCGCGGCGATGGCCTTCTACGAACGGGTGCGGACCGCATGAGGGGCGTGACCATGACCGAGAATCCGCCGGTGCAGGACCCCACCCCGTGGGCGGCGGGCATCACCGTGACGGTGCTCGTCGCCGCGCCGGCCACCGTCGCGGTGTACGCGTTCGGCGCCGCGCTGGCGCAGGTGCATCCGGCGCTGGCGGTGCTGATCAACCTGATCGCCGTCGGCGGCGCGGCGCCGACGGCGTGGCGCTGGCGGCACACCCCGGTCACCCGCTGGGTGCTGCTCGGCTGCGCGGTGGGCGTCGGACTCGGTTGGCTCGGATTGATCATCGCCGGTCTCGCCGCGCTGTGATGCGGGGATCAGCCCGAGTGGTCACCGCGCAGCCAGCCGCGCAGCCCGCGCCGCTGTGGGCGGGGCGGTGAGTGCGGGGCGGGGTCGTCGGGTGCGTCGTCGGTGAGCGTCTGCCCCTTGGGCACCAGGGTGAACCCGCAGACCGCGACGTCGCCGGGCACGAGCGCGCCCTCGGCCGCGGGCGCGCGGTAGTGGAAGCCCAGCCACTCGTTGTTGGCGGCGTCGGCGAAATCCGGCGGATCGAACGGCAGGCACTGCGGGTCGGGCAGCTCGCCCGCGCGCCACTGCACCGGGTGCTCCCCCGCCCAGAACGGCCGCTCCCACACCAGCGGCAGTCCCTCGTCCTCGAGGATGTTCACCCGCGAGGAGGAGAACGCGCGACGGAATTCGCCGCGCTCCCACTGTGCGAACGCCCCCCAGCCCATCGTGACGTCGAACGCCACCAGGTAGGTCTGCTCGGAGGCCAGCGGGCGGATCAGCAACTCCGGCAGCGCGGTCGGCCTCGGCAGGCGCACCTGCCGCGAGCACACCACCGTGACGCCGGGATAGCAACCGATGTAGACCTCGTCGGCGTCCGGGCCCGCGCACCCGGCCAGTGTGCCGACCATCTTCGGCACCACGTCGTAGTCCTCGTGCAGCTGCTTGGCGAGCGCCTGGGCCGCACCGGGATCCGGATCGGGATTCGCACGCAGCACGGCCAGCGGGTCGGCGGCGTCGACGTACCAAACGGTTGAGGCTCTGGACAACATTTCCGGCACCTCCGATCGCTGCGCGAGTCACCTCGCGAACTCTCCGCTACCGTACGTGTCCACGGTACGTGCCGGAAAATCGGACACTCCGGAAAATGGACCGCGAACAGCCCGGATCGTTATCCACGCGGTGCCGAGGAAGGGAGTGCCGCCACCGCTCAGTGGCCGGAGCTGCGCACCCCGAGCAACACGTCCTCCCAGGAGGGCATGGGCGCCTTGCCGCGCTTGGCGCGCGCCGGCTTGGCCGGTGCCTTCTGTTCCTTCTCGGCGGGCTCGGGCGTCGCGTCGGCGGCCGGAGCCTTGGCGGCCGCGTCCGCGGTGGCCGCGGCCGTCGCAGGCTCGACCGCACCCGCGGACCCGGCCACCGGCGCCGCCGGAATGGCCGCGGCACCGCCACCCGCGGCGACGGCGCGCTTCTCGAAGTACTCCTCCACCACCGGCTGGGCGGGGCGGACCGGGGCAGCGGCGGACTCGCGCGGCTCCACGACCGGCTCGGCGGGCCCGGCCGGCTCGGGCTCGGGCTCGGTCGGCAGGATCGTCGCCAATCCGCGCAGCGCGCGCCCGAAGTCCGGATCGATCAGGTCGGCGGCCGGATCGTCCAGCGGTGCGACCGTGCCGCCGTGCGCATCGGGCTGGTAGCGCCAGTGCGCGGCGATCTCGGAACGGCCGTTCTGCCACTGCAACTGGGCGATCCAGAAGCCCTTCTCGTCCTTCCAGGCGTCCCACTCGGCGTTCTCGAGCGTGTGCCCGCGCTCGGTGAAGGCCGCGGTCACCACCTCGATCAGGGTCTCCACGGCGGGGCCGTCGGCACGCACCGGATGCGCCTTCTGGGCCAGTTCGGCCGCCCGCGCCCGCTCCAACAGGACCGGGTAGGCGAATCGCTCGACGCGCGCGGCGGGCATCCCCGACTCGGCGGTCACCTGCTCGACGGACGCGCCGGCCCGGATGCGGGCCTGAATATCGCGAGGGCGCATGGACGCCTCCGTTTCGATCTCGATCTGGCCGAACCGGGCAAGGTCGCCGCGCGCCGCGGCGCGAAGCTTGTCATCGGCGGGGAGCCGGAACTTCTGGCCGGACTCGGTGTCGACACACACGATGTGCGTGGAGTCGGGCGTCAACCCGATCACACGAAGTTCACGCACCGCAACCTCCTTATCGCGTCGACTCGCGACACCGCCCACTGTTGGCAACAGTAGTGCACACAACTGGGTCTCGAGGCAAGACACGCGGCGGAATAATCCGCGAAGTGGCGAAGAAAGCGCTAATGTTTGTGGATTTCACTGGGGGGTATAGATGTTCGTCGGCGCACCGATGCCACGGAAATGCTTGCGGCGCCGGACCCTTCACGGGTGCCGACGCCGCGGGAACGTCCGGTGTCAGGACAGCTTTTCCACGACCCAGTCGATGCTGCGGGTCAGCTGGCTGACGTCGTCCGGATCGATCGCCGGGAACATGCCGATGCGCAGCTGGTTGCGACCGAGCTTGCGGTACGGCTCGGTGTCGACGATGCCGTTGGCGCGCAGGATCTTCGCCACCTGGGCGGCGTCCACGCTGTCGGCGAAATCGATGGTGCCCACCACCTGCGAGCGGTGCGCGGGATCGGTGACGTACGGGGTGGCGTACTCGCTGGACTCGGCCCACTGGTACAGCCGCGAGGACGAATCGGCGGTGCGCTTGACCGCCCAGTCCAGGCCGCCGTTGCCGTTGAGCCATTCGATCTGGTCGGCGAACAGCAGCAGGGTGGCGATCGCCGGGGTGTTGTAGGTCTGTTCCTTGGTGCTGTTGTCGATGGCGACCGGCAGCGACAGGAACTCCGGGGTCCAGCGTCCACTGGACTTGATCTCCTCGACGCGGGCCAGCGCGGCGGGGCTCATCAGCGCCACCCACAGGCCGCCGTCGGCGGCGAAGCACTTCTGCGGGGCGAAGTAGTACACGTCGGCGTCGGTGATGGTCACCGGCAGGCCGCCCGCGCCCGAGGTGGCGTCGATGGCGATCAGCGCGTGCTCGGAGCCCGCGGGCCGCTGCACCGGGATGGCGACACCGGTGGAGGTCTCGTTGTGGGCCCAGCCGATCAGGTCGGCGGCGGGGTCGGCCACCGGCTCGGGGGCGCTGCCCGGCTCGGCCGAGACGACGATGGGATCGCCGATGAACGGGTTGCCCTTGGCCACGGCGGCGAACTTGCTGGAGAACTCGCCGTTGGTCAGGTGCAGCGAACGCTCCCGGATCAGGCCGAACGCGGCGGCGTCCCAGAACGCGGTGGTGCCGCCGTTACCGAGCACCACCTCGTAGTCGTCGGGCAGCGAGAACAGTTCGCGCAGGCCGCTGCGCACGCGCGCGACCACATCCTTGACCGGCTTCTGCCGGTGCGAGGTTCCGAACACCGAGCCGCCCACCCGCACGAGGGACTCGAGCTGTTCCGGGCGAACCTTGGAAGGGCCACAGCCGAAGCGTCCGTCGGCGGGCTTGAGGTCGTCGGGGATGGTGGGGAACGCAGTGGTCATGCGCACCAGGGTAAAGCGTGTCCGACCTGCCCGATCACAGCGGGTGGGGGTCGGCGCCGACAGGACACGCCGGTCCGGTTCCGGCCGTGTGACGAGGGTCGCAGTGGGCGCGAGGCGACTAACGTATCGACCCATGGGCAAGGCGGCAGCGAACTCGGGATGGCGACCGCGCGGTCGCCGCGCACGAGCCCGTGAATCGACCGGGACCGCCCTTCCCGCGGCGGTCCGGCAGGAGCTGTTGCTGCGCGGAACGCCGGGGAACGCGACGATCCTCGGCGTGCGCCCCGGCGTACGCCCACCGGCGTGGCCGTTGCCCCGCAGGCGCGCCGGGGGCACGGTGGCAGCCGGTGGGCAATCCGGCGCGACGGAACCCGAGCAGGTGTTCCGGGTTCGCGTCCAGCCGGTCGGCCGGCTGCCCTACGAAGCGACCGTCCGCCAGCCCGTCCGCCCCGCCGACCTGTCCGTCATGCGCCCCGGCGACACCGTGCGCTGCCGGATCGACACCGACGACCCCGCGCGCCTGGTGCTCTACGTCGACGAGACCACCGACGACGCGACCACCGGCCGGACCCGCATCCTCGCCGACGGCCGCCGCGCCGAGGCCACCGTGCTGGCCGCCACCCCCGTCGCCACCGACTACGGCGGCCGCGACGACCCGGTGCTGCGGCTGGACCTGGAACTGCGCGCGTGGGACGAGCCGCGCCCGTGGCGGGTGCGGGTGATCGAGCCGGTGCCGCTGGCCGCGCTGGAGCTCGTCGACCTGGGCAAGCACCTGCGGGTGGCGTTCTTCACCGTCGACCGCGGCGAGTCGGTGGCGGTGGACTGGGCGGCCTCGGTGGCCGAGGACTGAACGACGACGGCCCGCGCCCCCGGACGGGAGCGCGGGCCGTGCGGCGTGCTCGGCTCAGTTGGCGTTGAGCAGATCGATCACGAAGACCAGGGTCTTGCCCGAGAGCTTGTGCCCCGACCCGGCCGGGCCGTAGGCCAGCTCCGGCGGGATGGTCAGCTGACGGCGGCCGCCCACCTTCATGCCCGGGATGCCGTCCTGCCAGCCCTGGATCAGGCCGCGCAGCGGGAAGGTGATCGACTCGCCACGGCTCCAGGACGAGTCGAATTCCTCGCCGGTATCGAATTCGACGCCCACGTAGTGCACCTCGACGGTGCCGCCGGGCACGGCCTCCTTGCCCTCACCGACGATGATGTCCTTGACGACGAGCTCGGTCGGCGGCGGGCCCGCCTGGAATTCGACTACCGGCTTGGTCATTCGCTATCCCCTTCGATAGTTGATGTGAATTGATTCAGCGTTCGGTGATCCGGCTGTAGTCGCGCGCACCATACCCGGTGTAGATCTGTCGCGGGCGGCCGATCTTCAGCGGCTCGCTGTGCATCTCGCGCCAGTGCGCGATCCAGCCCGGCAGCCGGCCCATCGCGAACAGCACGGTGAACATCCGGGTGGGGAAGCCCATCGCCTTGTAGATGACGCCGGTGTAGAAGTCGACGTTCGGGTACAGGCGACGCTCGACGAAGTAGTCGTCGGTCAGCGCGGCCTCCTCCAGCGCCTGGGCGATCTCGAACAGCTCGTCGTCGCCGCCCAGCTTGCGCAGGATGTTGTCGGCGTGCTTCTTGGCGATGGCGGCGCGCGGGTCGTAGTTGCGGTAGACGCGGTGCCCGAAGCCCATCAGCTTCACGCCGTCTTCCTTGTTCTTGACCTTGCGGATGAACTCCTTGACGTCACCGCCCTGGGCCTTGATGTCGTCGAGCATCTCCAGCACGGCCTGGTTCGCGCCGCCGTGCAGCGGGCCCCACAGCGCGTTGATACCGCCGGAGACCGAGGTGAACAGGTTGGCGTCCGAGGAGCCGACCAGGCGCACGGTGGAGGTGGAACAGTTCTGCTCGTGATCGGCGTGCAGGATCAGCAGCATGTCCAGCGCGGCCGCGACCTCGGGATCGACCTCGTAGGGCTCGGCCGGGAAACCGAAGGTCATCCGCAGGAAGTTCTCCACCAGGGTCAGCGAGTTGTCCGGGTAGAGGAACGGCTGGCCGACCGACTTCTTGTAGGAGTAGGCCGCGATGGTGGGCAGCTTGGCCAGCAGGCGGATGGTGGACAGCTCGACCTGCTCGGGGTCGCGCGGGTCCAGCGAGTCCTGGTAGTAGGCCGACAGCGCGTTGACCGCCGAGGAGAGCACCGGCATGGGGTGCGCGTTGCGCGGGAAGCCGTCGAAGAACCGCTTGAGGTCCTCGTGCAGCAGGGTGTGGCGGCGGATCCGGTCGGTGAAGTCGTCGAGCTGGGCCTGGGTGGGTAGCTCGCCGTAGATCAGCAGGTAGCTGACCTCGATGAAGGTCGAGGAGTCGGCCAGCTGCTCGATCGGGTAGCCGCGGTAGCGCAGGATGCCCGCCTCACCGTCGATGTAGGTGATCGCCGACTTGGTGGGGGCGGTGTTCATGAAGCCCGGGTCGTAGGTGACGTATCCGGTGCTGGCCAGCATTTTGCCCAGATCGATACCGTGGTTGCCCTCGGTGGCCTCGGTGATCGTCATGGCGTATTCGCCGCCCGGGTAACTCAGTACCGGCTTGGCGTCGTCGATGTGGTTCTCGGGCACGGAAGGATCCCTCTCAGGCTAGGACCGTCGGCATCGAAGTGCGGTCGGCACGGCGGTGCGATTACCTAGACGCTAGTCGCTGACATGCGCCCGCCCGGCATGAGGGGGCGCAGTGCCGATTTTCCTCGCGGGGTGGTCGCGGCACGTTCGCGACCCCCCGATTCGCCCGTGGGTCGCTCGGCGCGGTGGTCACGCGGAGCCCGGTGCGGAGCGCGGGTCGGGGGCCCGGTCGGGCTCGAACTCGCCTGGTCGGCCGCACAATTGGCGGCGCGGGCCGGTGAGTGGCGGCGCACGGCCCGATCTGCCTGGTCATCGGCATGTCGCCGAATGTCGGAAAGGCTCCGGTGCCCCGCCGCCGGGCCGGGGTGACCCGCTCCCCGCGGGCCCCGCGCCCGGGTGCGCGTCGCGGTGTCGGCCGGGTCGGTCGTCGCCCCGGCAGCCCACCCGCGCGAACGGCCGGTGCGGCGCCGGTCGCCGGATTCGCCGCCCAGCGGTACCCGGCCCGGCCGCGGCCGAAACCGTGGGAAATATCACGCGCTGGATCAGGGCTGAAGCCGTTCGACCGTCATCCGCTCGCCCGCGACCCGCACCAGCAGCCGGTTGTGCAGCCGCCCGCGCCGCCCCTGCCAGAACTCCACCTGCTCCGGCCGCAGCAGATAACCACCCCAGTGCGGCGGCACCGGGATCTCGTCGACCCCGGCGAACCGGGCGGTGACCTCGGCCAACGCCCGGTCCAGCGCCGCGCGGGAGTCGATCGGCCTCGACTGCTGGGAGGCCCAGGCGCCGAGCTGGGAGTCGCGCGGCCGGGAGCGCCAGTAGACCGCGGTCTGCTCGGCCGAGGTCCGCTCGACCGGTCCGCGCAGGTGCACCTGCCTGCCCAGCGCGGGCCAGACGAAGGTGGCCGCGGCATAGGGCACCGCGGCCAGCTGGGTGCCCTTCGCCGAGTCGTAGTTCGTGTAAAAAGTCACACCCTCGGGCGAGAGCCCTTTACACAGTACGGTTCTGGACGCGGGCCGGGGCACCCCGGCCACCACCGCGACGGTCGCCAGCACCATCGCGTTGGGCTCGGCGATGTCGACCGCGGTGGCCTGCTCGATCCAGTTGCGCAGCAACGGTTCCCAGCCACCGGCCAGCCACGCCTCGTCGAGATCGACGTCCTCGCCCGAACCGGAGGGCACGCCGCCGTAGTCGACGCGCATGGCCGCCAGGTCCGCGGCCACCCGCCGCAGGGCCGCCCGGTGCTCGGCCTCGGAGGCGGGCCGGTCCGCGCGCGGCGCCGAATTGTCCAGGTCACGCATGGGGCTGACGTTACTCCGCGGTAGCAGCGGGATAAGGTTTTGGTGATCGGCATGTGCTCGGCGAAACACCACCCCCCTCGGCGAGAACTCATGCGACCCGAAGTGCAAGGAGAGTCGACACCATGACTACCAGCCCCGCGGTTCCCGGTGGACAGGCCACCGTACCCAGCGATTTCGTCAGCGGTCTCGAGGGCGTGGTGGCCTTCACCACCGACATCGCCGAACCGGACAAGGACGGCGGCGCGCTGCGCTACCGCGGCGTCGACATCGAGGATCTGGTCGGTAGCCGAGTGACCTTCGGCGATGTGTGGGCGCTGCTGGTCGACGGCGAGTTCGGTCACGGCCTGCCGCCCGCCGAGCCGTTCCCGCTGCCGGTGCACACCGGCGACGTGCGCGTCGACGTGCAGGCCGGCCTGGCCATGCTCGCGCCGATCTGGGGCTACCAGCCGCTGCTCGACATCGACGACCAGACCGCCCGCGAGAATCTCGCGCGCGCCTCGGTGATGGCGCTGTCCTATGTCGCGCAGTCCGCGCGCGGCATCTACCAGCCCGCCGTGCCGCAGAAGAAGATCGACGAGTGCAACACCGTCACCGAGCGGTTCATGACCCGCTGGAAGGGTGACCCGGACCCGCGACACATCGAGGCCATCGACGCCTACTGGGTCTCCGCCGCCGAGCACGGCATGAACGCCTCCACCTTCACCGCCCGCGTCATCGCCTCCACCGGCGCCGACGTGGCGGCCTCGCTGTCCGGCGCGATCGGCGCGATGTCGGGCCCGCTGCACGGCGGCGCCCCCGCCCGCGTGCTCCCGATGATCGAGGAGGTCGAGAAGACCGGCGACGCCCGCGCGCTGGTCAAGGGCATCCTCGACCGCAAGGAGAAGCTGATGGGCTTCGGCCACCGGGTGTACCGGGCCGAGGACCCGCGCGCCCGCGTGCTGCGCGCCACCGCCCAGCGCCTCGGCGCGCCGCGCTACGAGGTGGCCGCGGCGCTCGAGCAGGCCGCGCTCGCCGAGCTGCGGGAGCGCCGCCCGGATCGCGCGATCGAGACCAACGTCGAGTTCTGGGCCGCGGTCATCCTCGATTTCGCCGAGGTGCCCGCGCACATGATGCCCGCGATGTTCACCTGCGGCCGCACCGCGGGCTGGTGCGCGCACATCCTGGAGCAGAAGCAGCTGGGCAAGCTGGTCCGCCCGGCCGCCATCTACACCGGCCCCGGCCCGCGCAAGCCGGCCGAGGTCGCGGGCTGGTCCGACATCAGCCACCTCTGAGCCAGGAACCCCCTGAGATCGTGCCGGGGTCACTCCCGGACGATCTCGACCGGATCGGTCAACGCCGAGGCGATGGCGGACTGCTGGGCGCTGCTGCGCACCGGCAGTGCGTCCATCGCCTTTCCCGTCTGGGTGCCCAGGTTGGTGACGATGGTCTGCAACTGCTCGACCCCACCGGTGAGCTGACCCATCGCGTCGATCAACTGCGCGCCGCCCTGCTCGGCCAGCTGCGGCAGGCCGGCGGCCAGCTCCGCACCCTGGGTGAGCTGGGCGCTCGCGGCGGTGAGACGGTCGACCACCGTGCGCAACAGGGTGCCCAGATCGGTGTCCGGATCCACCGATCCGCCCACCAGCGTGCCGATCCCGGTCAACTGCGAACCGGCCTGGCCCGCCAGCGCGCGCAGCCCCTCCAGCTTGCCGATGATGTCGGCCAGCGCCGGGTCGACCGCGAACGGCAGGCCGCGCAGCAGCGGCAGGATCTGGTCCAGTCCGCTGCCCACGGCCTGGGCGGACTGCTCGACCTGCGCGATGGTGACCCCGGTGCTGTCCAGGGCGGCGGCCAGCTGCTCGGCCTGCGCGGTGGCACCCGCGACGGTGCTGTTCAGCAGTTCGATGGCCGAGGTGAGCTGGGCCGCGCCGGACTTCGCGAAGTCGAGGAATCCGAGCATCTGCTCCGCCCCGGCGTTGAACTGGTCCGCGCCTGCGGCCGCGACCTGCACCCCGGCCCCCAACAGTTGCGCGGTCAGCTGCACGCCGGTGAGCTGGGTGCGGGCCTGGGCCACCGCGGTCAGGGCGGCATCAACGCCGGTGGCGCCGATCCGTTTGGTGAGCACCGCGGTGGCGCCGTCGACCAGGTGCGGGTCGGCGTCCTCGTGGGTGGCCACGGTGAGCTTGGCGCGCTGCGGCTGCGGGCCTGCCAGCGAGCCCATCGCGGTGGTCAGGTCGGCGGGCAGGGTGATCACCGCGGCGTAGTCCGCGGTGCTCGCGGCGCCGGGCTCGACCACGGTCCAGTCGTATCCGCCGCCGTCCTTGGTCAGCGACTGCGCGATGCGGGCGCCCGTCGGGCCGGTATCGGTGTCGACCAGGGCGATGCCGGTCGGCGGCGGATCGGTGCGGGTACACGCGACCGCGCCGACCGCCCCGGCGGCGAGAATTCCGACGACAAGGACCGCCCACCGGGCACGAAGTCTGCTCACGGATTTCGACCCTAGGGCGAGAGATATTCGCCGCCATGGGATTTCTCTGAGAGTTCTCTGAGGCTCACCCGGCTGGCCGGCGCAGTCGGCGCCGGGAAATCCTCAGTGCGAACGCAATCCGGCGGAATCGATGTGCTGATCGGAATTGCGGTCGGGTTGCGGCAATTCCAGCACCAACCGCGCACCGCCGAGCGGGCTGTCGTCGAAATACGCCCGTCCGCCGTGCAATTGGGCCTGCTGGGCGACCAGTGCCAACCCGAGACCGGACCCGCCCTTGCTGGCCTGGCTGCCGCGGAAGAAGCGGCGGAACACCAACTCGCGTTCGTCGGTGGGGATACCGCGGCCGTTGTCGTCGACGGCGATCACGATGCCGCCGTCGGCGCCGCGGTGAGCCGAGACCACCGCCTCGGTGGCCCCGCCGTGCTTGACCGAGTTGGCCAGCGCGTTGTCCACCGCGAGCCGCAGCCCGGCCGGGAGACCGCGGGTCACCAGGTCGGCGTCGGTGTCGATGCGCACGGTCAGGCCGGGGAAGTGCCGCATGGCGTCGTGCGCCGCCTGATCGCACAGTTCGCCGACGTCGGTGTCGACGTGGTCGCGCGCGTGGGTCAGGTCGCCGGTGGCGAGTCGTTCCAGGGCGGCCAGCGTCGATTCCACCCGGCCCTGGCTGCGTTGCAGGTCGGCCAGGATCTCCGCGCGCTGCTCCTCGTTCAGGTCCAGGGTGCGCAGCACCTCGAGGTCGGTACGCATGGCGGTCAGCGGGGTGCGCAGTTCGTGGGCCGAGACCGCGGCGAAGTCACGCGCGGTCGCCAGCGCCGCCGCGGTCTCGGCCTGGGCCTGGTCCACCCGCGCGAGCATGGTGTTCACCGCCTCGGCCAGCTGCTCGGACTCGCGCACCCCCGAACCGTCCACCGGCGGGCGCGCGTCATCCGCCCCGAAGGCGCTGCGGGCACCGACCTGCTCGGTGAGGTCGACGATCGGCCGCACGGCCCGCCCGGCCAGCAGCCAGCCGAGCGCGCCCGCCGCCGCGACCGCGAGCAGCGCGCCGCCGAGCACCCAGCGCTGCTGTTCGGCGGTCACCCGGGCGGCCTCGTCGGCCGGAATGCCGAGGGAGACGGTGCGTCCCGCCGGCTGGTTCTCGGTCGTGGTCAGCACCCGGTACTGCGTCCCGGACACGGTGACCGTGCGCGAGCCGGTCGGCAGATCGGGCAACCGCACCGGGCTGCTGGCCACCACCGCCCCGCCGTCGCGCACGGTGACGGCCATGTCGTCGTTGAGCCCGGTGAGCCCGAGCACGCCGACGGCGATCACCGGGTCGATCAGCACCAGCCGCGAGGCGACCGTCAACTGCTGGTCGCTCTGCTGCAGATTGATCCGTTCGATGGCGCGCACCGCCACCGCGCTGAGCAGCGTGACGATGATGACCGCGCCCGCGGCCGCCGCGCCCGCCACCCGGGTGCGCAGCGAGAACGTCCGCCGCCGTCGGGCTTTCGGGCGCGGCGCGCTCATTTCGGTGCCCGCAGCACGAACCCGACGCCACGGATGGTGTGCAGCAGCCGGGGCGTGCCGTCGGCCTCCAGCTTGCGGCGCAGGTAGCCCACGAACACGTCCACCACGTTCGTGTCGGCGGCGAAGTCGTAGCCCCACACCAGCTCCAGCAGCCGTTCCCGGCTCAACACCACGCCCGCGTTGCGCGCGAGCGTGGACAGCAACTCGAATTCCCGCTTGGTCAGCTCGATCTCCCGGCCGTGCAGCAGCGCCCGGTAGCCCGCCTCGTCGACCTCGAGCGGACCGACCGTGATCGCGCCGGGGGTGGCGGCCGCGGCGGGCGCGTCGGTGCGGCGGCGGAGCAGCGCCTTGATCCGGGCCACCAGTTCGGCGAGCACGAACGGCTTCACCAGGTAGTCGTCGGCGCCGGATTCCAGGCCGGAGATGCGGTCGTCGACCGAGGCGCGGGCGCTGAGCACGCAGATCGGGACGTCGTTGCCGAGGGCCCGCAACGCCGTGACCACCCCGGCGCCGTCGAGCACCGGCATGTTCATGTCCAGCACGACGGCGTCGGGGCAGTCGGCGTTGACGCTGCGCAACGCGGCCGCGCCGTCCCGTGCGACCAGCACGTGGAAGCCGGACAGGCGCAGCCCGCGTTCGACCGAGGCGAGCACGTCCTCGTCGTCGTCGACGACGAGGACGGTCGGGGTGGGGGAGGTGCTCACCCCACCCATTCTGCCGCCGGAGCCACGTTCACCCCGGCGACCCGACGATCAGTAGTTGTGACAGGTCGCCGCGACCGCGGCGAGTGCCTGGCTCAGCTGGGCGGCCCGCGGATCGCTCTCCGCCTGCGCCGCCAGGTCCGGGTTCTGCTCGATCAGCATCTGGAAGTCGGCCCGGCGCTGCTCGACCGGCTGGTCGAAGCGCCGCTGCAGTTCGGCCTTCTGCGCGGGATAGGCGTCGAGCATGGCCGCCAGTTCCGGCGCCTCGGCGTGCAGGGCCGCGTCGACCTGGGCGAAGGTGCAGTCGGTGCTCAGCAGCGGCTCGGCCGACTCCAGCGGGCCTGCCGCGGCCACGCCGGTGCCGAGCAGCACCGCGGCGCTCGCGGCGGCGCCCGCGGTGAGCGCGGCCAGGCGGGTACGGGTGCGGAAACGATTCATCGGATGGTGCCTCCAGATCTTTCGGGGTGTTTCTGTGAAGCGACCCCGACGCTATGGGCGGTCTTTGGCAGTCCGATAAGGGTTCGGTGAGGAAACTCTGAGGAGGCGCGGTCGACGCTGCGGAGGCGTCGGGCCGGCTCAGGGCCGGGCCGCCGGATCGGACGCGCCGAGCGCGCCGTCGGTGTCGGGCGCCTCGCCCGCCGCCTCGGCGGCATCGGCCCTGGTGGTGAGGATCTGGTCCTCCAGCGCCGCGAGCACCGCCGGGTCCTCGATGGTCGAGGGCACCTCCACCTGCTCGCCCGCGCTGATCTGCCGGATCGTCTTGCGCAGGATCTTGCCCGAGCGGGTCTTGGGCAGCCCGGCCACGATCACCGCGTCGTGCAGGGCGGCGATCGCGCCGACCTGATCGCGCACCCGCGCGATCAGCTCGTCGCGCAGGGTGGCCGGATCGACCTCCACACCTTCCTTGAGCACCACGTAGGCGATGGGCTTCTGCCCCTTCAGCTCGTCGGGCAGGCCGATCACCGCGCATTCGGCCACCGCCGCGTGCCCGGAGATCGCGGCCTCGATGCTGCCCGCCGAGAGCCGGTGCCCGGCCATGTTGATCACGTCGTCGCTGCGGCCGAGCACGAACAGGTAGCCGTCCTCGTCGAAATAGCCGGAGTCACCGGTGGCGTAGTGCCCAGGGAAGGCCGACATGTAGGAGCGGGCGAACCGGGTGTCGTCGTGCCAGAGCCCGGTGAGGGTGCCCGGTGGCATCGGCAGTCCGATGACGATGTTGCCCTCGGTGCCCGCGGGCACCGGATTGCCCTCGGCGTCGAGGACGCGCAGCCGGTAGCCCGGCACCGGCACCGACGCGGACCCCGGCTTGACCGGCAGTTCCTGCAACCCGAGCAGATTCGCGCAGATCGGCCAGCCGGTCTCGGTCTGCCACCAGTGGTCCACCACGGGGCAGTCCGGCCGCTCGGCCAGCAGCGTGCCGCGCGCCCACTCGTAGGTGGCCGGGTCGAGGCGTTCGCCCGCGCAGAACAGCGCGCGCAGCGAGGACAGGTCGTGGTTGCGGGCCAGCTTGGCCTCGCCGTCGGCCTTGCGGATGGCGCGCAGCGCGGTCGGCGCGGTGAACAGCACCCGCACCCGGTATTCGGCGACGATCCGCCAGAACGCGCCCGCGTCCGGGGTGCCCACCGGCTTGCCCTCGTAGAGCAGCGTGGTCGCGCCGACCAGCAGTGGCGCGTAGACGATGTAGGAGTGCCCGACGACCCAGCCGACGTCGGAGGCGGCCCACATCACCTGGCCCGGGCCCACGTCGTAGATGTTGCGCATCGACCAGGCCAGCGCCACCGCGTGCCCGCCGTTGTCGCGGACCACGCCCTTCGGCTTCCCGGTGGTGCCGGAGGTGTAGAGGATGTAGAGCGGATCGGTCGCCGCCACCGGCACCGGCTCGGCCTTCGGCGCGTCGCGCACGGCGTCGTCCCAGTCCAGCCACTGCGCCGCGGTCTCGGCGGGCGGGAAGTCGGGGGAGAAGTGGACCGGGCGCTGCTTGACGATGACGTGGCGCGGCGCGGCGGTCTGCGCGAGCCCGAGCGCGCGCGCCACGATCGGCGGGTACTCGATCTTGCGGTTGGGTTCCAGGCCGCCCGCGGCGGTGACGATCAGCACCGGTTCGGCGTCGTCGATGCGGGCCGCGAGCTCGGGCGCGGCGAAGCCGCCGAACACCACCGAATGCACCGCGCCGATGCGGGCGCAGGCCAGCATGGCGATCACCGCCTCGGGGATCATCGGCAGGTAGATCACCACCCGGTCGCCGCGTGCCACCCCGAGCCGCTGCATGGCGCCCGCGAAGGTGGCGACCTCGTCGAGCAGCTGGGCGTAGGTGTAGACGCCCTTGGCGCCGGTCATGGCGGAGTCGTAGATCAGGGCGGGTTGATCGGCGCGCTCGGCGAGGTGACGGTCGAGGGCGTTGACCGAGGTGTTGAGCTGGGCGTCGGGGAACCAGCGGGCCGCGGGCTTGGCCGCGGGATCGACGATCTGGGTGGGCGGGACGTCCCAGTCGATGGCCTCGGCCGCGGTGGTCCAGAACTCGGCGGGGTCGACCAAGCTGGTCTGATAGACCGGTCGGTACTCGTGCTTCGCGTTCAACTCCCGTGACTCCCTAGCCCTCGCTTCGATCCCGCCTCGATAGATCTGTGTGATTGTGGCAGACTTCACGCGACGCCCGGGTGGGCGCCGCGACCTTTGGTTTTGCCCGGAACGGGCAGGTCAAGTCCCGTGGCGCTACCTGATGTCGCCCAAGCTGTTATTGATCCGTTAGAATCTGATGTCACTTATTTCGGCCGTCGTAGACGCAATTTCTCGGCCAGCCGCAGTTCTCGGCCAGCTCCACCCGTCGAGCCAGTGCGATTGTGGAGGTTCGCTGATGGCGCGTGGATGGGGCCAGTTTGGAAAGTGAGTGGGAGATGCGTGACGCCGCAAGGTCCGGCAAGAAGCGCTGGGCGCTCGGCAATTGGGACCTGCGCTGGAAGGTTACGGCCGTTCTCGCCGTGCCGCTGGCTGTCGCGGTGGGTCTCGGCGTGTCGAGGATCACCTCGGAGTTCACCGAGGCCAACCGCCTCGAGGGCGTGGCCGAGAACATCGAGGCCATTCCGGCTGTCACCGGCCTGAGCGCGGCCGCGGCCACCGTCGCCGGTTCGCAGATGGTGTCGCTGATGCCGGGCGCGTCGGTGGTGACCGACCAGGACCTCAGCCAGCTCGACCAGGCCATCACCACGGCCCAGGACGCCGGCGCCAAGCTGCGCGGGCACAGCAAGGCCGAGGCGTCGCTGGAGACCATGATCACCGAGGCCAGGGCCATCCTGGCCAGGGGTAAGGCCGCGGCGCAGCCCACCGACGCACTGGGCGGGATCGACCGGATCCGCAACGAGAGCGTCAGCATCGTCGAGAGCACGGTGTCGCAGGTCAGCGACCCGGCCATGGACGCGGCCAAGCTGCGCCTGGTCGACTCGCTCAACACCCGCGCCACGCTGGTCGCCGAGCTGGCCGCCTTCAACGAGGTGCTGCACGACTTCAAGGCCGGTGTGCAGACCTTCACCACCGCCTCGGAAACCGAGCGTCAGTTGCTCAACGTCCTCGCGCACCGCTTCCCCGACGGTGACTCCGCCATCGCCGACCTGCGCGCCGGCGTGGACACCCGGCTCTCGCTCATCAACAGCCCCGAGGCCCAGGCGGGCAGGCTGCCGCTCGGCGAGCTGAAGAACTCCCTCACCACCAGCGTCGACGTCTACGAACGCGTGGTCGCCAAGGCCACCAAGGACATCGACAGCGCGATGGACAACCTGGCGGGCCGGGCCAACCGCGACGCCTGGACCTACACCGCCGTCGTCATCGCGACCATCCTGGCCGCGCTGCTGCTTGCCGTGTTCGTGGCGCGCTCGATGATCGTGCCGCTGCACCGGCTGCGCCTGGCCGCCCTGCGCGTCGCCGAGAGCGACCTGCCGCACGAGGTCGCGCAGCTGCGCAACGGCGCCTCCCCGGAGGACGTGCCGCTGGAGCCGATGCCGATCCGCAGCACCGAGGAGATCGGCCAGCTGGCCCGCGCCATCGACGACATCCACGGCCAGGCGCTGCGCCTGGCCTCCGATCAGGCGCAGATGCGCTCCCAGGTCAACGACATGTTCGAGACGCTGGCGCGCCGCTCCAAGTCGCTGGTCGACCATCAGCTCAGCCTCATCGAGGCGATGGAGTACGACGAGAAGGACCCCCGCCTGCTGGAGAACCTCTTCCGGCTGGACCACCTCGCCGCCCGCATGCGCCGCAACGGCGACAACCTGCTCATCCTGGCGGGCACCAAACAGCGCCGCGCCAAGTCGGCGCCGGTCGAGATCGGCGACGTGCTGCGCGCGGCCATCTCCGAGGTCGAGGACTACGAGCGCGTCAAGCTGGGCGCCACCCCGCGCGGTGCGCTCAAGGAGCCAGCGGCCTCCGACCTGGCCCACCTGTTCGCCGAGCTGCTGGACAACGCGCTGCGCGCCTCGCCGCCCGAGACGGACGTGAAGTTCACCTTCGCGCAGGCGCACGACCAGGGTCTGCTCATCGAGGTCGCCGACCGGGGCATCGGCATGCCGCCCGCGGAGATGGCCGAGATCAACCGCAAGCTCGAGCAGACCGCCGAGCCCGGTCCGGACACCGCCCGCCACATGGGCCTGTTCGTCGTCGGCCGGCTGGCCGAGCGGCACGGTCTGACCGTGCGGCTGCGCCCGACCTTCGACACCGCGCGCGATCCGGGTGTCACGGTGACCGTGCACGTCCCGGTCGGCCTGATCGTGCCCGCCGGCCAGGCCTCCGGTCCGCAGGCGGTCGTCAAGGCCGCGCCGGTGCAGCCGAACCCGCAGCATCCGACCCCGTCCATGCAGACGCGCGCGATCACCCGCACGTCGGCGGGCAACATGATGGTCACCGTCGACCCGGGTGTCAGCGGTCCCATCCAGACCGGCTCCGGTCCGCTCACTCCGCCCGCACCCGCGCCCACCGGCCCCGGCGGCCTGCCGCAGCGTCAGCCGGGTTCGGCGATGGCGGGCGGGCTGCGCCAGGAGGGTTCGGCGAGCCTGCGCGAGTCGAGCGCCGCGGCCCAGGCGAACGGGCCGCAGCGCGGCAAGCTCGCCGCCGCCAGCCTGCCCAAGCGCAATCTCGCCACCGGCGGTCCGGCCGCCGCGCAACGGCCATCGGTCACGCCGCCCGCGACGCCCGGCACGGCACGGCCGTCCGTCACGCCGCCCGCGACGCCCGGCACGGCCGGCCCCGCGGGCACCACACCCGGCGGTCTGCCGCAGCGTGAGCCCGGCGCCAACGGGGTGCCGCAGCCCGGCGCGGGCGGTGGCCTGCCGCAGCGTCAGCCGGGTGCCAGCGGTGCGCCGCAGCCCGAGGCGGGCGGCCTGCCGCAGCGTCAGCCGGGCGGTAACGGTGCGCCCGCGCCCACCGCGGGTGGCCTGCCGCACCGCGAGCCCGGCGCCAACGGCGCCCCGGAGCCCGACGCCGCCCGCGGGTCCGCCGCCACCGGTCTGCCCCAGCGGGAATCCGGTCCGGCGCGTCCGGGCGGCAACGGCCTGCCGCAGCGTCAGCCGGGTGCCACCCCGGGCCTGCCGCAGCGGGAGCCGGGCGCTACCGGCATGCACCGCGAGGGCGGGGCCGCGGGTCTCCCGCCGCGTGAGGGCGGCCCCTCCGGTCTGCCGCAGCGTGAGGCGGGTCCGAACGGCTTGCCGCAGCGCGGTGCCCCGGCGGGCGGTCTCCCGCCGCGCGACGGCGGCCCCTCCGGTCTGCCGCAGCGTGAAGCGGGCCCGAACGGCCTGCCGCAGCGCGGTGCCGCGCCGGGTGGTCTCCCGCAGCGCGAGGAGGGGGCCGCCGGTCTGGCCCCGCGTGACGGCGGCGCGCCCGGCCTGCCGCAACGCGAGGGTGGCGCCACCGGTCTGCCGCCGCGGGACAACGGTGCCACCGGCCTGCCGCAGCGCGCGCCCGGTGCTCCGGCCGCGGGCGAGGGCGGGCCGAACTCGACCGGTCTGCCCCAGCGGGGCGCCAACGGGCTCCCGCAGCGTGGCGGTCTACCCCAGCGGGACAGCGGCCTACCCGAGCGCGAGAGCGGCGCCAACGGGCTCCCGCAGCGCGCGCCCGAACCGAGCCGTCCCGCGCCCGGTACCGGTCTGCCGCAACGTGATCCGGGTGCGCGGCATCAGCCGCTCGGCGAGGTGCCGCCCGGAGTGGGTCTCGCACAGCGCGATTCCGGCACCGAGGCCGGTGACGGTGCGTCCGAATCCGCCCCCGCGCGCGATCCCGGCAAGCACAGCTACAAGTCCAACCCCGCCAAGACCGCGTCGTTCTTCCAGACCCGGTTGCAGCCCGCGGTCGAGCCGGGGTCGTCGATGGACAGCCCGATCTTCGCCGAGATGATGTCGGCGTGGCTGGCCGATCCGAACCCGGACCGGTCCCAGGTCGCGGCCTCCTTCGAGTCCCCCGGTGACGAAGGCTGGCAGGCGGCGCGGCGCGCGAGTGAGGCCCAAGCCGAGAAAAAGACCGCTGCGGGCTTGCCGCAACGCGATCCGGGCGGGAGGCTAGTCCCCGGCGCCGTGAGCGGCGCCGCGGATCGGGCACCTCGCCGTGATCCGGAATCGATCAGGTCCAGCTTGAGTCGTCACCAGAAGGGCGTCCGGGATGGCCGCGCAATGAGAGCAATGAACCTAACCGGAGACAAAGGAGACCGATGAACCCCGATCTAGGTGGTACGAACCGTCAGCTGGATTGGCTGGTTTCGAACTTCGCCAACGAGGTTCCTGGCGTAGCTCATGCCGTCCTGGTCTCGGCTGACGGCCTGTTGATGGCCGCGAGCGCCCAGCTGCCCGTCGATCGTGCCGAACAACTCTCGGCGGTCACCGCCGGTCTGGCCAGCCTCTCCGTCGGTGTCTCGAACCTGTTCGAGGGCGGCACCGTCCTGCAGTCGGTGGTCGAGATGGAGCACGGTTACCTGCTGCTGATGGCGGTGGGCGACGGCTCCTACCTCGCGGTGCTGACCAACACGTCCTGCGACATCGGACAGGTCGGCTACGAAATGGCGCTGTTGGTCGAGCGGGTTGGCCAGACGGTCCAGGCCACGCCACGCGTCACGATGGGTTCCTGATGGTCGGATGGACATAGAAGATCACCGCGTAGGGAGTGCCGAGCCGAGCCTCGTGCGCCCGTACTCACTGACCGCGGGTCGCACCAGGCCCAAGGTGGAGTTGGCGCTCGAGGCCCTCGTCGCATCACAGCCGGTCGCGTTGGAGCGGCAGTTCGAGCTGACCAACATCGAGACGTCGATCGTGGAGTTGTGCAGAGAATCGCCGTCCGTCGCGGAAGTGGCGGCACGGCTCGGGATACCGATCGGGGTGGCGCGTGTACTCGTCGCCGACCTGATCGATGCCGGGCACGTGCGCGTTTCGGCGACATTGAAAGAGGATTCCAGCGACGATGAACGTCGCGAGTTGATCGAAAGGGTTCTCAGTGGACTCCGGCGTATTTGATTCGACGGCGCAGGTCGATACCCGCACCAGCAAGCCGACGTCGGCCAAGATCGTGGTCGCCGGCGGCTTCGGTGTCGGTAAGACCACGTTGGTCGGTGCTGTCTCGGAGATCGTTCCGCTGCGCACCGAAGCACTGGTCACCAACGCCAGTGCCGGCATCGACAACCTGACCGGCATCCCGATGAAGTCGACCACCACGGTGGCGATGGACTTCGGCCGGATCAGCCTCGCGGACGACCTGGTGCTGTACCTGTTCGGTACCCCAGGTCAGTACCGATTCTGGTTCATGTGGGACGACCTGATCCGCGGCGCCATCGGCGCCGTGGTGCTCGTCGACACCCGCCGACTGGAGGACAGCTTCGCGGCCGTCGACTACTTCGAAGCCCGCAACCTGCCGTTCCTGGTGGCGCTCAACGAGTTCGACGACGCCCCGCGCTACCCGATCGAGGACATCCGGCAGGCGCTGGCGGTCTCCGCCGACGTGCCGATCCTGTCGATCGACGCGCGGCGCCGGGAGCCCGCCAAGCAGGCGCTGGTGTCGCTGACCGAGTACGCGCTGCGCAAGGTGATGCAGGGCTACTGAGACCGGCCGGATACGCTCGCGCCATGCGGATCTCGGCGCGGGAGTTGGTCGGGCAGCTGCTCGACGCGGAGTCGTTCGTGAGCTGGGACCGGCCACCGGTGACGGTGGCCGCGTCCCCGCGCTATCGCGACGAGCTGCGCGCGGCGGCGGACGCGGCGGGTACCGACGAGGCGGTGCTCACCGGTGAGGGGTTGCTGCGCGGGCGCCGGGTGGCCGTGATCGCCTGCGAGTTCGGCTTTCTCGCCGGTTCGATCGGGGTGGCCGCCGCCGAGCGGATCGTCGCCGCGGTCGAGCGCGCCACCGAGCTCGGGTTGCCGCTGCTCGCGTCGCCGACCTCCGGCGGCACCCGCATGCAGGAGGGCACCATCGCCTTCGTGCAGATGGTCAAGATCGCGGGCGCGGTCGCCGCGCACAAGGCCGCCGGGCATCCGTACCTGGTGTATCTGCGCAATCCGACGATGGGTGGCGTGTTCGCCTCGTGGGGCTCGCTCGGGCACATGACCTTCGCCGAGCCGGGCGCGATGATCGGCTTCCTCGGTCCGCGGGTGTATCAGGCGTTGTACGGCAAGGACTTTCCCGAGGGCGTGCAGACCGCGGAGAACCTGTACCGGCACGGCGTCATCGACGGTGTCCTGCCGGTCCGCGTCTTCCGGCGCATCGCCCACCGCGCGCTCAGCGTGTGCAGCGGCGTCGTCCTACCGGATCAGCCCGCCCCGCCGCCGGTGGTCGGTCCGCCGACCGCCGCCGAGCAGGCCACGGCGGACGGCGATTCGGCCGGCACTCCGGGGCCGGAAGCAGCCACCGCCGGTTCTCCCACCTGGCAGTCGGTGTTGATCTCCCGACGCCCCGATCGTCCCGGTGTGCGCGAGCTGCTTCGCCATGTCACCCAACGGGTTCCGCTCAGCGGCACCGGTCAGGGCGAGTCGGATCGGACCACCCTGCTGGCGCTGGCCCGGTTCCGTGGCCAGCCGTGCGTGGTCTTCGGTCACGATCGCGCGGGCCAGCGCGGCGAGCAGACGATGGGCCCGGCGGCGCTGCGGGAGGCGCGGCGCGGGATGGCGCTGGCGCAGGAGCTGCGGTTGCCGCTGGTGTCGGTGATCGACACGGTGGGTGCCGCGCTGTCGAAGGAGGCCGAGGAGCGGGGCCTGGCGCCGGAGATCGCCCGGTGCATCTCCGACCTGGTCACCCTGGACACCCCGACGGTGTCGGTGTTGCTCGGCCAGGGCACCGGCGGTGGCGCGCTGGCGCTGCTGCCCGCCGATCGGGTGCTGGCCGCCACCCACGCCTGGCTGGCGCCGCTGCCGCCGGAGGGCGCCAGCGCCATCGTCCACCGTGACACCGCGCACGCCCCGGAGCTGGCCGACGCCCAGCGCATCGGCGCCGCCGACCTGTGCGCGGACGGCGTGGTGGACCGGATCGTGCCGGAGCGTCCCGACGCCGCCGACGAACCGGTCGACTTCGCCCGCCGCATGGTCGCCGCCGTCGCCGACGAGCTGGCGCGGCTGCGCGCGCAGCCCGCCGACGAGCGCCGCCGGACCCGTCACCTGCGGTATCGCCGCCTCGGCAGCCCCCGCCCGTGACCGAACACGCCCGTAAGCGTCGTTGACGGTTCGGCCGCGCACTTCTACGGTCGGAACGTGACCTTCCGCAGCGAGACCTCCGCCGTGCCGTCGATCGTGCTCAACGACGGCAACGTCATCCCCCAGCTCGGGTTCGGCGTGTTCCAGGTGCCACCCGACGACGTGTTCGACGTGGTCACCACGGCCTTGCGGGCCGGGTATCGCAGCATCGACACCGCGGCGGTGTACGGCAACGAGGAGGGCACCGGCCGCGCGATCCGCGCGTTCGGACTGCCGCGCGACGAGGTCTATGTCACCACCAAGCTGTGGAACTCCGAGCAGGGCTACGACTCCACCCTGCGCGCGTTCGACGACAGCATGTCCAAGCTGGGTCTGGACTACCTGGATCTGTACCTGATCCACTGGCCGGTCGCCGCCGCGGGCAAGTTCGTCGACACGTTCCGTGCCTTCCAGGAGCTCAAGCGGCAGGGCCGGGTGCGCTCGATCGGCGTGTCCAATTTCACCGTGGACAACCTGCGCACCCTGATCGCCGAGACCGGCGAGATCCCCGCGGTCAACCAGATCGAGCTGCATCCGGCGCTGGCCCAGCGCGAGCTGCGCGAATTCCACGCCGAGAACGCGATCGCGACCGAGGCGTGGAGCCCGCTGGGGCAGGGCACCCTGCTGGAGGACGCCACCATCACCCGCATCGCGCAGGAGGTGGGCCGCACCCCGGCGCAGGTGATCATCCGCTGGCACCTGCAGTTGGGCAACGTCGTGATCCCCAAGTCGGTCACGCCCGCCCGCATCGAGGCCAACTTCGACGTGTTCGGCTTCGAACTCACCCGCGAGCAGATGGCGGCGATCGACGGTCTGGACCGGGGCGGCCGCATCGGCCCCGACCCGGACACCTTCAGCGCGGGTCTGTGAGCCGCGCGATCCCGAGATGGGCCGTCAGCTCGACGGCGGCCGCCCGGCCCGCCCGGTTGGCGCCGATCGTGCTCGCCGAGGGCCCGTAACCGATGAGGTGAATGCGTGGGTCGGCCGCCACCTGGGTGCTCAGCCGCCCGGTCATGGTGATGCCGCCGCCCGGCCCGCGCAACCGCAGCGGTGCGAGATGATCGAGGGCGCTGCGGAATCCGGTGGCCCACAGGATCACGTCGGCGTGCTGGAAGCTGCCGTCGGCCCAGCGCACGCCGTCGGGCTCGATGTGGTCGAACATCGGGCGCCGGGCGAGTGCGCCCCGGCGCTGGGCGGCGCGTAGCCGGTCGTTCCACAGCAGCCCGGTCACCGAGACGACCGAGCCGGGCGGCAGCCCGCGCCGGACCCGGTCCTCCACCTGGGCGACCGCCGCGCGGCCCGCCTCCGGGGTGAACTCGCCCTCCCGGAACACCGGCTCGCGGCGGGTCACCCAGGTGGTGCTGGTCACCTGGGATATCTCGTCGAGCAACTGCACGGCCGAGATCCCGCCGCCGACCACCACGACATGTTTGCCCGTGAACTCGGCGGCGTCGTGGTAGTCGTGGGTGTGCAGCTGCCTGCCGGTGAAGGTCTCCTGCCCGCGATAGCGGGGCACGAAGGGGCGCTCCCAGGTGCCGGTGCCGTTGATCAGCCCGCGTACCCGCAGCGTGCCCGCGGTGTCGGTCTCGGCGTGCAGCACCTCGCCACGGCCGTCGCAGCGGGTGCCGTCGGCGGTGCGGTCACAGACCACCCGCACCGAGACCGGACGGTGCACGCGCAGGTCGAAGCGCTTTTCGTAGAGCTCGTAATAGTGCGGCACGGCGGTGGCCGCCTGGGCGTTCGCCGAACCGGGCGGCAGCGTCTCGGCGAAGGACATGCCGGGCAGGTCGTGCACCCCGTTGACGGTGCTGAGCGTGAGCGAGGGCCAGCGGTGCCGCCACGCGCCGCCCGGCCCGTCGGCGTGATCGACGACGAGGAAGTCGCGCTCGGGGACCAGGCCGAGCCTGCGCAGGTGATAGGCGGCCGACAGCCCGGCCTGACCAGCACCGATCACCAGGATGTCGTAGTCGCTCGGCACAACAGTCGATGGTATCGGCTTCCCGGTCACCGCCGGTGGGCTGTGGCAGAGTGAAGACATCCACACGAACGGCCAGTTGGGGAGGATGCATGCTCGGAGTCAGCCGCGATGGTGACGTCGTCACCATCGAACTGCGACGCGAGGAGCGACGCAACGCGCTCAACGAGGAGCTCGTCGGGCGGTTGCGCGAGGCGGTGCTGACGGCCGTCGCGGAGGAGGCGAGGGTGATCGTGCTGACCGGCCGCGGTCCGGTCTTCAGCGCCGGCGCCGATCTGTCGGGTGTCTACTCCGAGTCGTTCCTCGCCGCGCTGATGGACATGCTGCACACCATCGAATCGGCGCCGGTGCCGGTGATCTCGGCGATCCACGGGGCCGCGCTCGGCGCGGGCGTGCAGCTCGCGCTGGCCTCGGACCTGCGGGTACTCGCGCCGGACTCCTACATCGCCATCCCCGCCGCGAAGCTGGGCATCTCGGTGGATCGCTGGACGATGCGCAGGCTGGCGGCCCTGATCGGCGGCGGCCCGGCCCGGACCCTGCTGCTCGGGGCCGAACCGATCTCGGCGAGCGACTGCTACGCCTTCGGTTTCGCCAACCGCATCGGCACCCTGGCGGACGCGCAGGCGTGGGCGAAGTCGATCGCGGAACTGGCGCCGCTGTCGCTGCGGCACATGAAGCTCGTGCTCAACGACGACGGCACCCGCGATCCGGAGACCGTGCAGCAGCGCGAGGCGCTGCAGGCCGCCTGGACCAGCGACGACGCCAAAGAGGGCAGGCTGGCCAGGGAAGAGAAGCGCACCGCGAAGTTCGTGGGGAAATGATGCGCGTCGGCAAACCGCTCCTGCTGGCCGCCGTCGCGGCGGGTGCCGCCTGGGCGGTGCGCGCCGCCTGGGGTATCCCCTCGGCGCTCGGCGCGTCGATGTCGACGATCCGGCCGTCCGCCCGCAGCCTCGCCAACTATCGCGGCGGTCGCTTCCACAACACCGAGCCGAGCGTCCAGTTCGAGACGGGTTCGGTTGCGGCGCTGGTCGTCTCGGCGTGGACCAAACGCAAGGCCGGGCATCCGCGCGGCCCGATCCCGGTGGTGCGGCCCGAAACCCCGGCCGAGCCCGGCGATCTCGCCGTCACCTGGTACGGCCACGCCACCACGCTCGTCGAGGTGGACGGTTACCGGGTGCTCACCGATCCGGTGTGGAGTGAGCGGGTGTCGCCGTCGACCCTGGTCGGCCCGGTCCGGTTGCACCCGGTGCCGGAGCCGCTCTCCGCGCTGCCCGAGCTGGACGCGGTGCTCATCTCCCACGACCACTACGACCACCTCGACAAGGAGACCGTCCGGGCGCTGCTCGCCGCGCAGTCCGCGCCGTTCGTGGTGCCGGTCGGCATCGGTGCGCATCTGCGGCACTGGGGGGTGCCCGAGGACCGGATCGTCGAGTTGGGCTGGGGCGCTTCGGTGTCGATGCAGGCGCTCGGTCGTGCCCGTGACGGTGGTGACCTGGTGCTCACCTGCACCGAGGCCAGGCACTTCTCCGGCCGCGGGCTGGTGCGCAACACCACGCTGTGGGCGTCGTGGTCGATCGTCGGCCCGACCCGGCGGGTGTATTTCGGCGGTGACACCGGCTACACCAAGGCCTTCGCCGAGGCGGGCGCGGCGCTGGGCCCGTTCGACCTCACACTGCTGCCCATCGGCGCCTACGACGAGCACTGGACCGATGTGCACATGAATCCCGAGGAGGCGGTGCGTGCGCACGCCGACCTGTGTGTCGGCGACGCCGGGCACGGCATGCTCGTGCCGATCCACTGGGCCACCTTCAATCTGGCCTTCCACGGGTGGTCGGAGCCGGTGCGCCGGATGGTGTCGGCGGCGCGGGCGGCGGGTACCCGGGTGGCGGTGCCCAAACCGGGCCAGCGGGTGCTGCCCGCGGGCGCGGCGGAACCGGATCCCTGGTGGGAGAATGTAGGTTGACCTGTCGGTTCCTCCCGGCACTTCAGCAGTCGGCGCTTCGGTGGTCGGCACCTCGGTAGTGGAAAGGAACGATGGCGATGAGTTTCGCGGACAACCTCAAGGGCCTGATCGGCAAGGGCAAGGAGGCGGCGGCCAAGAACTCCGACAAGATCAACCAGGCCGTCGACAAGGCGGGCACTTTCCTGGATCAGAAGACCCAGGGCAAGTACTCGGACAAGATCGAGAAGGGTAAGCAGGCCGCCAAGAAGGTGGTCCCGCCCGAGCAGCCCGGGCACAACCCGCACGCATGACCGAACGCGACACCGGCCGGTCCCCGCGGCCGGCCGGCGTCGCGGAGGCCAGGACATGGCGTCGCGCAGAGCGTTCGACGGCGGGGCGGGCAGGCCACCGGTCGAGGTGGAGCTGAGCAACCTCGACAAGGTCCTCTACCCGGCCACCGGAACCACCAAGGGCGAGGTGATCGCCTATTACACGGCCATCGCCGAGGCGATGCTGCCGCACATCGCCGGGCGCCCGGTCACTCGCAAGCGCTGGCCCAACGGTGTCGAGGCGCCGTCCTTCTTCGAGAAGAACCTCGCCGAGCACGCGCCGCCGTGGCTCGAGCGGCGGGTGCTCGAGCATTCCGACCGTCGCGTCGCCTACCCGCTGATCGATTCCGAGGCGGGGCTGGCGTGGATCGGGCAGCAGGCGTCGTTGGAAGTCCATGTGCCGCAATGGCGTTTCGACGGTGCCGCGATGGGCCCGGCGACCCGCATCGTGTTCGATCTCGATCCGGGGCCGGGCGTCGGCCTGCCCGAATGCGCCGAAGTGGCGTTGGCCGTGCGGGACATGATCGAGGGCATCGGCATGCACGCCTTCCCGGTGACCAGCGGCAGCAAGGGCATTCACCTCTACGTGCCGCTGGACCGGGTGCTGAGCCCGGGCGGCGCGTCCACGGTCGCCAAACAGGTGGCGACCAATCTGGAGAAGCTGCGGCCCGACCTGGTGACGGCGACGATGGCCAAGGCGGTGCGCCGCGGCAAGGTGTTTCTCGACTGGAGCCAGAACAATCCGGCCAAGACCACCATCGCCCCCTACTCGTTGCGCGGCCGCGCCGAACCCAACGCCGCCGCCCCGCGCACCTGGGCCGAGATCGAGGACGCCGCCACCCTGCGCCACCTGCGCTTCGACGAGGTCCTCGCGCGCTGGCGCGACGACGGCGACCTGCTCGCCGACCTCGATCCGCCGCTGTCGCGCCGCGGTGCCGACGCCCTGCCCGGTGGGGCCGACGCGCTCGCCAAGTATCGCTCGATGCGCGACCCGGCCCGCACCCCCGAACCGGTGCCCGCCGAACCGCCGAGTCCCGGCGCCGACAACCGCTTCGTCGTCCAGGAACACCACGCCCGCCGCCTGCACTGGGATGTGCGGCTCGAACGCGACGGCGTGCTGGCCTCCTGGGCCGTGCCCAAGGGGCCGCCCACCACCCCGAAACAGAACCGTCTCGCCGTGCACACCGAGGACCATCCCCTCGAATACCTGCACTTCCACGGAGTCATCCCCAAGGGCGAATACGGCGCGGGGGAGATGACCATCTGGGACACCGGCACCTACGAGACCGAGAAATGGCGCGACGACGAGGTGATCGTGCGCTTCCACGGCAGCAAGCTCACCGGCCGCTACGCCCTCATCCAGACCAACGGCAACCAGTGGTTGATGCACCTGATGCGCGAGCAACCGGCGGACGCGGAAACACCGGTGGGCGCGGAAACACCGGTAGGCGCGGAGGGTTCGGGCGGGCCGGCGGTCGACGCCGAGATGCGCGACGAAGCAGGCGACGCCGACTCGGCCGGGGGGCGGCGATCGCGCACGACGGCCGGTGCCGAGGCAGGCCGCCGCGGCGCTACGCCGGTGCCGCGCGGTCTTTCGCCGATGCTGGCGGTCTCCGGTGAGGTCGGGCCGCTCGACGGCGAGCAGTGGTGTTTCGAGACGAAGTGGGACGGGTTCCGGCTGATCGCCGAAATCGACGCCGGCGCGGTGACGCTGCGCAGCCGGGCGGGCAACGTCGTCACCGACCGGTACCCGCGGATCGCCGCGGTGCTCGCCGAGGAACTGGCCGGGCACCGGGCGGTGCTCGACGGCGAGGCGGTGGTGTTCGACGAACACGGCGTCGCGCAGGTCGCCCTGCTGCAAGCCGACCCGGCCCGCGCCGAGTTCGTCGCCTTCGATGTGCTCTACCTGGACGGAACCTCCCTGCTGCGCAAGCGTTTCGCCGACCGGCGGCGGGTGCTGGAGGCGCTCGGCGCGGCCGCACCGTCGCTGCGGGTGCCGCCCGCCCTCGACGGCCCCGGCGCCGAGGCCCTGCGCTACAGCGAGGAACACGGCCTCGAAGGCGTCATCGCGAAACGCTGGGACTCGGTCTATCTGCCCGGCAAGCGCGGCCACTCCTGGGTGAAACAGCGCAACTGGCGAATCCAGCCCGTCGTCGTCGGCGGATACCGGCGCAGCGGCGCCCGCGATTTCAAATCCCTGCTCGTCGGCATCCCGCACGACGGCGAACTCATCTATGTCGGCCGGGTCGGCACCGGATTCGGCGAACAGGACATGACCGCCCTGGCGCGCAGGCTGCGCGGCCTGGAACGCAAGACCAGCCCCTTCGCCAACGCACTCACCGCCGAGGAACGCAAGGAGGCGGTGTGGGTGCGCCCGACGATCACCGGCCGGGTGCGATTCATGAACTGGACCGACACCGGACGGCTCTGGCACCCCGCCTGGCTCGGCGAAGACGAGTGACGGCGACCCGCCGACACCGATCGCCACCTGTTTGCCGACCACCGTTCACGGCCGCTGGGTATGGTGAGCGCGCGTTGTTTTCGATCCGAATACGAGGAGCACAGGGTGGACTTCAAGAACCTGGCCGGCAAGGCGATGGACCTGGCGGCGCAGAACGCCGACAAGGTGGACGCGGTCATCGACAAGGCGGGCGATCTGGTGGACGAGAAGACCGGCGGCAAGTTCGCCGGCCAGGTGGACGCGGCCCAGGACGCCGCGAAGAACGCCATCCGTAAAGAGGGCTGAGCGGGGCTCACGGCCTATACGACGACGCGGCGCGCGCCGACCGAAAAGGGTTGGCGCGCGCCGCGTTCTTGCTTCGGTAGGTAGTCCCCCCAACGCGAGTTTGGTCGTCAGCGGCCCGTCTGATCCATCCACTTCGTGGTGCCTGGCGGTGCCGTCAGGGTGTTGATCAGGTCTATTCCCGCAATAACCAGCGTAGGTCCGCCTACGACAATCGTGCCGATGATGCCGCCGATGGCGGCACCGGCGGGAATGGCGGGCAGCCCGAGGCCTGCCGTTCCGAATGCCAACACGACCCCGACGATCGCCCCGACAATCGTGCCCACGAATCCGCCGATGGCTGTCGCGATCCCGAATTGCGAGCCGAAAGTATCCATCGCCCGCTGGTTCTCCTCCAGCGACGCCACCGGCGTCACCGGAACCGGCCGCGCCTTCGACGCGTCCTTGACGGCGGTCAACTCCAGCACCCGGCCGTCCTCGCGGACCTGGTGCCCGAGCGGGTATTCGAGGCCCGCCTCGCGGAAGGCCAGCGGGAGGGTGACCACGGCGTTGCCCGCGGCGTCCCGGATGTCGACGGTGGCGCCGTTCACCTGGAACGTGCCGCCGGTGAGGGTGGTGACGATCTTGTCGCCGACGAGTTTCGCCTCGTAACCGATGTCCGGGACGGGCGCCGGAGCGGGCTGGGCCTGTGCGGTGCTCGCACCGACGGTGACGGCGGCGAGCAGCGGTACGACGACCGCCGAGAGCTTGCGGAAGAGCATTCGAGGAATCCAATCTTGACGAAGTCGAGCGCGACGAAGGCCCGCGCGGCGAGTAAAGCTCCCCTCGACGCCGCGGCGGACCTCGGATGATCCACGGGACAGCTAAGTCTTCGTAACCCTACTGCCCGCTCCGGAATCCGGAGGGAAAACCCCCACCAATAGGGGCAGTCGGCGCCTTCGGGTTTGTTCTGGCGGGTCTGCCGATCCATCGCAGGAGACTATAGACACAGTTCAGCGCGATATCGGGGAACCGCAGACGAACTCGTGTCGCCGAGGCCGAAAGCGCTGGCCCATGTCCGTTGTGCCCGCCGACCTCGAGTCATGCCGGAACCGAATGGTCTGGTGGCGGTTTCCGGCTGATCGCCCCGCCGGGGGTGAAGCTGGGGTGTCACGCGACCCGCGCCATCCTGGACGGTCTGTGCTGGCTATCGAACAGCAAACAGGCGCGCGGTGGCTCGGGTCAGACGAGCAGGTCGACCACGACGGCACCCGCGCAGGCGAGCAGCACGACCGCCAGCGCCACCGCGTCGCGGCGGGTCGGCGTCGCCGGATGAGCGGTCAACTCACCGGTGCCGCCGCGCGCGGTGATCGCCTCGCCCAGCTCGGTGGCGCGGCGTGAGGCCACCGCCATGGCCGCGGTGAGGATGTCGATGAGCGGGCTGTCGGTGGCCCGGTCGAGCAACCGCTCCTTGGGGCGCAACCTGCGCGCGGCGCGCAGCACCCGGATCTCCTCGAGCAGCAGCGGCAGGCCGCGCAGGGTCAGCGCGACGACCACGGCCCACTCGTCCACCGGCACTTTGAGTTTGCGCAGCGGGGCGCCCAATCGGGCCAGCGCCGGGGCGACTTCACCCATCGGGGTGGTCCAGGCGATCAGGAACGAGGCGGTCACCAGCACGAAACCGAACACCACCACCTGCGCGTACCGCAGCACCGCCGCGCCACCCATCGGCAGGTTGACCAGCGCGCCCGCCGCGATCAGACCCCAGAACCACCACGGCAGCCGCGGCAGCGTGCCCAGCGGCAGCCGGGCAACCACGCCGATCGCGATCAGGAACGCGATCATCACCCCGAGCACCGGCCAACTCGGCCACAACATCAGCAGCAGGCTGATCAGGAACGCCCCGACCATCTTGGTGCCCGCCCACAGCCGGTGGACGGGGCTGTCCACCGGCACCTGACGCAACAGAACCGTGCTCATCGGCCACTCCCGTGTTCGAAGCCCCACGCCCTGCCCCGTCGAGCGGCGCGCGGGCGCAGCGGATCCTCGGTGATCGCGATGCCCTCGGCGGGCGTGGCTTCCTCGGTGCGCACCGGCGCGCCGACCGGTTCCCCCGCGACCAGACGGCCCTCGCGCAGGTGCACGGTGCGGTCGCAGACCGCGGACATGTCCTCGACGTCGTGGGAGATGACGATCAGCGTGAGCCCGGAATCACGCAGCCGGGCAAGCAGTTCCACGATGTCGGCGCGGCCCTTGGGGTCCAGCCCGGCCAGTGGCTCGTCGAGCACCACGACCTGCGGTCGACTCGCCACGATCGCGGCGAGCACCACCCGCCTGGCCTGCCCACCGCTCAGTTCCTCGATGGAGCGCGCCGCGAGCGCGCGATCCAGGCCGACCGCGTCGAGTGCCCGCCCGACCGCGCCCGAGCCGGTGGCGCGCCCGCCCCAGTCGGCGATCTCGGCGCCGACCGTCTGCTTCTGCAACTGCAAGCGGGAATGCTGGAAGGCCAGCTCGACCCGCCCGATCTGCCGGGTCACCGGACGGCCGGCCAGCTCGCAGCGGCCCGCGGTCGGTTCGATCAGCCCGGCGATGATCCAGGCCAGCGTCGACTTGCCGGAGCCGTTCCCGCCGACCACGAGCAGTGCCTCACCGCGCCGGACGACCAGGTCGATGCCGTGCAGGGCGGGCGCCTCCCACGGCGTGCCGCGGTTGTAGGTGTGGCGCACGCCGTGCAGTTCCAGCACCGGCGGGCCCATCGCCCGGCGGCGGGTGTCGCGCAGCGGCTGCGGCCAGACCGGCAGCCGGTCGACCATGCGGCCCGCGGCCAGGTGCACCACCCGGTCGGCGGCGGCCGCGTCGGCCTCGTGGTGGGTGACCAGCACGACGGCCATGCCGTGCCGCCGCGGCAGTTCGCGCAGCAGCGCCACCAGTTCGCGGCGGCCCTGCGGATCGATCATCGAGGTGGCCTCGTCGGCGATGAGCAGGGCGGGTCTGCGGGCCATCGCGGCGGCCACGGCCAAGCGCTGCTGCTGCCCGCCGGACAGCGTCGCGGTCTCCCGGTCGCCCATTCCGTCCAGACCGACCTCCCGGAGCAGCGCGGCCACGTCGACCTGGGCGGCGAGTTCGGTCGGCAGACCCCACACCACGTCGTCGGCGACCAGCACGCCCAGGGTCTGGCTCTCCGGCCGTTGCAGCACGAGCGCGGTGCCGCCGAGGTGACCCAGGCCCGCCGAGCCGGGCCGCCGCACCTCCCCGGACGTGGGCGGCAGCCCGGCCAGCAGGCGGGTGAGGGTGGATTTGCCGGAGCCGTTGTGACCGACGACGGCGACGAACTCGCCCGGCGCGACGGTCAGGTCGATCCCGGTCAGCGCGTCGGCGGCCGCGCCAGGATAGCGGAAACCGGCCGCGCGCAACGTCACCGGCAGCGGTCCGATGGGCCGGTCGTCGACCGGAGCGTCCAGGCGATCGCGGCTGGGCAGCCAGGCCAGCCGGTCCAGCACCGAACCGAGCACGAACCAGGAACAGACCGCGCTGACCAGGATGCCCACCAGCACCCCGCCGCCCACCCAGGCCCACCACCAGGTGAGCACCGCGTCGGTGGCCGCGTCGACGCCACGGCCCAGTGGCTCCAGTTCCGGCCGGCTCTCGGCCAGTTTGCGCACGCCGCCCGCCGTGTTGCGGATGGTGTCGAACAGCAGATTGCGGGTCTGGGCGAACACCAGCAGCGAGCCGACGGTGAAGGCCGCCCACAGCACACCGGCCGCCAGCGCGGCCACACACACCGTGAGCAGGCCGCGCCCGCTGCGCTTCACCCCGCCGATGATGCCGCCGATCGTGGCGGTGCCGACCACGCCGAGCGCGGGCATCACGCCGGCGGCCACGAACGTGACCAGGGTGGCCGCCACGGTCGCGGTGACCAGCGCCCGCACCCGGTACCGGTGCGCGAGCATGCCCATCGGCACCGCCGCCACCAGTTGCAGCGCCGCCGCGAACGGCACCACCGAGCCCACGGTGACCAAACCGACCGTGACGCCGCCCAGCACCGCACCCGCGGCCAGCTCGATCGGCCGCAGCGGCCCGCGTTCGGGGGGACCGGCGAGAGGGTCGGTCGGCAGATCACTCACGCGACAAGTCTGCCAGGACGATGGCGGTCGGGGCCCAGCCGCGCGCTCGCGCTGGGCTCAGCTCGGTTCGCCGCGGCCCTCCCGGCTGCCGGAATAGGCGAGTTCCCGGACCCGGCCGACCACCTCGGGCAGCATGCGGACCTCGTCGGGGTGATTGGCCATCGGGTCGAAGAAGTCCGTGCGGTAGTCGCCCGCGTCGGCCGGATGCAGGGTCACCTCCGCGACCCGGCGCGGCGGGCCGGTGAAACCGCGGGCGCTGAGCACGAACGTCGCGGGCCGCTCGCGCAGGTGCGCCGCGAGATCGGCCAGCGCGGGCGACTCGGGCTGGGCCGCGTCCGGCTCGGCGAACAGCCACACCGGTGCGTCGGAGCCGAACCGGTAGGGCAGCAGGCTGCCGTAGCGGGCGCTGCGCCACCCGCGCGCCGGGGTGACGACGAACCGGGTGAGCCGACCGCCGCCGGTGGTGGCCAGCGCCAGGTCGAACGGCTGCTCGTCGCGGTCGAGCACCCGCAGGGCCAGGCCGAGCACGTCGGGCAGGCCCGCGGGCGTGCCGACACCCTTGGACAGCCGCGCCAGCACGGCCCGTTCCCCGGTGCCGAACAGTGGCTCGAACTCGGGTTCGGCATGCAGGCGACCGGAGAGCCGGAGCCCGTTCGGGTGGAAGACGCGGGCGTGCCGCAGGCGTGCGGCTCCCGCGAAGATCTGACGGAAGGGCTGGGTCATGTCGGCCGGGTGCCCGGTCGGCGCCGGGCCAAACGCGACCGCTCAGACCGGTGCCACGCCGAGGAAACCGCCCATCGGCACCGTGCGGAAATGCGTTGTCATGGAGCCGGATTCGTCGAAGACGTGCAGCGCCACCGCCGGGTCGGGCGCGTAGTCCATCACCCGGTGCGGCAACTCCACCTCCCAGGCCCCGCCCAGCACCGAGGCGGTACTCGGCGCGATGAGCAGCGGGCGGCCCGCGAAGGTGGTGGCCGCGGCCGAATGGGCGTGACCGGTGAGCACGGCGCGGATGCGCGGGTCGGCGGCCACCACGTCGGCCAGCCGGTCGGGTTCGGCCAAGGCGATGTCGTCGACGATCGGGCTGTGCAGCCGCGCGGGCGGATGGTGCATGGCCAGCACGATCGGTCCCGCAGCGGGCGCGTCGGCGAGCACCTCGCGCAGCCAGCGGTAGGTGTCCTCCTCGATCCGGCCACCCGGCTCGCCGGGGATCGTGGTGTCGAGCATGATCACCGTCAGCGCGCCGACCCGGTGCACGTGATTGATCGGCGAGTCCGAGGGCTGCTCACCGAGCAGTTCGGTGCGGAAGGCGGCGCGCTCGTCGTGGTTGCCCGGGATCGCCCACACCGGGATGTCGGCCTGCAGGGCCACCCTGGCCTCGGCGTACTGCTCCGGCTTGCCCGACTCGGTGACGTCACCGGTCACCAGGATCGCGTCCGGCCGATGCGCGAGGTCGGCGAGGAAGGCCATCACGCGCTCCACGCGTTCGTTGTTGCGCGCCCCGAGATCGAAATGGGTGTCGCTGACCTGGGCCACCAGGATCATCGGCGTTCGCTTTCTCTGCGGAGTCGCGGCATTGCGGCATGGCGTGACTGGCACGCGAGCAGGTGCACGTCACCAGGCTAATTCAGGTCGCGCTCAGGCGTCTGCATGAGGCTCGCCACGCAGCGACTCCGCGGCCCCCGCCAGCAGTTCGCCGGGGTCGGCGCCGGCACCGAGCGGCGTCCAGAAGCCGGCATCCGGCGGGGCGGTGAGGTCCAGTTCCGGCGGGGTGCGCCACGGCGCGTCGAGGACCAGCCGCCACGAGTGCAGGTGGGCGCGCGGGTGGGCGGCGCTCTTGTCGAACAGCGGATCGCCGACGATGGCGTGCCCGATCCAGGCCAGATGCACGCGGATCTGATGCCTGCGCCCGGTCACCGGCCGTAGCGCGAGCACCGTCCGGTCGGCCGTGCGGGCCAGGGTCACGAACTCGGTGCGGGAGGGGTAGTTCTTCACCGCGAGCAGATCGGCGTCGTCGACGAACCAGCGCCCGTCCTCGGCGCGGATCGACTCCCGCGGCGCCGCGATCCGCACCCGGTTCTTGCGTCCCACGCTCAACGGCAGTTCGATCACGCCGCGATCGGGCAACCCGCCGCCCGCCACCACCGCCAGATACGCCTTCTCGGCGGTGCGCTTGGTGAACTGGCGGGTGAGCGTGCCGTGCGCGGCCAGATCCTTCGCCAGCAGCACCAGCCCCGAGGTGACCTTGTCGATGCGGTGCACCGGAAAGAGCCGTTCGCCCGCCCCGGCGGCCAGCTCCACGATGTCGGTGTCGTGGCGTTCCCCGGTCACCGAGATACCCGCGGGCTTGTTCAACGCCAACACCGCGTCGTCCTCGGCGAGCAGACAGCGCTCCCGCAGCCGTGACCAGTCCGTATCCACGCCACGACCTTACGGCCGCCCCCGCGCACTACCGCCTCCGGCCGCTGACCCGCTCAGGCGGTGTCGGATTTCGCCTGAGCGGGGCGGCCTGCGTGGTGACGCTGCGCTGCCGCCTCCGGCCGCTGACCCGCTCAGGCGCGGCGCAAGAGGTGGGGGCGTAGCCGGTTGAAACCGCGCACCCGCACGCTGCGCAGGTGCCGCACCCGGAATTCCTTCTCGTCGGCGAGTTCGGCGGCCGCGCCGTCGTCGATGAGCACAGTGCCGGGCCGGGCGACGCCGGTGAGCCGGGAAGCGATGTTCACCACCGACCCGTACAGATCCCCGAACCGCTGCAACACCGGCCCGTAGGCGACGGCGACCCGCAGCTCCGGGCTGCCGCCGACCATCATCGTCGACTCCTGGATCGCCAGCGCGATGCGCGCGGCGTCGGCGGCCGTGTCGGCGGCGAACATCACCTCGTCACCGACGTTCTTGATCACCCAGCCGTTGTTCTCGGTGATGGCGGCCGTGGTGGTCGACTCGAAGGCGTCCAGCAGCGTGGACAGCTCGTCCGGGTGCAGATGCCTGGTCAACCGGGTGTAACCGACCATGTCGGCGAATCCGACCGCCAGCTCCCGCGTCGAATCCTCACCCGGCGCCGCGCCGTCGAGCGAGCGGGCCAGCGCGGCGGCCAGGTGCCTACGCCAGGCGTAGCTCTGCAAATCCTCGACCGCCGAGATCGTCTCCTCGGTGGCGCGGCGGGCGCTGACCGCCGGATCCTCGTCGGACTCGGCGATGCGGGTCGCGATCTCGGCGAGCACCAGGTCGGCCTGCCATTCCGCCAACCGCGCCATCGCCTGGCCGATGGTGCGTGCGGCCGAGGACTGCCTGCGCAGATCGGCGTCGGTCACCACGCGCAGCGAGCGGAACTCGCGCACCGCCCGCACGTCGGCGTCGGTGAAGTCGACCGATTCGTCCGGGCTGGCCGGGAAGCCGAGCGCCGTCCACAGCCGCCGCGTCACCTCCGCGGAAACACCGGAGCGCTCGGCGACCTCGGTTCTGCTGAAGGCGCGTTCGCCCCCGAGCAGATGGGACTCGATCACCGATTCGACCAATTCGGGCAGTTGCGACGACGCCATGCCGCCACCTTACGGCCCGCCGTCGCCCCCGGCGAGAGTCTTCAGTTCGCCACGACGCGCAGGGTTTTCAGCTCCGAATCGGCGGCGTCGGGGATGTTCATCCCCGCTTCGTGCGCCGAGCGCAGATACTCCACCACCGGCCGGTTCAGCAGCTCGCCGGGCAGCGCGGCCGGAATCCCCGGCGGATACGGCGTGATCTGTTCGGCGCAGATCCGTCCCGGTGCCTCCTCGATCGGCACCGTGTCGACCCGGCCGAAGAACGCGTCCCGCGGCAGCATCACCGACTCCAGCTGCAGCTCGTCCGGCTCGGGCAGCCGGATATGGTGCCGCGCGGGCTCCGCCAGCTGTTCCCGCCAGGCCGCCACCGCGTCCACCAGCGTGGTGATCGTCTCGTCGTCGTCGGCCAACGACAGCGTCGCGAGGATCCGCCGGTGATCGGAGAGGCCGACGTCGATGCGGCGGTTCTCGCGCAGCCAGTCCGCGGCCTCGTAGCCGGTGGCGCCGGTACCGGAGATGTCCATCAGCACCTGCAACCGGTCCAGGTCGTGGGAGGCCTCCACGCCGAGCAGTTCGTCCTCCATCACCTCGATGCCCGGGATCTGCGCCAGCTCGGTGCGTGCCCGCCGCGCCACCCGCAACGCCTCGCCGAGCAGTTCGCGCCCGTGCTCGACCATCTGCCTGCGCCAGCCGTCCAGCGCCGTGTAGACCAGCACGTTCGGGCTGGTCGTCATCAGCAGGTCCGCGCACGCGCTCAACCGGGCCGGATCCACCAGGTCACCCTGCAGGTGGAACACCGACCCCTGCTCGAAGCCCGCGCCCATCTTGTGCACACTCACCACGCACAGATCCGCGCCCACATCCATCGCCCACGTCGGCAGGTCGGGATGGAACGGCAGATGCGCGCCCCACGCCTCGTCCACGATCAGCGGTTTGCCCCGCTCGTGACACACCTTCGCGATGCCCTCGATGTCCGCGCACGTCCCGTACGGGCTCGGGCTCACGATCAACGCCCCCGCCGCGTCCGGGTGCCGCTCCCACGCCTCACGCACCTGCTCCGGCGACGGTGGATGCGAAAAGTGCCGCTGCTCATCCCATCTCGGCGTGATCCACCGCGGCTGCACCCCCGCGAAGATCAACCCCGCCACGATCGACTTGTGACTGTCGCGCGGCACCAGCAGCCCGCCGTCCTGCCCGCCCGCGACCGCCATCATCGCCGCCTTCACCGACAGCGAACTGCCGCAGGTGGAGAAGAACGCCGTATCCGCCCCCACCGCGTCGGCCATCAACTTCTCCGCGTCCGACAGATACCCACCCCGCGAGAGCCGATCGTCCAACCCCGCCGAGGCCAGCACGTCCGCCCGGAACGCGTCGGCCCCGATCACCTCCAACACCCGCTCATCGGCCCCCCGCCCCTGCCGATGCCCCGGCGGCGTGAACCCGTACCGCCCGAGCCGGTGATATTCCTCCAACGCCTCGACCAGCGGAGCTCGCGAATGATCCATACCCGGGAATTACCCGGCGACCCACCCGCTAACCGACGGCGTTCGGCAGGTCGTACACCGTCGCCTTGCGCTCGCCGATCCGTATGAGCTTTCCTCGGTCGACCATGCGGCCCAGCAGCCGCGTCGCCTGCTGGGGGGTCAGCAAGCAGAGTTCGGCAGCCTTCCCGCGGGCTGCCGAACGCATGAAGTTCCTCGCCGAAATGCCGCTGCCCGCCCGGCTGGCCTGGCGGTTGCTGGGGCGTCGAGCGTTCGGGAAGGAATACCGGGAGATCTACGGGCAGAATCCGATCTGGTGAACTCGGTCGGCGGGAGGGTCGCGACGACGGTGACGCAGGCCGAACCTCGGATGGCAGGTAGCGGGATCACCACCGAAATCCATGCGCGCGATTCGGCAGCTCATCCAGCCGATGGCCGACGGCAGGACCGGGCGGCACGGGGACACGGTCCTGCCGAACTCCAGTCCGCTGGTTCGGAGCTTCCCGGCAGGGTCTGCCACCGCGTACCCGGAATACCGCGCCGAGTTTCCAGGCGCTGTCCAGCCCGGCAATGTGGGAACGCTCACGGTGAATCCCACGCCAATGTGGCCGTCCGACTACGACGACCCCCGCTGAGCGTGCCGTCAGGCCGGGACGAGTTCCAGCACGGTGATGTCGGACGGGGCGGCGACGCGCACCGGCGGCCCCCACGCGCCCGCGCCCCGCGTGACGTAGAGCTGGGTGTCGCCGTAGCGCTCCAGCCCGGCGACCGTCGGATTGGCCAGCCGGGCAAGGAGATTGCCCGGGAAGATCTGGCCGCCGTGCGTATGACCGGACAGGACCAGGTCGACGTCGTAGTCCACGGCGTCGTGCACCAGCACCGGCTGGTGCGCGAGCAGCACGCACGGCCGCGCCGGGTCACGTCCGCCGAGCGTGGCGTCGAAATCGGGCCCGCGGTCGTACGCTTCGCCCTCGATGTCGTCGACACCGGCGATGTCGAACCACGGCAACTCGGCCCGCTCGTTGAGCAGCACCCGCACGCCGAGACTCGGCAGGTGCTCGATCCACTCGTCCGGCGCGGAGTAGTACTCGTGATTGCCCATACAGAAGAACACACCCTGCGAGGCACGCAGGTCCGCGATCGGGGCGGTGGAAGTGCGCAGGTCGGCCACGGTGCCGTCGACCAGGTCACCGGCGATGGCGATCAGATCCGGTTCGGTGCCGTTGACCGTGTCGACCACCTTGCGGGCGAAGTCGGCGTCGAGGACCGGACCCAGATGCAGGTCACTGACCAGGGTGATGCGGAACCCGGCGGCTTCGGGCGACAACCTTCGGATGGGGATCCGCACGTGGTTGACGGCGGGGCCGTTGAGGACGTTGTGGGTGCCGCCCGCCACCGTCGCGACGGCCGCCAGCGCGGTGGCACCGGCCAGCGCGCGGTTGACGAACAGGCGGCGGGAGAGGGTGGGGACGGTTGTGGATGGATTCGGCGCTTCAGGGGCGGGTGCAGCAGGCTCGACCCTGCCCCGTCCGAACGGCAACCGCACCAACACCGGCCGCAGGACCTCCCCGACGAGCACCCCGAGCAACAGGTACACGAACACCGCCGCCCACAGGTACCCGACCGTCGACACGACCCGAACCACCGCGAACGGCACGAAGTCCGCCCGCGTCGCCAGCGTGCCCACCAGGAACACCCCGCCGACCACCACCACACCGGTGCCGACCCGCCGCCCGACCGACCCCGCCGCCGTGGTGTCCCGAACCAGCCGCCGCCACACATACCAGTGCGCCAGGCCGAGGATCGCGACCAACACGGCGATCACCAGCAACGCCACAACTCTGCCCACACCCACACCTTCCGAAGGTCTCCTGCCCCCGCGAATCTACGCGTTTCCGGCAGGCCGCAGCTGGTAGCGGATGGGCTGAGGCACCCTAATCGAGGAAGAAGGCGTCGACCTTCTCCTCGGAATCCAGGATCTCGTCCGAAGCCACGCCGATTTCCACCGCCAGCTCGACCGAGCCGACAAGCGCAACCTGCACGTCAGGCGAGAAAGCTCGTTCGAGCAACCCGAGATAACGCGACATGCTCCGGTCGAGGCTGTCCAGGATGGCCTGGTGCTCCGCGGCGAGTTCCTTGTCGAGCGTGCGCTGCTCGTCGAGGTAGCGCTCGATCAGCGCCGCCTCTCGCTTCGTCAGCGACGATGCCGCGGCCTTGTACATGACAGTGCCGACGGCGGTGCCGATGACAGCGCCGAGGATCGGGATGGGGATGGTGGCCTGGCCGACGAGCGAGGACAGCGCACGTACTGCGGCCTCCAAGGCGATGAGCTCGGAGTTCTCGATGAACTCGAGTTCGTCGATCTGGCCTCGCCGGAGCTTGTTCGCTTGTTCCGCGATATTGAAGGACGTGGTGACGATGGAGCCGGCGACCGCAGCGGAGGTCGCGGTGAAATTCGTGAGCGCGTAGATGCTCATTCCTCGGACGCCGCCCTTGCCGAAACTCGCGCCGGTCGTGCCGGCGAGCTGCATCCAGTCGGTGGCGCTGAACTCGTTCAGCCGCTTGCCTTCCCGGCGTTTGGCGACCACGGCCAGCACGAATGCGGTGCCGCCCGCGGTCGCTGCGGCCATGAGTGTGGCCCGGCCTCCTTCTCCCGGCGTCGGCAGGCTGCGCTGGTGGGCATCCTCGCGCAAGGACCGGTCCATGGCGCGGAGCGAGTCTCTTTCGGCCGCCATGGTCGCGGTGTAAGCATCGCGCTGCACGTCGCCGTACTCGAGCATCGAGGGTTCCAGCGATTCGAAGCCGACCGACCCGTCTTGGAAGAACGCCTGGACCCGCTGCCAGTCTCGGAGGGAAGGTCCGTCGCCGCTGCGCGACAGTAGCTTGCTCGCTTCCTCGGGGGACATAGCACGTAGCCGCTGGATCACCTCGAAATGATCACGGGGGATCTGGTACTTCCCACCGTTGCGCACGTACTCGGGGTACTTCTGGAAGTGCTCGGCGATCGCGCCCAAGGAAAAGCGCCCACCCGCTGCGACGAACTTCTGCTGGATCTCGACACTTCCGCGCATCAGGTCGACGGGTCCGTTGTCGTCGACCCACTGGTAGATGGCCTCGTGGCCGAGGATCTGCCTTCGGGCGTTGCCGATACCGACCTCGGCGACCTCGGCGATGAAGCCGTGCATACCGGACTGTCCGCCGCGGTTGGCGGCGACCACCTCGAGGTCGATCGTCTTGACGGCTTCCTCGACGCTGGTGAGCGCGTCCCGAAGGTGCTCGTCCTGCCGGCTGAGCGCGCTCAGAAGATTGTCCAGGCGGAGCTGGTTGAGATAGCTCGCCCAGGAGGCAACTGCCTGCTCCTGGATGCTGGTGACGAATTCGGCGGCGTCACGCACTGTCGCCATCCTGCTCGATGCGCACGCTCAGCAGGGCCGCGCACGATTTCGTGTTGTTCACCAACGTAGCGAGTGCCGACCGCTCCGCCGGGGCGAGCGCGCGGAAATCGGCGCGGAAGTACACCAGGGCATCGCCGTAACTCTTCACCAACCCTTCGCGGAGGGAGGTCGTCCGCTGGAGAAGGTCATCGATCTGCGCATCCATGCCTTCGACGAGGGCGGTGTTGCGTTTGATCGCAGCCAGCGCTTCGTGCTTCGCTTCTCGGCTCTCGAACTTCTTCTTCGCGAACAGCGCGATGGACGCGAGCAGGGTTGCGCCGGCGATCGTCCAGCCGATCGGGCCGGCAAGCGCGAGCAGTGTGGTGCCTGCCGCGGTGCCGCCGCCACCGGCAGCCAGCGCGCCGCCCCCGAGCCACGCCAATGCTGCCTGGCTGGCTGCCGCTCCGGAAAGGGTCGAGATCGCGGTCCCGGTCGACGCCGTTCCGAAGGTGGTGGCGACCCATATCGCCGCCGACGGTGCCAGGCCCGCTACCGCCGTGCCCGCCGCGAACCCGGCGCCGGCGCCGGCGGCCGACAGCCGCGCTGCCGCCAGCTCTGCTCGGGCGAAATCCTCTGCGTTCAAGAACCGTTTCCGGTGCACCTCGATCTCGTCGAAGTCGGTATCGAAGGACTTCGGGGTGTTGGCGATGCTGTTCACCAACTGCTCGACGAGCTCGATCAGGTCCGTCGAACGCTCTCGTTGACGCAACAGAGACAGGCCCCGGTCGGCCATCGCCGTGAAGGCGCCGTTGTACTCCGCCACGGCCACTTCGTAGGGGTCCGGCCCTTTCGCGGTCAGCTTCTCGACCCTGCCCCTCGCGGCGTCCTTGACGCTGCCCATCTGACCGGCGAACTGTGATGACGCGGTTCGCGCTGCCTTGCCGATACCGTCGACGGTTCTGCCGATGCCCTCCTTGGCGTTGCCTACCTTGAGCTTGGCCTTGCCCACGTCGAGCTGTTCCACCATCGCACCCTCCCAGACCATTGCGGCTCGACTACGCAACGGAGAATATCGACGACCGGTGACAGATGGGACGGGATGGACACTTGCGATCCGCAACCGGCAGGGCCGTCCTGGGGCGATCGGTCGGTTTACAAGGTTCTGGCCCTCGTCGACGACCACTCGTCGACGCTGGTCGAGCCGGGTTCCCGATCGCCCAGTCGCAGCGGGCCGGGGCCGCCGGCCCGGCGACGGAGCCCGGCCCGCGGCCCGCGATGACGAGATGTGTACCCGGATCGAAACGGACGGGACTGTCCCTGTGCCCGGTCAGAAGTTCGGGCGGTTCTGTACCCAGCGGAACGGTGTGCTTCGCTGCGGGAAGCTGTCCGGGTCGATCCGGTCGAGCGTCATGGTGACCTGGTGGCCGTCGAGCTCGCCGGTCAGTAGGACTGTTTCCGAGGTTGTTTGCTGGAAATCGAGAGTGCCCAGAGGATATTGACCCTGCTCGGATCTCACCATCGGCCTCGATTTCGGTGCCCCCGGGAGCAGCCGGATCCGATGAGACGCGGCGTCCACGTCGGCGGGAACGGTCGCCAGGGTGTCGTTCATACGCTGAAAGCTGATGGTGCCTGGATAGTCGAACACCACTGTCTTCCACCGGGTTGTGTCCGTGGTCAGCGGTGGCACCACCTGTCCGTCGCGGGTGTACTGAGACACCGACCAGATGCCGTACAGCGGCGGTTTGGGGCGGTCGGGGCCGCCGGAACGCCAGGCGTGCAGGCCGCCGAGCACGAGAGCCACCGTCATCCAGATGCCGAGCGCGACCTGTATCAGTGCCGCGATCCGGCGGGATGTCCTGGTGCGGAACGGGTACGGTACGGCGGACGGGCCGGTCGCACGGTCGAGCAACAGCACTCGTGTGAGCCGCCGTGCCTCCGGTGCCAGCAGCACCACCGACATGAGCAGAAGATGTACCGACGAGATCTTCTCCGGCACATCGAACGTCATGTTCAGCACTACGATCTGCAGGGTGTCGATCAGCGCCAGCATCGCGCCGAGCAGCGCGGTTCGTGGAATCAACAGCAGGATCGCCGCGGTGATTTCTGCCGCGCCGAGCAGCATTTCGTATGGTCTCGACACACCTACCTGCGACCACAGCACGGCCATCGGCGTGAGGTCGCCGTACTTGGTCAACAGCGTGGTCAGCGACGGCTCCGGCATCTGCGTCGGAATCGCCTTGGCGAAGCCGAAGCTCAGCAACTGACCAGCCAGCATTATCCGGATGCCGAGTAGATACCAGGCCGCCAGTGTGCGATGGTCGCTGCGGTGTCGGTCCACCACCGACCACACCGCTACGCCGGCGACCGCCACGACCAGGATGCAGAACAACAGCACCCAGAAGATCGCCTGATCACCGACCCCTGTCGGATACAGCTGTACGTCGGCGCCGAACAGGCTCCGGCCCACCCAGTTCAGGAGGGGCTGCAGCTTCCGGATGTGCCAGAACTGTGCGTCGTAACCGAGCCGGCGACCGAGCAGTCCGGTCAGCACGAACACGAACGGCGGAGTCAGAAGACAGAACAAGCCGAAATACAGAAAACAGAACCGGAACGCGATACGCGTGAGTGGATTCCACCGCGCTCGTCCAGCCGGCTCCGGTCGTTCGGCGGTCGTGGTTACAGCCGTCGTCACTGCTGCATCCTCTGATCGTGTGCGGGGTCGGCATACATGGCGGGGCAGCCGTGCTCGATCGCCTCAGGGCGCAATTCGTCATGCCGCCGGCGGCTGTTGTCGTTCATGCCACCAGTCAAGGCGCAGCGGTGTTGCCGACCTGTATGCGATTTTCGATACGTTGGCGAAATGATGCGCCTCATAGGATCGAGAGCATGCGCGTGCTGGTCGTAGAGGATGAGCCCTACCTGGCGGAGGCCATCCGTGACGGGCTGCGGCTGGAAGCGATCGCGGCGGATATCGCGGGCGACGGTGACACAGCCATGGAGTTGCTGAGCATCAACAAATACGACATAGCGGTCCTCGACCGCGACATCCCGGGGCCCTCGGGTGACAAGATCGCACAACACATCGTCGCGTCCGGTACCGGCATGCCGATACTGATGCTCACCGCCGCCGACCGGCTCGATGACAAGGCCTCCGGCTTCGAGCTCGGCGCCGACGACTATCTCACCAAGCCATTCGCGCTCCGTGAACTCGCGCTGAGGCTGCGGGCGCTCGACCGGAGGCGCGCCCACAGCAGACCACCCGTGCGGGAGATCGCGGGCCTGCGAGTGGACCCGTTCCGTCGCGAGGTCTACAGGGACGGGCGCTATGTGGCGCTCACCCGCAAGCAGTTCGCCGTGCTCGAAGTTCTCGTCGCTGCCGAAGGCGGTGTCGTCAGCGCCGAAGAGCTACTGGAACGGGCATGGGATGAGAATGCCGACCCCTTCACCAACGCCGTGCGTATCACCGTTTCCGCGCTGCGGAAACGGCTCGGCGAACCATGGCTCATCGCCACCGTGCCCGGTGTCGGCTACCGCATCGATACCGGAACGGATACCGACGACCGGAAAGCGGAGCGTGGCTAGGCGTCAAGGGTTGAGCGTGCGCGCGAAACTGACCCTCAGCTACGTCGGGTTTCTCATGCTCGCCGGTGCCTTGCTGCTCGCCGCCGTGTGGGTATTCCTGCTGCGAGGAAGATCGAACGCCCTATTCGTTCCCGATCTGTCCGACTTCCGGCGCGTCTTCGATCCAGGCAGCTTCGGCGCCGCCGTCTTCGTCCCGGCGGCAATCCTTGTGCTGGGGTTTCTGCTGGTGTTCGGTCTCGTAGGCGGGTGGATTCTCGCCGGTCGGGTACTCTCGCCCCTGACTCGAATCACGCAGGCCACCCGGGCGGCCGCGTCCGGATCGTTGTCCCTGCGGATCCGGCTGCCGGGGCGCAGCGACGAGTTCCGTGAACTCGCCGACAGTTTCGACACCATGCTCGCCCAGCTGGAAGCCCACGTAGCCGAACAGCGGAGATTCGCCGCCAACGCTTCCCACGAACTGCGCACTCCGCTGGCGATCACACAGGCACTTCTCGACGTGGCCCGCAACGACCCGGACGTCGACACCGGTGAACTCATCCGACGACTTCGTACCGTCAACACCCGAGCGATCGACCTGACCGAGGCATTACTCCTGCTCAGCCGCGCCGATCAGCGTTCCTTCCCGCGAGCGCACGTCGACCTGTCCCTCATGGCGGAAGAAGCCGCGGAAACACTTCTCCCCCTCGCGGAAGAACGCGGTATCGCTATGGAGACCTCCGGCGACATAACCCCGACCATGGGCTCGCCCGCCCTCCTCCTGCAGTTGATCACCAACCTCGTGCACAACGCGATCATTTACAACGTGCCCGATCGTGGCAGCGTCTCGCAGGACCAGCGCGCATCCCGGTACGGTCGCGATCACTGTCGAGAACACCGGCGAAAAGGTGTTGCCGCACGTGGTTCCCACGCTGGTCGAACCGTTTCGCCGCGGCACCGAACGCGTGCACGTCGACCACGCGGGTGCCGGGCTGGGCCTGGCGATCGTCCAGAGCATCACGCGCGCTCACAACGGAACCCTAACCCTCACTCCCCGTCCCTCCGGAGGGCTCCGAGTCACCGTGCAACTACCTGCGGCACCGTCACACACCGACGGCTGACCGGAGGGTTGCGCTCAGTTGCGCAGGCCAGCGCTGTGTGCCGGTCTCGCCGTGCGGATGAAACGGGTCTGGGGCTACCGACAGCCCATGGCTTCCGTTCAGTAGCTCCGCGGTTGGGTGTTCACGCCGCTGATCTGTCAGGCTGCCGTGTTGGGTGGCGCCGCATGGCAATCGATCGGCGGGTCCCATAAGTGGTTTGGGCTCGTATCGCGGTATACGAGGCGGCTCGGTGCCGCCGCTTTCGACGGCTCGCGCGATCTCGCTGATCCCCTGGTTGGTGTGCGCGACGGGCGGATCTCCAACGAGCACGCTGCGTGACCTTTGTTCGCTGGTGGGTGGCGCGAGACCCGGGTGGGGTCCTGGAGAACCGCGCGGAGGTCGAACAGCGCTACGACGACGAGATGCGGCGACGCCTCGCCGGCTCGGCGTGGGCGGGTTGTGTGAGTCGGTACAAATCCGCCTTCGGTCGCATTTCCAGCAACTGGCCGGGTTTGGTCTCGGAGTATTCCCGGCGGACGGCGACGTCCTCGCTCGCTGACTTCCAGGCCGATGCGGTCTGGCGAGGATCGGGGGTCGCCGAACGACACGTTCTTGACTAGCGTTCAAGAAGTGCCTATCGTGGTCGCCACGCGGTTCTTGGACAACGTTCAAGAGCGCTGGGTTCGCTGAGCGGAAGGATCAAGGATGGCGACCGACGAGTCGATCGATCGAGGTGCGGCCACCGCGGCGGTTCAGCGGCGCGATGTGGAGTTCCTCTCCGACGGCGTGCCGTGTGCGGCGTGGTTGTACACCACGCCCGGCGCGCCCGGGCCTCGACCGATCGTGATCATGGGGCACGGGCTGGGCGCGGTGCGGGAGATGCGCCTGGCGGCCTTCGCCGAACGGTTCGCCGCGAACGGCTGGTCGGTGCTGGTCTTCGACTACCGCCACCTCGGGGCCAGCGGCGGCCGGCCGCGACAGCTTCTCGACATCGGTCGCCAACTCGCGGACTGGCGGGCCGCTGTGGCCTTCGCGCGCACCCTGCCCGAGGTCGATGTCGACCGGATCGCCTTGTGGGGCACCTCATTCGGTGGCGGACATGTCCTGCAGGTCGGCAGCGGCAATCCGCAGGTGGCGGCCATCGTCGCGCAATGTCCCTTCACCGACGGACCGGCCTCGCTGATCTCACGACTGCGGACCGGGCCGCTGAGCGCTGTCGCGCTGATGGCGGTGGGCATCCTCGACACCGCACGTTCCTGGCTCGGTAGCAAGCCCATTCTCGTGCCGATGGCCGGAACCTCGTGGATGCCCGCATTTGTGGCCTCACCCGACGCCATCGCGGGCGCGTCGGCGCTGTTGCCGCCCGGCACCCGGCTTTCCCGGCGCTCCAGCGCCCTCCTGCGGAGGTTGCCCTCGGTGCGTGCGCGGCTGTCGGAGAACATCGAACTGACGATCGCCGACGACCGCGAGCCGGTCACGAAGGTGGGCCGCGACTCGATCTGGGGCGTGTTCCGAGGCCCGGGCAACGACTTCGACGCCGCCAATGCGCTGGCCGCCCGCTTGGTGTTGCGGCTACCGCTGTACCGCCCCGGCCGTGCCATGGCCCGCTCCGGCGTGCCGACCCTGCTGTGCGTCTGCGACAACGACGCCGCCGCACCCGCCGAAACCACCAAGCGCCGCGCGTGGGGCCTGGCACATGTCCGGGTGAAGACGTACCCCTGCGACCACTTCGACATCTACCTCGGCACCTACTTCGAAGACGCCGTCCGCGATCAGATCGACTTCCTGGCAGAGCAATTCGCCGACACCGTGCCCGCCGCGACCTGAACCCGCACGACACGCGGCTCGCGTAGCCGTCCGGTGATCACCTCAGCGGGCGGCGACCGCTCTTGCGCGGGCGCTCTGGATCAGTGTTTCCATCACCGCGCGTTTGCCCTCGTCGTCGACCGGATGCATCAGGAGTCCCTCGACCACGAACACCCCGATCGAGGTCATCGCGTCCAACTCGTCCGCGGGAACTCCGATCACGGCGAGATCTGCCCGGAACAAGCCCTCGGCCAACGCGTGGAACTGCTCGTGCCAGTCCCGAACCGCCTCCGACTCCTTCGCGCGAGCGTGCACGGTGGTCACCAACCGGCTCACCTGCTCCAGCTCCGCGACGACCCATACCAGTCGGTCGACGATGTCGTTGTCGAGGACCTCCCCGTACCGGGCCATCGAGTCGGCCAGGACATCGTCCAGTACCGCTGTCAACACCGCGTCCTTGTCCCGGAAATACCAGTACAGCGTGTTCGACACCACCCCGGCGTCCTGAGCGATTCTGCTCACGGGGACCGCGTCGTACCCCTGTTCGGTGAACAACCGCCGCGCGGCAGCGACGATCTCGGCGCGCTTCTCCTCCCGATCGCGGGGGCGTCTGTTTCTCGGCACCGGCAGTCCTGACTCATCGCGTCCTGCGAACCAGCCTATCTTGGTCGTCCCTCGAGAAAGCAGTCGGCAGACGTAACGACGCGCCGTGCACCCCGGCGCGAAATAGTCCTCGTCGGCGTGCCCGCATCGTCTTCGGGCGGGCGCAGTGACGCAGGCCCGGTCACGCCTCCGGTGCCGATGAACCGACCCCAGACAGTGCAGCAGCGTCACAACGAGCTTGGCAGGCGGTATGTCGGCATCCTGACTGACGGAACGAGCTGGCGGCTCTACGATCTGAGACAGGGCGCGTTGGTAGCGGTGTCGCAGCTGGAGCTGAATCCGACCGCGCCGGACGTCGAACGGATGATCTTTGAAACCGCCCCTGACCTGCAGAAATATGGTGCCCTCGGCAGGATTCGAACCTGCGACACCCGCTTTAGGAGAGCGGTGCTCTATCCCCTGAGCTACGAAGGCTGGTATGGACGTGGGGCAGTCTACCGGGTGGACGGGCCGGAGGCAGCATCGTCCCCGGGGTGCGCCCGGCGGCGAAAGGGGCCGCCGGGCGCACGGGGGTCAGGCGAGGGTCTTGACGTCCAGTTCGCCGTTGGCGTACTGGGCGCGCAGCTGCTTCTTGTCGAACTTGCCGACGCTGGTCTTGGGCACTTCGGAGATGAAGGTCCAGTGTTCGGGGAGCTGCCACTTGGCGAACTTGTCGGCGAGGAAGTCGCGCAGTTCGGTGGGTTCGGCGGTGGCGCCCTCGGCCAGGACGATGGCGACCAGGGGGCGCTCGTCCCACTTCTCGTCGGGCACGCCGATGACGGCGGCCTCGGCGACGGCGGGGTGGCCCATGACGGCGTTCTCCAGGTCGACCGAGGAGATCCATTCACCGCCGGACTTGATGACGTCCTTGGAGCGGTCGACGAGGGTGAGGTAGCCGTCGGGGCTGATCTTGCCGACGTCGCCGGTGCGCAGCCAGCCGTTGTCGAACTTGTCGGGGTCGACGGGGGAGCCGTCGGGGGAGTAGTAGGAGCCGGTGATCCAGGGGCCCTTGACTTCCAGTTCGCCGAGGGATTCGCCGTCGTTGGGCACGACGTTGCCCGCGTCGTCGACCAGGCGGGCCTGCACGGAGGCGGGGAAGCGGCCCTGGGTGTAGCGGTAGGCCCATTCCTCCTCGCCGGTGACGCCGGCGGGCGCGTGGGCGACCGAGCCGAGCGGCGAGGTCTCGGTCATGCCCCAGGCGTGCAGCACGCGCACGCCGTGGCGCTCCTGGAAGGCGTGCATCATCGACGGGGGCACGGCGGCGCCGCCGACCACGACGGTGCGCAGGTGCGAGATGTCCTGCGGCTGGGCGGCCAGCGCGGCGAGCACGCCGCCCCAGATGGTGGGCACGGCGGCGGCGAAGGTGGGCTTCAGGTTCGCCAGGATCTCGAGCAGCGGGCCGGGCTGCAGGAAGCGGTCGGGCATCACGACATTCGCGCCGGACATGAGCGCGGCGTAGGGGATGCCCCAGGCGTTGGCGTGGAAGAGCGGCACGATGGCGAGCACGCTGTCGGCGCCGCTGAAGCCCATGCCCGAGGGCGAGACGACCTGCATGGCGTGCAGCCAGTTGGAGCGGTGCGAGTAGACGACGCCCTTGGGGTCGCCGGTGGTGCCGGAGGTGTAGCACATGGCGGCGGCGGAGCGCTCGTCGATGACCGGGAAGTCGTAGCTGTCGGACTGGCCGGCGAGCAGCTCGGAGTAGGAGTGCACCTGCACGCCCTCGGGCGCCTGCAGGGTGGCGGCGTCACCGTTGGCGACGATGACGTGCCGCACGGTCTTCATGTTCGGCAGCAGCTGGGCGAACATCGGCACCAGCGAGCCGTCGACGATGACGACCTTGTCTTCGGCGTGGTTGGCCACGTAGACGAGCTGTTCGGGGAAGAGGCGGATGTTCAACGCGTGCAGCACCGCGCCCATCGCGGGGACGCCGATGTAGGCGACCATGTGCTCGTTGTTGTTCCACATGAAGGTGCCGACCCGGTCACCGACGCCGATGCCGAGCCCGCTCAGCGCGTTCGCCAGCCGGGCGGCCTCGGCGCCGAGCTCACGGTAGGTCATCGTGCGGACGCCGTCGCCGGTCCAGGTGGACACCGTGCTCTCACCCTGGAAGGTGGCGGCGTATTTCAGCAGTGTCGCCAGCGACAGCGGCTCGTCCTGCATGGTGCTCAACATCGAAGAACTCCTTCTCGTCGGTGGCCGGCATGAGCCACGTCACACCGGATGCTACCGAAGGGTCAGCCGTGGTGGTGGCGCTCGGCCTCGGGGCACCCGCCTTCACTTTCCGCAGGTCACGGTAGCTGCCGGAGCAAAAACAAGCACGCGAGCCCGGAAAATGGGCTCCTGGCTGCGACGATGCCACGGGCTCGCGCGGCCGTCGTGGTCGCTGGAGCCGGGGCGCGGGTGTGGCCGGAAATGCTGATCGGTTGTCCGCGGATCTCTGCTCCGCGGCGCGTGCGGCGCTTACGCTCGAAAGATGACATCGCCGTCCGTCCTGATCATCGGCGCCGGGTTCGGCGGGCTCGGCCTCGCGCTGGAACTGCGGCGCGCCGGGTTCGACGATTTCCGCATCCTCGAGAAGGCCGCCGACCTCGGCGGCGTGTGGCGGGAGAACACCTATCCCGGCGCCGCCTGCGACGTGCCCTCGCCGCTGTACTCGTTCTCCCACGAGCCGAAAGCGGACTGGCCCCGGCGCTTCTCGGAGCAGCGCGACATCCACGACTACATGCGCAGCGTGGCGCGCAAGCACGATCTGGAACGGTTCATCCGGTTCGGCACCGAAGTCACCGACGCCGAGTTCGACGAGAGCCGCGGCGGCTGGACGGTGTCCACCGCCGACGGCGAGCAGCTGCGGTGCGCGATCCTGGTGTCCGCGGTGGGGCAGCTCTCGCGTCCGGCGATGCCGAGCATCCCCGGCATCGACACCTTCACCGGGGCCGCCTTCCACTCCGCGCGGTGGGACCACGACATCGATCTCACCGGCAAGCGGGTGGCCTGCATCGGCACCGGCGCCAGCGCCATCCAGTACATCCCGCGCATCCAGCCCGACGTCGCCCACCTCACGCTGTTCCAGCGCTCGGCCGCGTGGGTGTTGCCCAAGCCCGATGTCGAGTACCGCGCGCTGCACCACGCCCTGTTCCGGTACCTGCCGCCGACCCGGCTGGCCGAGCGGTTCGCGATCTGGGCGATCTTCGAGTTCCTCGCGCTCGGGCTGACCGATCTGCCGTGGATCAAAGGGCCGGTGGTGGCGCTGGCCGAACGGCACCGGGAGCGCCAGGTCGCCGATCCGGTCCTGCGCGCCAAGCTGACGCCGGACTACGAGCCCGGCTGCAAGCGCGGGCTGTTCTCCAACGACTACTTCCCGGCCCTGGCCCAGCCGAACGTGACGGTGGAGACCACGGCCATCACCGAGATCACGCCCACCGGCGTGCGCACCGCGGACGGCATCCTGCACGAGGCCGACGTGATCATCTACGGCACCGGCTTCAAGGGCACCGAATTCCTGGCGCCGATGAACATCTACGGGCTCGGCGGCCGCAAGCTGGCCGACGTGTGGGCGGACGAGGGCGCTCGCGCCTACCTGGGACTCTCGGTGCCGGAGTTCCCGAACCTGTTCATGATGTACGGCCCGAACACCAATGTCGGTGCGGGCTCGATCATCTACATGCTCGAGTCCCAGGCCCGCTACATCCGGCAGGTGATCGACTACGTGACCGCGCGGCCGGGCCGTCATCTGGCCGCGCGCGCCGATGTCGAACAGAATTGGGACGACTGGCTGCAACGGCGGCTGCGGGACACGCCCTGGAACTTCTGCTCCAGCTGGTACCGCAACGCCTCGGGCCGGATCACCAACAACTGGCCGGGAATCACCTGGCTGTACCGGTGGAAGACACGCCGGTTCGACCCGCTCGACTACGTGGAGGGGCAGGCCGTGGCGGGGCGGGGCTGAGGGAGAACGGCGACCCGCCCGGCGCGGGGTGTCGCGCCGGGCGGGAAAGCGGCTGCCGGATCAGCAGTTCCGCAGTTCCGGGCTCTGGTTGAGCAGCTGCGCCCGGGTGCTGATGAACGTCGAGTAGGTGTCGCCGCCCACGGCGCTGAGCGGGAAGGCCGCCACCCGGTGGCAGTTCTGGAAGGCGAGCTTGACGCCGAAGTGCCGCTCCAGGCCGCCGCGGATCGCGTCGGAGGCCATCGCGCGCAGTAGCTGCCCGCGGGCGGTCTCGTCCGGCGGCGGAACCACGTTGTCGGCGAATTCGGCTGTGCCCGACTGCAGGTCGCCGACGACCCGGCTCACGACCTCCCAGGCGTAGGGCAGCGAGTTCTTCACGCAGTCGACGAAGTCGGCGTCGTCGATCTCACCGCGTTCGGCGCGTTCGAGCAGGGCGGCGGGAACATCGAGGGACATGGCGCTCTCCTCCTGGGATGGGGTGGATGGCGGTTGCGATGCCTTCCCGAGTGTAAACGATACTCGTTGTCAACAAGGCTGGATTCGGCGCGAAAGTGCCGAGTCCAGAGCGGCTTTCGTCTCTTCGGCCAGCTGTCGCACGAGTTCGCCCGCCGGTAACTCGGACGCGAGCGAATGTGCTTGGCCCGCCCACAGATTGACATTCTCCGGGTTGCCGGACGACCGCGCTTCGGCGCGCAACGGCGCTGTCGCGAAGTGGATTTCGGGATAGGCCGCCGGGGCGCTCGCGGAGTGTCGCGCCATGAAGTCGTTGCGCACCCCGCGCGCGAGCCTGCCGGTGAACGCGCGCGTCAGCATGGTGGGCGTCTCGGTCGGCACGGCGGCGCGGTGCACCGGGTTGGTGCCCGCTTCCGGGCAGCGCAGGAACGCGGTGCCCAGTTGCGCGGCGGCGGCACCCGCGGCCAGGACGGCGGCAATGCCCGCGCCGGTGGCGATACCGCCCGCCGCGACGATCGGCCGGTCGGTGGCGGCGGTGAGCAGTTGGAGCAGGGTGAGTAGGCCGAGCGGGTCGATCGCGTCGTCGGCGACCCGGTCGACGAACGTCGCCCGGTGCCCGCCCGCCTCGGCGCCCTGCGCGACGAGCACGTCCGCACCCGCCTCGACGGCGATGCGCGCCTCCGCCACCGAGGTCACGGTGACCCACACCTCGGTGCCGACGGCGTGCAGGCGTGCGATCTCGGCGGCGGTGGGGCAGCCGAAGGTGCAGCTGACCACGGGCACCGGGGCGGCCACCAGGAGGTCGAGCTTCGCGGCCCAGTCGTCGGTGTCGTGGCGGGGCTCGCCGAGTGCGAAGCGCTCGCCGAGTTCGGCGAGATACCCGGCGAATTCGGTGCGGGGAGTGGCCGGCCCCGGCACGAAGAGGTTCACGCCGAAGGGGGCGTCGGTGCGGCTTCTGGTGGCCTCGATCCTGGCCGCGGTGTCGGCGGCGCTCAGGTAGCCGGCGGCGACGGTGCCGAGGCCGCCCGCCGCGCAGACCGCGGCCGCGAGTTCGGGAGTGGAGGGGCCGCCCGCCATCGGGGCGAGCACGATCGGGACGCGCAGTTCGTCGATGATCACGGTCCGAGTCTGCGCCCGCGGCCGCTGTGACATGGACCTCACCGTCGATTCGTGACCGAAGGTTGCGGAATGGTCACGACAGGGTAGAGTTCCCGTCACAACGGATGCCGAAACGTTACAAATCGCGGACCACGGCCGATCCCGACGACATGGTCGGCCCGGGTCAGCGGGTGACGCGGCGGCGTTCGTTGGCAACTGTAGGACGGACGCGAGGACGAATCTTGTCGCAGCACCGGCTTGGCCCCAGTTCCATCACCGTCGAGAGCCTGCTCGGCCACGGCGCCACGGGTCGTCCGACGCGTCACCGTGCCCAGTCCAGCCAGGGTGAGCGGGTGCGGGCCGCCGCGAGCGCCGCCGTCGCCGCGGGTGCCCTGGTCGGCGTCGCCGCGCAGGTCGCCCCGGCCCTCGCCGCCGCATCGCCGCTGGCCCCCGCGCGCAACACCGAGGCCGCCGAGGAGGCCATCGCGTTCAAGGGCACCGCCGAGATCCCGGCCGCCGAGGCGAAGCAGATCGCCGAGCCCGCCCCGGCCGCCGATCCCGCGCCGGTCACCCAGGTCGCCGCGCCGGTCGCGCAGAACGTCGCGCAGCAGCCGTTCGGTATCCCGAACCTGCCGCCGGAGATCGCCGCCCCGCTGGCCCAGGTCGAGGACGTGCTCAAGAACGTCCAGCAGCACGTGGCGCCGCCCGTGGCGGTTCGCCCGGTCGCCGGCGCCATCAGCTCCGGCTACGGCACCCGCTGGGGCCAGTTCCACTACGGGCTCGACTTCGCCGACGCGCTCGGCGCCCCGATCCGCTCGGTCAGCAGCGGCACCGTCATCGAGGCCGGTCCCGCCTCCGGCTTCGGCCTGTGGGTGCGCGTGCTGCAGGACGACGGCACCACCGCCGTCTACGGCCACGTCAACGACATGTATGTACAGGCGGGCCAGCGCGTCAACGCGGGCGACGTCATCGCCACCGTCGGCAACCGCGGCCAGTCCACCGGCCCCCACCTGCACCTGGAGATCTGGGACCAGGGCGGCAACAAGATCGACCCGATGCCCTACCTGGCCGCCAAGGGCGTCCCGATGCACTGGGGCCCGTCTGCCCACTGAGGGTAAGGAACGCGGCCGTAGACCGTGATCCGACCGCGTCCTCCGGCGAACGGATCGATACTTTCCGGACCGAGGGCGATCCCGTGCAACGCGGGGCCGATCACCCGCCCATGCCCCGGGGGACGTCGTACGGTCCGTTCACGCGGCCGACCCTGCGCCGGTCCCTCGTGCAAGCCGCTTTGTCGAGGGACGTGGGTCCGCAGGCGTGGCCGCCTCACGATGACAATGTCGGTTTGGCCGTCTCGGTGACGGGGGTCCGTTCCGCAGCCGTCTCCCGACGGCGTGAGTTCGCGGGCGTGGCCGTCTCGCGACGGCGGTGTCGGTTCGTTCGGATGGCTGCCTTCGATGACGGGGGTCCGTTCGCGCGGCGGTCTCGCGAGGGTGACGCGGGCTGGTTCGGGTGGCCGCCTTCGGCGACGCGGCCCGCAGGCGGCGTGGCCGTCTCGCGACGGCGACCTCGGCCTGCTAGCGTGCCCGTCTCACGTCGCCGTTTCGCACCCGACCAGCCCGTTTCGGCCTTCGCTCGGCCTACGCCTAAACTTCCTGTAACCGGTGTCAACACAAGCCGCAACCGCAGGGCGTTACCCCCTTGCGATCCGGCCCACACCGCCGGATAGTGTGAGCTGCGCCACTCGGTGGCAACGGGTCGATGTGGGGGGACGATTAGAACAGGGTTGCCGACGTTGTCGGGGGCAATGGCGCCAGGTCGAGCGGGCCCGGACTGCGCTGGCGCAGCAGAAAGCACGGCCTCGGGTGGGGCTGAGGTAACCGGCCGTGTGGCCATATGTGACGCGAGAGGTGTGCAGTCGGATGGATAGCGCTCGTCGTTCTGCCGGTACACGCGGTGCGGGTGGGCGTCGCCGCCGATCCGGTGCGGCGCTGTTGCCGCAGTTGCTGACGGCGGCTGTCGAGTCCGCGCCCGAGGCGGTGGCGCTGCGATTCAATCCGACGGGTGCGCCGGCCGATCAGCGCGAGCTGACCTACCGGGAATTGGACGAGTCCTCGTCGCGGCTGGCGCGGGAGCTGATCGACCGCGGCATGGGCCCCGGCGACTTCGTGGCGATGGGCATCGCCCGCTCGGTGGAGTCGGTGACCTCCCTGTGGGCGATCGCGAAGACCGGCGCGACCTATGTGCCGGTCGATCCGGCGTATCCGGCCGACCGCATCGCGCACATCCTCGGTGACTCCGGCGCCCGTGTGGGGCTGACCACGTCGGCGCATCGCGGCGCGCTCGGTGGCGATGTCGACTGGATCGATCTGGACGACCCGGAGCAGCTGGCCCGGATCGCCGCGCGCCCCGCGCACCCGATCTCCTACGCCGACCGGGTGCGCCCGCTCACCGCCGCGCATCCGGCCTGGGTCATCTACACCTCCGGTTCCACCGGCAAACCCAAGGGCGTGCTGGTCTCCCACCACGGCCTGGCGATGGTCGCCGCGGTCGGTGCCCGGTTCGGTTTCGGTGTCGGTTCGCGGGCCACCCACGTCACTTCGCCGAGTTTCGATTTCTCGCTGATGGAGATGCTGTTCGCCTTCTCCCAGGGCGCGACGTTGATCGTGGCGCCGCCGATGGTGTACGGCGGCGCGGAGATGGCCGAGCTGGTGCGGCGCGAGCAGGTGACCGATCTGCTGATGACCCCGGGTGCGCTGGAGTCGGTGGATCCGGCGGGTCTGGACTCGGTGCGCACCGTCGTGGTGGGTGGCGAGAAGGTCAATCCGGAGCTGGTGGCCCGCTGGCAGCGCCCGGATCGGGCGATGCACAACGTGTACGGGCCCACCGAGACCACCGTCATCGTGACCTCGGCGGAATTGCGCGCCGACGAGCCGGTCACCATCGGCACCGCGTTCCCCGGTGTGGGCGCCTACGTGCTCGACCCGCGTCTGCGGCCGGTGCCCGCCGGGGTGGTGGGTGAGCTGTATCTGGCGGGCCCGTCGCTGGCGTACGGGTATTGGGGTAGGCCGGAGTTGACCGCGGAACGGTTCGTTGCCAATCCGTTCGCTGCCAAATCGTCGGCTTCCGAATCCTCGGGCGGCGAAACCGATTCGGCCGGTTCCCGGATGTACCGCACCGGCGATCTGGTGCGCCGTCGCGAGTCCGACGGTGCGTTCGAGTACATGGGCCGCTCGGACTTCCAGGTCAAGATCCGCGGCCTGCGTATCGAATTGGGGGAGATCGACAACGCGCTGATCGCCCATCCCGACATCGATTACGCCGCGACCCTGGGTGTGACGTTGCCGTCGGGCACCACCGCGCTGGCCGCCTACGTGCTGGCCAAGCCGGGCACCGAACCGGACACCGCCGAGGTGGCCGAGTTCGTCGGGAAGACGTTGCCCGCGTACATGGTTCCGGCGTCGATCACGGTGCTCGACGAGCTGCCGCTGAACGCGGTCGGCAAGCTGGACCGGGCCGCGCTGCCCGCTCCGGTGTTCGCGGGCAAGGCGTTCCGTGCGCCGTCGAACCGCTACGAGCAGATCGTCGCCGACGTGTTCGCGGCGCTGCTGCTGCCGGATTCCGAGGAGCGGGTCGGCGCCGACGACGACTTCTTCGAACTCGGCGGCAACTCGCTGCTGGCCACCCAGGCGGTGGCCCGCATCGGCGCCGAACTCGACATCCGGGTGCCGCTGCCGCTGCTGTTCGAATCGCCGAGCGTGTCCGGGCTCGCCGCGCAACTCCAGCAGCAGCTCGGTGCGCCGTCGCGACCCGCGCTGCGCGCCGTGCCGCGTCCGGCGCGGGTGCCGCTGTCGTATGCCCAGCAGCGGATGTGGTTCCTCAACCGCTTCGATCCCGACAGCGGCGTCAACAACATTCCGGTCGCCGTGCGTCTCACCGGCGCGCTGCACGTGGACGCCCTGCGAGCCGCCGTGCGTGACCTGGTGGAGCGCCACGAGGTGCTGCGCACGGTCTACCCGGAGGTCGACGGGGACGGCGTGCAGGAGGTGCTGCCGCTCGACGACCCGCGCGCCGTGCCCGCGCTGGATGTGGTCACCGCGACCGAGGAGGAGCTGTTCGCTCAGGTCGGCACCGTCGCACTGGGCGGGTTCGACGTCACCGTCGCGCCGCCGGTGCGGCTGCGGCTGTTCGCGCTCGGGCCCGAGGAGCACGTGCTGCTGTGCGTGGTGCATCACATCGCCGGTGACGGCTTCTCGATGGGCCCGCTGACCCGCGACCTGATGTCGGCCTATTCGGTGCGCGTGAACGGCGACCGTCCGCGGTGGGCGCCGCTGGCGGTGCAGTACGCCGACTACGCGCTGTGGCAGCGCGAGACGCTCGGCGCCGAGGACGACCCGGATTCGCTGCTGGCCCAGCAGATCGCGTTCTGGCGGGAGCAGCTGGCCGGGCTGCCCGAGCAGCTGGACCTGCCCGCGGACCGTCCGCGTCCGGCGGTGATGTCCAACCGGGCCGCCGCGTACTCCTTCGAGCTCGACGCCGAACTGCACGCGGCACTGGACAGCCTGGCGCAGCAGCACAATTCGACGCTGTTCTTCGTCATGCACGCCGCGTTCTCGGTGCTGCTGGCGCGGCTGTCGGGGACCACCGACATCGCCGTCGGCACCGCGGTGGCCGGTCGTGGCGACGAGGCGCTCGACGATCTGGTCGGCATGTTCGTCAACACGCTGGTGCTGCGCAGCGACGTCGACCCGGACGCGAGCTTCGCCGAACTGCTCGCCCAGGTCCGCCAGACCGATGTGGCGGCCTTCGCGCACGCCGATCTGCCCTTCGAGCGGCTGGTCGAGCTGCTCGACCCCGCCCGGTCGATGGGCAGGCACCCGCTGTTCCAGGTGATGCTGACCTTCCAGAACATGGCCCACACCGAACTGCGGCTGCCCGGCCTCACCGCGGCGGCGCTGGAACTGGGTGCGCCGCTGGCGAAGTTCGATCTGGAACTGACCCTGGTGCCGCGTGAGACCGACGGCGCCCCGGCGGGCATGGCGGCCTCGTTCATCTACGCCACCGACCTGTTCGACGAGTCGACGATGGCAGCCTTCGCCGAGCGGTTGCGCCGCGTCCTGACCGCGGTGGTCGAGGACGCCCGGCGCAGCGTCGGCGCGATCGATCTGTTGGAGCCGGGGGAGCGGCAGCGGATCCTGCTGGACTGGAACGACACCGCGCACCCGCTGCCCGCGCGGCTGCTGCTGGACGGCTACCGTCGCGCGGTGGCCGCGCACGCCGACGCGGTGGCGCTGTCCTACGAGGGCGCCGAGCTGACCTACCGCGAGTTCGACGAGCGGGTCAACCGGCTGGCCCGGCTGCTCATCGCGCGCGGTGTCGGCGCGGAGTCGCTGGTCGGCCTGGCGATCCGGCGGTCGCTGGATCTCGTGGTCGGTATGTATGCGGTGGTCGCGGCCGGTGGCGCGTATGTGCCGTTGGATCCGGATCATCCGGCCGAGCGCATCGCGCACATCCTCGACACCGCGCAGCCGGCCTGCGTGCTGTCCACCACGGCGGATGCGGTGCCGGTGCCCGCGGGTACCGATCTGGTGCTGCTCGACACCGTCGATCTGGCGGGCTACTCGGCCGCGCCGGTGGAGGCGGCGGAGTTGGTGCGTCCGGTGCGTCGGGACAATCCGGCGTATGTGATCTTCACGTCGGGTTCGACGGGTCGTCCGAAGGGTGTGGCGGTCTCGCACGGGGCGATCGACAATCAGATCGAGTGGATGCTGTCGGAGTATCCGATGGGTCCGGGGGATGTGTATCTGCAGAAGACGGCGACGACGTTCGACGTTTCGCTGTGGGGTTACTTCATGCCGCTGCGGGCGGGCGCGAAACTGGTGGTCGCCACCCACGACGGCCACCGCGACCCGGTGTACATCGCCGAAACCATTGCCGCGCAGCGTGTCACGGTCACCGACTTCGTGCCCTCGATGTTGACGGTGTTCGCCACCCACACCGCGCCCGGCTCGGTGCCCACGCTGCGGGACATCTTCGTCATCGGTGAGGCGCTGCCGCCGGAAACCGTCGCCGCCGTCCGCGCGATGTCCGACGCCGCCGTGCACAACCTGTACGGCCCCACCGAGGCCGCGGTGTCGGTGACGTACTGGCCCGCCCGGGAGACGGACGTCGCCACGGTGCCGATCGGCCTGCCGCAGTGGAACACCCGGGTGTACGTGCTGGACGCGCGCCTGCGCGCGGTGCCCGAGGGTGTGGTCGGCGAGCTGTACCTGGCCGGTGCGCAGCTGGCCCGCGGCTATGTGTCGCGGCCCGATCTCACCGCCGACCGGTTCGTGGCCAACCCGTTCGAGCCGGGCGCGCGCATGTACCGCACCGGTGACCTGGTGGTGTGGCGCGATCAGCCGCACCGGCTGGAGTACTTGGGCCGCACCGACTTCCAGGTGAAGTTCCGCGGCCAGCGCATCGAGCTGGGCGAGATCGAGACCGCGCTGCTGGTGCAGCCGCAGATCAGCCAGGCCGCGGTGCTGGTGGTGCCGACGGCCACCGGTGACCAGCTCGTCGGCTACGTGGTGCCCCGCCCGGGCGAGACCGTCGACACCGACGACCTGCTCGCCGCCGTCGGCACGACACTGCCCGCCTACATGGTCCCGGCCGCGGTGGTCGTGCTCGACGCCTTCCCGCTCAACACCAGCGGCAAGCTGGACCGCAAGGCGCTGCCCGAACCCACCTTCCGCGCCAGGGAGTTCCGCGCGCCGGTGACCCAGGTGGAGGAGATCGTCGCCACCGTCTACGCCGAACTGCTCGGCCTGGACCGCGTGGGCGCCGACGACGACTACTTCGCACTCGGCGGCAACTCGCTGCTCGCGACCCGGGCGGTGGCCCGGATCAACGAGACGCTGGAGACCAACGTCTCGGTGCGCGATCTGTTCGAGGCGCCCACCGTCGCGGCGCTGGCGGCCCGCATCGTGCCCGGCGTGGGCCGCCACGCCGCCGCGCGCCCGCCGCTGACCAGGGCCGAACGGCCCGAGCAGGTGCCGCTCTCGCTCGCCCAGCAGCGGATGTGGGTGCTCAACCAGCTCGATCCCGCCTCGGCCGCCTACAACCTGCCGTTCGCGATCCGGCTCGCGGGCGCGCTCGACACCGACGCGCTGCGGCTGGCCGTCGAGGACGTGCTGGTGCGGCACGAGGCGCTGCGCACCCGGTTCCCCACCACGGGACCGGGCGGGCAGCCCTATCAGCAGGTGCTGCCGGTGACCGCGGTGCTGCCGCACGGTCTCGCGGTGGAGCACCCGGCCGACCCGCGCGCCCGCATCGGCGAGCTGATGTCGGCGGGCTTCGACGTGACCGAGGCCGCGCCGGTGCGCATCGCCCTGCTCGCCGCGGGCGCCGAGGAGCACGTGCTGGTCGTCGTGGTGCACCACATCTGCGCCGACGGCGTCTCACTCGCCCCGCTGGCCCGCGACCTGGTGACCGCCTACCTGGCCCGCACCGAGGGCGAGGCGCCCGGCTGGGCGCCGCTGCCGGTGCAGTACGCCGACTACGCCCTCTGGCAGCGCGCTGTCGTCGGTACCGACGAGGACCCGGATTCCCCGGCCGCGCGTCAGCTGGACTACTGGCGGCAGCAGCTGGCCGGGCTGCCCGGGGCGCTGGAACTGCCGCTGGACCGCCCGCGGCCCCCGGCGCCGTCCGAGCGCGGCGCCAGTGTCGGCATCGTCGTCGACGACGACGTGCACGCCGGGCTGGTCCGGTTGGCGCACGAGCACCGGGCGTCGCTGTTCATGGTCGTGCACGCCGCGCTCGCGGTACTGCTCGCCCGGCTGTCCGGCAGCTCGGACATCGCGATCGGCACCCCGGTCGCCGGCCGCGGCGAGCGCGCGCTCGACGACCTGGTCGGCATGTTCGTCAACACCCTGACCCTGCGCACCGAGGTCGACCGGGCCGCCTCCTTCCAGGCGCTGCTCGAGGCGACCAGGGAGACCGACCTGGCCGCGTTCGCGCACGCCGACATCCCGTTCGAGCGGGTGGCCGAGGTGATCGCGGGTGGCTCGCGTGAGCAGACCCCGCTGTTCCAGGTCGCCATCACCTTCGAGGATTTCGCCCCGCCGCGCGCCGAACTGCCCGGGCTCACCATCTCGCTGCTGGAATCCGACCAGCTCAGCGCCAAGTTCGACCTGCAGTTGGTGGTGCAGCCGACCCAGCACGCCGACGGCACACCCGGTGAACTGGCGATCTCGTTCACCTACGCCACCGACCTGTTCGACGAGGCGACCGTGGCGGCGATGGCCCGCCGCTTCGAACGCATCCTGCGGGCGGTGCGCGCGGACGCCGGCGCGATCGTCGGCGACATCGACATCCTCGACCCCGAGGAACGCGGTGCGGTGGCGGCGCCGGAGCCGGAGTTCGACGAGGACGAGTTCGTCGTCGCGGGCGGCACCGAGCTGCCGCAGCTGCTCACCGCCGCCGTCGAGGACGACCCGGACGCCCCGGCGCTGGCCGCCGGCGAGACCGAGACCAGCTTCCGCGAGCTCGACGCCGAGTCCTCCCGGCTGGCGCGGGTGCTCATCGCGCGCGGCTGCGGGCCGGGCAGCGTCGTGGCGGTGGCGCCCGCGCGGGACGTCGGCTCGGTGGTCGCGGTGTGGGCGGTGCTCAAGGCGGGTGCCGCCGTGGCGCCGGTCGGACGCGCGGAACTGCCCGAGGGCGCGGTCCTCGGTCTGGTCGCGGGCACCGCGGGTTCGCCGGACGGACAGTGGCTGCGGCTGGACTCGGCCGAGGTGCGTGACCTCGTCGCCGCCGAGTCGAGCAGGCCGGTCACCTACGCCAATCGCGTGACGGTGTTGCGCGGCGAGCATCCCGCGCTGGTGCTCGCCGACGGGGCGATCGTGACCTACGACGCGTTGGCGACCGCGGCCGAACGCATGCAGACGCGGGCCAAGCTGACCTACGAGTCGCGGACCTTCCGGCACGGCGGCCTGGACTCCGCGGCGTTCGTCGCCGAGATCGTGGCGGCGGGCGCGGCGGGGGCCACCCTGGTGCTCGCCCCCGAGGGGCCGGGCTACGACCTGACCGGAGTGCTGGCGGACGAGTGGATCACCCATTTGCTGGCCGACGACAGCGCGCTGTCCGGACTCGATACGGCCGAACTACCCGATTTGCGCGTGGTGGTGTTCGACGGCCATGATCGGGAGGCGGAAGCCGGGCAAGACATCGCAGTCTTCGCGCTCGCCGACTTCCTGAGGACCGCCCGCCGATGAAGTGAGCCCGGTCGCGGCATTCTCGAAAACGAAAGATCGCACGTGGTCAGGCAGCCCCTGATCGCGCCTGTGTAGTGCAGCCGTTGCCCGACAGGAGTGAGTGTGATGTACCAGCTTTCGACACGCGACCGGAGCTACCTCCTGGCGGGGGCCACCCGGTGAGCGGGGCGCGTAGCCGCCCCGTCCGATCCCGGCGGCCACGCGTCCCGGTGTTTCCCCAGCTGTTGGCGGCCGCTGTCGAAGCGAGCCCCGACCGCACCGCGGTGGTGTTCGCCGATGCGACGCGCACGCTCGGGTCGCTGACCTACGCCGAACTCGACGCGCGCTCCACCCGCCTGGCCAGGGCGTTGATCGCGCGCGGCGTCGGGCCGGAGGATCTGGTCGCGCTGGGGATGCCCCGGTCGCTGGAGTCGGTGGTCGGCATGTGGGCGGTGGCGAAGACGGGTGCCGGCTTCCTGTCCGTCGACCCGGCCTATCCCGCCGACCGGGTCGCGCACATGCTCGCCGATTCGGGCGCGGTGCTCGGCCTGACGGTCGCCGAGGTGGCGGATAGCCTTCCGGCGCAGGTCGACTGGCTGGTCGTCGACGGTGAGCGCGTGCGCGCCGAGTGCGCGGCGCAGTCGAGCGAGCTGATCACCAACGCCGACCGGACGCGGCCGTTGCGCGCCGAGCACCCGGCCTACGTCATCTACACCTCCGGTTCCACCGGGCTGCCCAAGGGCGTCGTGGTCTCCCACGCGGGCATCGCGGGCATCCGCGCCGAGCAGGCCGCCCGCTACGAGGTGGACGGCGCGTCCCGGGTGCTGCACTTCGCCTCGCCTTCGTTCGATCTCTCGGTGTTCGAGCACCTGTTGATGCTGGCGGGCGCCGCGACGCTGGTCGTGGTGCCGCCGACCGTGTACGGCGGCGCCGAGCTGGCCGAACTGCTGCGGCGCGAGCGGGTGACACACGTGGGGATGACGCCCTCGGTGCTGGCCTCGCTCGATCCCGCCGGACTCGACGACCTGCGGGTGGTGGTGGCGGCCGGTGAGGCGTGCCCGCCGGAGCTGGTGCGGCGCTGGACGATTCCGCTCCCCGACGGCCGCAGCCGCCGGTTCTTCAACGGCTACGGCCCCACCGAGACCACCATCGTGACCAACCTGAGCGACGCGCTCGCCCCCGACCGGCCGGTGACACTCGGCCCGCCGTTGCGCACGGTGCGCGAGTACGTCCTCGACGAGCGGTTCGTCCCGGTGCCCGTCGGCGCGGTCGGCGAACTGTACATCGCGGGCCCGCAGCTGGCGCGCGGTTACCGGGCCAGGCCCGCGCTCACCGCGTCCCGTTTCGTGGCGAACCCGTTCGAGGCGGGCACCCGCCTCTACCGCACCGGCGACCTGGTGCGCAGGCTCGCCGACGGTGATCTGGAATACCTGGGCCGCAACGACTTCCAGGTGAAGATCCGCGGCTTCCGCATCGAGCTCGGTGAGATCGACGCCGTGCTGGCCGGACACGAATCGGTGAGCTTCGCGGTCACCGTCGGGCACCGGCTCGACAACGACGCGACGGTGCTGGCCGCCTACGTGGTGCCCGCCGACGGCGCCGAGATCGACATCGAGGCGCTGGTCGCGCATGCCGCGGCCGCGCTGCCCGCGCACATGGTGCCGACCGCGATCACCGTGCTCGACGAGATCCCGTTGACCCCCGTCGGCAAGCTGGACCGCCGGGCGCTGCCCGCGCCGGTCCTGCGCACGACCGAGTTCCGGGCGCCGTCCGGCCGGCTGGAGGAGCTGGTCGCGGGCGTGTTCGCGCAGGTGCTCGGCGGGGACGTGCGGGTGGGTGCCGACGACGATTTCTTCGAACTCGGCGGCAATTCGCTGATCGCCACCAGGGTGGCCGCCCGGCTCGGGGCGGAACTGGGTGTGCGGGTGGACGCGCGCGCGGTCTTCGAGGCGCCGACGGTGAGCGGGCTGGCGGCCCGGCTCGCGGACACCACCGGGCACGAGACCCGCCGTGCCCTGCGGGCGGGTCCGCGTCCGGAGCGCATACCGCTGTCGCTGGCCCAGCAGCGGATGTGGTTCCTCAACCGGTTCGAGCCGGACTCGGCGGCCTACACCATTCCGATCGCGCTGCGGATGACCGGCGCGCTGGACGTGCCCGCGCTGGCCGCGGCCGTGCGGGACCTGGTCGCCCGGCACGAGGTGTTGCGGACGGTGTACCCGGAGACCGCCGAGGGGCCCGCGCAGGTGATCCTGCCGCCGGGCGACCGGACCCCGGAGCTGGAGGTGCGCGACGTCGTGCCGGAACAGCTGCACACGGCCGTCGCCGGCGTGCTCGGCGCGGGATTCGACGTCACCGCCGAGGTGCCGTTGCGCATCGTGCTGTTCCGGGTCGCCCCGGAGGACTTCGTGCTCGCGATGTCGGTGCACCACATTTCGGGTGACGGCTCGTCGGGTGGGCCGTTGACGCGGGATCTGATGACGGCCTACGCGGCGCGGGCGGCCGGGCGCGCCCCGGAGTGGGCGCCGTTGCCGGTGCAGTACGCCGACTACAGCATCTGGCAGCGCGAGGTGCTGGGCAGCGAGGACGACCCGGACACCGCCGCCGCGCGTCAGATCGCCTACTGGCGGGCCGAACTCGCGGGCCTGCCGGATCAGCTGGATCTGCCGACCGACCGACCCCGCCCGGCCGTGCAGTCCTATGACGGCGATGTGGTCGATATCCGCATCGATGCCGAGTTGCACCGTGGGCTGGTGGAGTTGGCGCGGGCCGAGGGTGCGACGTTGTTCATGGTTGTGCACACGGCGTTGGCGGTGTTGCTGGCCCGGTTGTCGGGTGGTGACGACGTGGCGGTGGGCACGCCGATCGCCGGTCGTGGTGAGGCAGTGCTGGACGACCTGATCGGCATGTTCGTCAACACGCTGGTCTTCCGCAGCCGCATCGACCCCGGTGAGTCGTTCACCGAACTGCTGGCCCGCCAGCGGGAAACCGATCTGCGCGCGTTCGCCCATGCCGGTGTGCCGTTCGAGCGGCTGGTCGAGGTGCTCAACCCGGTGCGCTCCACGGCCAGGCATCCGCTGTTCCAGGTCGGCTTCTCGTTCCAGAATCTGGCCGAGGCGAGCCTGGAGTTGCCGGGGCTGCGCGTGTCGGGTCTGGATGTGGATGTGCATGTCTCGCAGTTCGATCTGCACTGGATCGTGGGCGACCGTTACGACGAGAGCGGCGCGCCCGCGGGCATGGGCGGTGCCCTGACCTACGCCACCGCGCTGTTCGACCCGGCCACCGTGCGCGGCTTCGTGGACCGGTTCGAGCGGTTGCTGCGCGAGGTGGTCGCCGCCCCGCGCACCGCGGTCGGCGAGATCGATCTGCTGGATCCGGTCGAGCGGGAGCGACTGACGCGCGGCGTCAACGCCACCGACCATCCGCTCCCGCCGGGCACCCTGGCCGATCTGCTGGACGCCTCGGCGGCCGCGGCCTCCGCCCACGCCGTCGCCCTGGTGGACGCCGATCGCCGCCGGATCTCCTGGCCGGAGCTGGACGCCCGGGTCAACCGCCTGGCCCGCACCCTCATCGCGCGAGGCGTCGGCCCCGAGGATCGGGTGGCGTTGGCGCTGCGGCGCGGTGTCGATCTGGTGGTGGCGATGTATGCGGTCGCCCGTGCGGGTGGTGCGTATGTGCCGGTGGATCCGGATCAGGCGGCCGAGCGCACCGACTACATCCTGCGCACGGCCGCACCGGTGCTGGTCCTCACCGACGCGGCCACGGGTTTCACCACCGAGGTCGCCCCGGTCCTGTCGGTCGACGGCGCGGTTGCGGACTCGGCCGCGCCGATCACCGACGCCGACCGTCGTGCGCCGCTGCGCCCGGACCACACCGCCTACGTCATCTTCACGTCCGGTTCCACCGGACGGCCCAAGGGTGTGGCGGTGCCGCACGCCGCCGTGGTGAACCAGTTGCGGTGGAAGATCAGCGAATTCGAGCTCACCGCCGACGACGCGGTGCTGCTCAAGACGGCCGCCACCTTCGACCTGTCGGTGTGGGAGTTCTGGTCGGCCGCGGCGTGCGGCGGGCGGTTGGTGATCGCCGCGGCCGACGGGCACCGCGACCCGGCCCGGTTGCACGAGCTGATGGAACGGGAGAACGTCACCGTCCTGCACACCGTGCCCTCGATGCTGGACGCGCTGCTCACCGCCTCCGGCGAGGTCCTGCCGGGCTCGCTGCGCTGCGTACTCGCCATCGGTGAGGCGCTGCCCGCCGCGCTGGCACAGCGCACGCTGGCCTCCGGTGTCGCGCTGTTCAACCTCTACGGTCCCACCGAAGCGGCGGTGTCGATCACCGGCCACCACGTGACGGACGCCGATCAGATCTCGGTGCCGATCGGCCGCCCGGAGTGGAACTGCCGGGTCTACGTGCTCGACGCCCGCTTGCGGCCGGTGCCGGTGGGGGTCTCCGGTGAGCTGTACCTGGCGGGCGCGCAGCTGGCGCGCGGCTATTTCGGCAAACCGGAGCTGACCGCGGAACGGTTCGTCGCGAACCCGTTCGCCGCCGGCGAGCGAATGTATCGCACCGGCGATGTGGTGGCGTGGAATTCCGGCGGGGAATTGGAGTACCGGGGACGCGCCGATTTCCAGGTGAAGATCCGCGGTTTCCGCATCGAACTCGGCGAGATCGAGGCCGTGTTGCAGGCGCAGCCGGGCGTGGCCGCGGCGGCGGTGGCGGCGAAATCCGACGCCACCACCGGCGAGCGTCTGGTCGCGTATCTGGTGCCGTCCGACCCGGTCGCGGGCGTCGACGTCGCCACACTGCCGTCCCGGCTGGCGGGACGGCTGCCCTCCTACATGGTGCCGAGCGCGTTCGTGGTGCTCGACGCGCTGCCGCTCAACGTCAACGGCAAACTCGATCGCAAGGCCCTGCCCGACCCGGTGTTCGAGGCCCGCGAATTCCGCGCGCCGACGACCCCGCTGGAGGAGACCGTCACCGCGGTGTTCGCCGAAGCGCTCGGCGTGGACGCGGTCGGATTGGACGACAACTTCTTCGAGCGCGGCGGGAATTCCCTGGTGGCCACCCGGGTCGCGGCGCGGCTCGGGGCGGAACTGGGGATCCCGGTGCCGGTGATGTGGCTGTTCACCACGCCCACCCCGGCCGGGGTGGTGGCCCAGGTCATCGCGGAGCGCACCGGTGTGGGGTCGATCTCGCGGACGGCCTTCGACGTGCTGTTGCCGCTGCGGGCGGGGACGGGCGCGCCGCTGTTCTGCATCCACCCGCTCGGCGGCATCGCCTGGTCCTTCGCCGGGCTCGCCGCGCATCTGGAGACGGACCGGCCGATCTACGGCCTCCAGTCACCGGCGCTCGGCTCGCGCGAATCGCTGCCCGACACCACCGAGAAATGGGCGCTGCGCTACCTGGAGGAGATCCGGTCGGTGCAGCCACAGGGGCCGTATCACCTGCTGGGCTGGTCGCTGGGCGGTGTGCTCGCGCACGCCATCGCGGTGCAACTGCAGGAAGAAGGCGAACGGGTGGAGTTGCTGGCCATGATGGACAGCTACCTGCCGGAGGCCATCGACCCGAGCATGATCCCGGCCGAGCCGGTGCCGATGACCGAACTGCTGGGCGGGCTGCTCGGTCAGCAGGTCACCGATCTCGGCATCGACGACGGCGCGCCCGGACCCGCCGAACTCGCGCGGCGACTGGCCCAGCTGCCCGAGCCGTTCGCCTCCTTCGGCGCCGACCGCATCGAACGGGTGCTCACCGCGGCGCGCCACTCGCTCCGGGTGACCGCGGGCTACCGGCCGCACCGATTCGAGGGCGACCTCGTCTACTTCAGCGCGGTCGAGGACGAGCCCACCGGACGCCTCGGCGCCGACACCTGGACGAGCGCGATCGGCGGCCGCATCGACACCCACCCGGTCCCCACCACCCACTGGCGGATGACCACCACCGCCGGGCTCTCCGCGATCGGCCGGGTCCTCGACCGCTTCTTCACCGCCGCGGAGCGCACCGATCCGACGCCGTAACACCGGACGCGTGTCCTACCGATGAGCTGTGGGTGAACTCGCTCGGGCCAAGCAACTGCTTGGCCCGAGCGGGCGCTGACCTGCTCACGCACCGCTGTCCATGACGTGACAGGGTAGATGGCGACGCACCGCAGGCCGTGTCTCCGACGGGCGGTGCACGCTCGGCAGAAGTGGTAGGAAGTTCCGGATGGTTGATCGGTTGGGTATGTGGCAGACGACCTCGCAGCGCGTCGTGAGCGTCGGAGCGGGCGCATGACCCGCCCCACCCGCGTGCGCCCCGCACGGACCCGCCGCCCCCGCCTCACCGCCCTCCCGCAGCTGATGGCCAAGGCCGTGGAGGCCAATCCGGCCGGCGTCGCCGTGCTGTGCGCGGACGCCACCGACACCCTCGGTCAGCTGACCTACGCCGAACTGGACGAGCGGTCCACCCGCCTGGCGCGGGCGCTCATCGCGCGCGGCATCGGCCCGGAGGATCTCGTCGCGCTCGGCATCCCGCGCTCCGTCGACTCGGTGCTGGCCTGCTGGGCGGTGGCCAAGACCGGCGCGGGTTTCGTGCCGGTCGATCCGAACTATCCCGCCGACCGGGTCGCGCACATGCTCGGCGACTCCGGCGCCGTCGTCGGCATCACCGTCGCCGACGTGCGCGACGACCTGCCCGGCGACGTGGAATGGCTGGTGCTCGACGACCCGGCCACCGTCGACCTGCTCGCCGCGCAGTCCGGCGAGCCGGTCACCGGCGTGGATCGGGTGCGTCCGCTGCTGGCCGAGCATCCGGCCTATGTCATCTACACCTCCGGCTCGACCGGTCTGCCCAAGGGCGTGGTCGTCACCCAGGCCGGGCTGGCGAGCTTCTGCGAGGAACAGCGCGAGCGGTACCGGGTCACCGAGGAGTCGCGCACGCTGCACTTCGCCTCGCCCTCGTTCGACGCCTCGGTGCTGGAACTGTTGCTGGCGCTCGGTGGCGCGGCGACGATGGTCGTGGTCTCGCCCACGGTGTACGGCGGCGCCGAGCTGGCGGGGCTGCTGCGTCGCACCGGGGTGACGCACGCGTTCATCACCCCGGCCGCGCTGGCCTCCATCGACCCCACCGGACTCGACGATCTGCGCGTGGTGGTGGCCGGCGGCGAGGCCTGCCCGCCGGAGCTGGTGCGCCGCTGGGCGGTGCCGCTGGCCGGTGGCTCGGTGCGCGAGTTCTACAACGGCTACGGCCCCACCGAGACCACCATCATGACCAACATCAGCGAACCGTTGCGGCCGGGGGAGCTGGTGACGATCGGCGCGCCGATCCGCAATGTGGCCGCCTACGTGCTCGATTCGCGGCTGCGGCTGGTGCCCACCGGTGTGGTGGGTGAGCTGTATCTGTCCGGCGCGCAGCTCGCCCGCGGCTACGGGAACCGCCCGGGGATGACGGCGGGGCGGTTCGTGGCCAACCCGTTCACCGGGGACGGCGCGCGCATGTACCGCACCGGCGACCTGGTCCGCCGGACCGCATCCGGTGCGCTGGAGTACCTGGGCCGCAACGACTTCCAGGTGAAGATCCGCGGCTTCCGGATCGAACTGGGCGAGATCGACGCGGTGCTGGCATCGCACGAGAACGTGGATTTCGCGGTGACCGTCGGGCACCGGCTCGACAACGGCAGCACCATCCTCGCCGCGTACGTGCACGCCGCCGACGGCAGCCCGCTCGACACCGCCGAACTCACCGCGCTGGCCGAGCAGCAGCTGCCCGCGCACATGGTGCCCACCTCGATCACCGTGCTCGACCAGATCCCGCTGACCCCGGTCGGGAAGCTGGACCGCCGCGCGCTGCCTGCTCCGGCCTTGCACACCAAGGAGTTCCGCGCGCCCGCAGGCCGGTTCGAGGAGATGGTGGCGCAGGTCTTCGACGACGTGGTGGGCGACGGTTCCCCGATCGGCGCCGCCGACGACTTCTTCGAGCTGGGCGGCAACTCGCTGATCGCCACCCAGGTGGCGGCCCGGCTGGGTGCGCTGCTGGAGACCAAGGTGCCCACCCGGCTCATCTTCGAAGCGCCGACGGTGGCCAGGCTGGCCGAGCGGATCGCCGAACTGTCCGGGCAGGGGGGACGCACCGAACTGCGCTCGGGCCCGCGCCCCGAGCGGATCCCGCTGTCGCTGGCACAGCAGCGGATGTGGTTCCTCAACCGGTTCGAGCCCGAGTCGGCCGCCTACAACATCCCGATCGCGATCCGGTTGTCCGGCGCGCTGGACGTGCCCGCGCTCGGGCAGGCGATCGCGGATCTGGTGGCGCGGCACGAGGTGCTGCGCACCGTCTACCCCGAAACCGCGCACGGTCCGGTGCAGGTGATCCTCCCGTCCGGGGACGCCTCGCCGGAGCTGGAGGTGCGCGATGTCGCGCCCGAGCAGGTGCGCGCCGCGGTGGCGGAACTGCTCGGTGCCGGGTTCGACGTCACCCGGGAGGTGCCGCTGCGGGTGGTGCTGTTCCGGGTGACGGCCGAGGACTTCGTGCTCGCGATGTCGGTGCACCACATTTCGGGTGACGGCTCGTCGGGTGGGCCGTTGACGCGGGATCTGATGACGGCCTACGCGGCGCGGGCGGCCGGGCGCGCCCCGGAGTGGGCGCCGTTGCCGGTGCAGTACGCCGACTACAGCATCTGGCAGCGCGAGGTGCTGGGCAGCGAGGACGATCCGGAATCGCCCGCCGCCAAGCAGATCGCCTACTGGCGTGACCAGCTGGCCGGTCTGCCCGATCAGCTGGATCTGCCGACCGATCGGCCGCGCCCGGCCGTGCAGTCGTTCCAGGGCAGCGTGGTCGACATTCGCATCGATGCCGAGTTGCACCGTGGGCTGGTGGAGTTGGCGCGGGCTGAGGGTGCGACGTTGTTCATGGTCGTGCACACGGCGTTGGCGGTGTTGCTGGCCCGGTTGTCGGGTGGTGACGACGTGGCGGTGGGGACGCCGATCGCCGGTCGTGGTGAGGCGGTGCTGGACGACCTGATCGGCATGTTCGTCAACACGCTGGTCTTCCGCAGCCGCGTCGACGGCGCGGAACCCTTCACCGAGCTGCTGGCCCGCCAGCGCGAAACGGATCTGCAAGCGTTCGCGCACGCGGATGTGCCGTTCGAGCGGCTGGTCGAGGTGCTCAACCCGGTGCGCTCCACGGCCAGGCATCCGCTGTTCCAGGTGGGCCTGTCGTTCCAGAATCTGGCCGAGGCGAGCCTGGAGTTGCCGGGGCTGCGCGTGTCGGGTCTGGATGTGGATGTGCATGTCTCGCAGTTCGATCTGCACTGGATCGTGGGCGACCGTTACGACGAGAGCGGCGCGCCCGCGGGCATGGGCGGTGCCCTGACCTACGCCACCGCGCTGTTCGACCGGGCGACCGCCGAGGTGTTCGTGGAGCGTTTCGTGCGATTGCTGCGCGCGGTCGTGGCCGCGCCGCGCACCGCCGTGGGCGACCTGGACCTGCTCGAGCCCGCCGAGCGGCAGCGCCTGCTCGTGGACGTCAACGCCACCGACCATCCGCTCACCCCGGGCACGCTCGCCGATCTGCTGGACGCCTCGGCGGCCGCCGCCTCCGGGCACGCGGTCGCGCTGGTCGGCCCGGACGGCGGCCGGGTGTCCTGGCCCGAACTCGACGCCCGGGTCAACAGTGTTGCGCGCGTGTTGATCTCGCGCGGCGTCGGCCCGGAGGATCGGGTGGCGTTGGCACTGCGGCGCGGTGTCGATCTGGTGGTGGCGATGTACGCGGTCGCCCGTGCGGGTGGTGCGTACGTGCCGGTGGACCCGGATCAGGCGGCCGAGCGCACCGACTACATCCTGCGCACGGCCGCACCGGTGCTGGTCCTCACCGACCGCGCGACGGGTTTCACCTCCGACATCGCCCCGGTGCTGGCGGTCGACGGCGCGGTTGCGGACTCGGCCGCGCCGATCACCGACGCCGACCGTCGTGCGCCGCTGCGCCCGGACCACACCGCCTACGTCATCTTCACGTCCGGTTCCACCGGACGGCCCAAGGGTGTGGCGGTGCCGCACGCCGCCGTGGTGAACCAGTTGCGGTGGAAGATCAGCGAATTCGAGCTCACCGCCGACGACGCGGTGCTGCTCAAGACGGCCGCCACCTTCGACCTGTCGGTGTGGGAGTTCTGGTCGGCCGCGGCGTGCGGCGGGCGGTTGGTGATCGCGAGCCCCGACGGGCACCGCGACCCCGCCTATCTCACCGAGCTGATGGCGCGCGAGGGCGTGACCACCCTGCACCTGGTGCCGTCCATGCTGGACGCGCTGCTCACCGCCTCCGGCGACGCACTGCCCGGTTCGCTGCGGCGGGTGCTCGCGATCGGTGAGGCGCTGCCCGCGGCGTCGGCGCAACGCGCGCTGCGCACCGGCACCGCGCTGTTCAACCTGTACGGTCCCACCGAGGCGGCCGTCTCCATCACCAACCACCTCGTCACCGAGGCCGACCGGTCGACGGTGCCGATCGGCGCGCCGGAGTGGAACAGCCGCGTCTACGTGCTCGACGGCAGGCTGCGGCCGGTGCCGGTCGGCGTGTCCGGTGAGTTGTACCTGGCGGGTGCGCAATTGGCGCGCGGCTACTTCGGGCGGCCCGAGCTGACCGCCGAGCGGTTCGTCGCGAACCCGTTCACGCCCGGTGCGCGGATGTACCGCACCGGCGACGTGGTGGCGTGGAACGCCGCGGGGGAGCTGGACTACCGGGGGCGCACCGACTTCCAGGTGAAGATCCGCGGTTTCCGCATCGAACTCGGCGAGATCGAGGCCGTGTTGCAGGCGCAGCCGGGCGTGGCGGCGGCCGCGGTGGCCGCGCACTCGGACCCGCACACCGGTGATCGGCTCGTCGGGTACGTGGTGCCCGCCGATCCCGCGGCCGAGGTCGACACCGCGGCGATCAAGACCGCGCTGGCCACCGAGCTGCCGTCGTACATGGTGCCGAGCGCGTTCGTGGTGCTCGACGCGCTGCCGCTCAACGTCAACGGCAAACTCGACCGGAAGGCGTTGCCGGAGCCGGTGTTCGAGCCCCGTGAGTTCCGCGCGCCCACCACTCCGGTGGAGGAGATCGTCGCCGAGATCTTCACCGATGTGCTCGGGGTCGAGCGCGTCGGCGCCGACGACGACTTCTTCGCCCTCGGCGGCAACTCGCTGATCGCGACCCAGGCCGCTGCCCGGATCGGCGCCGCACTCGACACCGAGGTGCCGGTCCGGCTGCTGTTCGAGGCCGCCACCGTGGCCGCGCTGGCGGTCCGGGTGGAGGCACAGGCGGGCGCCGGACGGCGCCCGGCGCTCACGCCGCGGCCGCGCCCGGAGCGCATTCCGCTGTCGCCGGCCCAGCAGCGCATGTGGCTGCTCAACGGCATCGACGGCGGCGCCGCCGTCTACAACATCCCGGCCGCGGTCCGGCTGACCGGCACCCTGTCGGTGCCCGCGCTCCAGCAGGCCGTCGCCGACGTGCTGGCCAGGCACGAGGTGCTGCGGACGGTCTACCCCGCGCACGACGGCACCGCCCACCAGGTCGTCCTGCCGGTCGACCACGTGGTGCCCGACCTCACCCCGCGCGTCGTGCCGGCCGCCGCGCTGCGCGAGCACATCGCGGCCGAGCTGGGGACCGGCTTCGACGTCACCCGCGAGGTACCGGTGCGGGCCGTGCTGTTCCGCGTGGCCGAAGATCCGGCCGAGCACGTGCTCGTGCTGGTCGTGCACCACATCGCCGCCGACGGCTGGTCGATGGCCCCCTTCACCCGCGACCTGATGGTCGCCTACGCCGCCCGCGAGATCGGCGAGGCGCCGTCGTGGCAACCGCTGCCGGTGCAGTACGCCGACTTCAGCCTGTGGCAGCGCGAACTGCTCGGCGACGAGAACGACCCGGCCTCCCCGGCCGCCCGTCAGCTGGCGTACTGGCGCACCGCGCTGGCCGGTCTGCCGGACGCGTTGAGCCTGCCGTTCGACCGGCCGCGGCCCGCCATCCAGGAGACCGCGGCCCGCGCGGTGGCCGTGCACATCGACGCGCGGACCCACCGCGCGCTGCTGGAGCTGGCGCGCGCGCAGCACGCGACGCTGTTCATGGTCGTGCACACGGCGCTGGCGGTGCTGCTCGCCCGCTGGTCGCGCGCCGACGACATCGCCATCGGCACGCCCGTGGCGGGCCGGGGTGACGCCGCACTCGACGATCTGGTCGGCATGTTCGTCAACACCCTGGTGCTGCGCACCCGGGTCGACTCCGCCACCCCGTTCACCGAGCTGCTCGCCCGCCAGCGCGACACCGACCTGGCCGCCTACGCCAACGCCGACGTCCCGTTCGAGCATCTGGTCGACGTCCTCAACCCGGTGCGCTCCACCGCCCGGCACCCGGTGTTCCAGGTGATGCTGGCCTTCCAGAACCAGGCCCGCGCCGGTCTCGAGCTGCCCGGCCTGTCGGTCTCGGCCATGGAGTTCGAGTCCGAGCAGACCGAATACGACCTGCAGCTGATGGTCGCCGACGGCTACGACGAGCACGGCGAACCCACCGGTATCGCGGGCAAGGTGGTCTACCCGACCAGCCTGTTCGACGCGGCCACCATCGAAGGCTTCGCGCGGCGGTTCGAACGCGTCCTGGCCGCGCTCGCCGAGGAACCCGGCCGTCCGGTCGGCGACGTCGACTGGCTCACCGACGCCGAACGCACCGAGGTACTGACCACCCGCAACGCCACCGCGCACCCGCTCGACGAGTCGGCCACGCTGGTCTCGCTGGTCGCCACCGGCACCCGCATCGACCCCGACGCGGTGGCGCTGGTCGACGGCGCACTCACCGATCAGCGCAGCGAAGTCAGCTACGCCGAGTTCGACGCCCGGGCGAATCGCCTTGCCCGGCATCTGATCTCGCTGGGTGTCGGACCCGGTTCCCGGGTCGTGGTCGCACTGCACCGGTCGGTCGATCTGCTGGTGGCGATCCACGCGGTGCTGCGCACGGGCGCGGCGTACGTGCCGGTGGATCCCGACCACCCGGCCGAGCGCACCGCCTACGTGCTCGACCTGTCCGAGCCGAGCTGTGTGCTCACCCACGCCGCCGCCGATTTCCGCACCGAGCGGGCACCGGTGCTCCACGTGGACGCGCTGGACCTGTCCGGCTACCCGGCCGATCCGGTGACCGACGCCGACCGCCGCGCGCCGCTGCGCCCGGCGGACACCGCCTACATCCTGTTCACCTCCGGCTCGACCGGACGGCCCAAGGGCGTCGCCGTGCCGCACCGCGCGGTCGCCAACCATGTGCGCTGGTTCGTCGCCGAGTACGGGATCGGCGCCGCCGACGTGTCACTGTTCAAGACCACCATCACCTTCGACATGTCGGTGTGGGACGTGTTCGTGCCCTTCGTCACCGGCGGCCGGGTGGTGATCGCCGGCCGCGACGGGCACCGCGATCCGCGCTACCTCGCCGAGGTGATCGCCGCCGAGCGGGTGACCGTCATCCCGTTCGTGCCGTCGATGCTGCGCGCCATCGTCGACACCCTCGACGGTGCCGCGTTGGACACGCTGCGGGTGATCTGGCTGGCCGGTGAGGCGCTGTCCGCCGAGACGGCCGCGGCCGCGCGCCGGGTCTCGCGGGCCCGGCTGGACAACCTCTACGGCCCGACCGAAACCGCGGTCGTCACCATGACCGCGCGGGTGCCCGCCGACGCCGCAGGCATCGTGCCCATCGGCGCCCCCATCTGGAACGTGCGCGCCTACGTGCTCGACGACCGGCTGCGGCCGGTCCCGGTCGGTGTCGCCGGCGAGCTCTACCACGCCGGTATCCAGCTCTCGCACGGCTATTTCGGTCGCCCGGACCTCACCGCCGCCCGGTTCGTGGCCAGCCCCTTCGGCGACGGGGAGCGGCTCTACCGCACCGGCGACCTGGTGCGCTGGACCACCGACGGACAGGTGGAATACTTGGGCCGCACCGACTTCCAGGTCAAGGTGCGCGGTCTGCGGATCGAGCTCGGCGAGATCGAGACGGCGCTGCTCGGCCACGACGCGGTCCGCCAGGCCGTCGTCGTGGTGCACACCGACGCGCAGCTGGGCGACCAGCTCGTGGGCTATGTCGTGCCCGAGCCGGGAAGCGGCGAGCTCGACGCCGAAGCGTTGCGCGCACACCTGGCCGCGCTGGTGCCCTCCTACATGGTGCCCGCCGCCTTCGTGCTGCTCGCCGAGCTGCCGCTCAACGCCAACGGCAAGCTCGACCGGAAGATGTTGCCCGAGCCGGAATTCGCCGCCCGCTCGCAGCGGCAGGCCCGAACGCCGGTGGAACGCACCATCACCGGGGTCTTCGCCGAGGTGCTCGGTCTCGACTCGGTCGGCATGGACGACAGCTTCTTCGAACTCGGCGGCAATTCGCTGGTCGCCACTCGGGCGGCGGCCCGGCTGGGCGAGGAACTCGGGCTGCGGGTGCCGGTGGTGTGGCTGTTCACCACGCCGACCCCGGCCGGGATCGCCGGGCAGGTGCTCGGTGCTGGTGCCGCGGAACGTGCCGATGGAGCGCCGGCGTTCGATGCCGGTGCGGCGTTCGACGTGCTGTTGCCGCTGCGGGCGGGGACGGGCGCGCCGCTGTTCTGCATCCACCCGTTCGGCGGCATCGCCTGGTCCTTCGCCGGGCTCGCCGCGCATCTGGGCGGCGACCGGCCGATCTACGGCCTGCAGTCCCCGGCCCTCGGGTCGGACGAGACGTTGCCCGACTCCACCGAGAAGTGGGCGCTGCGCTACCTGGAGGAGATCCGGTCGGTGCAGCCGCGCGGACCGTATCACCTGCTGGGCTGGTCGCTGGGCGGTGTGCTCGCGCACGCCATCGCGGTGCAACTGCAAGCCGAGGGCGAGCAGGTCGAACTGCTGGCGATGATGGACAGCTACCTGCGTTCGGAGATCGCCGAGTCCGCGATCCCGGCCGGGGAGGCGCCGCTGGCCGAACTGCTCGGCGGCCTGCTCGGCGACGACGCCCCCGGCGTGGACCTGGCCGTCGGCGACGGTGTGGACGGGGCCGATCCCGCCGGCCTCGCGCGCCGGTTGGCCGAGTTGCCCGAACCGTTCGCCTCCTTCGGTGCCGACCGCATCGCCCGGGTCCTCGACGCCGCCGTTCGATCGGCGACTGTCACCGAGCGGTACCGACCCCGTCGGTTCGCCGGTGAACTGGTCTATTTCGCCGCCGCCGAGGACGATCCGACCGGCAGCGTGGGCGCGGCCACCTGGGCCACGGCGGTCGACGGACCCATCCGCACCATCGCGGTGCCCACCACGCACTGGCGGATGACCACGGCGGCCGGTCTCGCGGTGATCGGACGGACGCTCGACGAGCTGAACGCGGCGCACGAGGCGGCGACAGACCGAACCTGATGTCCGGTTTGTGATCGGAGTAGCCTACCGGGACCGCGGCTGCAATGATGCGCGCTGTCCGACCGATGTGCAGAGCATCGCGGGCAGTTATTGTTGCGTGCCCGGGATCGCCGTGGAAGTCCGCAGCACGCGGTGCACGGGTGTGGTTGCTCGACCCGAGAGGTGAACAGGCGCGTATGGACACTGCCCGACGTTCCAGCCGTGAAGGCCGCCGCCGCCGATCGGGAACACCGCTGCTCGCGCAATTGCTGACCGCGGCGGTGGAATCGGCGGCGGACGCGATCGCCGTGTGCTTCGACCCGACCGGTGATCCCGACGACCGGGTCGAACTCACCTACCGGGAACTCGACGAGGCCTCCTCCCGGGTGGCCCGCGAACTGATCGGGCGGGGAATCGGTCCCGGCGACATGGTCGCCATGGGCATCTCCCGCTCCATCGGCTCGGTGCTTGCGCTGTGGGCGATCGCCAAGACCGGCGCCACCTATGTCCCGATCGACCCGACGTACCCGCCCGACCGGATCGCCCACATCCTGCGCGATTCCGGCGTCGAATACGGCCTCACCACCGCCCGCCACCGCGCGGTGCTCGGCACCAGCGCCTACTGGATCGAGCTGGACGACCCGGTGCGCGCCGAGCGCATCGCCGCGCACCCCGGCCACCCGATCTCCTACGCCGACCGGGTGCGCACGCTCACCCCGCAGCATCCGGCCTGGGTCATCTACACCTCCGGCTCCACCGGCCTGCCCAAGGGCGTGGTGGTGCCGCACGGCGGTCTGTCCGCGGTCGCCGGGGTGGGCGCGCAACTGGGCATCGGGATCGGCGACAAGGTGACCCACCTGAGTTCGCCGAGTTTCGACTTCTCCCTGATGGAAATGCTGTTCACCTTCCCGCAGGGCGCCACGCTGGTGGTCACGCCGCCGGAGGTCTACGGCGGGCGGGAGTTGGCCGAGCTGATCCGCCGCGAAGGGGTCACCCACCTGTTGATGACGCCCGCGGCGCTGGAATCGGTCGACCCGTTCGGGCTGGCCTCGGTGCACACGCTCATCGTCGGCGGCGAGAAGCTCAACCCCGACCTGGTGAGCCGCTGGGACCGGCCGGGCCGCACCATCCACAACGTCTACGGGCCGACCGAGACCACCGTCATCGTCACCGCCTCGGCGCCGCTGCACCCGGACGAGGAGGTCACCCTCGGCGGGGCCCTGCCCGGTGTCGGCGCCTACGTGCTCGACTCCCGGCTGCGGCCGGTGCCGCCCGGCGTGGTCGGTGAGCTGTATCTGGCCGGTCCGTCGCTGGCGCACGGCTATCACGCGCGGCCGGGCCTGACCGCCGCCCGGTTCGTGGCCGACCCGTTCGACGGCGACGGCAACCGGCTCTACCGCACCGGCGACCTGGTGCGCCGCCACGAAGACGGCACGTTCGAGTACGTGGGCCGCACCGATTTCCAGGTGAAGATCCGCGGGCTGCGGATCGAACTCGGCGAGATCGACACCGCGCTGATCGCCCACCCGGACATCGATTTCGCCGCGACCGTCGGCCGCACCCTGCCCTCGGGTGCGCCCGCGCTGGTGTCCTATGTGCTGTCGCGGGCGGGCTCGGCCGTGGACACCGCCGAGGTGCTCGAGTTCGTCCGGAAATCGTTGCCGTCCTACATGGTTCCGGCCGCGATCGTGGTGCTCGACGAGCTGCCGCTGAACGCGGTGGGCAAGCTGGACCGGGACGCGCTGCCCGCGCCGCAATTCGCCGTCAAGGCCTATCGCCCGCCGGCCACGCCGCTCGAGCAGATCATCGCCGACGTCTTCGCCGCGCTGCTGCGCCCCGACGCCGGACCGGAGGAGCGGATCGGCGCCGACGACGACTTCTTCGAGCTCGGCGGCAACTCGCTGCTGGCCACCCAGGCCGTCGCGCGGATCGGCAGCGCCGTCGGGCTGGCGGTGCCGGTGCGGGTGATGTTCGAGAAGTCGACCGTGGCCGGGCTGGCCGCGCTCATCGAGAGCATGGACGCCCCCGCGCGCCCGCCGTTACGGCCGATGCCGCGCCCGGCGCGGGTGCCGCTGTCGTATGCCCAGCAGCGGATGTGGTTCCTCAACCGGTTCGATCCGGGCAGCGGGGTCAACAACATTCCGGTGGCGGTGCGGTTGTCGGGCACGCTGGACGTACCCGCGCTGCGCGCCGCGATCGCCGACGTGGTCGAGCGGCACGAGGTGCTGCGCACCGTCTATCCGGAGGTCGACGGTGCGGGCGTGCAGGTGGTGCTGCCCATCGACGACCCGCGCGCCCTGCCCGAGCTGTCGCTGATCTCGGTGACCGAGGACAGCGTGGCCGATCGGATCGCGGCCGCGGTGACCGAGGGCTTCGACGTGACCGTCGCGCCGCCGGTCCGGCTGCGACTGCTGGCGATCGACGACCGCGAATACGTGCTGGTGTGCGTGGTGCACCACATCGCGGGCGACGGCTTCTCCATGCGGCCGCTGACCCGGGACCTGATGACCGCCTACGCCGCCCGGGTCGAGGGCAAGACCCCCGAACTCGCACCGCTGCCCGTGCAGTACGCCGATTACGCGCTGTGGCAGCGCGAGGTGCTCGGCGGCGAAGACGATCCGGACTCCGTGCTGGCCCGCCAGGTCGCCTACTGGCGGCAGCGGCTGGCCGATCTTCCCGAACTGCTCGCGCTGCCCACCGATCGGCCGCGCCCGCAGACCGCCTCGTATCGCGGCGCCACGGTGACCTTCGACATCGACGCCGACACCCACGCCACCCTGGCCGAGCTGGCACGCAGGCACAACGCGACGCTGTTCATGGTCGCGCACGTGGCGCTGGCCGTGCTGCTGGCGCGGCTGTCCGGGCGCACCGACATCGCGGTGGGCACCCCGGTCGCCGGGCGCGGCGAGCCCGCCCTCGACGACCTGGTCGGCATGTTCGTCAACACACTGGTGCTGCGCACCGACATCGACGGCGCCGCCACCTTCGACGAGCTGCTCACCCGGACCAGGGCGGTCGACGCGGCGGCCTTCGAACACGCCGAACTGCCGTTCGAGCGGCTCGTGGAACTGCTCGACCCGCCGCGCTCGGCCGCGCACCATCCGCTGTTCCAGGTCATGCTCACCTTCCAGAACCTGCGCCTGGGCGGCCTCGACCTGCCGGGTCTGACCGCGACCGGCGTCGACGCCACGCTCCCGCTGGCCAAGTTCGACCTGCACCTCACCCTGGCGGAGGCCACCGACCGGCACGGCGTCCCCGCGGGGCTCGCCGCCGAGATCACCTATGCCACCGACCTGTTCGACGAGGCGACGGTGCGCGCGTTCGCCGAGCGGTTCCGGCGGGTGCTGGCCGCGATGGTGTCGGACACCCGGCAGGTCGTCGGTGATCTCGACCTGCTCGTCGACGGGGAACGCGACCGGGTGCTCGCGGACTGGAACGCCACCGGGCATCCGGTGCCGGCCCGCACGCTCGTCGACCTGTTCGAGGCGCGGGTGGCACGCGATCCCGAAGCTGTCGCCCTGGTGGCCGAGGGCATCGAGCTGACCTACGCCGAGTTCGCGGCGCGGGTGCACCGGCTCACCCGGGCCCTGCTGCTCTCCGGTGTCGGACCGGGAACCCTTGTCGCGCTGGGCATGCGGCGCTCGGTCGACCTGGTGGTCGCCCTGTACGCGGTGCTGGAGGCGGGCGCGGGCTATGTGCCGCTCGATCCCGATCAGCCCGCCGAGCGCACCGAGCACATCCTGCGCACCGCCGCACCGGCCCTGGTGCTCACCACCCGCGCCGACGCCGTGCACAGCAGCGCCGTCGCGCCCACGATCGCGATCGACGCACTCGACCTCGACGGCGTCCCCGACGGTCCGGTCGCCGACGTGGAACGACCCCGGCCGATCACGCCCGCCGACATCGCCTACGTGATCTTCACCTCCGGTTCGACCGGACAGCCCAAGGGTGTGGCAGTCGGTCATGCCGCGATCGTGAACCGGCTGCTGTGGATGCAGGCGCAGTACCCGATCGGTGCCGAGGACGCGGTGTTGCAGAAGACCCCGGCGACCTTCGACGTGTCGGTGTGGGAGTTCCTGTGGCCGTTGCAGACCGGCGCGCGACTGGTGCTGGCCGCCCCGGACGGACACCGCGATCCGGCGTACCTGGCGCGCGTGATGGCCGAATTCGATGTCACGGTCGTGCATTTCGTGCCCTCGATGCTGGCGGTGTTCGTGGCGGCGCTGGCCGAGCACGGATCCGACGCCCACACGGCACTGCCGCGGTTGCGGCAGGTGTTCGCGTCGGGTGAGGCGTTGCCTGCGGCGACGGCGCGGCGGTTGTGTGAGTTGACCGGTGCGCGGTTGCATAATTTGTATGGTCCGACCGAGGCTGCGGTGGATGTCACTTATCACGAGGTGACGGCTGCGGATGTGGTGTCGGTGCCGATCGGTCGTCCGGTGTGGAACACGCGGGTGTTCGTGTTGGATGCGCGGTGGCATCCGGTGGCGCCGGGTGTTGCGGGTGAGTTGTATCTGGCTGGTGATCAGCTGGCGTTGGGGTATTTGGGTCGGCCGGATTTGACGGCGGATCGGTTTGTGGCGAATCCGTTCGGTGGTGTGGGTTCGCGGTTGTATCGCACTGGTGATTTGGTGGCGTGGACGAAGTCCGGTGAGTTGGAGTATTTGGGGCGTACGGACTTCCAGGTGAAGTTGCGTGGTCTGCGGATCGAGTTGGGTGAGATCGAGGCGGCGTTGTTGGCGCAGCCGGGTGTTGCTCAGTCGGTGGTGGTGGTGCGTTCGGATCCGCATGCCGGTGATCAGCTGGTGGGTTATGTGGTGGCGGGGTCGGATGCGTCGGTGGATGTGGCTGCGGTGCGGGCTGGGTTGTCGGCGGTGTTGCCGGGGTACATGGTGCCTGCGGCGATTGTGGTGTTGGATGCGTTCCCGACGAATGCGTCGGGCAAGTTGGACCGCAAGGCCCTCCCCGCCCCCGTCTTCGTCGGCGCGCACGACTTCCGCGCCCCCGCCACCCCCATCGAGCAGACCGTGGCCGCGGTCTTCGGCGAGCTGCTCGGCCGGGCCGAGGTGGGCCTCGACGACGACTTCTTCGCGCTCGGCGGCAACTCGCTGCTGGCCACCCGGGTGATCGCCCGTGTCAACGAGGCGCTCGAGGTGGGTCTCGAGGTGCGCGAGCTGTTCGAGGCGCCGACCGTCGGCGCGCTGGCCGCGCGGATCGTGCCCGGCTCGGCCGCGGGGACCCGGATACCGCTGGTGGCGCGCCCGCGTCCGGAGCGGGTGCCGCTGTCGCTGGCCCAGCAGCGCATGTGGGTGCTCAACCGGATGGACCCGGCCTCGGCCACCTACAACATTCCCTTCGCCCTGCAGATCGCCGGCGACCTCGACGTCGACGCGCTGCGTGCCGCCGTGGACGACGTGCTCGACCGGCACGAGGCACTGCGCACCCGCTTCCCGATCGGCTCCGACGACCTGCCCTACCAGGAGATCCTCGCCGTCGACGAGGTGCTGCCCGGCGGTCTGCGCCTCGAGCGGCCCGCCGACATCATGGGCCGGGTTCTCGACCTCATCGCCTCGGGATTCGATGTGACCGAGGCGGTCCCGGTGCGCATCGCCCTGCTCAACGGCGGCGTCCCCGACAAGCACCTGCTGGTGCTCGTCGCCCACCACATCAGCGCCGACGGCGCCTCGCTCGGCCCGCTGGCCCGCGACCTGATGACCGCCTACCTGGCCCGATCCCAGGGACAGGAACCGGCCTGGGCGCCGCTGCCGGTGCAGTACGCCGACTACGCGCTGTGGCAGCGCGCGGTACTGGGGGAGGAGGACGACCCCGACTCGCCCGCGGCCCGGCAACTCGCCTACTGGCGCGACCGCCTGGCGAGCCTGCGCCCCGGCCCGATCCTGCCCCAGGACCGGATCAGGACCGCGAGCACCGGCACCCGCGGCGCCTCGGTCCGGTTCGCGCTGCCCGCCGAGATCCACGCCGCACTGGCCGAACTGGCCCGTGCCCACCACGCCTCGCTGTTCATGGTCGTGCACGCCCTGCTCGCCGCGCTGCTGGCCCGGCTCGGCGGCGAATCCGACATCGCCGTCGGCACCCCGGTGGCGGGCCGCGGCGAACGCGCGCTCGACGACCTGGTCGGCATGTTCGTCAACACCCTGACCCTGCGCACCGAGGTCGACCCCGACGCGCGTTTCACCGACCTCCTCACCGCCGCCCGGGAAACCGACCTGGCCGCCTTCGCCCACGCCGACCTGCCCTTCGAGCGGGTCGTGGAGGCCGTCGCCCCCGGCCGGGTCGGCGCCGCGAACCCGTTGTTCCAGGTGGTGCTCGGCTTCCAGAGCCTCACCCAGCCGGTGCTCGAACTGCCCGGGCTCACCGTCACCGCGATGGACTCCGGCCCGCTGGCGGCCAAATTCGACCTGCTGCTGCACGTCGAGGCCGGGCAGACCGCCGACGGCGAGCCCGCCGAGCTGGCCGGTGTGTTCACCTACGCCACCGACATCTTCGACACCCTCACCGTGCAGGGCTTCGCCCGCCGGTTCGCCCAGCTAGCCGCCGCCGTGGCCGCCGACCCCGAACAACCGATCGGCGACATCGACCTGCTCGACGACCTGGACCTGCGGCACCTGCGGCCCGCCGACATCCCGGTCCGCGCCGACCGCACCCTGCCGCAGCTGCTGGCCGACGCCGTCGCGGCCGCACCGCGGGGCAGCGCCGTGGTGTTCACCGACGCCGTGGAGCGGCTCGGCGCGCTCGACTACGCCGAACTCGATGCCCGCTCGACCCTGCTGGCCCGCGAACTCGTCGACCGCGGTGTCGGCCCCGAGGACGTGGTCGCCGTGGCCGCGCCGCGCTCGGTGGAATCGGTGCTCGCCGTCTGGGCGGTCGCCAAGAGCGGCGCCGCGTTCCTGCCCGTCGACCCCGCCTACCCGGCCGAGCGGATCGCGCACATGCTCGCCGACTCCGGCGCCGTGCTCGGCCTGACCGTGTGTGACGAGGTCGCGGCACTGCCCGGCGACGTGCGCTGGCTGCTGCTCGACGACATCGCCTTCGTCGCCCGGCTGGCCCGCTTCTCCGCCCGGCCGCTCACCGACGCCGACCGGGCGCGCCCGCTGCGGCCCGCCCACCCGGCCTATGTCATCTACACCTCCGGCTCCACCGGAACACCCAAGGGCGTCACCGTGACCCACGCCGGGCTCGCCGCGCTCGTGGCGGAACAGCGCGAACGGTTCCGGGTGACCCCGCACGCGCGGGTGCTGCACTTCGCCTCGCCGTCCTTCGACGCCTCGGTGTTCGAGCTGCTGCTGGCCGTCGGTGGCGCGGCGACCCTGATCGCGGTCGCGCCCAGTGTGTTCGGCGGGGGCGACCTGGCCGAGGTGCTGCACCGCGAACAGGTCACCCACGCCGTCATCACCCCGGCCGCGCTCGCCGGACTCGACCCCGCGGGCCAGGACGCGCTGCGGGTCTTGATCACCGCGGGCGAGGCCTGCCCGCCGGAGCTGCTGCGGCGCTGGGCGGCCCCCGTCGACGCGGGCACACTGCTGTTCTTCAACGCCTACGGCCCGACCGAGGCGACCATCATGACCTCGGTCACCGACCCCATGACCCCCGACCGGCCCATCACGATCGGCGCGCCCATCCGCGGGCTGGCCGCCTACGTGCTCGACCGGCGGCTGCGGCCGGTGCCCGCCGGGGTGACCGGCGAACTCTACGTCGCGGGCGCCGCCCTGGCCCGCGGCTACCTGCACCGGCCCGCGCTCACCGCAGACCGTTTCGTCGCCGATCCGCTCGCCGCCGACGGCAGCCGCATGTACCGCACCGGCGACCTGGTGCGCCGCACCGTCTCCGGCGACCTGGAATACCTGGGCCGCAACGACTTCCAGGTGAAGATCCGCGGCTTCCGGATCGAGCTCGGTGAGATCGACGCGGTGCTGAGCGCGCACGCCGACGTCGATTTCGCGGTCACCGTCGGGCACGAACTCGACAGCGGCGCCACCGTATTGGCCTCCTATGTGCATCCCGTGCCCGGCGCGCACGTCGACCCGGACGACCTGTTGGCCGCCGCCGCGCTCGCCCTGCCCCGGCACATGGTGCCCACCTCGGTCACCGTGCTCGACACCCTCCCGCTCACGCCGGCGGGCAAACTGGATCGGAAGGCCCTGCCCGCGCCCGTGCTGCGCACCGGCGAGTTCCGCGCGCCCCGCGGGCGAGTGGCGGAACTGGTCGCCTCGCTGTTCGCCGAGGCGCTGGGCAGCGCCGAACCGATCGGCGCCGACGACGACTTCTTCGCCCTCGGCGGCAACTCGCTGATCGCCACCCAGGTGGTGGCCCGGCTCTCGGCCACCCTCGGCACCCGGATCGAGGTGCGGGAACTGTTCGACGCGCCGACCGTCGCCGGGCTCGCCGCCCGGGTCGAAGCCGCCGCCCCCGTCCCGGCGCGGCCGCCGCTGGTCGCCGGGCCGCGCCCGGAGCGCATACCGCTCTCGCCCGCCCAGCGCCGCTACTGGTTCCTCAACCAGTTCGACACCGCCGCCTCCGCCGTCGACAACATCGCGATGGCCGTGCGGATGTCGGGTGAGCTGGACGTGGCCGCCCTGGCCCGCGCCGTGGCCGACGTGCTCGAACGCCACGAAGTGCTGCGCACCACCTACCCCGGTGGCGACGAGGAACCCCGCCAGCTCATCCATCCGGTGTCCGCCGAGGCCGCCGCGCTCACCCCGGTCGAGGTGCCCGAGGACGCGCTGCTCGACACCGTGGTGGACCTCGCGCGCCGCACCTTCGACGTGACCCGCGAGATACCGTTCCACGTCGCGCTGCTGCGCCCGGCCCCGGACGAGCACGTGCTCGCGTTCGTGGTGCACCACGTCAGCGCCGACGGCGCCTCGATGGCCCCGCTGGCCCGCGACGTGATGGTCGCCTACACCGCCCGCCTGCACGGCACCGCGCCGCGCTGGACGCCGCTGCCGATCCAGTACGCCGACTACGCGCTCTGGCACGCCGCGGTGCTGGGCAGCGAGGACGACCCGGCTTCGCTCGCCGCCACCCAGATCGCCTACTGGCGCGCGCGGCTGGCCGGGCTGCCCGACCAGCTGGAACTACCCACCGACCGGCCGCGCCCGCCGGTGCAGTCCTTCCGCGGCGCGGTGGTGCGCGAGGTGCTCGACGCCGACCGGCACGCCGCACTGCAGGCACTGGCCCGCGAACACCGGGCCTCGCTGTTCATGGTCGTGCACGCCGCGTTCGCGGTGCTGCTGGCCAAGCTGTCGGGCACCGGTGACATCGCGGTCGGCACCCCGCTGGCCGGGCGGGGCGAACGCGAACTCGACGACCTGATCGGCATGTTCGTCAACACCGTCGTCTTCCGCACGCAGGTGCGCCCCGGCGACTCGTTCACCGATCTGCTCGCCGAGGTCCGCGAGGGCGACCTGGCCGCCTTCGACCACGCCGACGTGCCCTTCGAGCGGCTGGTGGAGGTGCTCAACCCGGCTCGCTCGACCGCCCGCAACCCGCTGTTCCAGGTGGGCCTGTCGTTCCAGAACCTGCGCGAGACCACCTTCGAGCTGCCCGGACTGCGGGTGCGGCCGTTGGAGTTCGACACCCACCTGGCCAAGACCGACCTGCAACTCACCGTCACCGACCGCTACGACGCCGACGGCGCGCCCGCCGAGATCGTCACCGAATTCAGCTACGCCACCGACCTGTTCGACGAGGCCACGGTCCGCGCCATCGCCCAGCGGTTCGTGCGTGTCGTCGATTCCGTCCTGGCCGACCCCGCGGCCCGCGTCGCCGCGATCGACGTGCTCGCCCCCGCCGAGCGCGCGACCATCCTGCGCGACTGGAACGAGACCGAGCACTGGATCGACCCGCGCGCCACCCTCGCGTCGCTGCTCGACGACACCGTCGCCCGCGACCCCGACGCCCCCGCCCTGCTCGCCGACGAGCGCGGCCGCACCGTCCGGCTCAGCTACGCCGACCTCGACCAGCGGGTCAACCGCCTGGCCAGGCACCTGATCCGGCGCGGCGTGCGCCCGGAGGACCGGGTGGCGCTGGCCATGCGCCGCGGCGTCGACCTGGTCGTGTCGATGTACGCCGTCGCCAAAGCCGGTGCGGCCTATGTGCCCATCGATCCCGATCAGCCGCTCGACCGGGTCGAACACATCCTGCGCACCGCCGCGCCGGTCTGCGTGCTCACCACGACCCGCGACGCGTTCGACACCGGCGTGGCACTCACCGTGTCGGTGGACACCCTGGACCTGTCGGCGATCTCGACCGCCTCGATCGCGCCGTCCGAGCGCAACGGGATGCTGGTCGCCGCCAACACCGCCTACGTGATCTTCACCTCCGGCTCGACCGGCGTGCCCAAGGGCGTGGCCGTGACGCACGCCGCGATCGTCAATCAATTGCTCTGGGAGGCCGCGGAATTCGGCCTGGACCGGGACACCGTCGTGTTGCTCGACACCGCCGCCACCTTCGACCTGTCGGTCTGGGAGTTCTGGTCGGCCGCCGTCGGCGGTGGCAGGCTCATCGTCGCCGACGCCGACGGCCACCGCGACCCGTCCTATCTGAACGCCCTGATCCGCGACACCGGCGTCACCACCCTGCACGCGGTACCCGCCCAGCTCGACGCGCTGACCACCGAGGCGGGCGGCACGCTGCCCGCCACCGTGCGGCAGGTGCTGGCCATCGGCGAGACACTGCCACCCGCGCTCGCCGCCCGGATCCGGGCGGGCGGCGCGACGCTGTACAACCTGTACGGGCCCACCGAGGCCGCGGTGTCGATCACCGCGCACGAGGTCACCGACGCCGACACCGCGAGCGTGCCGATCGGCACGCCGGAATGGAACAGCCGGGTCTACGTGCTCGACGCGATGCTGCGGCCGGTGCCGGTCGGCGTCCCGGGCGAGCTGTACCTCGCGGGGGTGCAGCTGGCCCGCGGATACCACGGCCGCGCGGCGGCCACCGCCGAACGGTTCGTCGCCGACCCGCTGGCCGCCGAGGCGGGCGGCACCGCCGGTGAGCGCATGTACCGCACCGGCGATCTCGTCGTCCGGACCGCCGACGGCGAGCTGGAGTACCTGGGCCGCACCGACTTCCAGGTGAAGGTGCGCGGGTTCCGGATCGAACTGGGCGACATCGACGCGGCGCTGGCCGCCCAGCCCGGGGTCGCGCAGGCCGTGACGATCGGGCGCGAGCAGCCCGGCCGCGCCCCCATGCTGGTGTCGTACGTGGTGGCCGCCGACGGCGCGCGACCCGAACAGGCGACCCTGCTGGCCGGGCTGCGCAGCCGGCTGCCGGAATATATGGTGCCCGCGGCGATCGTCGTGCTCGACGCACTGCCGCTCACCGCGGTCGGCAAGGTCGACCGGGCCGCACTGCCCGCCCCGCGGCCGACCGCCACCGCGCACCGCGACCCGGCGACCCCGGCCGAGCGCGTCGTCGCCGAGGTGGTGGGGGAGGTGCTCGGCCGCGAGACCGTCGGCGCCGACGACGATTTCTTCGCCATCGGCGGTGACAGCATCGCCGCCATCCAGGTCGTCGCCCGGGCCAGGGCCAGGGGCGTCACCTTCACCCCGCGCCAGGTGTTCGAACTGCGCACGGTCGCGGAACTGGCCGTCGCCGGCGCACCGCAGCCCGCTCCCGTCGCCGCGGGCACCGGCGAACTGCCGCTGACCCCCGCCGCCGCGCGCCTGCTGGCCGCCCGCCCCGACGGCGTCGAGGTCCGCGCCGTCGTCCTCGACCTGCCGACGGGGCACCCGCCGGTGCGCGAGGCCATCGACACCGTGCTCGACCGCAACCCGATGCTGTGGGCGCGGCTGCGGCCCGCCGCCGATGGACGTCCACCGGCCTTCGTGCTGCCCGAGGCGCCCTCGCCCACCGACCAGCCGTACTTCCGGCTGCTGGACACCTCCGCCGACACCGTCCCGCTCGACGACGTGGTCGCCGCCGCGGCGGCCGCCCTCGATCCGGAGGCGGGGCGCAACATCCGCTTCGTGCACCTCGGCCCCGACGACCGAGCCCAGCTGGTGGTGGTCGCCAACGGCCTGGTGCTCGACGACCATTCCTGGCGGGTGATCGTCGACCAGCTCGGCGCCGCCTGGTCGCGGCGCCGCTACGCCGCCGCCGTCACCGGTACGGGCCTGGCCGGCCTGCTGCGCGAGCTGGCCGCGCGCGCCGCCGACCCGGCCGTGCACGCCGAACTCGGCTGGTGGCGCGCGATGGGTGCCGACTCCGGCCGGATACCTCCCGGTGCGGATCTCTCGGTGCGCTCGCGGGTGTCGCTCACCATGACCCCCGAGGGCGCCGCCGCGGTCGCCACCACCGCCCAGGCCTATCACGCCGGGATCGACGAAGTCCTGCTCACCGCGCTCGCCCTGGCCCTGCGGACCGCCGCCGACGAGCCGGTCGTGCGCACCGCGGGCACCGTGGTCCGCCTCGGCGCGGACGCCCGCGACAGCGACCACACCGACGCCGTCGGCGCGTTCACCACCGACTACCCGCTCGCGCTGCGCCTGGGCGAGCTGGATCCGGCCGACGCGCTGGTCGGCGGCCCGGCCGCGGGTACCGCGCTGGGCCGGGTGAAGGAACTGCGCCGCGCGGTGCCCGGCGAGGGTGTCGGCTACGGCCTGCTGCGCTACCTCGACCCCGGCATCGAGCTGCCCGGCCCGGGGCTGATCCGGCTGCGCTACCGCGACCTGCGCCCGGCCCGCGTGCACACCGACGCACCGGCCGACGATCTGCTGATCGATCTGCTCGTCGAGGCCACCGACGCCGGCCTGCTGGCCCGGTTCGATTTCGCGGCCGCGGTCTTCACCGCCGATCAGGTGCGTGCCTTCGCCGAGCACTGGGTGCGGGCACTGGGCGGACTGGCCGAGCACGGCACCCGGCCGGGGTCGGGCGGGCACACGCCCTCGGACTTCCCGCTGGTGCGACTGAGCCAGGCCGACCTGGACCGGTTCACCCAGACCGTGCCCGCGCTCGCCGACGTGTGGCCGATGACGGCGATGCAGTCCGGCATGCTGTTCCACGCGCTGCTCGCCGACGCCTCCATCGACGCGTACATGATCCAGTTCGTGCTCGACCTCGACGGCGCGGTCGACCCCGGCCGCCTGCGCGCGGCCGCGCAAGCGGTACTGGACCGGCACGCCAACCTGCGCGTCGCCTTCGCCGACACCGCCGACGGCAGCACGGTGCAGGTGGTGCCCGACCGGGTGCAGGCGCCCTGGCGGCAGATCGCGCTGGACCACCTCGACCCCGAGGTCATCCCGGTCGAGGCCGAACGCATCGAGAACGCCGAACTGGCCCAGCATTTCGATCCCGCGGTGGCGCCGCTGCTGCGTTTCTCCCTGCTGCGCACCGCACCCGAGCGCTACCACCTGGTGGTCACCAGCCACCACATCCTGCTCGACGGCTGGTCGGTACCGCTGCTCATGCGTGAGCTGCTCACCGTGTACGCGCTCGGACCGCAGTCGCGGCACCTGCCCAAGGTGCGGCCCTACCGCGACTATCTGGTGTGGCTGGCCGCGCAGGACCGCGACGCCGCGATCGCGGCCTGGCGGGCGGCGCTGGACGGTGTCACCGAACCCACCCTGCTGGCCCAGCGGCCCACCCACGAGATCTCCGCGGGCATCGGCGAAGCGGGCTTCGCGATGTCCACCGCGCAGACCGAGGCGCTGACCCATCTGGCCGCCCGCGTCGGCGTCACCGTCAACACCGTCGTGCAGGCCGCCTGGGCGCTGCTGGTCGGGCGCAGCACCGACCGCGACGACGTGGTGTTCGGCGCCACCGTCTCCGGTCGTCCCGCCGACATCGACGGCGTGGAGACCATGGTCGGGCTGTTCCTCAACGCCGTGCCGGTGCGGGTCCGCCTCGCACCGACCCGCACCCTGGAGTCGCTGCTGCGCACCGTGCAGGACGAGCAGGCCGCCCTGCTCGAACACCACCACCTCGGTCTGGCCGAGATCCAGGAGGCCGTCGGACTCGAGTCGCTGTTCGACTCGCTGGTGGTGTTCGAGTCCTACCCGGTCGATCACGAAGGGCTGCGCCGGGTCAGCGAGATCGACGGCATGACGGTGAGCGGGGTGCACGTCACCGACGGCACGCACTACCCGGTCACGGTGATCGTGGCGCTCGGTGACCAGTTGCGCGTGCAGGTGAAGTACCTGCGCGACCTGTTCGACCCCGAGGCGGCCCGCACCCTGGCGGCCCGGCTGTCCGCGCTGATCGGCAAGTTCGTGGCGGTGCCGCACGCCAGGGTCGGCGAGGTGGACGCCCTGCTGGCCGACGAACGCGCGGCCTTGTTCGCCCGCAACGCGACCGTGGTGCCGGAACTGCTCGACGAGGCCACCCTGCTGACCCTGTTCGACGCCCAGGTGGCGCGCACGCCACGGGCCACCGCGCTGCGCTACCGCGACACCACGATCAGCTACGCCGAGCTGGACCGGCGCTCCCGGGTCCTGGCGGGCGAGCTGGCCGCGCGCGGTGTCGGGCCGGAGAAGCTGGTCGCGGTCGCGATGCGGCGCAGCATCGACCTGGTGGTGGCTGTGTACGCGGTGTTGCGCGCGGGCGGTGCCTACGTGCCGGTCGATCCGGACCATCCGGAGGAGCGCAACGAGTACGTGCTCACCGGCGCGGCCCCGGTGTGCGTGTTGACCAGGACCGCCGACGGTTTCACCACCCGCACCGGCGTGCCGGTGGTGGCCGTCGACACCCTCGAGCGCGCCGCGCGGCCCTACCGGGGCGTGGCCGTCGCGCCCGACGACCTGGCCTATGTCATCTACACCTCCGGCTCCACCGGACGTCCCAAGGGCGTGGCGATCACGCACCGGCAGATGGCCAACCAGTTCCGCTGGGCCCAGCTCACCCACCCGCACGACCGCGGCGACGTGGTGCTGCACAAGACCCCGATCACCTTCGACATCTCCACCTGGGAGCTGTTCTGGCCGTTGCAGACCGGCGCGAGCGTGGTGATCGCCGAACCCGACGGCCACCGCGACCCCGGCTACCTGGCCCGCGTCGTCGCCGAACACCGGGTCACCACCGTGCATTTCGTGCCATCGATGCTGGATGCCTTCCTGGCCGACGTGCGGCCCGGCCGGCGCACCTCGCTGCGGCGGGTGTTCGCCGCGGGTGAGGTGCTCGCCACCGAGACCGCGGCGATGTTCGCCGAGCGGCTGCCCGGCGTCGACCTGTTGAACTGGTACGGACCCGCCGAGGCGACCGTGGTCACCGAGGAGCGCGCCTCGGCCGACGCCGACGGCGCCGGCGTCCCGATCGGCACCCCGGTCGCCAACACCCGCGTGCACGTGCTCGACCGCCAGCTGCGGCCGGTGCCCGACGGCGCGGCCGGTGAGTTGTACGTCGCCGGCGTGCAATTGGCGCGCGGCTACCATCGCGCGCCCGGCCTGACCGCGGAGCGGTTCGTCGCCCGCAACGGCGGCGAACGCATGTACCGCACCGGCGACCTGGTGCGCTGGCGCACCGGCGCGGACGGACGCGCGGTGCTCGAGTACCTGGGCCGCACCGACTTCCAGGTGAAGCTGCGCGGCCAGCGGATCGAACTCGGCGAGATCGAGGCGGTGCTGCTCGCGCATCCGGCCGTGCGGCACGCGGCGGCCTCGGTGGTGTCGGCGGCGGCGGGCGAACGCCTGGTCGCCTATGTCGTGGCCGAGGAGGGTGTGGTCGCCGACCCGCGCGCGCTGCTGGCCCACGCCAGGGCCGCGCTGCCGCCGTACATGGTCCCGGCGGCGGTGGTGGCCCTGCCGGAGCTGCCGCTCAACGCCAGCGGCAAACTCGACCGGCTGGCACTGCCGGTCCCCGAACTGCCCGTGCGGCCCTACCGCGCACCGGCCACCGACACCGAGCGGCTGCTGGCCACCGTGTTCGCCGATGTGCTCGAGATCGACCGCGTCGGCGCCGACGACGACTTCTTCGAACTCGGCGGCAACTCACTGGCCGCGACCAGGGTGGTGGCCCGACTGCGCCAGGACGCCGACCTGGACACCCGGGTGCAGTGGTTCTTCAGCGACTCCACCGTGGCCGCGCTGGCCCGCCGCATCGACGAGGCACAGGCCTACGGCGTGGACTACGACGCGGGCACCGCCGACGCGCTCGGCCCGCTGCTGCCGATCCGCGGCGAGGGCACACTGCCACCGCTGTTCTGCCTGTATCCGATGGCGGGTCTGTCGTGGGGGTACGCGGGCCTGTTGCCCTACGTGGAGCAGGGGCGGCCGGTGCTCGGTCTGCAATCGCCCGCGCTGTCGGAACCGGACTACCTGCCGGAGTCGCTGGGCGAGATGGCCGCCCGCTGCCTGGCGGAGATCCGCTCGGTCCAGCCGTACGGCCCCTACCACCTGCTCGGCTGGTCGCTGGGCGGCATCCTGGCGCACGCGGTCGCGGTCGCCTTGCAGGAGGCGGGGGAGCAGGTCGCCCTGCTCGCGCTGCTGGACAGCCACCACGACATCGCCGCCGCCGATTTCCGGGTCGCGCTGCGCGGCGCGCTCGCCGAGATCGGCATCCAGGCCGACAACCTGCTCGGCGACAGTCCGGCGCCCGCGCTGGGCGAGGACGAGCTGCTCGCCCTGCACGCGGCGATACCGCCGGAGTTGTCGACGCTGACCCCCGAGCGGCTCGGCCGGGTCTATCGCAGCGCCGTCCGGTCGGCGGAGCTGATCGGCGAGCACCGTCCCGGCGTGTTCCGCGGCCGGGTCGACTACTTCAGCGCCCGCATCCTCGGCGCCAACCTGGTGCGCGGTATCGACCCGGAGAACTCGGCCGCGAAGTGGCGTCCCTTCGTCGACGGCGAGGTCGCCGATCACCCGGTGCACGCCGCCCACGACGAGATGACCGCGCCGCACGCCCTCGCCCAGATCGGACCCGTGCTCGCGGCGCGACTCGCCGCCGGGGGTGCGGGCCTGCCCGCGGGGGCCGGTCGGGCATGATGTCACGACGAGGCGACGGAACCTCCTTTTGTGAGGTAACGGAACGACCTGTTGTAACGACTTAACAAGCCGTATGGTCGGGCGTGGCGCACCCTGCGGACGTCCGGCTGGGGAAGCCCCATCCGTGATCCCGATACGAAGTGAAGGTGCGAAATTGATACGTCGACACACCCGGCGCCGTGGCACGCGTGCCGCGGCGATGATCGCGACTACTGCGGTGTTCGCGGGACTCATGTCCGGACTCGGCGCATCCTCGGCGACGGCTGACCCGATCATCGACTCCAAGGCGCTGCTGGCCAACCCCACCGCCCCGGACGGATCGAAGATCACCAAGGCGGAGATCAAGGACGACCGCAACCTGCGCCTGTACGTGTACTCGGCCGCGATGGACGAGAACGTCATCATCGACGTGCAGCGCCCCGCCGACGCGTCGGTGCCGCGGCCCACGCTCTATCTGCTCAACGGTGCGGGCGGCGGCGAGGACGACGCCTCCTGGGTCGCCAAGTCCGACGCGCTGAAGTTCCTCAGCGACAAGAACGTCAACGTCATCCAGCCCATCGGTGGCAAGTGGAGCTACTACACCGACTGGATCAAGGACGATCCGACGCTGGGTCGCAACAAGTGGAAGACCTTCTTCACCGAGGAGCTGCCGCCGCTGGTCGACGGCGCGCTGGGCACCAACGGCATCAACGCCATCGCGGGCCTGTCCACCTCGGGCACCACCGTGCTGGCACTGCCGATCGCCAAGCCGGGCCTGTACAAGGCCGCCGCGGCCTACAGCGGCTGCGCGCAGACCAGTGACCCGGTGGGTTCGGAGTTCGTCAAGCTGACCGTCGAGACCTGGGGCGGCGGCGACACCGAGAACATGTGGGGTCCGCAGGGCTCGGAGGAGTGGGTCAAGAACGATCCGTACGTCAACGCCGAGGGCCTGCGCGGGCTGGAGCTCTACATCTCCACCGGCAACGGCATCCCCGGCCCGTACGACACCCTCAACGGCCCCTACGCGCTGCCCGGTTCCTACGGTCTGGCCAACCAGATCCTGATCGGCGGCGTCATCGAGGCGGGCACCAACTACTGCACGAACAACCTCAAGACCCGACTCGACGAGCTGGGCATCCCGGCCACCTACAACTTCCGTCCCAACGGCACCCACTCGTGGGGCTACTGGAACGAGGAGTTCCCGAAGTCCTGGCCGGTGCTGGCCAAGGGCCTCGGCCTGTGAGTGCCACCTGAGCGATCCTCGCTCGACCGCCCCGCACACCCCGAGTGTGCGGGGCGGTTCGCTTTCTCACGCGCCGTTCTCGGTCCAGTACTTCCAGATGCGCGGCGCGTAGTCGGCCAGTGGCGGCACGGTGATGTCGGTGCCCGCCAGCCCGGCCGTGGTGTTGGCGCGGTCGAACCAGCAGCCGAATTCGTTGTGCTCGAGCACCGGCGGGTCGATGCCCACGCTCGGCAGCATCCGTTGTGCGCCCGGCAGCCGCAGCACCGCGCGCAGGGTGTCCTTGGGCATCACCTCCACCAGGTGCGGGGCGCCGGCTTCGTCGGCGAAGAGGTTCAGCGCGTCGACCGCGCGGGTGCGGACCGGGTCGACCAGGTGGAAGGTGGTGTGCTGCCCGCCCGGGGCGTGGGCGAGATGATCCAGCGCCGCGACGACGAAATCCACCGGCACCATGTTGGTTTCGCCGAGCCGTGGCACGAGCACCGGCAGCAGCCGTGGCAGCTGGGCCGCCATCCGCAGCATCCGGAAGAACCGCTGGGCGCTGCCCGCCCGGTCGATCTCCCCGGTGCGGGAGTGACCGATCACGATGGCGGGCCGGTAGATCCGCCAGTCCAGGCCGCTGGCGCGGACGGCGCGTTCGGCGTCGAGGTGGACGCGCTGGGCCGGGCGCAGGGTCTGCCCGACGTCGAACATGTCCTCGGTGAAGGCCCCGTGGTGATCGCCGGAGATCTCCACCGTCGAAACATGGTGCAGGCGGGCCGCATCCAATCCGGCGGCGAGCGCGATCGCGTGCTGGGCGGCGCCGGCGGCGGGGTCGAGGTGGAAGACGTGCTCGATGTCCCCGCGGTGCGCGCGCACCCAGGCCGGGTCGACGCGGTCGAGATCGGCCTCGACCGGCCGTACCCGTTCGCCGCCCGCCCAATCGCGCGCGCAGGTGTCGTACCGGCCGCGCTCGTCCGGCGGAACCAGTACGTGCACGGTGTCGCCACGGCGCAGCAGCGCGGGCACGAGGAATCGGCCGATGAATCCGGTGGCCCCGGTGACCAGAGAAGTCATAGCCGATGAACATAGTCGGCCGGGGGCGGTTGTGTGTCCGGTGTCACCGAACCGGTGGGAGTTCGCGGGCCCGAGCTACCCGTGGGCGACCCGCGAACCACCGAACCGCGCCGGCACGACCGGCGCGGTGGCTTCGGGACTGCCGTCAGTCGGCGAAGACCGGCTTGCGCTTGGTGAGCATCGCGGTGGCGCCCTCCGCGAAGTCCGGCGACTGGAGCAGTTCGGTCTGCCCGGCCTTCTCGGTGGCGAGGGTCTCGTCCAGCGCGGCCAGCGTCGCCTGGTTCAGTGCCCGCTTGGTCAGCTCGAGCGCCCGGCGCGGACCGGTGGCGATCTTCTGCGCGGCGGCTTCGACGGCGGCGTCGAGCTCGGTCGCGGGCAGCACCGCGGTGAACAGCCCGGCCCGCGCGGCCTCGGTCGCGGGCAGCCGCTCGCCCAGCAGCGCCATCCGCGAGGCCAGCGGGCGGCCCGCCGCGGCGGCGACGAGCGCGGCCGCGCCGCCGTCGGGCATCAGGCCGATGTTGATGAACGCCAGTAGCAGGTAGGAATCCTCGGCCGCGTAGACGAGATCGGCGGCCAGCGCGATGCCCACACCCACTCCCGCGGCGGCGCCCTTGATCGAGACGATCACCGGCACCGGCGCGTCCACGATCGCGCGCACCAGCCGGTTGGCCGCGTCCATCACCATGTCGGAGGTGATGCCGCGTTGGCTCTCGGCCGCCGAGGCGGACAGGTCGGCGCCGGTGCAGAAATCCCCGCCCTCGCCGGTGAGTACGATCGCCCGGACGGCGCGGTCCTGCGCCGCCGCCAGGAACGTGTCGCCGAGCGCGACCATCGTGTCGTAGTCGATGGCGTTCTTCCGCTTGGGATTGGTGATGGTGACGCGCAGGATCCTGCCGTCCTGAACCGCCGAGAAACCGGCTGTGGCCGGCGCTGCGGACGCGGATTCGGTAGTGCTCATGTGGTGCGCTCCTGATCGGAGATTCGGCGGGCGCCGGACCGTGAATGGTGGTTAACTTTGCGAATTGTGGTTAACTTAAGGTGACTTGTCCGGCGCTGTCAACCACGCGGCGCCGGTCCGGAACGGGAGAGGTGCATGGTCGCGGAACACGGCGAGGTCGATCTCGCGGCGGCGCGACCCGACTCGGGCCCGACCGCGGCGGCGGCCCCGGCCGGGAACGGTTCGGGTGCGACGGCGAACCGCTCGGGCGGCGAAGCCGGCGTGCGGCGTCGGCCCAAGGACCGCAAGGCGCAGATCGTGCGGGCGGCCGCGCGCGCGTTCAGCGAACGCGGCTACTACCCGGTCGGCGTCGACGAGATCGCGGCCGAGGTCGGCATCTCCGGCCCCGCCCTGTACCGGCACTTCGCCAACAAGTACGCGCTGCTCGTGGCCGCCGCCGAGGAGGGCGCCCGGCACCTGCTGCAGGTGGCCCAGGCCGCCGACGACCCGGCGCTCGACCCCGAGCCGCGCCTGGACGCGGTCATCAAGGCGATCAGCGAGCACACCATCGACATCCGCCGCGAGGCCGGCCTGTACCGCTGGGAGCGCCGCTACCTCGAGCGCGAGGACCGGCTGCGCATCCGCCGCATCTACGACGAACTCAACGACACCATCGCCGCCCCGATCGCCCGGCTGCGGCCCGGCGCCGACCCGGCGGACCTGCGGATGCTGTCGGCCGCGGTGATGAGCGCGGTCGCCAGCATCGCCGCGCACCGCACCGCGCTCTCCGGCGCCCGGCTGCTGCCGCTGCTGCGCGACATGTGCTGGGCGATCCTGCGGACCGAGTTGCCGCCCGCGCCGGTGGACACCGAGGACGAGCCCGCCCCGCGCGGCCTGCCGGTCACCTCGAAACGCGAACAACTGCTCACCGAGGCGATCCGCATCTTCGGCCGCCAGGGCTACCACGAGGCCAGCATCGAGGAGATCGGCGCCGCCGTCGGCATCAACGCCTCCAGCGTGTACCGCTACTTCTCCAGCAAGGCCGACCTGCTCGCCGCGGCCTTCCACCGCACCGGCGACCGCGTCTCGGTGGCGATCACCGAAGCGCTGGCCGAGGCGACCAGCCGCCCCGACGCGGTGCGCCGCATCGCCGCGCGGCAGGCCAAGCTGACCTTCGCGATGCCGGAGATCATGCCGGTGTACTACGCCGAGTTCAGCAACCTGCCGCAGGCCGAACAGCACAAGCTGCGCGCCATCCAGCGCCAGAACGTGCTCGAGTGGGCCAACCTGCTCGACGGTGACCCGATCGAGGCGCGCTTCCGCGTGCACGCCGCGATCGGTCAGGTCATCGACGTCGGGCGGCTGATCCGGTTCGACTCGCGCCCGGCCCAGCTCGCCCGCGTCACCGCGCTGATGGAGGCGGTCCTGCTCGGCTGATCAGGGCCGCCGGGCGTGGCGCAGCTGGAAGATCGCGGTCGCCGCCCGCAGGTGCCGGGGATGGCGATCGAAGGTGGTCAGGTTCACCGTCCCGCGGTAGCGCTTGCGCGCGATCGACAGCGTGCGGCTGAACTCGCGCAATCCCTCGTCGCCGTGGCTGTGGCCGTGCCCGTACTCGCCGACGCCGCCGTAGGGCAGGGCGGGGATTCCGGTGTAGGCGGTGGCCGAGTTGATCGTCACCACGCCCACGCGCAGCCGCTCGGCGAAGGCCTCGATGCTGTGCACGTCGCGGGTGAACACCGAGACCGCGACCGCGTTGCCGGTCGCGTTGACCCGTTCGGCCGCCTCCTCCATGCTCGCCACCCGGTTCACCACCAGCACCGGACCGATCGCCTCGCCGGTGACGGCCAGGCTCTCCTCGGGCACCTCGGCCAGCACGATCGGCTCGATATAGGGCTCGCGGATGGACTCCAGGCCGCCGACCACCGCCCGCCCGCCGCGGGCCAGCGCGTCGCGCACCTGTCTGCGCACCACGTCCGCCTGCGCCTCCATGATCATCGGACCGTAGGAGGCGCGCCGGTCGGCGCCCGGGCGCAGCCTGCGCGCCTGGGCGATCACCAGGTGCAGGAAGGAGTCGTAGACCGAATCGGCGACGTAGGCGCACTGCACGCCGCTGGGATTCTGGCCCGCGTTGGCCATCGCGCCGTACACCGCGGCCTCGGCGGCGTCGTCGAGTTTGGCGTCGACGTGCACGATCATCGCGCCCTTGTCGTCGCGTTCGACGACGACCGGGGTCATCGTCTCCGCGCACCCGGCGATCACTTCCCGCGCGCCCGCCTCCGTCCCGGCGTAGGCGACCTTGTCGACCTCGGCGCGGCACAATGCGAGCCCGGTGGCGTCGTCGCCGGTCACCGCCTGCAACACCGGCTGGTCGGGAGCCAGCGCCCGCCAGCTCTCGGCGAGCCACACTCCGACCCCGGTGGTCAGTTCGTGCGGTTTGAACACCACCGCGTTCCCGGCCGCCATCGCGTAGGCGATCGAGCCCATCGGGGTGTAGACGGGGTTGTTCCACGGGCCGAGCACGCCGACCACGCCCAGCGGCAGGTAGCCGACGGTGGCCTTGTGGTTGCGGGTGAGCCAGTTGCGGCCGAGGGAGCGCCTGCCCAGCGCGCGGGCGGCGTTGCGGGCGGCCCAGTCGAGATTCTCGATGGCGAGCACCACCTCGATGGCCGCGTCGGCCTCCGGTTTGCCGGTCTCGGTGCAGATCAGCTCGACCAGCTCGCCGGACCGGCGGGCGATGGCGCGCTTCCAGTCCAGCAGCCAGCGCTTGCGGCCGCCGAAACCCAGCCCGCCCCACCACTTCTCGGCAGCGCGGGCCGCGCGGACGGCGCGCGCCACCTCGGCGGTGCGCTGCACCGGATACTCGCCGACCGCTTCCCCGGTGCGCGGGTCGTAGGACGTCAACACACTCGTTCGGCCCGTGCCTCCCGGATGCGCCGCCAGGCGTGGCTGCGCAGACTCGGCCATCGATCACCTCTTCGCAGTATCGACCCGCTGGTGGTCCCACCCGAATCGAGCCGACCCCGCGGGCCGAACTGCCGGCGCGTCCCACCGGACGAGTGAGTTCTCGGTCCCCCGTGGACCACCCTATGGGTGGCCGCGTCCGGCCGACAAGGCGCGCGCACTGCCCTTGCGCTGCCCGAAATCACTTCGACCAGGGGCGATTCCGGGCAGCGGCGAGAACGCCGGGCGAATGTGAGCAAGGACACATTTGGTCGGCACTGTGAGCGGGTACAGAACGCCGACCCGACGTTTGAAGTGAATGCCGGTAACATCGCGCCGGGCGGTACGGATCACCACCCCGGACGTGTTCGACAGGTGTTCGGCGATCGAGTCGCCGCCCAGAGACAGTGGAGAGTTGATGCCGAGTTCCCCCCAGGCCGAATCACCCGCGGGCGTGCCGGCGGGCGTCGAGCCCGCCGTCGTCGTCCAGGACGTCCACAAGTCCTTCGGCGAGGTGCACGCGCTGCGCGGTATCAGCTTCACCGCGGCCAAGGCGTCGGTGCTCGGCATCCTCGGACCCAACGGCGCGGGCAAGACCACCACGGTCAAGGTGCTGTCGACCCTGCTGCGGCCGGACTCGGGCACCGCGATCGTCGCCGGACACGACGTGCGCACCGACCCGGCGGGGGTGCGCCGTTCGATCATGATGACCGGCCAGTACGCCGCCCTGGACGAGAACCTCTCCGGCCGGGAGAACCTCGAGCTGTTCGGCAGGCTGATGGGCCTGGGCAAGTCCGCCGCCCGCAAGCGCGCCGACACCCTGCTCGAGGAGTTCGACCTGGTCGGCGCGGGCAAGCGCCCGGTGCGCACCTTCTCCGGCGGCATGCGCAGGCGCGTGGACATCGCCTGCGGCCTGGTGGTGCGCCCCGAGGTGGTCTTCCTCGACGAGCCGACCACCGGCCTCGACCCGCGCAGCCGCCAGGGCGTGTGGGATCTGGTCACCGTGCTCAAGGACCAGGGCATCACCGTCCTGCTGACCACGCAGTACCTCGAGGAGGCCGACGTGCTCAGCGACAACATCATCGTCATCGACAAGGGCACCGTCATCGCCGAGGGCACCGCCGACGAGCTCAAGGAGCGCACCGGCGGCAGCTACTGCGAGGTGGTCCCGCTCGACCCGAGCAAGCTCGACATCGCCGCCTATGCCCTCGGCGACCTGGTGCCCGCCGCGGTGCTGGCCGAGATCCAGGCGGGCAAGGGCGGCGAGCAGCTGTCCATCCCCGCGCCAGAGGGCGCGGCCACCCTCGCCGAGGCGCTGCGCAGGCTCGACGCCGCCGGTGTCGAACTGGCCGACATCGCCCTGCGCAGGCCCTCCCTCGACGACGTGTTCCTCTCGCTCACCGGTCACTCGGGCGGTGGCGCGTGACCGCCGTCGCCGAGCCGACCCGCACCGACCTGTTCGCCGAACTGCCGCAGGCCGCGCCGTCGTCGTTCGCGCAGTGGCGCGCGCTGACCGGCCGCGTGGTGTGGACGATGGCGACCAAGGGCGAGCTGGTCGTCGCCTTCATCACCCCGCTGGTGTTCACCCTCGGCTTCTACCTGCCGCTGCGGTACGTCATGAAGTTCCACGGCATCGACTACGCGCAGTTCGTCATGCCGATCATCGTGTTGCAGACCATGTCGGTCACCATGCTCTCCAACGCCCAGCTGGCCGCCTTCGAGGCCATGACCGGCCTGAGCACCCGGCTGCAGACCATGCCGATCGGCACCCTGGTGCCCTTCCTGTCCAGGATCAGCGCGGGCATCGTCCGCTCGCTGACCTCGCTGGTGGGCGCCCTGCTGTTCGGTCACATGATCGGTTTCCGGTTCGAGGCGGGCATCGGGCAGGCGGTGTTGTTCTGCGTGTCCGCGCTGGTGATCGGCACCGTGCTGGCCATCGGCGCCGACGGCCTCGGCAGCCTGACCAAGAGCCCCGAGCAGCTCAGCCAGGCGCTGACCCTGCCGACGCTGATCTTCGGCATGCTGTCCTGCGGCTTCGTGCCGGAACGCAATTTCCCCGAATGGATCCAGCCGTTCGTGCGCAACCAGCCGATCTCCCAGTTCTCGTTCGCGTTGCGCGACATGGCCTCCGACGGGGTGAGCTGGGGCGTGTTGTGGGTGCCGTTGGTCTGGGTCATCGCAATGGCAGTGGTGTTCACCCCGTTCGCGGTGTGGGCGAGTGTGAGGCGGGCATGAGTTCGGTGCAGAGCACGGCGACAGTCACGACCACCCCGTCGGAGGAGGCGAGCGCCACGAGCGAGCAGGCCGGCACCGAGGCGGGCACGACCTTCCACGAGCTGCCCGCGGTGCGGGGCCGCTCGGAGAACTCTCCGCTCACCTGGGCCAGGCACAGCGTGCTCCAGTGCAAGCGGCTGCTGATCGGCTGGCTGCGCGACCCGGCCACCACCATCCAGACGCTGGTCTACCCGGCGGCCACGTTGCTGATGTTCAAGATCGTGCTCGGCAACTCCATCACCACCGCCACCGGCATGCCGTCGGTCTACGGCCAGGTGCCGATGATCTGCCTGGTGGCGGCCATGTCCGGCGCGGTGGTCAGCGCGCTGGGCTTCAAGGTGGAGAAGACCACCGGCCTGCTGGCCCGCTTCCACACCATGCCGATGAACCGGGCCGCCGGCCTGACCGGTCGGCTGCTGGCCGAGGCGGTCCGGGTGTTCATCACGACGCTGTTCGTGCTGGCCGTCGGTTTCGCGCTCGGCTTCCGGTTCGGCCAGGGCCCGCTGGCGGCGATCGCGTTGATCGGCATCCCCGTCCTGTTCGGCGTCGGCTTCGCGGTGCTGGTGACCGCGCTGGCCACGCTGACCGAGGGCGTGCTGCTGGTCAGCGTCATCGGCATCATCAACACGCTGCTGATGTTCTTCAACACCGGCTTCGTGCCGGTCTTCGCCTACCCGACCTGGCTGCAGGACGTGGTGGCCAATCAGCCGATGAGCACCGCGATCGACGCCATGCGCGGGTTGTCCTATGGCGGCCCGGTCGCCGAGCCGCTGCTGAAGACCGTGGCCTGGACCGTCGGCATGATCGTCGTGTTCGCCTGGCCGGCGGTGCGCGGTTACCGGCGGGCCGCCGAGACCAGCTAGACCGGTCCGGCAGGCTCAGTCCAGCTCGGGTGTCTTCTCGCGGGCGGGTTCGAACTCGTACCCGGCCCAGCGGTTGCGGTTGGTCCAGCCCACCAGGTCGTAGCGCCAGCGGAACGGCCAGGTGTGGGCCACGGTGTTGAACAGCACCGCCCCGAGCGCGGTGTAGTCGGCGTGCGCCGACAGCAGCGCGTGCTGCCCGCGCTCGGACTCGGTGAAGAACGCCTCGAACATGGCGATCGACTGTTCGGTGGTCAACCGGCCGAGGCCGTAGAGACCGCGCATGCGCATCCAGTACACCAGCCGGGCCTGCCACGGCCACAGCGCCGCCACCGGGTCGCGGCCCGCGCGCAGCGCGTCGATCGCGGTGTCGACCAGGGCCAGCGAGTCGGCCACGCTGTAGCCGGTGCACGGGTGCATCATGCCGCCGCGTGAGCCGAACTCGATGGCGCGCGCGGTGCCCTTGCGCGGCGGCGGCTGGTCCAGCGGGTAGTGCGCCGCCTCGGTCGGCTCTTCGCCGGTCAGCCTGATCCCGTGCGCGGCGAGCCTGGCCAGGGTGCGTTTGCGCAGCACGTGCTGGGGCATGCCGCCGCGCAGGCCGAGGCTGGTCTCCTCGAAGATCACCGTGCCGTCGCCCAGCGGCACCGCGTACAGGAACGACGGCGGCTCGTCCGGCCCTGCGCCGTTCTCCGGCCGCCAGTCCAGCAGCAGACCTTCGCCGGGGCGCACCATCGGCGCCGCGGTCTCCTCGTCGACGAAGATGCCGTGCGCGCTGGCCGCCCGCCGCGCTCCGGTGGTGGGCAGGCCCCTGGTGTCGAAGACCGTCGCCGCCCGCACCACGGTCCCGTCCGCGAGCTCGACCTCGTGCGCGTCGACCCGGCGCGCCCGCCCGGCCAGCACGGTGGCGTCCTCGAGCGACAACGCGTCGAACAGCCCCTGCTTGGACAGCACCGCGTACGGCCGCTGGATGCGATGCTCGCTCTGGGTCCACACCACCGGCGCCTCGATCCGGCTGGCGATCACCTCGCGTGGCAACCAGTCCGGCAGCTCGTCGATCCAGCAGGAGAAGGTGGGCGGGAACAACCGCTCCGGCCGCGGGTCGACGGCCGTCACGCTCATCCCGGCCCGGGCGGCCCGGTGCGCCAGCGCCCGGCCGGTCGGCCCGAGCCCCACCACGCAGACGTCGACTTCTCTGGCGCCATTGCTCATGAGGGCATCAAATCGGACATACCGTCCGAGCGCAAACATGTCACCGCGCGAGCGGGACGGCCGGCGTCTCCCGGAGGGCCGTGCCAGGGCGCGCGGAGGGGCCGGGGCAGGGGTTCGTGGCATCACGACCGTGCCGTCCGGCGGTCCGGCCGTGGCACATCGCACGCGCCGGATCAGTGGTCCAGCGACTGGTGATTAAAACACCACTGAGGCAAACCATTCGCATCGAAGCGCCCGGCTGGGAACCTCCCATGCAGCGATCGAGTCCCGGTTCCCCGTCGAAAAGCGCAGGTGCGCGCGGCATCCGGGGGTGCTCGACCGTGCCCGTGGCAGCAGCACGTGCTCCGCGGGTCGTGCGCGAAAGGAGTCGGTACGTGGCAGTCGGGTGGAAGAGAGGGGGCTGGCGCGTCGCGGCGGCCGCCACGCTGGTGGCGCTGGTGGCGACCGCCTGCGCAGGTGGCGGAACCTCGGGAGGCGACGCCTCCGGGGAGCCGGTGGCGGGGGGAACCCTCAACATCGGCCTGTCCGCCGACTACAACGGCGTCGACGCGGCCGTGGTCAACCAGGTGTGGCGCACCGTGGCCCGCGCGCTGTCGGACTCGCTGGTGTTCTACAACCCCGACACCAAGGGGCTCGAGCCCTGGCTGGCCACCTCGTGGGAGGTCACCGACGCCAGGATCTACCACTTCACGCTGCGTGAGGACGTGACCTTCCACGACGGCACCGAACTGACCGGCGACGTGGTCAAGAAGAACTTCGAGAGCCTGGCCCGCCCCGGCATCCACTCCAGCGCCAAGACGATCGTGGAGGGCATCCGCCAGATCACCGTGCCCTCGAAGTACGAGGTGATCGTCGAGTTCGACGAGCCCAACGCGGCCTTCCTGACCAGCCTGTCGCGGGCGCACGCGGCGATCGTCTCGGAGAAGACCGCGGCGCTGCCGGTGAACGAGCGGCAGAAGTGGGTGGACGGCTCCGGCCCGTTCTACCTGGAGAGCTACGTTCCCAACCAGCAGATCGTGCTGAAGAAGCGGCCCGAATACAACTGGGCCCCGGCTTATTTCGGCCGGACCGGCGCGGCCTACCTGGACGAGGTCGTCTACAAGATCATCCCCGAGGACTCGGTGCGCAACGGCGCGGTCATCGGCGGCGAGGAACTGCAGTTCATCTACTGGGTCAACGGCAAGTACGTCGACCAGCTGGAGGCGGCCGGGCTCACCATCGCCAAGACCCTCAACCCGGCCACCGGCACCGAGCTGCCGGTGAACACCTCCTCGAAGTTCCTGCGGGACGTGCGGGTGCGGCAGGCGCTGCAGATCGGCGTCGACCGCGAGGAGTACGTCAAGATCGTCTCGCACGGCCACGACGAGCCTGCCAAGGGCCCGCTGAGCCCGGCGAACCCCTACTTCTCCGACGTCAGCGAGTTCCTGGAGTACGACCCGGACCGGGCGGTGAAGCTGCTGGAGGAGGCGGGCTGGGGCACCGTCGGCCCCGACGGCATCCGCGTCGACGCCGCCGGTGAGCGGCTGAGCCTGCGCGGCCCGCAGGACACCGCGGGCTGGCAGGTGCTGCAGAGCCAGTGGCGCGAGCTCGGCGTCGAACTGGTGCTCGACCCGCCGCTGGCCGCCGAGGCCAACCAGAAGCTGCTGTCGGGCGAGTACGACATCGCCTACTGGTACCACTCCACGCCGGACCCGGACGTGCTGCGCGCCAACTACGGCAAGACCACCGGCTCCAACCGGTCGTTCCTGCCCGACGGCACCGAGGCGGACCGCCTGTTGCAGGAGCAGAACACCGTCCTGGACAAGCAGGCCCGCCAGGAGATCGTCGACAAGGCGGCCCGCGAGCTGGTCGAGCAGGCGTATGTGATCCCGGTCGTCAACGACGTGGACATCTGGGCCTACCAGCCCACCCTGCACGGCATCCAGGCGGTCGGCCTCGACCAGTACCTGTACAACGCCTGGCTCGAGCAGTAGGCGCGCGATGGGGATGGTCACGCGATGGAGATGGTGAGGTACGCGCTGCGGCGGCTGGCCTACGCGGTGGTCGTCGTCTGGGGCGCGTTCACAGGAGCGTTTTTCCTGCTGTACATCGTGCCGGGCGACGCGGCGGGCGGCCTGACCCTCGGCGCCGACGGCGGTGACGTGGAGAAGCTGCTCGCCGAGCAGCGCGCGCTGCTCGGGCTGGACCGTCCGCTGTACGTGCAGTACTTCGACGCGCTCGGCAGCGCCCTGCGCGGCGATTTCGGCGAGAGCATCTACCAGCGCCGCCCGGCCACCGAGGTGTTCTTCGAATCCTTCGGTCAGACACTGCAACTGGCCTTCCTCGGGCTGCTGCTCGCGGTGCTCATCGGTGTGACGCTGTCGGTGGTGATCGAGCTGATCGACTGGAGGTGGGCGCGCGAGCTGCTGATCTCGCTGCCCCCGGTGGCGGTCTCGCTGCCGCCGTTCATCGTGGCCCTGGTGCTGGTGCAGGTCTGCGCCTTCCAATTGCAGTGGATCAAGGCCTTCGGCGACAAGACCTGGGCCGGCCTGCTCATCGCCTCGCTGTCGATCGCGGTGGCGGGCGGCGGGCAGATCTCCCAGCTGCTCACCGTCAACCTGCGGGCTGCGCTGACCTCGCCCTACATCGAGACCGCCCGTAACTGGGGGCTGAGCCGTTTCGACCTGGTCGTGCGGCACGCCCTGCGCGCGGCGGCGCTGCCGGTGGTGACCGCGCTGGGCACCACCATCGGCGTGATGGTCGGCGGCACGGTGCTCACCGAGACGGTCTTCTCCCGCCTCGGCGTCGGCAGGCTCATCGTGAACGCGGTCGAGGGCAGGGACATGCCCATCGTGCTGATCGCCGTGACCGCCAGCGCGCTGATCTTCGTCACGGTCAACCTGGTCGTCGATCTGATCTACCCGGTCATCGACAAGCGAATTCGATTGGACGCCCGATGAGTCTGCTCGACGCCCGGCCCGCCTCGCCCGCCGAGGAGATCGACCGCGCCGACACCGCCGCCGCCTGGCGCGAACGGGCGGGCGGGGCCACCAGGTGGCTGCGGCACATCGCCACGTCCCCGAGCCTGCTGCTGGCCTACCTCTGGGTGGCGCTGATGCTGCTTGCCGCGATCGCGCCGCGGGCGTTCACCTCCCGCGACCCGCTGGCCCAGGACGCCGACGCGCTGCTGTTGCCGCCCAGCCTCGACCACCCCTTCGGCACCGACGACCTCGGCCGCGACCAGTTCACCCGCATGGTGCACGGGACCGCGCTGTCGGTGCAGGCCGCGGTCATCGCGGTGCTGATCGGCCTGGTCGGTGGCGCGCTGATCGGCCTGATCGCGGGGTCGGTGCGCGGCCGGGTGGACAGCGTGCTCATGCGCGTGGTCGACATCATGCTGGCGGTGCCGAGCCTGATCGTCTCGCTGGCCATCATCTCCGCCCTCGGGCAGGGCGTGGTCAACATCGCCATCGCCATCGGCATCAACAGCACCGCGGGCTTCGCCCGGTTGATGCGCTCGGAGGTGCTGAAGGTGGCGGGCTCCAAATACGTCGAGGCCTCGGTCTTCGCCGGCCACGGCTATGCCTACCGGCTGCTGCGGCACGTGGTGCCCAACGCCTCCCGGTCGGTGCTCGCCGCGGCCACGATGGAGATCGGCTCGGCCATCCTCACCGTCGCCGCGCTGAGCTTCCTCGGCCTCGGCGCCCCGCCGCCCACGCCCGAATGGGGTCTGCTCGTCTCCGAGGGCAGGACCTTCATCGCCACCCAGTGGTGGCTGAGCCTGCTGCCCGGCCTGGTCATCACCCTCACGGTCGTCGCGGTCTATCGGATCGGCCGATCACTCAACCGCGGGAGGACAAGTGTCGTCGCCTGATCCGCTCACCGTGCCCGAACCGGGCGCGCTGCTGAGCCTGCACGAGGTCACCGTCGATTTCGACGTGCCGGGCCGCCCGCCCGCGCGGGTGGTCGACCGGGTGAGCCTGAGCCTGAGCGCGGGCCGGGTACTCGCCCTCGTCGGTGAATCCGGCTCGGGCAAGTCCACGCTGGCCCGCACCGTCACCGGCACACTCGCCGAGAACGGCCGGGTCGCGGGCGGCCGGGTCGAGTTCGGCGGCAGGCGCCTGGATGGCCTGTCCGACAAGCGGTATCGCGCGATCCGCGGCCGCGAGATCGGCTACATCCCGCAGGACGCGCTGCTCGGGCTCAACCCGCTGCTGCCGGTGGGGGTGCAGGCGGGGGAGCCGCTGCGCGCGCACGGCCTGGCGGACAAGGCCGAACGCCGGGAACGGGTGATCGAGCTGTTCGGCAAGGTCGGCCTGCGCAATCCGGCCAAGATCTTCCGCTCCTACCCGCACGAGCTGTCCGGCGGCATGTGCCAGCGCGTGCTCATCGCCGCGGCCATGTCCACCGGCCCGAAGCTGCTGGTCGCCGACGAGCCGACCACAGCGCTGGACGTGACCGTGCAGAAGCGCATCCTCGACCTGCTCGGCGAACTGGTGTCCGAGCAGGAGCTGGCGATCCTGCTCATCACCCACGACCTGGGCGTCGCCGCTGAACGCGCCGACGAGATCGCGGTGCTGAAGGACGGCCGCCTGGTGCGCTCGGGCCGGGCCGCCGAGGTCATCGCCGCACCGGGCGACGCCTACACCACCGCTCTGCTGAACTCCTCCTCGTTCGGCTTCTCCGGGGCCGCCGCCGCGGCCGAACGGCAGCGGTGGCGTGCCGAGGCGGGCCGTGCCGAGGAGGACGCGCCGGTGGTGGTGCGCGCGGTCGACGTGCGCAAGACCTTCCCGGCCCAGCGCGGCCGCGACACCGTGACCGCGGTCGCGGGCGCGTCCTTCGAGGTGCGCCGCGGCAGCACGCTGGGCATCGTCGGCGAATCCGGTTCCGGCAAGACCACTCTCGTGCGCCTGCTGGCCGGACTGGCCGCGCCGGACTCCGGCACGATCGAGGTGGCGGGCAGGCCGGTGGTGCACCACCGGCGCGGCGCCGGCCAGGCCGAGCTGTACCGCACGGTGCAGATGGTCTACCAGGACCCGTTCGCCTCACTGAACCCGCGCGCCACCGTGCGCGCCATCATCGAGGAACCGTTGCGCGGCCACCGGATCGGCGACGCGGCGCGGCGGCGCGAGCGCGTGGACGAGCTGCTCGCGGTGACCGGGCTGCCCGCCGGGGTCGCCGACCGCTACACCGCCGAGCTGTCCGGCGGCCAGCGCCAGCGGGTGGCCATCGCCCGCGCGCTGGCCCCCGATCCCGACCTGGTGATCCTGGACGAGCCGGTCTCCGCCCTCGACGTCACCGTCCAGCGCCAGATCCTCGACCTGCTGACCTCGCTGCAACGCGAGCTGGCGTTGACCTACGTCTTCATCTCGCACGATCTGGGGGTGATCGCCGAGATGTCGGACCGGATCCTCGTCCTGCATCACGGCGACGTCGTCGAGCACGGCGACGCCGCCGACATCCTCACCGCTCCGCAGACCGACTACGTCCGCGAACTGCTCGCCTCCATTCCCGGCGCGAGCGCCGCGACCGTCTCCGTCTGACCCTGTCGAAAGGAACACACGTGGGCACCCCCGCGAAACGCGAACTGCACCTGGGCTACATGTACTGGCTCAACGGCACCCACTGGGGCGGCTGGCGGCTGCCGGAGGCCCCCACCGCCAACGCCTTCGAGCTCGACTACGCCGCGCGCGCGGCGAAGCTGGTGGAGGACGCCAAGTTCGACTTCTTCTTCCTCGGCGACACCCTGCCCGGCGACATCTACAAGGAGCACTGGGGCACCACCCACAACGCGGGCAGGCTGGAGCCGTTCACGCTGGCCTCGCAGCTGGCGTTGCAGACCTCCAGGATCGGCCTGGTCGTCACCGCCCACCCGACCTACTACGAGCCCTACATCCTGGCCCGCCTGACCGCCTCGCTGGACCACCTCAGCAAGGGCAGGTTGTCGTGGAACGTGGTGCTCGGCGCCAACGACCTGGCCGCGCGCAACTTCAGCCTGCCCGACCTGGGCGGCGAACGCCGCTACGCGCGCGCCGACGAGTTCATCGGCGTCGTGCGCAGGCTGTGGGACAGCATCGAGGACGGGGCCTACCTGCAGGACAAGAAGTCGGGCCGCTACCTCGACCCGGCCAAGATCCACCGGCTCGAGCACAAGGGCGAGTTCTTCCAGGTCGCGGGCACCCTGCCGATGGCGAGGCCGCCGCAGGGCCAGATTCCGCTGCTGTACGCGGGCGCCTCCGAACTGTCCCGCGAGCTGACCGCCCGGCATTGCGAGCTCAACTTCACCGGCCCGGCGAGCATCGAGGACTCCATCGAGTTCAACACCGATGTGCGGGCGAGGGCGCGGCGCATCCACGGCCGCGACGTCCCGATCTTCTTCCTGCCCGGCATCTCGCCGATCATCGGCGACAACAGGGCCGACGCGGTGGACATCTTCGAACGCCTCAACGCGGGGCTGCCACTGGACGACGACCCGGTCGAGGGCGACCAGGACGAGGAGTTCTGGCGCAGCGAGGAGTGGGCGGCGATCCAGCGGGCCCCGCGCGGGCCGCTGCCGCTGGGCGTGCGCAGCCTGCGCTCGCTGTCCGAACGCGTCGGCGTCGACCTGCGCCCCGGCGGGCTGGAGGCGGCCGTCACCCCCGAGATCGCCTCGCGGTTCAACGAATTCGGCCGGAAACTGCTCGACGGCGTGCGCGGCCGCACCGATCGCACCGTCGAGGCGGGCACCGTGCGCGCGATCGACCTGCTGCACAACGCCATCGGCGGCGGCTTCCCACAGGTGATCGGCACCGCCGAGGACGTGGCCGACCGGCTGATCGAGTGGTTCGACCGCGGCGCGGCCGACGGCTTCAACATCAATTCGCCCTACATGTGGGACCAGCTGGAGCGCTTCACCTCCCGGGTGGTGCCGATCCTGCAGGACAAGGGCCTGTTCCGCACCGAGTACACCAGCGACACCTTCCGCGGCCACTTCGGGCTGCCCGTGCCGCCCAACCAGTTCGCCACCGCCGCCCAGTGAGATCAGGAAAACCGATGAGCGACAGAAAACTTCGTATCGGCCTCGCCGCCTACGGCACCGGCTGGGATGCCGACGCCTGGCGGCTGCCCCAGGCCACCAACACCGGCCTGCACGACCCGAGCGTGATCGTCGACGTGGCGCGCGCCGCCGAGCGCGGCAAGCTCGACTACGTCTTCTCCGGCAGCGCGCTGGGCAGCGAGCCGGACCACCTGCAGCGCATCTACCGCTGGGACAACTTCGTCTACGCGGGCTACGCGGCCGCGGTGACGAGGAACGTCGGCTTCCTGGTGTCGGTGAACTCCTCCTTCGAGCACCCCTACGGCATCGCGCGCCAGCTCGCCACCCTGGACAACTTCACCAAGGGCAGGACCGCGCTGAACGTGGTCTTCGGCATCGACCGGGAGGGCGATCCGGCCCGCAACTACGGCCGCAACCCGATCCCCGACGAGCAGACCAAGTACACCCGGGCCAGGGAGTTCACCCAGGTGGTGAACCGGCTGCTGTACGAGAGCTGGGACGCCGACTTCCTGCTCGACGACCGCGAGAAGGGCGTGCTGATCAAGCCGGGCTCCTGGCAGCGCATCGAGCATTCCGGCGAGCACTTCGAGGTGCGCGGTCCGCTCAACGTGCCCCCACCGGTGCAGCGGCGCATTCCCAATGTGCACGTTGGCACCTCGGAGGAGTCGCTGCGGTACGGCGCGGACCTCGCCCAGGTGCGGTTCTCGCCCTATCTCGGCATCGAACAGGGCAAGCAGGAGTACCGCAGGCTCAAGGAGCGGGTGGCCGCCGCCGGGCGCGACCCGGAGAAGTTCAAGATCATCCCCGGCGCCACCTTCTACCTCGCGGGCACCAGGCGCGAGGCCCAGGCCATCTACCGTCAGGTCACCAACTTCCAGCTGACCGAACAGATCCCCGAGCAGTTCTCGCTGGCGCTCGGCATCGACCTGTCGCGGGTGCGCGACAACGAGCGCGTCGTCGACGTCGTCGACCTGGACACCGTCGCCCCCGACGCACTCGAGGACTTCCGTCGCCCGCTCGGCCGGGAGAAGCGGCACGTGCGCGGCCGCGACGACCGCGAGATCATCCGCGGCCTGGTCGAGGCCCTCGGCGAGGACCTGACCCTGCGCGAGCTGTACCACCACGTGCAGCGCTCCCGCCAGGGCGGCCAGCCCGCGCTGGTCGGCGACGCGAAAACCATCGCCGACTGGGTGGAGGAGAACTTCGTCGAACGCGTGCTCGACGGCGTGCAGTTCTTCCCGCCGTACCACCGCGGCCCGGCCGACCTGCTCGTCGACCTGCTGGTGCCGGAGTTGCAGCGGCGCGGGCTGTTCCGCACCGAGTACGAGGCCGACACCCTGCAGGGCCTGCTCGACACGGACAACGGCTGATGGCGGGGGCGCCGGCGATCCCCGCCGGATATCGCGCGCTCGGCCGTTCCGGCCTGGTGCTGTCGGAACTGGGCATCGGCGCGAGCACTTTCGGCCGCTCCGGGATGCGCGCCGTCGACCCCGACCGCGTCAAGGCGATCGTCGACCGGGCCATCGACCTCGGGGTGACCTACTTCGACCTGGCCGAGGGCTACGGCGACCGCACCGGCCTGAGCGAGGAACTGTTCGCCAGGGCGGTCGGCTCCCGGCGGGAGAGCGTGGTCATCGGCACCAAGTTCGGCCGCTCGCTGCTGGCCGACCGCGGCCCGTCCTACGCGCTGACCGGATCGCGCAAATACATCGTGGCCTCGGTGGAGGACTCGCTGCGCCGGCTGAACACCGACTACATCGACCTGTACCAGATCCACTTCCCGGACACGCACACCCCGATCGAGGAGACCCTGGCCGCGCTCGACGACCTGGTGACCTCGGGCAAGGTCCGCTATATCGGCGCCTCGAACTTCAAGGCCTGGCAGATCGCCGACGCCGAGCACGTGGCCGCCCGCAACGGTTTCACCCGGTTCGTCTCCACGACCGACGAGTACAACCTCACCTGGCGCAAGCCCGAGGAGGAGCTGATCCCGGCGCTGCGGCACTACGGGCTCGGCTTCATCCCGTACTTCCCGTTGCAGAACGGCCTGCTCACCGGCAAGTACCGGCAGGGGCATGCGCCCGCAGAGGCCAAGATCACCAACCTCAAGCGCTACCTGCTCGGCAGCGCGCCATGGGAGGCGCTGGCCCGCTACGAGAAGTTCGCCGCCGAGCGGGGCGTCACGCCGACCGCGCTGGCGCTGGGGTGGCTGCTGGCCCAGCCGACGGTGACCAGCGTGATCGCCGGGGTCACCGTGCCCGGGCAACTCGACGAGAACCTTGCGGCCAGCCGCTGGACGCCGACGCCGGAGGAGGAACGCGAGCTGCGCGGGTTCTTCACCGGCGACCTGTCCGGCGGGCCGGGCGTGGTCGACACGGGGGACGACGAGGGAGACGGGGAAGGGCCGGACGCGAAGGCCTGAGCTGTGCCTGCCCGCACCGCACGGTGCCGGAGCCACCGATGCCCGTGTGCGGATCTCCTCCGCGCACGGGCATCGTCGGTCGGCGGGGCCGCTCGTCAGCCGCGTTCCTCGCCGCGGGCGACGGGTCGGGTCGGGTCGGTGATCCACTGCGACCACGAGCCCGGGTACAGCGCGGCCGTCACACCGAGAGTGCTCAGGGCGAGCACGTCCAGGGTCGCGGCCACGCCGCCGCCGCAGTACGCGCCGACCGGGGCGCCGGTCAGGAAGGGCGCGTAGAGCGAGCGCAGGGTCTCGGTGTCGGCGAGGCGGCCCGCGCGCAGGTTGGCGGTGCCGGGCAGGTGGTGCGCGCCGGGGATGTGGCCGGTGGCCGGGTCGTCGGCCGAGCCGAGGTATGCCTGCTCGGCCCTGGCGTCGAGCAGGTGCCCCGCGCGGGCCAGACCCGCGGCGGTGCCCGCGTCGAGCACCGGCAGCGCGCCGAGCCGCAGCCGCGCGGTACCGCCACCGGTGGCCGGGCGGTCGGCGCTCAGCTCCCGCCCCGCCGCGACCCAGGCGTGCGCGCCGCCGTCCAGATAGCGGACGTCGGCCAGACCCGCCCAGCGCAGCACCCACCACACCCGGCTGGCGGTGGAGGGCTGGTCGGGGCTGTAGACGACGACCGTGCTGTCGTCGTGCACTCCCCACCGGCGCACGAGCGCGGTCAGCTGCTCCTCGGTGGGCAGCGGGCTGTTACCGGAGGTCTCGGTCTTCGGGCCGATCAACTCGGCGAAATCCACCGCGTGCGCGCCGGGCAGGTGCCCGTCGAGCGGCTCGGGGGCGGGAACAGGCCCCGCCGGGCCGTCGCCGCGCTCGCGACGGACCTCGAGCACGACCACGTCGGCGCCGGCGTCGAGCGCGGCGGCCAGCTCGTCGGCGGTGACGACCGGCGGGGCGGCCTGGGCGGGCGGGGGCGAATCGGCGACGGCGGGCGACGCCGGGGACACAGAGCTCATGGCGATCCTCGAACAGATCCGGGTGGTGGACACCGCCGACGCTACGGACCGGTGGCCACGGCGAGAACGGTTGCGCTCGGCGGGATTCGAGCTCGCCGCGCGGGTCAGCGGGGCGTCACCCAGGTGGTGATGTCGGCGTGCACGACCTCGGTGCCTTCGCGGTCGAAGATCGACACCGGCACCACCAGTTCGGCGCCCTCGGTGATCGCCGTGAAGTCGGGGATCTCGGGCAGCAGGGCCACCGCGCGCAGCCGCGAGCCCGCCTTCGCCAGGTAGCGCACGTTCATGGCCTTGGGAATCCAGCGGTGGGTGGCCGGGACGGTGGCCTCGCACAGCATCCCCATCGCCACCTCGGCCAGGTTGCAGGCGGCGATGGCGTGGAAGGTCTTCAAGTGGTTGTGCACGCCGAACCAGAACGGCGCGCCCACCTCGCACAGTCCCGGTTCCAGCCGCCGCACGGTGGGCAGGACGGTGCCGAAGTACGGCACCTTCGCCACCATGCCCAGCGAGAACAGCGCGTGGCCGAGCCTGTTGTCGGGCAGCTTGGCCCAGCTGCGGTAGGTGGGGGTGCGGTCGGGCGAGGCGCCGGTCGTCATCCGTGCATCTTACTGCTCGGTAAGTTCGGTGCGGAAGGGGTCACCAGCGGTTGCGGGCCTCCTCGGCGAAGCCGATCACATCCGCGAACTCCACCCGCTCGCCCGCCTCGGTGACGATCGTCCCCGACCAGCGGCCGAAACACTGGTGGACCTCCATGGAGATCAGCCCGGCATCGGTGCGGGCGTGGCGGTCGTGGTCGGGAACAAGTTCCACATCGACCAGCCCGGCGCTGTCGCGGACCCGCCACGGCCGCATCGGGTGATCCCAGTCGTAGTCCCAGCGCAGCTCCTCGCCGATCTTGGTCAGCCGCCCGTCCACGCACAGGCCGTTCTCGGTGTAGCCGGTGCCCTCGGTCCACTTGCCGCCGAACTGCAGGCCGACCGTCCTGCCGTCGCGCGACACGCCCGAGGCGGCGGCCCAGTTCCACCGGTTCCGGTATTTCCACACCCCCCGGCCGAGATCGAGCGTGCCGTAGGCGGGCAGCTCGCCCGCACCGGGTTCCGCTCCACCCAGTTCCCATCGGTGCTCGCCCAGGCGCACGGTCCCGGTGGCCGGACGGGTGTTCTGCTTGCTGGTGAACTGGAACCGCCCCGGCGACCACGGGATGACCACATTGAGCGACTCGTGTCCGGCGGGCTCGGCCACCTCCACCTCGATGTCGAGCGGCCCCTCCGGCGTGCGGTCGCAGCGGGCCCGCAGCCGGGTCGACCCGCTCGCGCGCTCGTCGATCTCGATCCGCAGCCCGCCCGCCTCGACCGCGATCAGCCCGGTGCACGGCTGGTCGGGCAGGGCGAAGCCCCTGGCGGCCGGCACGATGCGGTCCACCGCGACCGACAGTCCCTTCGACGGTCCGCACAGCCAGACCGAGGCGTTGCCGAGGTAGTCCAGATCGGCGCAGGTGATCGCGAGATAGAGGTCGGGCGCGGTCACGGCCCAGTAGTCCCATCTCTTCTTCCTGCCCCACGCCCCGGACAGGTTGGCGCGGTGCAGCGGCCTGCGCGACCAGCCGACGGCCTCGGGGTTCAGACGTCCGCGCGCGTCGCACAGGTCGACCGGCGCGGTCAGTTCGCGTTCGCTCATCCGCCGATCATGCCCTCGCCTGCCCGCCGGGACAGCGCCTCCCGTAGTGTGGGCGGGGCCTTCCGGCGGGCTCGCCGGGGGTGGGCGGACCCACGTGGGGGGCGATTTGAAGTCGCCGACGGGGGTCATGCATACTGTTCGGGTTGCCTTGCCCGGGGTCGTGGTCGTTTCCTGGCCGGAACCGTGTGTTCCGCTGGACGCGAGCGCTATCCGGCAGGGCGAGAGCAGTAACCGATGTGTATTCCGCCGGGCGACCGGCGCGAGTACGTCCGGGACACGTTCTGCAAGCCTGCGATGAAGTTTCGATCCGGGCCGAAGAATGAGCGAAAAGGCGACACGCCCGACCGCGTGGACCGGAGAACCATGACAGATGAACAGCGGCGAAGATCGGGCATGGCCCCGGTCGGTGGTCTCCCTGAGGCGTCTTTCGTGTGTTCGGGCTGTAGCAAATGAGGGTGGTACGGATGCCTGACGGTTTCCGGGCCACGAAGGAAAGCGGAGAAAAGGACACTTAGCGTGGCGGGACAAAAGATCCGCATCAGGCTCAAGGCCTACGACCACGAGGCGATCGACGCGTCTGCGCGCAAGATCGTGGAGACGGTCACCCGCACCGGGGCCCGCGTGGTCGGCCCGGTGCCGTTGCCGACCGAGAAGAACGTGTACTGCGTCATCCGTTCGCCGCACAAGTACAAGGACTCGCGCGAACACTTCGAGATGCGCACGCACAAGCGTCTCATCGACATCCTCGACCCGACGCCGAAGACGGTCGACGCGCTCATGCGCATCGACCTGCCGGCCAGCGTCGACGTCAACATTCAGTGACGGGGACTCGAGATATGACTGACAACAAGAACCGGCCTGCCGCCGGAATCCTGGGCACCAAGCTCGGCATGACCCAGGTCTTCGACGAGAAGAACCGCGTCGTCCCGGTGACCGTGATCAAGGCCGGCCCGAACGTGGTCACCCAGATCCGCACCGAGGAGCGCGACGGCTACAGCGCCGTGCAGGTCGCCTTCGGCGCGATCGACCCCCGCAAGGTGAACAAGCCGGTCGCCGGCCAGTTCGCCAAGGCCGGTGTCACCCCGCGCCGTCACATCGCCGAGATCCGCGTCGCCGACGCCTCGAGCTTCGAGGTCGGCCAGGAGATCAACGCCGACGTGTTCGAAGAGGGCAGCTACGTCGACGTCACCGGCACCAGCAAGGGCAAGGGCTACGCCGGCACCATGAAGCGCCACGGCTTCCGTGGTCAGGGCGCCTCGCACGGTGCGCAGGCCGTGCACCGCCGGCCGGGCTCCATCGGTGGCTGTGCCACCCCCGGTCGCGTGTTCAAGGGCATGCGCATGGCGGGTCGCATGGGTAACGACCGCGTGACCACGCAGAACCTGTCGGTTCACAAGGTCGACGCCGAGAACGGCCTGCTGCTGATCAAGGGTGCGATCCCGGGTCGCAAGGGCGGCGTCGTGATCGTCAAGAGCGCCGTGAAGGGTGGTGCGCACGCATGAGCGCGGTGAGCACTCAGAAGGACACCGAGAAGAAGGCGAACCTGGTCCTCCCCGTCAAGGAGGCCGGTGGCAAGAGCAACGGCACCGTCGAACTCCCCGCGGAGATCTTCGACGTGACCGCGAACATCGCGCTGATGCACCAGGTCGTCACCGCGCAGCTGGCCGCGGCCCGGCAGGGCACCCACGCGACCAAGACCCGCGGTGAGGTCTCCGGCGGCGGCAAGAAGCCGTACCGGCAGAAGGGCACCGGCCGCGCCCGTCAGGGCTCGACCCGCGCGCCGCAGTTCACCGGCGGTGGCACCGTGCACGGCCCGCAGCCGCGCGACTACAGCCAGCGCACCCCCAAGAAGATGATTCGCGCCGCGCTCCACGGTGCGCTGTCCGACCGCGCCCGCAACGACCGCATCCACGTGGTCAGCGAGCTGGTGGCCGGGCAGACCCCGTCGACCAAGACCGCCAAGAACTTCCTGGCCGAGCTGTCGGACCGCAAGAAGTTCCTGGTCGTCGTCGGTCGCGAGGACGTCACCGCGTGGAAGAGCGTGGCGAACCTGCAGAACGTGCAGCCGATCGCCCCGGATCAGCTGAACACCTACGACGTGCTGAACAGCGACGACGTGGTCTTCAGCGTCGAGGCTCTGAACGCTTTCGTTCACGGCCCGACCGAGGCGGCTCAGGAGGAGAGCAAGTGACCACCATCGCCGACCCCCGCGACATCCTGCTGGCGCCGGTCATCTCGGAGAAGTCCTACGGACTGATCGAGGAAGGCACCTACACCTTCCTGGTGCACCCGGACTCCAACAAGACGCAGATCAAGATCGCCGTCGAGAAGGTCTTCGGTGTGAAGGTCACCAGCGTCAACACCGCCAACCGTCAGGGCAAGCGCAAGCGGACCCGCTTCGGTTACGGCAAGCGCAAGAACACCAAGCGTGCGCTCGTGACCATCTCGGCCGACAGCAAGCCCATCGAGATCTTCGGAGGCCCGGTCGCGTAAGCGGACGGGAATCCAGAAAGCAGAGAAGAACTCATGGCAATTCGCAAGTACAAGCCGACAACGCCGGGCCGCCGCGGCTCCAGCGTCTCGGACTTCGCCGAGATCACCCGGTCCACCCCGGAGAAGTCGCTGCTGCGTCCGCTGACCAAGAGCGGTGGTCGTAACGCCCACGGCCGCATCACCACTCGCCACCGTGGTGGCGGGCACAAGCGCGCCTACCGCATCATCGACTTCCGTCGCCTGGACAAGGACGGCATCCCGGCCAAGGTCGCGCACATCGAGTACGACCCCAACCGGACCGCCAACATCGCGCTGCTGCACTACGTGGACGGCGAGAAGCGCTACATCCTGGCGCCCAAGGGCGTCACGCAGGGCACCCCGATCGAGTCCGGCCCCACCGCCGACATCAAGCCGGGTAACAACCTGCCGCTGCGCAACATCCCGACCGGTACCACCATCCACAACGTGGAGCTGCGTCCGGGCGGCGGCGCCAAGCTGGCCCGTGCCGCCGGCATGAGCATCCAGCTGCTCGGCAAGGAAGGCCCCTACGCCACCCTGCGTATGCCCTCCGGCGAGATCCGTCGCGTCGACGTGCGCTGCCGCGCCACCGTCGGCGAGGTCGGCAACGCCGAGCAGTCGAACATCAACTGGGGCAAGGCCGGCCGTATGCGCTGGAAGGGCCGTCGTCCCACGGTGCGTGGTGTCGTCATGAACCCCGTCGACCACCCGCACGGTGGTGGTGAGGGCAAGACCTCCGGTGGTCGCCACCCGGTCTCGCCGTGGGGTCAGCCGGAAGGCCGCACCCGCAAGCCCAACCGTCCGAGCGACAAGCTCATCGTCCGCCGCCGCAAGACCGGCAAGAAGCGCTGAAGGAGGAGGTAAGAAATGCCACGTAGCCTCAAGAAGGGCCCGTTCGTCGACGACCACCTCCAGGCGAAGGTGGACGTGCAGAACGAGAAGGGCACGAAGCAGGTCATCAAGACCTGGTCGCGTCGTTCGACCATCACCCCGGATTTCATCGGTCACACCTTCGCGGTCCACGACGGCCGCAAGCACGTTCCGGTGTTCGTGTCCGAGAACATGGTCGGGCACAAGCTCGGTGAGTTCGCGCCGACCAGGACGTTCAAGAGCCACGTCAAGGAAGACCGGAAGAGCAAGCGGCGATGACCACGACCGAGACTCAGAACCCCACCGCCCGGGCGACCGCCAAGCATGTGCGCGTCACCCCGATGAAGGCTCGTCGTGTCGTGGACCTGGTCCGCGGCAAGCGGGTCGAGGACGCCCTCGCGATCCTGAAGTTCGCGCCGCAGGCCGCGAGCGAGCCGGTCGCCAAGGTCGTCGCCAGTGCCGCCGCCAACGCCGAGAACAACCTCGGCCTCGATCCGGCCACGCTGGTCATCTCGACCGCGTACGTCGACGAGGGCGCGACCCTGAAGCGTTTCCAGCCGCGGGCCCAGGGCCGCGCGTTCCGGATCCGCAAGCGCACCAGCCACATCACCATCGAGGTCGAGAGCGTCCCCACCGCCGGTGGCACTCGTGGCCGCCGGAAGGGAGGGGCAAAGTAAATGGGACAGAAGATCAATCCCCACGGCTTCCGCCTCGGTATCACCACCGACTGGAAGTCCCGTTGGTACGCGGACAAGCAGTACGCGGACTACGTGAAGGAAGACGTCGCGATCCGCAAGCTCCTGGCCACCGGCATGGAGCGCGCGGGCATCTCGAAGGTCGAGATCGAGCGCACCCGTGACCGCGTGCGGGTGGACATCCACACCGCGCGTCCGGGCATCGTGATCGGCCGTCGCGGCGCCGAGGCCGACCGCATCCGCGCCGAGCTGGAGAAGCTCACCGGCAAGCAGGTGCAGCTGAACATCCTCGAGGTCAAGAACCCCGAGTCGGATGCCCAGCTCGTCGCCCAGGGTGTGGCCGAGCAGCTGTCCAACCGTGTGGCGTTCCGTCGCGCGATGCGCAAGGCCATCCAGTCGGCCATGCGTTCGCCGAACGTCAAGGGCATCCGGGTGCAGTGCTCGGGCCGCCTCGGCGGCGCCGAAATGTCGCGCTCGGAGTTCTACCGTGAGGGTCGGGTGCCGCTGCACACGCTGCGCGCCGACATCGACTACGGCCTCTACGAGGCCAAGACCACCTTCGGTCGCATCGGCGTGAAGGTCTGGATCTACAAGGGCGACATCGTCGGTGGCAAGCGTGAGCTGACCGCCGCGAGCGCTCCGGCCGGCGATCGTGATCGTCCGCGCCGCGAGCGGCCGAGCCGTCCGCGTCGGTCCGGTTCCACCGGCACCACCGCGACCAGCACTGAGGCCGGGCGCGCCGCCACCGCGGTGGTGGAAGCTCCGGCAGAGAATCAGGAGGGCTGACGCATGCTGATGCCTCGTAAGGTCAAGCACCGCAAGCAGCATCACCCGAGCCGCACCGGTATGGCCAAGGGCGGCACGTCGGTGGCCTTCGGTGACTACGGCATCCAGGCGCTCGAGCCTGCCTACGTCACCAACCGGCAGATCGAGTCCGCGCGTATCGCGATGACTCGCCACATCCGCCGTGGCGGCAAGATCTGGATCAACATCTACCCGGATCGCCCGCTGACCAAGAAGCCCGCCGAGACCCGCATGGGTTCCGGTAAGGGTTCGCCGGAGTGGTGGGTCGCGAACGTCAAGCCCGGTCGCGTGATGTTCGAGATGAGTTACCCCAACGAGGAGACCGCTCGTGAGGCCCTGCGCCGCGCGATGCACAAGCTCCCGATGAAGTGCAGGATCGTGACCAGGGAGGAGCAGTTCTGATGGCAACCGGTACACCGGCCGCAGAGCTCCGCGAGCTCACCGAAGAGGAACTCGTCTCCCGCCTGCGTGAGTCGAAGGAAGAGCTGTTCAACCTGCGCTTCCAGATGGCGACGGGTCAGCTGGACAACAACCGTCGCCTGCGCGTCGTTCGTCACGAGATTGCGCGCATCTACACGGTCATGCGTGAGCGTGAGCTCGGTCTGGCCACCGGACCCGCTGGTAAGGGAGATGCGGCATGAGCGAGAAGACTGTGGAGCGTGGCCGCCGCAAGGTGCGGATCGGCTACGTCGTGTCCGACAAGATGAACAAGACCATCGTGGTGGAGCTCGAGGACCGGGTGAAGCACCCGCTCTACGGCAAGATCATCCGCACCACCTCGAAGGTGAAGGCGCACGACGAGAACGAGATCGCCGGCGTCGGCGACCGCGTGCAGCTGATGGAGACCCGCCCGCTGTCGGCCACCAAGCGCTGGCGTCTGGTCGAGGTCCTGGAGAAGGCCAAGTAGGTCGACTCCTCGGCTGAGGTCGAAAGCCAGAAGGCCCGCTTTCCAATGGAAAGCGGGCCTTCGTCCGTATTTCACGCCCTGCGTCTAAATCGCGCTCAGGAGAAAGGGGCGCAGGACATCGCCCATGAAGTCGTGGTGGTCATCGGCGTCTTCAGCTCCGTCGAGCAACGTGTCCAGGATGTCGGCGCTGTCGAGCGTTGCCCGGAAGGTCTGTTCGCGGGCGCTTGTGATGACGAGATGCACCACAGCGGCGTAGATCCGGGAGCGTGACGTGAGCACCTGTCCGCCGGACTGTTCGTGCCGTCCGAGGTAGCGCTCGGTCACATCGATCACCTCCTGGAGGACCCGGATTTCGATCTGGTCCTGCTCGTTCCATCTGTGCCTGCATGACCCTGTGGGCTTCGCCGACGTTCAATCCTGCCGGCGGCACGGTGTGGTCAGTGGGTGGGAGTTCGGCGCTCATAGGCACAGCGTCCCAACGGATGTCCGGGCGCGGTGTGACGATTTGTCACGGGAGCGACGTGGTGAATTCTCGAATCATGGTTCGGTGGTCGCTCGAGCGTGCCGCCAGGAATCGCTGACGATCGTGTCGATATCGGAGCAGGCAGGGCGCCAGCCCAACTCGGCCATAATCCTCGTGGGGTCGCTGACGAGCTCGGGTGGTTCCGGAGCAGTCGGACCGTGGCGCACCGGGACCGGGCGGCCGGTGCGACGTTCGACCGCGGCGACCACCTCGGCGATGCTGGTCCCGCATCCGCTGCCGACGACGTAACGCACGCTTTCACCGCGCGGCGGTGGATCCTCGACCGACGCGAGGATTGCGCGTGCCGCGTCGCTGACGTGCAGGTAGTCGCGCATCGCACTGCCGTCGCCGTTGATCTCGAGGGTGCCCCGCCCTTGTGCGGCTGCGATTGTCCGCGGTATCAAGCGGGTCGGATCGCGATCATCTCCACCCGCGATGTTCATGAAACGCAGAATTGTCGCCGACAGTGCACCGGCGCGCGCTTGGGCCTGGACCGCGAACTCGGCAGCCAGCTTGCTCGCGGCGTACGGGTGTGGCGGCGAGTCCGGCAGGTCCTCGGTCATCGGCTGGCGATCGGCTGTTCCATAGATCGCGCCCGTGGAGGCACTAACGCCCGCACTACACTGAAAGCGCCAACCGATGAGGAGGTCGCCTGCGCAAAACACTGCTCGCCGGCGCGCTCGCAGCAGGCGCCCTGATCCTGGCAGGCGCCGTCGTAGTCGGTCTCACCCGATCCGGTGATACAAGCACTCCGACGGACCCCTCCACACGACGGGAGACGGCACAAGTGAACAACACTCCCCACCCAGCCGACCAGCACGACGACGACCGCGATCCGGAGGACCCGATCATCGACTCCGGCAAACCATCGACCTGGGAACAGTTCGCCGAGGACTCCCAGGCCGGAGTGCCCTCCGACAGCCAACTCCAAGATGGACCACCAGCGGTGTCCGGCACGGACCTGCGAGCTACCGGAGATGAGTAATCCCGTCCACAACCACCCGTGATCAAGCGCGCCTCGGAGCCACAGGAGATTGATCGCCTTGCTGGAAGCTTCCCAGGCCCCGCCTCCCATTTGACCGCTCACCGTCTGCTACCCCAACGCCGGTCAAGTCCACATGTGTGGTGTAGGAGAACGGTCTCCGCGTGATCCCGGGTGGTCAGGCGGTCAGTTCGGTGGGAGTGTCCTCCTGTTCTATGCGATCGGTGCGTCCGCGTGAGCGGGCGAGGACATCGAGACCGAGATAGCCGGGGGTGCGGAAATTCGTTTGGGTTCCGCGGAATTGGATGAGTGGCGGTGGGTGCCGGTGGGCGAGGTGGGGGAGTTGGTGATCGATCGGTTGGCGCGGCGGGTTCGGCATGCTTATGCGGCCGCTGTTGCGGGAGCGACGCGGTATCTGGAGCGTGGAGTGCTCGTGGGGGAAGCGTCGCTCGATTGAGTCCGCACTGAACCGCGCCTGGTCAACCCGGCTATTCGGACGGGTTCGCGGATTTCCGGTTGCTGATCGCGACGACGATGCGCAGGGCCACGGCCGCGCCGACGGCCACCAGCAGGGCGGTGACGGCGACGGTGAGCCAACCGGTGAGGTCGTTCGGCCAGGTACCGCCGTGGCTGCGGGCGAACAGGTCGTAGGCGGTGTAACCGGTTGCGGCGCCGATCGATACGCCGAGAGCGTGTTTGGTGGTGAACTGCATGGGCTGGATCTCCTCGGTCGGGTCGTTGGGTCACCGTCCACACGGTGGTGACTACTGATCGACGGGGGATCGGCCGGTGTTTACAGCAACTCCTGGAGTGGCCACAGCCGCCGAGGGTGGCTACGCCCCACGGTTCACCACGGCCGGGTTCATTCTCCGTCGCGGCGGACGTGCCGTATCGCGGCCCGAGCGGCGCGACGACCGTCCCTCAGAGGTCGAGTGCCACGGGCCGGCCTACCTTCCGACCGGCGTCCAGTGCCTTCCGAACAGCGTCGGCGTCCGCGCCTACTTCGGTGGCGATGGCGGACGCGCTCCAGGAGCGGTCGGCGAGGGTGAGGATTTCGGCGATCTGGTCGACGGGGAGCGGGGAGTGGTCGTGGTCGGCGATGGCGCGGGCTACGGCCCAGATCTGGGCGTCGGCGTCGTCGGCCTCGACTGCGATGGGGTCGGGGTCGGGGGTGATCGGCTCGGTGAGGGCGAGGTCGGGCTCGGTGATGAAGGCCAGCTGCTCGGGGGAGGGCTCCGGCGGGGCGGCGGGTTCGTGCGCGCGGTGGGGCAGCGCGGGGGCGGTGTTCGCGGGTTGCGGCTGGTGCGGGTTCTGGGCGGACGTCCCGGGTTCGGGAACCGCGGGGTATCGGCGGGGCGTCGGTTCCGGCGGTGGGATCGGAGCGTCCGGAGTGTGAGGGGCGGCCGGCTGGGATTCGGCGGGTCGGCGGCGCGCCGCGGATTCGCGCGTGCGGCGGCGCGCGGGCGACGGTTGCGAATCCGCTGGTGGATCGCCTTCGGCGGGCCTGTCGATGACGGGGGCGGGGGCCGTGGTGACCGTTCGCAAGGTCTGTCCGTCGACCCAGGTCGACAGCAGTGGTGCACGGTCGGTGGCGGTGGGCTTGCGGCGGCGCGGGGCGGGCGTTGCGGGAACGGTGGGGGCGGGTGGCCGCGCCGCGCGGACGCGGGCGGGGCGGGGTTGTTCGTCGGTGTCGGTCAGTCCGCCGGTCAGCAGGGCCAACGGGGCGGCGTAGAGGTCGGCGGGGAGGGCGTCGTCGGTGGGCGGCGCGACTGCCGGACGATCGCCGGTCACGGATGCTGTCGCGGTCCGCGGCATATCGGTGTCCGCTGGGTGCGCGGTGGGATCGACGTGCCCGGTCGGGAACGGCTGTGAAACCGGCGCTTCGTCCACCTCCACACTGTCGATGAGCTGGGCATACCGCGCCGCCACCCACGCGTGCAGCCAGATCACCACACCCACCATCGCGGGGGCGATGGCGTATTCGGCGGCCCGCCCGAAATCCCCGGCGGCCAGGTGCGGTCCGGTGTTCAGCGCGATCGTCGTTCCCAGGAGAGCGACCTCGAAGAACACCACCTTGCCGCGCGGGAGTTCGCGGCCCCAGCGGGCGGCGGTGGTCGCCACGATCATGATGGTGATGATCGGGATGGAGATCATCGCCTCGATGCCGTAGCTGAGCCAGTACAGCGGGTCGGACATGTCGCCGCTGGGCACGAGGTTGCGTTGCACGTTGACCCCCGCCCACACCATGCCGAGCACGACGACGGCGATCAGGGCGCGCGAGGACCATTCGGCGCGACGGTAGAGCTGGGCCAGGCGGGCGTCCTGGTTGGCGACCCGCCTGCGGGCGGCCAGGGCGCGCCGATGCCAGCGGGCGTCGGCCTCCTCGGCACGGCGGATCCGCGCCGCCGCCCTGCGGTCGCGCTTCTCGGCGGCCAGTTCGGCGCGGACGGCGCGGCGGCGTTGGGCGCGGCGCCGGGCTCTTGTCCATTCCGCGAGTTCGCGTTCGGCGGCGATCTCCGCGTCGGAGAGCACCTCGACCAGGGCCGAGTCGTATTGCAGGGGGAGTTTGCCGCGCGCGGTCTGCACCCGGCGGGCCAGCGCGGCGATCTCGTCGCCGGTCCGGTCGGCGTCGGCGGGCTGGTGCTCGGACATCGAAGACCTTCCCCGGGCGCGGGTCGGTGCCGCACGGTTGCTCGAACGTATGTGTGAACGCGACGAGACTAAACCGGGGCCGGGGGTTGGTCAACGCGAGGACGACGACCGGCAGGTCGGCGGAAGGGTCAGGCGAGGGTGGTGTGCCAGACAATCGCGGCGGCGAGCGCACCCGCCCCGTTCACCGACCAGTGCAGGGCGATCGGCGCGAGCAGGCTGCCGCTGCGCCGGCGCAGCCAGGTGAACACCGTGCCCGCGGCGGCGGTCGCCAGCACGGCCAGCGCGATGCCGACGACCTGGCCGAGCGGGCCGCCGGGCAGCATGCCGCTGAGCCCGCGGTTGCCGCTGGTGAGCCCGAACGAGGAGGCGACGTGCCAGAGCCCGAACAGCAGCGACCCGGCCGCGAACACGCCGCGCGCGCCCCAGGCGCGGTCCAGGGTGCCGTGCAGGACGCCGCGGAAGGCGAGTTCCTCGGGGATCACGGTCTGGAGCGGGATGACGATCATCGAGGCGATGAGGGCGCCGGAGACGGTGGCGTAGCGGTCGGCGAGGAAGAACGGGCGGGTCACCGGCAGCAGCGCGCCGATCGCGACCGCGGCGAGCACCACGCCGACGGCGGCGAGGGCGTAGACCGAGCCGCGGCGCCAGTGCCGGGGGGAGAGGCCGAGTTCGGCCCAGCCGAGTCCGCGTCTGCGGACCAGGGCCAGCAGGATGCCGGCCGCCACCGGAACCGCGACGATGTTCGCCCAGGCCGTGGTGAAGTGGGCGATGAGGTTGGTGCAGGCCAGGACGACCACCACCACGGCCACATCGATGTAGGCATGCAGCGGGCGGCCGCGCTCGGTCGCGGCCACGGGGTCGGATTCACGCACCCGGCCCAGTGTACGGAGCGGATCGGCCGGTTCTCGGGGTGCTGTGCGGGAGGTCATCACCGGTCGGGTACCCGGCGCGCCGGGGAACGCACGTGCTGGTGGTACGGGCTGCAACACCGAGTGAATGAAACGCGTTTCAGAATTTTCCCGATTTCGGCCCGGCTGAACTGGACGGTCGATACAGTCCGCTCATCCGCACCGCACGTGCGAGGTAGACAAGGAGTGATTCGATGAGCAGGACCCGCGACCGGTTCGGTCGTCTCACCGCAGGGCTCGGCGCGGCGGCGGTGGTGAGCTGTGCGGTGGTGGTCGGGGCGCCCCACGCGGCGGCCACCGTGGACGAGTTGACGGTCAACAGCCGGAACCCGCAGGCGGGCTGCGTCTACCAGCTGACGGCGAAGGTGAACCACTGGTTCGAGGTCTGGTTCTACGACAACGCCCTGGTGATCGCGGGCAGTCCGGTCAAGCCGGTCAACGGGGTGGCGACCATCCAGTGGAAGCCGGGCAGGTCGGGCACCCACACGCTGGCCGCCCTGCAGGGGCTGGCCTACGAGATCAAGGTGGACGTCGCGGAGCCGACGCTCACCGGCAGCGCCACCTGCGGCGCCGGGCCGCTGGGCTGGATGGGGTCCTAGCCCGCCCAGCCGGGGTAGTCGGTCCACGCCTGCAACGAGCGGGTGGTCTCGAAGCGGCGCGGCTCGCCGGTGACCGGATCGGTGAATTCGAGCACCGCCGCCAGCAGTTGCAGGGGCCGGGTGAATTCGTGGACCGGCTTGTCGGTGAGCACCGGATAGAAGTCGTCGCCGAGGATCGGCACGCCGAGGCTGTTCATGTGCAGGCGCAGTTGATGGGTGCGGCCGGTGTGTGGGGTGAGCCGGTAGCGACCGAGCCCGTCGCGGTGCTCGAGCAGTTCGACCAGGGTCTCGGCGTTCGGCTCGCCCTCGACTTCCCGGGCCGCGAGCACGTGTTTCTCCTTCACGATCCGGCTGCGCACCACACGGGGCAGCGCGAGCTCCGGATCGTAGGGCGCGATGGCTTCGTACTGCTTGCGCACGGTGCGCCGGTGGAACATCGTCTGGTAGGCGCCGCGGCGGGCCGGATCGACGACGAACAGGATCAGCCCGGCCGTCACCCGGTCCAGCCGGTGCGCGGGCACCAGATCGGGCAGGCCGAGCTGTTCGCGCAACCGCACCAGCGCGGTCTGGCGGATGTGCTGACCGCGCGGGATCGTGGCGAGGAAATGCGGCTTGTCGACCACCAGCACGGTCTCGTCGCGGTGCACGACGGTCAGGTCGAACGGCACCTCGACCTCGTCGGGCAGATCGCGATGGAACCACACCGCGCCGCCGGGCACATACGGTGCGTCGGGGGCGATCGGACCGTCGAGATCGACGATCGCGCCCGCCCGCAGCAGTTCATCGATGCGCTCGGGTGCGACGCGGGGCAGCCGGTGCACCAGATGATCGCGGATGGTCGCCCACTCGCCCGCTTCCGGCAGCCGCAGCCGGGCGGGATCGAGGCCGTGCCGTTTCGGCAACGGTGGCTGCTGCCTGCGTCTCATCGCCGCCCACTCTAGCCGGTACGCCCGTACCGGTCAGAAGCCGCGCAGCCGGTCCGGTGCGATGCGCAGCGGCACCGAGTAGTCGGCGTAGAACTGCTCGGCGGTCATCGGGATGTCGCGCAGGCCCTCGGTGTACTTGGCGGTGAAGGCGGCGATCTCCTGCTCCGTCGGCCGGTCCTCGGCGATGCGGGCGGTGCCGGTGAACACCACGACGTCACCGCCGTGGACGGTGCTGTTGAAGTGCACCGAGACCCGCGGGTTGCGGCGGATGTTGCGGATCTTCGGGGTGTCGGGCTGGCTGAACAGCAGGAATTCGCCGTCGCGCCATTGGAACCAGACGGGATTGGGCTGCGGCGTGCCGGTCGGACCCACGGTGGTGAGCCAGACGACCTGCTCGCGCTCGAGGCGTTCGGCGACCTTCGCGCCGAACTCGGTGCCGGTGTCCAGGAGCGGGGTGGTGAGGTCGGGTGCGGTCATACCGGAAGGAACACCGGTCCCGCCCGTCCGATTCCGGCCGGTTCGACAGGAGTCGACGTGCGCGGAGCTGCTCGCGTGGAATAAGTTAGCCTTACCTATCCTGTTGCGGTCCGGTGTGTGAAGATGAGGACCGATCCGGCGCGGGCCGGCAGAGTCGAGAGGCGGGGACATGACGGTGGAGGCCACGCCGCTGGCGGCGGGGGAGGCGGGCAACACCCCGCCGAAACAGGTGCGCAAAGCCGAGAAACAACGGGAAGCGGCGGCGCGCAAGGAGATTCTCGCGCCGGTGCGCACGCCGTTGCTGGTCGCGAGCATTCTCATGGGCCTGGCCTCGGTGTGCCTGGTGGTGCCGTTCCTGCTGATCGTGGAGGTGTGCCGGGAACTGCTGGCCGAGCCGGTCGACACCGATCGGGTCTGGCGGCTGCTGGCGACGGCGGTGGCGGTCCTGGTGGTGCGCGCCTTGCTGCAGGCCGTCGCCCTCACCTGGTCGCACCTGGTCGACGGCGGTTTCCAGTTGACGTTGCGCCGGGCGCTGGCCGAGAAGCTGTCGCGGGTGCCGCTGGGCTGGTTCGGCGAGCGCACCTCGAGCGAGGTCAAGAAGTACCTGCAGGACGATGTCGAGGCGCTGCACTACCTGGTCGCGCACGCGCGGCTGGAGTTCGTCGGCGCGGTCACCGTCCCGCTGGTCACCCTGATCTACCTGTGCACCGTCGACTGGCGGTTGACATTGGTGCTGCTGCTGCCGCTGGTGGCCTACGCGGTGCTCTACGGCCGGATCGTCGACCGCGACGGCCGCGACCGGATCGTCGTCTACAACCGGTCCGAGCAGCGCACCAAGCAGGCCACCATCGAGTTCGTCGACGGCATCCAGGTGGTGCGCGCGTTCGGCCGGGCGGGCAAGGCGCACAGCGATTTCCAGGCCGCCGTCGAGCACCAGGCACGCAGCGTGGACCGGATGAAGACGCCGATCATCGGCGTGCAGTCGGCCTCCGACATCGTGGTGACCCCGGTGTTCGTGATGCTCGTCGTCGTGGTCGCGGGCCTGGCCGCGGTCGGACTGGACTGGGTGCAGCCGCTGGACGTGCTGCCGTTCCTGCTGATCGGGGTCGGGCTCGGCAGTTCGCTGCTCGGCCTCGGTTACGGCGCCCAGGCGCTACGCGCGGGCGGTGAGGCGGCGTTGCGCCTGCACGCGTTGCGCAGCGAGCCGGAACTGGCCGAGGGCGCGCCGAGCGCGGCGGCCGGTTCCGATCCGGCGGGGCTGGTGCGGTTCTCCGGTGTCGGATTCGGCTACCGGGCCGACCGCCAGGTGCTGCGCGACATCGATCTGGAACTCGCGCCGGGCACCATCACCGCGCTGGTCGGCCCCAGTGGCTCCGGCAAGTCCACGCTGGCCAAGCTGCTGCCGCGGTTCTACGACGTCGACACCGGGTCGATCACCATCGGCGGGCGCGACATCCGCGACTTCCCGAGCGAGGAGCTCTACCGCACGGTGGGATTCGTCTTCCAGGACGTGCGGTTGATCCGCGGCAGCATCGCCGACAACCTGCGTCTGGCCCGCCCGGACGCCGACCGGGCGGCGATGGAGCACGCCGCCCGGGCCGCCCAGATCCACGACCGGATCATGGCGCTGCCCCGCGGCTACGACTCCGAGATCGGCGTGGACGCCACCCTGTCCGGCGGTGAGGCGCAACGACTCTCGATCGCCCGTGCGCTGCTGGCCGACACCCCGGTGCTGGTGCTGGACGAGGCCACCGCCTTCGCCGACCCCGAATCGGAAGCGGCCGTGCAGGACGCGCTGGCCGTGCTCGTGGCGGGTCGCACCGTGCTGGTGATCGCGCACCGGCTGCACACCATCACCGGCGTGGACCGGATCGTGGTGCTGGACAACGGCACGCTGGTCGAGCAGGGCGACCACGAGAGCCTGCGCGCGGCGGGCGGGATGTATCAGCGGCTGTGGGAGATCAACGAGGCGGCGCTGGGCGACCTCGCGCTGGTCGAGACGAAAGAGGGCGTTCGATGATCCGCACCGTGCTCGGTCTGGTCCCGGCCGAATTCCGGCACCTGACCCCGAAGCTGTTCGCCGCCATCGTCGCCCAGGCGCTGTGCCAGGCGCTGGCCTACCTGCTGCTGGTGCCGGTGCTCGAGGCGCTGTTCGGTGACGACCTCGGCCGCGCCTGGCTGTGGGCGCTGGGCATGCTGGCCGCGGTGGCCGGTGTGGTGGTGTTCGGGTACCTGAGCGCCGCGATCGGGCTGCGCATCGGCATCGGCATGCAGCGCGGCCTGCAGACCCGCATCGGCGACCACCTGAACGCACTGCCGCTGGGCTGGTTCGAGACCCGCGACGCCGGGCCGCTCTCGCGGCTGATCGTGGAGAACGTGCGCGAGGTCCAGGGGCTGATCGCCTACCTGCTGGCCAAGGTGCTCACCGGGGTCATCGTGCCGCTGGGGGTCGCGGTGGGCATGCTGTTCGTGGACTGGCGGATCTCGCTGGCGATGCTGCTGGCGGCGCCGGTGCTCTACGCGGTGAACGGCCTGGCCAACCGCGCCTACACCGGCGCCGACCGGCGCATGCACGAGGCCGCCGCCGAAGCCGACTCCCGGGTGGTGGAATTCGCGCAGGCGCAGCCGGTGCTGCGGGCCTTCGGCGCGGTCGGCGCGAGCAACCGGGCCTTGGACGCGGCGCTGAGCGGGCAGCGCTCGGCCGGGCGGAAGATGATCGCGGCCAGCGTGCCGGGACTGATCCTGTTCGCGCTGTTCGTGCAGGCGGTGTTCCTGGTGCTGGTGTATGTGGCCGTCGGCCGGGTCACCGGCGGGGCGGTGTCGGCGGCGGCCGCGATCGCGCTGATCGCGGTGAGTTCGCGGTTCATCGAGCCGCTGAACCAGGCCGCGCAGCTGGGCAACGCGTTGCGTTCGGCGGCCGCCGCGGCCGAGCGGATCGGCGACCTGCTCGCCCAACCGGTGCTTCCCGAGGCCACCGCGCCGGTCACGCCGGGCTCGCCCTCGGTGGTCTTCGACAACGTCTCCTTCGGCTACCGCCCCGGTGAGCCGGTGCTGTCCGAGATCACCTTCAGCGTGCCCGCGGGCACCACGACCGCGATCGTCGGGCCCAGCGGCGCGGGTAAGACGACGCTGTTGCGGTTGGCCGCGCGTTTCTACGACGTGGACTCCGGCCGGGTGGCCGTCGGCGAACACGATGTGCGCGACCAGCCCTCGGCGACCCTGCTGGATCAGCTGTCGCTGGTGTTCCAGAACGTCTACCTGTTCGACCGCTCGGTGGCCGACAACATCCGCATCGGCAAACCCGACGCCACCGACGAGGAGGTGCGCCGCGCGGCCGAGGCCGCCCGGGTGGACGAGATCGTCGAACGGCTGCCCGAGGGCTACGACACCCGGGTCGGCGAGGGCGGCGCGACGCTGTCCGGCGGTGAGCGGCAACGGGTCTCGATCGCCCGCGCGCTGCTCAAGGACGCGCCGATCGTGCTGCTCGACGAGGCCACCAGCGCACTCGACCCGCACAGCGAGGCGGCGGTCGTGCGCGGCATCCACGAGTTGACCCGCGAGGCCACCGTCATCGTGGTCGCGCACCGGCTGGCCACCATCGCGCACGCCGATCAGATCCTGTTCCTCGAGGGCGGCCGCATCGTCGAGCGCGGCACGCACGAGGAACTGCTCGCGCTGGACGGTCGGTACGCGCGGTTCTGGAACGAGCGATCGCGGGCCGCGGGCTGGCGGCTCGAACCCGCCGCGGTGTGAGCGGCCGCTAGACCGGCTCGGCGGCGGGCCGCGCCGCCGACCACGCCTGCTCGGCCTCGGCGACCAGCGGCCGGACCCGGCGGTGCAGGGCCTCGCCCCGTTTGCTCAGGTGCAGCCGGACCCGGCGGCGGTCGGTCGCGTCGACCTCGCGGAACAGCAGCGCACGGGTGGCGAGCCGGTCGACCACACGGGACAGGGTCGGGGCGGAGGTGAGGGTGCGGGCGCGCAGGTCGGTCATGGCGAGTTCGTCGACACCGGCGAGTGCCTCGACGACCAGCCAGTCGTCCACGGTGAGCTGCTCGGCCGCGAGCACCGCCTCGACGGCGGCGGTGAGCTGCCGCGACGCGGTGACCAGGCGAGCGGTCAGGGATTCGGGCGCCATCGGGCACTCCTTTCCGAAACCGTTGCGGGCGTCGCGGACACCGTGGATACTTTCATCTGAAATGGTATCAGAGCTCGCGGCGCCGCCGCGTTCCCCCGCTCGCCGGAGTCCGTCGTGACCGGCGGCCCGGCGCTGCGCCGCGCCGACTCGTCGGTGTGGCGGCTGGCGATGGTGGTGCCGTTGCAGGGGCCGGCCGGGTTGTTCGGGCCGTCCTGCGAGGCGGTCGGTGAGCTGGCGGTCCGCGATCTCAACGAGGCGGGCGGTGTCCGCGGCCGGGCGGTCGAACTCGAGATCGTCGACGGCGGCGCCGAGCCCGCCGCGGTCGCCGCCGAGGTGGCGCGGCTGGTCGCCGCGAACCGGATCGACGCGGTGACCGGCTGGCACATCTCCTCGGTCCGCAACGCGCTGGCCCCGGTGCTCTCCGGTCGCGTGCCCTACGCCTACAGCTCGCTCTACGAGGGCGGTGAATCGCGCCCCGGCGTCTTCTGCTCCGGGGAGACGCCGTATCAGCAGATCGAACCCGCGCTGCGCTGGCTGCGCGACAACGCGGGCGCCCGCCGCTGGTTCGTGGTCGGCGACGACTACGTCTGGCCGCAGCGCTCGTTGCACCACATCAGGGACTTCGCCCGGGAGCTCGACCTGGACCTGGTGGGCGGTGCGTTCGTGCGGCTGGGCGGCGGCAACATGCGCGAGGTGGTGGAGCGGATCGCGCGCTCGTCCTGCGACGCGGTGCTGATGCTGCTGGTCGGGCAGGACGCGGTGGATTTCAATCGCGCCTTCGCCCGCCGCGGACTGCACGAGGACCTGTTGCGGTTCAGTCCGCTCATGGAGGAGAACATGCTGCTGGCCAGCGGCGAGACCGCGACCCGTGGACTGGTGGTGGCCTCCGGGTTCTTCCGCACGCTGGTCGACGCCGACTCGATGGAGTTGCTCGCCCGCTACACCGCGCTGCACGGCCGGTTCGCCCCGGTGATCGGCGCCGCCGCCGAATCCTGTTACGAAGGCGCGCAATTGCTCGCCACGCTGGCCGCGCGCGGTGACGCCGCGGCGGGTGGGCCCGTCGACGGGCTGGCCTACCGTGGCCCGCGCGGGACGGTGGAATTCCGCGGCCGGGAGGCCCGGCAGCGGATCCACCTCGCCGTGGCGAACGGCTACGACTTCGACATCCTGACCACGTTCACCCGCTGACGTCCCCGGCCGCGGTCACCACCACCCGCCCCTGCACCACCCGCGCGCACAACGTCACCTCGCTGCCGGGCGTCCGGTGGCAGAGGATGGCATCGGCGACCGGCTCGGCCAGGAACACCCGCAGGTGCCTGCGCAGTCCACGCGCGCCGTACACCGGGTCGAATCCGCACGCGGCCAGCGCCGGTGCGACGGTGGCGTCGCACCGCAACCGCACCCCGCGGCGGGCCAGGCGGGCCGCCAGCCGGTCGATCTCGAGCGCGGCCACCCGCACGGCGGTGTCGGTGTCGAGCGGGTCGAGCACGATGGTCTCGTCGATGCGGTTGAAGAACTCCGGGTCGAAGAAGTTCTCCACCGCCCGCCGGACGATCGCGTGCGTGCTCGCGCGGTCGGTGCCGCGCCACCGGCGCAACGGCCCGCCGCGCAACCGCCGCGCCACCTGCGCCGACCCCAGATTCGAGGTCAGGAACACGAAGCTGTTGCGGAACGAGATCCGCTCCTTGCCGTTGGCCAGCCGCAGTTCCCCGGTGTCGAGCACGTGCAGCAACGCGCGGATCACGGTGGCGTCGGCCTTCTCGATCTCGTCGAAGAGCACCAGGCCGGGGGTGTACGGGTCGCCTTCGATGGTCGCCTTGTCGAACAGCGTCAGTGATTCCTTGCTGCCCGCGTAGCCGGGCGGCGCGCCGGTGAACGAGGCCGCGTAATGCTCCTGGGCGAGGGCGTTCATGTCGATGCGGCACAGGTCGTCCGGGCCCGAGCGCAGTGCGGCCGCGGTCTGGCGCACCAGCTCGGTCTTGCCGACGCCGGTGGGGCCGACCAGCAGGATCGCCGCGCGCGGGCGGTGCGGATCGGCCGCGCCGACGTGCGCGAGGGTCACCGCGCGCACGACGGCCTCGACCGCGGCCGGTTGGCCGAGAATCGCCGAGCCGAGCCGCGCAGCCAGCGCCTGCCGGTCGAATCCCGTCGCAGGGGCCGGGTCGGGCGCCGGGCGACGCGACCCGTTCTGGTCGTGGAACATGTCGGTCAGGTACGGCATGCGCGGCGCCCCTCAGGCTTCCAGCGTCTGCTCGACCGGCAGCGAGCCGACCCGGCAGTCGGCCACGCCGACGGTGTCGCGGGTGATCGCCTCCACCCGCTCGCGCGCCTGCTGCGCGTCGGTCACCCACAGCTTGTAGAACTCGAAGGGGCAGTCGGCCACGCCGCGGTCGCCGTCACCGGCGGCGTGCACGCCGGAGTAGCCGCGGTGCAGCAGCTTGAACAGATGGTTCTGGGACTGGTCGTGGGCGCGGGCGTCGCGGATGGCCGAGATCGACAGCTGCGCGTACTGGATGCCGTATTCCTCCTCGCCGGTCTCGCCCAGGGTCCGGCCGTCGAAGCCGATCAGCGCCGAATGCCCGAAATACGAGTAGACGCCGTCGAATCCGGCCGCGTTGGCGACCGCGACGTAGCAGTTGTTGGCCCACGCCATCGCCTTGGCCATCAGCACCTGCTGATCCTTGGACGGATACATGTAGCCCTGGCAGCGCACGATCAGCTCGGCGCCCTTCATCGCGCAGTCGCGCCAGATCTCCGGGTAGTTGCCGTCGTCGCAGACGATGAGCGAGATCTTCAGGCCCTTCGGCCCCTCGGTGACGTAGGTGGTGTCGCCGGGGTACCAGCCCTCGATCGGGCACCACGGCAGGATCTTGCGGTACTTCTGCACGATCTCGCCGTGATCGTCGATCAGCACCAGGGTGTTGTAGGGCGGTTTGCGCGGATGGTCCTCGTGCTGTTCGCCGGTGATGGAGAAGACGCCCCACACCCCGGCCTCGCGACAGGCGGCGGAGAAGATCGCGGTCTCCTCGCCGGGCACGGTCGCCGCCGTGTCGTACATCTCCTGCTCGTCGTACATGATGCCCTGGGTGGAGTGCTCGGGGAACACCACCAGATCCATGCCGGGCAGGCCGGATTTCATGCCGACGAGCATGTCGGCGATGCGGCGGCAGTTGTCGAGCACCTCGGCCTTGGTGTGCAGCCGCGGCATCTTGTAGTTGACGACGGCCACGCCGACGGTGTCGGGGCTGGACGAGATATCGCCGTGTCGCATGGTTCTACTCCTTTGTAGGGGTGGGGTTTTCGCGGGGTTCGGTGGTAGGCGGACTGGTTCAGTGGTAGGCGGGCTGTGGCGCCCGATGCGTGCGGCTGGGGGAGCCGAGCAGCCAGGCCAGCGCGAGCGCGGCGGCCAGTCCGGCGGCCCAGACCAGGGCCAGCCCGGCGCTGGGATGGAAGTTGCCGGTGAGCATGAGGAAGGCGGGCAGGGAACAGGTCGGCTGGCTGAGCAGGATCAGCGCCCACCCGGTGACGCGGGTCAGCTGTTCCCGGCCCAGGGCGAGCACCAGGAAGAACAGGCTCCACAGCACCGCCCAGGCCAGCCAGATCACCCCGGAGACGGGATCGTCGGTGCGGGTGAACGCCACCGCGGCGTAGACCAGCGCGGCCACCGCGACGAAACCGGAGAACCAGCCGAGCCCCTGGGGCGGACTGTCCAGGAAGGTACCGATGCCGACGTAGAGGTAGGTGAACCCGAACAGGTACAGCCCCGAGGCGGCGAGCACCGCGGCGGGGTCACCCGCGGCCTGGATCAGCAGGGCCGTCGGCAGCACGCACTGCAGCGCGCCGACGAACAGGTTCAGGATCGCCGCCGACCGGGCGGGCACCACCTCGAGCAACATCAGTCCGTTGACCAACAGGACGGCTCCGACGTAGAGCAGACCGACCGCGCCCATCTCGCGCTCCAATCAGTTTCATCTGAAATGATTTCATCGGAAAGTACGTGAGCCGGATCACGGTGTCAAGGGGTGGGCGGCGGCCCGGGTGCTGGTCGAGGCGGCCGGCGCGACGGCGGGTTATGCGCTGGTGCTATCGAACGCGGCCGCCGGTGACCCCGTCGAGTCCGGCGGCTGTCGCGGCGATATCGACCGCCGGGCCGCCGAGCGGCTCGCGGAGGAAGGCGTCGAGCAGGGCGACGGTGGTGCGGTGGGTGTCGGCGGGGTCGCGCGGGCCACCGACGAACCGGCCGAGGACCGCCTGCGCGGGCGGGACGAGGAAGAAGGGGACGTCGGTGAAGCCGAAATGGTTGGCCCCGGTGACGGTGTACCGGTGACCGGGCGCGGCCAGGCGGGCGAGGAGGGCGCCGTTGCCGTCGAGATAGCGATCGGAATGGCCGGTTTCGGCGCGGTCGCTCTCCACCAGCAGGACCGGGCGGGTCAGGGTGCGGCCGGGCAGATCGCCGTAGAGCGTGCCGTCGATGTTGGCCGCGGCGGCCACGCGCGGGTCCTCGGCCAGGACCGCCAGCGCGGCCGCGCCGCCGAACGAATGACCCACCGCCGCAATGTGTCCGGTGTCGATCCGGTCGGCGAGTGGGCCGAGGAGGTCGGGTCCGGCGAGCTGGTCGAGGACGTAGCGCAGGTCCGCCGCCCTGGTGCGCTGCTCGTCGGTCAGGTCGTCGTCGATGCCGGTCGCGACGGTGGTGGCGAGGCGGCCGTCGGCCAGTTCGGTCACCGCCGACTCGAAGGGATGGTCGACGGCCAGCACGACGAAGCCGCGACTGGCCAGATCGGCGACCAGGCCGGTGTAGAAGGCCCGCGGTGCACCGTAACCGGGGGAGAACAGCACCACCGGCCACCGCTCGCGCGCGCCGGAGACCGGCACGTCGGTCGTGGCGTGGGTGTCGATCCGTCCGTAGCCGCGCATGAGCGCGCCGGGGATGCCGGACACGCTGCCGGGCAGCCGGTCGTACCCGTCGATGTAGACGTATCGCCGGCCGGACCGCTGATCCGCCGGATACCAGGCCTGCACAACGACATTGCGGCGCTCGCCGGGTGCGGTCGGTTCCGCGCGCTGCTCGTCGACCCAGCGATAGATCTGCGAGCCGACGGCGTATGGACCGGTGGGCGTGGGCAATTCGGGCACCGGGGCGGGCGCGAGGGCGAGGACCGCCACCACCGCCCAGATCCCGACCACGACACGTGCCGACACCGCGATCACCCCGGTGCGGGGCCGGATGCCCTGGCGGACCGCGAGAACGGCCGCGGCGACGGCGAGCAGCAGCGCCGGCAGGAACTGCCAGTAGAAGCCCTCGAGCAACCACTGGCCCAGCCAGCCCGCGAGCAGCAGCGGCACCGCGACGGGCAGTGCGCGCACCCCGATGCGCGGCGCTGCCACCGCGAGAGCGGCGAAGATCAGGGTGAGGACGACGAGGATGACGTCGAGGGTCGACATGGTCCGCACTCGATTCCGGTCACGGGCGGCCCGGTGCCGCCCACGCCGGATCAGCCTCGCCGATCGCGGGGCCTACTTCCAGTACGCCTGGTACTTGATGGCCGTCTTCGGCAGACCGTGGGCGTGCTTGAGCGTCTTGACGATCGAGCGGGTGGTGTGCCCGTCGCAGGCCACCCAGGCGAACGCGTCGGCCGGGCAGCTCATCTCCTGTGCGGCCTCGCGCAGCAGCCTGCCGTCGTCCACCCGCTGCAGCCAGGTCACCTGGTGGTGCGGCTTGTTGCGCAGCGGCAGCTTCTGGTCCGACTCGTACTGCCACTCCAGCCACACCCGGGCGGGGGTGTCGCCGATGGCGTCGAGCAGGGTGTTGATCGCGGGCAGCGAGGCGGTGTCGCCGAAGACGACGTACTCGCTCGGCGTGGTCTCGGGGAGGCTGAAGTTGGAGCCGAGCACGGTGGCGTCCAGCGTGTCGCCGACGGCCGCGCGTTCGGCCCACCGGCAGGCAGGCCCGCCGTGCAGGGCGAATTCGATGAAGAACCGGTCGGCCTCCGGATCCTGGTCGACCAGCGTGTAGCCGCGATGGTGCAGCTTGTCGCTGTGTTCGTCGGGGATCCAGAGTCTGATCCACTGGGTCGGGTGCACCGGGTGGTTGGCGAGCAGTCCGCCGCCGGTGAAGCCGAGGCGGATGTACTTGTCGGTCACGTATTCGCTGGAGGTGACGGTGAGTGTGTAGTCGTCGCCGCCCCAGGCCTTGACCAGAACTCCGTTGAATCCCTTACCCATGCGACTAAGGTTAGCCTAACGACACTTGATTTGTCGCACCCGCGGGAAATCCGATCCGGAAACGACGAGGACCCCCGGGTGTGCCGGGGGTCCTCGCCGATGTCGTCGTCGGAGCCGGGCGCGGCTAGACGGTGCAGGGCAGGAAGGCGACGCTGGCCACGGTGCACTGCGACTCCCGGGTCAGCTTCCAGGTGCCGTCGATCTGCACCCAGGTCAGATCGAAGTAGAAGGGGTCGAAGCCGTCGACCGCGGTCTGCAACTGGGCGGTGAGGGTGTCACCGCTGACGCTGGTGGGGCCGAGGATGGTCCAGCGGAAGCTGGGCGGGGTGGCGGCCATCGCGGCGGCGACCTGGTCCATCAGCGGCAGGCCCGCTTCGCCGGCTTCCAGTTCGGCGGCGCGGACCGAGGGCGCGGCGCCGGTGTTGATCGCGGTCTGCAGCTTGGCCTTCAGCTCGCCTGCGCTCGGGGCCTGGGCCCGCAGGGGTGCGGTGACGGGGGCGGCGGTGGCCGGGGCGGCCACGGTCGCGGCGCCGAACGCGCCGATCAGAGCGGCGGCGGCGAGCGTGGCGACCTTCTTGTGCGCGGTGCTGAGCATGGGTGTTCCATCCAATCTTTCGTGGGCGGGTGCTCCGGTGATGCCTGGCACCCGGGAAGCAATATAAGGTAAGCCTATGCAAATATGAACCGGCGGGTTCGCGACAGCGGGCGCGACGACGGATACGGACGCCGGACGGCGCTCGCGAGAGAGTGGGAGAGCGGAGTGGAGACACTTCTGGTAGTCGGCGCGGGGCCGAAAGCCCTGGCGGTGGCGGCGAAGTCGCACGTGTTGCGCCAACTCGGACTGTCCGCGCCACGCGTGATCGCCGTCGAGGCACACGCGGTCGGCGGCAACTGGCTCGCCAGCGGTGGCTGGACCGACGGGCGGCACCGGCTGGGCACCAGCCCGGAGAAGGACATCGGTTTCCCCTACCACTCCACGTGGGCGCGCGGCCACAATCGCGAGATCAACGAGGCCATGATGGCGTTCAGCTGGACCTCGTTCCTCGTCGAGCACGGCACCTACGCCGAATGGATCGACCGCGGCAGGCCGAGTCCGCAGCACCACGTGTGGGCGAAGTACCTGCAGTGGGTGGCCCGCAAGATCGACCTCGAGCTGGTGCTCGGCAAGGTGCGCACCATCCGGCAGCGGCCCACCGACGGCGGTGCGGGCTGGTCGGTCGAGGTGGCCGGCGCCGACGGCGCGACCACCGAACTCGAGGCCGACGGCCTGATGATCACCGGGCCCGGCCAGAGCACCAAGGCGCTGGCGAAACATCCTCGGGTGCTGAGCATCGCCGAATTCTGGGATCTGGCGGGCAAGCGCAAGCTGCCGATCAGCTCCCGGGCCGCGGTGATCGGCGGTGGCGAGACGGCGGGTTCGGCGCTGGACGAACTGGTGCGCCACGAAATGCTCACCATCTCGGTGATCTCCCCGATGGCGACCATCTACACCCGCGGCGAAAGTTACTTCGAGAACTCGCTGTTCAGCGATCCGACCAAGTGGAACGCGCTCAGCATCCAGGAACGGCGCGACGTCATCCGGCGCACCGACCGGGGCGTGTTCTCGGTGCGGGTGCAGGAAAGCCTGTTGGGCGACAACCGGGTTCATCACCTGCAGGGCCGGGTGACCCGGATCGTCGGGCAGGGCGACGGCGTCGCGGTGACCCTGCGCAACGAGATGCGCGCCGATCAGGTGCACAACTTCGACCTCGTCGTCGACGCCACCGGTGGGCAACCGCTGTGGTTCCTCGACCTGTTCGACAGCGAATCCGCCGACCTGCTCGAACTGGCCGTCGGTGGCCCGCTCACCCAGCAGCGCATCGAATCCTCGATCGGCTACGACCTGGCGGTGACCGGGCTCGGCGCCAAGCTGTACCTGCCCAACATGGCGGCGCTGGCGCAGGGGCCCGGCTTTCCGAATCTCAGCTGCCTCGGCGAACTCTCCGACCGGGTGCTGCGCGCGGAGCCCGCGCGGGTGCGGGCGGGCGCGCGCCAACTCGCCGCGCAGTGACACGAGCGGGCCCGTCCGGAACGCCTTCCGGACGGGCCCGCTCGGTCGGTGGGGTCAGGCCCGGAGGGCGGGCATGTCCTGCGGCTCGCGGGGCAGGACGTAGAGCGCGATCCGGCGGTCCGGGCGCACGTCGAACTCGCCGAGCAACTGCCAGCCGTTCTTCTCCAGCGCTTTGCGCATCGGGAGGTTGCGATGATCGGGATCGCAGAGCAGCCTGCGGCATTCGGGTTCGGCAGCCCAGACCGCGCCGGGCAGCAGGCCGATCCAGCCCGAGACGACGCCCTTGCCGAGCAGCACGGTCTCGGCGGTGGCGATGTGGAAGGCCATGTCGCGCGGGCCCGCGTGGTAGAGCCGGCCGATCTCGTCCTTGGCCGGGCGGTACAGCTCCACGTAGGCGACCTCGCGGTGGCCGATCTCGGGCCGGTCGAGCGCGGCGAAGTCGACGCCGAGCACGCAGGGGCGCGAGTAGGTGCCCGCGAGCTGGGCGGTCAGGTTGTCCAGGCGGCGCTCCAGCGGCCAGTCCTGCTCCCAGGTCTGCACCAGGTGCGGGCGCGACATCCACTCGGTGATCATCGCCGGATCCGAACCGTCGGCGTCGACCACGCGCAGCGAGTAGGGAGCACCGAATTCGGGCACCACCGGTGCGGGAGCCCGGCGAACCTCGTCCGGGATGTCGGTCAGCTCGCGTGCCAGCCGGGATGTCGTTTCGATACGCGGTGTCCCGGTCGGGTTCATCGACGTCGTGCTCCGTTCGCTCGTCACCTTGGTCATCCGAACCTTGGTCATCCGAACCTTGGTCATCCGAACCTTGGTCATCCGATTCAGTAAGGCTAGCCTATACTAACGCGAGCAGATTGATTTTGATCCGACCGTCGATGCGATGTCGGCGGCGTGTAGGGAGACGCAAGATGGCACGAGAACTCGGCTGGCTCAGGCAATTCCAAGCGCCACGATCCGATTCCCTGCCACCACTGATCGTCTTCCCGCACGCGGGCGCGGGCGCCTCGGCCTACCGGGCCTTCGCCAAGACGCTGGCCGAGAACTTCGACGTCGTGGTGGTGCAGTACCCCGGCCGCCAGGACCGGGCGCGCGAGGCCGCCGCCCAGACCCTGCCGGAGCTGGCCGAGGGCACCCTCGCCGCCTTCCGGGAGTCCGCGCACCACACCGGCGCGCCGCTGACGGTGTTCGGGCACAGCATGGGCGCGATCGTGGCCTTCGAGTTCGTGCGCCTGGCCGAAGCGGCGGGCCTGCCGGTGCGGCTGCTCGCCGCCTCCTCGGCCGCCGCGCCAGGACGCATCGCCGAGCTGCCCGGCCATCCCACCGAGGACGAGGAACTCCTCGACCACATGACCGCGCTCAACGGCACCGGCGCCGAGGTGATGGGCAGCCGCGACGTGCTGCGCATGGCCTTGCCGGTGATGAAGGCCGACTACCGCGCCTTCGACGCCTACGCCTGCCCGGCCGACGTGCGCATCGCCGCCCCCGTGCGGGTGCTCGGTGGCGACGACGACCCCTTCGTCGCCCCGCGCGACCTCTACGCCTGGTCCGCGCACAGCAGCGCCGAGGTGGCGGTGACCCTGTTCGCGGGCAACCACTTCTATCTCAACGACCACGTCGAGGGCATCGCCGAACTGCTCGTGCCGGAAAAGAGCTCGGTCGCGTGAGCGCCGCCGACGATCCGATCGTCATCGTGGGCATGGGCGTGGAAGCGCCCGGCGGCGTGGAGACCCTGCCGCAGTACTGGTCCGCGCTGGCGAGCGCCACCGAACTGATCGGACCGTTCCCCCGGGACCGGGAGTGGCCGCTGGCCGAGATCTTCGCGCTCGGCCGCCGGGAGGGCTGGTCGCCGGTGCGCGACGCGGGCGGCTTCCTCACCGGCGCCACCGAATTCGACGCCATGTTCTTCGGCATCACCCCGCGCGAGGCGGTGGCGATGGACCCGCAGCAGCGGGTGGGCATGCGGGTGGCCTGGCGCGCGCTCGAGCACGCCGGGCTGAACCCGGCGGGCCTCGACGGCGCGTCGGTGGGCTGCTACATGGGCGTGTCGATGATCGAGTACGGGCCGCGCGCCTCCGCCGTCAACGACTACAGCGGCTTCCGCGCCACCGGCACCGCGCTGGGAGCGGTCGCCGGACGCATCTCCCACGCGCTCGGCCTGATCGGCCCCTCGGTCAGCGTCGACACCGCATGCGCCTCCTCACTGACCGCCGTGCACCAGGCCGCCGCCGCCATCCGCGCGGGTGAATGCGACTGGGCGCTGGCGGGCGGGGTGTGCGTGATGGGCACCCCGGGTGCGTTCTACGAGTTCTCCAAGAACAACGCGCTGGCCACCGACGGCCACTGCCGCCCCTACGCCGCGGACGCCACCGGCACCCTGTGGGGCGAGGGCGCGGGGGTGGTCGTGCTGGAGCGGCAGTCGCGCGCGCTCGCGCAGGGCCACCGCATCTACGGGCAACTGCTCGGTTCCCGGATCAACCACAACGGCAAGGGCGCGCCGCTGGCCGTGCCCAACGCGACCGCCCAGGAACGGCTGGTGCGTGACACCCTCGCCGTCGCGGGGATCGAACCCGAACTCGTCGGGCTGGTCGAGGGCCACGGCACCGGCACCCCCGTCGGTGACCCGCTCGAGCTCACCGCGCTCGGCGCCACCTACGGCGCGCCCGGCGCGAACACCCTGCTCGGCTCGGTGAAGTCGAACGTCGGGCACGCCCAGGCGGCCTCGGGCATGCTCGGCCTGATCAAGCTGCTGCTGTGCGGGCTGCACGGCGAGATCGCCCCCACCCTGTGGGCCGACCGCCCGACCACGGAGGTCGACTGGGACGCCACCACCCTGCGGCTGGCCGCGCAAGCACAGCCGTGGAAGCCGATCGACGGCGTGCGCTACGGCGCGGTGTCCTCCTTCGGCGTGGCAGGCACCAACGCCCACGCGATCGTCGCGATGCCCGTGCTCGAGGAGGACAGCGATGTCTAGTTACCTGCTCCCCGACGGGACCGTGCCGGTCCTGATCTCCTCCGACACCGCCGACGGCGTGCGTGCCGAGGCCGCCGCCGTGCTGGCCTACCTGGACGAGCATCCGCGAGTGAGCCCGGAGCGCGTGGCGGAGATGCTCTTTCGCACCCGCGTCGCGCGCCGCTACCGCGCGCTGGCGATGGTGCGCACCCGCGAGGAACTGCTCGACGGGCTGCGCGCCGTCGTCGCGGACACGCCCTCGCGGGTGGTCGTGACCGGTGACGGCGCCGCGAGCGCGCGCCGCATCGGGTTCGTCTTCCCCGGTCAGGGCAGCCAGCGGCCCGGCATGGGCCGGCTGTACTACGACGTCTCCGACGCCTACCGGGCCGCCGTGGACGCCTGCGCCGCGATCCACCGGGAGCGGTTCGAGCACGACCAGCCGCTGCACTACCTGCTCGGTGACGAGGGCAGGTACCAGGACACCGTGTGGGAAGTGCAGCCCGCGTTGATGTTCCACATGTACGGCCTGGCCGCGATGTGGCGTGCCGCGGGCGTGGAACCGGCCGCCACCGTCGGCCACAGCCAGGGCGAGCTGGCGGCGGGCGCGGTGTCGGCGGTGATGACGCTGCGCGACTCCGTGCTCGCGGTGACCCACCGGGCGCGGCTGGTGGAGCGGATCTCGCCGCGCGGCTACTCGATGGCCGTGCTCGGCATGGACCGCGAGGAATGCGAAGCGCTGCTGGCCCGCCATTCCGGCTGGGCCGAGCTGTCGGTGGTCAACGCCCCGCACATCCTGGCCATCTCCGGGGACCGCGACACCATCGTCGACATGGTCGAACTCGCCACCGCGCGCGGGCAGTTCGCCCGCGAGATCAAGGTCTCCTATCCGGCGCACACCTCGATCGTGGCCGAACTGCGCGAGCACTTCATGTCCTTCCTCGGCGACGAGATGAGCGGCGACTGCTTCACGGCCAGCGAGATCCCCTGCTACGGCGCCACTTTGGGCGCCGCGATCACCCCCGACCTCACCCACCGCGACTACTGGTACTGGAACCTGCGCAACCGCGTGCGGTTCGACCGCGCGGTGGTCGCCGCCGTCACCGACGGGGTGGACACCCTCATCGAGGTCGCCGAGCACCCGGTGCTGCAACTGGCGTTGCAGGAGAACCTGACCCTCGTGCCGCGGGAGAAGCTGCCGCTCGGCCGCGACGTCAAGGTGCTCGGTACCTCGCTGCGCACCGCCGAGGGCCTGGCCGAATTCACCAGGAATCTCGCCACCATCGCCGTGCACGACCTCGACTACCGGTGGGACGCGCTGCGGACCGACGACGGCGCCGCACCCAGGCCGCCGTTGCGCGACTTCCCGCACACGATCATGCACCCCAGGAGGCTGTGGGCCGGGCCGGACCTGCCCGCCGCCGAGCCGCAGCCGGACGCCGCCCCCGCACCGGAACGGCTGGTGGAGACCTGGATTCCGCTGGACAAGCGGTCGATGCTGGCACCGCGCACGCTGGCCGTGGTCGACCACACCGGCCGCTGCGCCGAGCTGGCCGATGCCCTGGTCGCCGCCGCCGACCGGCACGGGGCCACCGCGACCGTGCTGGACGCCGCCGCGCTCGCCGGTGACCTGCCGGAGTTCGACACCGCCGTCGTCCTGCTGCCCGAGCTGCCCGACACCGACGGCGCCGCGGCGCTCGACGACTTCGCCGCGTTCTTCGCCGACCGGGCCTGGGTGCCCGCGCTCGACCGGCTGGGCCCGGGCGGGCAGTGCTGGCTGGTGACCACCGGCGGGGAGAGCGTGCTCGCCGACGACCCGGTGCCGCACCTGTTCCACGGCGCGGTCGCCGCGGGCTACCGCAGCGCGGGCATCGAACGGCCCGACATCCTGTTGCGCCACCTCGACCTCGCCGCGGGCGCGGGGCCCGACCAGGCGGCCCGCATCGTCACCGCCGTGCACACCGCAGGCGAATGCGAACTGGCCCTGCGCGGCGGCAAGCTCTACGTCAAGCGCCTGGTCGTCGACTCGGCCACCGACGCGAGCGCCGCCGACACCGACCTGTCGCATGTGCTGATCGTCGGCGGCACCGGACAACTCGGGCTGCGGTTCTGCGAGCACTTCGCCCACGCCGGAGCGGGCCGGGTCACGCTGGTGAGCCGGTCCGGCGAGACCGAACGCGTCGCCGGTGAACTGAACCGGCTGCGCCGCCTCGGCCGCACCGAGATCGTGGTCGAGGCCTGCGACGTGTCCGATGCCGAAGCGGTCAAGCGCTTCGCCGCGACCATCGAGTCGGCGCCGGTCAGCCTGCTCATCCACGCGGCGGTCAACTACGTCGACGCCGAACTGCCCGACATCACCGCCGAGATGGTCACCGAGGCGGCCGGCTCCAAGGTGCTCGGCCTGGGCACCGTGCTCGACATCGTGCCGTTCACCGAGCAGCAGCGGATCCTGCTGTGCTCGTCGACCGCCGCCACGCTCAGCGGTCGCGGTCAGATCCTCTACGCGGTGACCAACCGGATGCTCGACATCCTGGCGCGCCGGCTGCGCGCGCAGGGCCGCGACGCCATCTCGATCGAATGGGGCCTGTGGAGTGTCGCCGGGCCGCTGGACGAGGCGGGCTTCGCCCGGGTCGCCGACGCGGGCGTCCACCCGATGGCGCCGGGGGACGCGATCACCGCGGGCTTGGCCGGTCCGTGGGGCGACGCGATGATCATGTCCGCGGACTGGGCGTTCCTGCGCGAGGTGCTCGACACCTTCGGCCAGGGCAGCGTGCTGCCCGAGATCGCCACTCCGGCGGCGGCGTCCGCGCCCGAGCCGGACGTGGTCGAGCCGGTGGTCACCGAACAACCGGCGGCACCCGCCGCCGCGGACCGGCCGCTGGCCGAGCGGATGCTCACCCAGTTGCACAAGGTGATGGGCACCGACGGCTCCGAATCCATCGACGGCTCCGTGCCGTTGGTGGCGCTGGGCCTGGACTCGTTGCAGGCGCTGGACTTCCGCAAGCGCGTCAAGGCGGAACTGGATCGCGACCTGCCGGTCGCGGCGATCCTGGGCGGTGCGTCGCTGGACGACGTCGTCGCGCTCATGGCAGAGAACACCAACTAGGGCTGAGGGGCCAGATTCATGTCAGACACCGATGCCGCGAACCTGTCCGTGCTGGAGCGCCGCAAGCTGCTGTTGCAGCGACGGCTGCGCGAAAGCGGTTTGGCCACGGCCGAATCGGACGCGCAGCGGGCCCAGGCGGGCGAGCGGTACCCGCTCTCGCCCGGTCAGCGGCGCATGTGGTTCCTGCAGACCAGGGACGCCGCCGACACCACCCTGAACATCTGCCTGGCCTACCGGCTCACCGGCGCGCTCGACGAGCAGCGGCTGCGCGAGGCGTTCGGCACCGTGGTGGCGCGCCACGACCTGCTGCGCACGACCTACGGGGTGGACGAGCAGGGCGAGCCGTACCAGGTGTTCACCGACGACGTGGTGCTCGCCTGGCAGTCGCACGACCTCACCGACCTGCCCGAGCAGGGCCGCGCGCGCCGCGTCGAGGTGCTGGCGCGCCGGGAGTTCGGCAGGCCCTTCGAGCTGGCCGCCGAGACCCCGCTGCGGGCCACCCTGGTGCGCACCGGTGCCGAGGAGCACGTGCTGGTGCTCGTCGTGCACCACATCGCCTTCGACGACGAATCGTGGCCGGTGTTCTTCGCCGAGGTCAACGCCGCCTACAACGGCGCGGAGCCGGGCGCCGCGCCCGCGCAGTTCGTCGCCGCCGAGGTGCTCGCCGGACCGGACGAGCCGGCCGAGGCCGACGTCGAGTACTGGCGGGCGAGCCTGCGCCCCCTGCCCGAGCCGCTGGAACTGCCCGGCTCGGCGCCGTCGCAACCCTCCACCCAGGCCGAGCGCCGCACCCTTGCGCTGCCCGCCGACCTGATGACCCGCGTGGACGCCTTCGCCCGCGACCGGTCGGCGACGCCGTTCATGGTGCTGCTGGCCGCCTTCGACGCCCTCGTGCACCGCTACACCGCCGCCACCGATTTCCTGGTGTCGGTGCCGGTCACCAACCGCCGCGCCGCCACCGAGGGCCTGATCGGCTACTTCGGCAACACCCTGCTGCTGCGCGCCGCGGTGCGTCCGCACGACAGCTTCACCGGCCTGGTCGAGGCGACCAGGGAGACCTGCCTGAACGGCTTCGCCCACCAGAGCGTCGGCATCGACCGGGTGGTGCGCGAGGCGAACCCGGAGCGGGTCGCCGGCCGCGACGGCATGGACCAGCTGGTGCGGCTGGGCTTCAGCGTGCGCAAGGGCTCCGACGCCTTCGCGCTGCGCGGGGTCACCGCCCAGCAGTTGGAGCTGGGCGCGCCCACCGCGCAGGTGCCGCTGGCGCTGGCCGTGGTGCTCGAATCCACCGGCGCGCTGCTGGAACTCGAATACCAGACCGACGTGCTGTCGGCCGAACTGGTCGAGCAGCTGCTGCGGCACTACCTGCACCTGCTCGACAGTGCCCTGCGCGAGCCCACCCGCCGCCTCGCCGACCTGGCGATGCTCAGCCCCGAGGATCGCGCCGCGGTGCTCGAGCAGTCGCACGGCGAACTGGTGCCCGCACCGGCCACCACGATGGTGGCGCTGCTCGAGCGCGCCGCCGCCCAGCGCCCCGGCGACCTCGCGCTCGTCTCCGACGACACCGAACTCACCTACGACCAGCTGCACCGCCGCGCGAACCGGGTGGCGCGACTGCTCATCGCCGAGGGCATCGGCACCGAGGACATCGTCGGCCTGCGGATGACCACCTCGGTGGAGTTCGTGGTCGCCATGCTCGCCGTGCTCAAGTCCGGCGCCGCCTACCTGCCGATCGATCCGGCCTACCCCGAGGACCGCATCGAGTACCTGGTGGAAGACGCCGAACCCGCCCTGGTGCTCGGCCCGGTCGAGTTCGCCGCCGCCGAGTCGGCCGCCGCCGACCTGCCCGACACCGCGCCCACCGACGCCGACCGGGTGCGCCCGTTGCTGCCAGGCAACCTCGCCTACGTCATCTACACCTCCGGCTCCACCGGCAAGCCCAAGGGCGTGCCCGTACCGCACGCGGCCATCGCCGAGCACGTGGAGAGCTTCACCGCGGAGTGGGGCATGACCGCCGAGGACCGGCTGCTGCAGTCCTCCTCGGTGAGCTTCGACGCCTCGCTGCTCGACCTGTTCGTCACGCTCTCGCTGGGCGCCCGGCTGATCGTGCCCAAGCCGGACGCGTTCCGCGACATCGCCTATGTCGCCGACCTCATCACCCGCCGCGGCGTCACCGTGCTGCACATGGTGCCGTCCATGTTGAGCACGTTCCTGCTGCTGCCCGAGGTCAGCGAATGGCGGGCGCTGCGGCACGTCCCGGTCGGCGGCGAGGCGCTGCCGGGCGAGGTGGCCGACAAGTTCGCCGGCGTCTTCGACGCGGAACTGCGCAACCACTACGGTCCCACCGAGGCGGTGGTGTGCTCGACGCACATGCCGGTGGAAGGTCCGCAGGGCACCGGGGTGGTGCCGATCGGCGTCCCCAACCGCAACGTCTACACCTACGTGCTCGACGAGGCGTTGCAGCTGGTGCCCGCGGGCGTGGTCGGCGAGCTGTACCTGGGCGGCGACCAGCTGGCCCGCGGCTACCTCGGCCGCCCCGAACTGACCGCGCAGCGTTTCGTCGCCGACCCCTTCAACCCCGGTGCCCGGCTGTACCGCACCGGTGACCTGGTGCGCCGCAACCACTTCGGTGAGCTGGAGTTCGTCGGCCGGGCCGACGAGCAGGTCAAGGTGCGCGGTTTCCGCATCGAGCTCGGCGAGGTGGAGGCGGCCGTCGCCACCCATCCCGCGGTCGGTCACTGCGTGGTCGTCGTGGCCGAGGACCCGGCCGTCGGCCCGATGCTGGCCGCCTACCTGGTGCCCGCCGCCGACGAGATCGCCGGTGGCGAGATCGATCTCGAGGAGGTCCGCGCGCACGCCGCGGCGGTGCTGCCGCAGTACATGGTGCCCAGCGCGTTCGCGGTGATCCCGGAGATCCCGCTGACGGTCAACGGCAAGCTGGACAAGCGGGCCCTGCCCGCGCCCACCCCGGCCGTGGAGCGCAGCTTCCGTGAGCCCGCCACCGCGACCGAGCGACGCCTCTGCGCCATCTTCGGGCACCTGTTCAAGATGGAGCGGGTCGGTGCCGACGACTCGTTCTTCGAACTCGGCGGGCATTCGCTGCTCGCCGCCCGGCTGGTCGCGCAGATCCGCGCCGAGTTCGGCATCGAGCTCGACGTGCGCGCGATCTTCGACACGCCCACCGCGGCGGGCCTGGCCGCCCGCCTGGTGGCCCGGTTCCGCGACGAGTTCGACATCGACCTGGACTCGATGGACGCCGACTTCGACGGCGCGGACACCGAATTCGTCGGTGCCGACATCGACTTCGTCGAGGCCGAGGGGGCGCTGCCCGGCGGGTCCGCGCGGCCGCCGCTGGTCGCCGCGGAGCGACCGGAACGCATTCCGCTGTCGTACTCGCAGCTGGCCATGTGGTTCCAGTACCGCATGGAGGGCGCGAGCGTGGCGGGCAACCTGCCCTTCGCCATGCGCATCGACGGCGACCTCGACACCACCGCGCTCGCGGCCGCCCTCAACGACATCGTCGCCCGGCACGAGGCGCTGCGCACCAACTTCCCCGAGCACGACGGCGTGCCGTATCAGCTGGTGCACCCGAGCCTGCAGATCGAACTGCCGGTGCTGGCGACCAGCGAGGAGGACCTGGACGCCACCCTCGACGAGCTGCGCGGCTACCTGTTCAGCGTCGAGACCGAGCCGCTGATCCGGCCCACCCTGCTGGTGCTCGGGCCGCGCACTCACGTGCTCTCGCTGCTGGTGCACCACATCGTCGCCGACCACGCTTCGCTGGGCATCTTCCTCGACGACCTGATCACCGCCTACCGGGCGCGGGTGGCCGGGAGCGCGCCGCGGTGGGCCGCGCCCGCGATCCAGTACGCCGACTACGCGCTGTGGCAGCGGGCGGCGTTCGACCACGAACCCGCCGGTGCGCCCAGCGAATTCGCCCGCGCCGAGATCGAGCACTGGCGCGGTGTGCTGGCCGGGCTGCCGGACGAGATCTCGGTGGCACCGGACCGCCCGCGCCCGCCGGTGCTCGGCAAGCGCGGCGAGGTGGTCACCTTCGTGGTGCCCGCGGCCGAGCGCGCCGCCCTAGAGGGCCTCGCCAAGCAGAGCGGCGTCAGCGAATTCATGCTCTACCAGGCGGCCGTCGCGACGCTGCTGCACACCCTCGGCGGCGGCACGGACATCGCCCTCGGCACGCCGGTCGCGGCCCGCGTGGAGCCCGCGGTCGGCACGCTCGTCGGCCTGTTCGCCAACATGGTGGTGCTGCGCAACGACCTCGCCGGCGATCCCACCCTGCGCACCGTGATCGCGCGCAGCCGCGACGTGGTACTCGACGCGCACGCCCACCAGGAACTGCCGATCGAGCGACTGGTGGAGGCGCTGAACCCGCCGCGCTCGCGCTCGCGTAATCCGTTGTTCCAGAGCATGATCCACTTCCGTGGCGCGGACTGGGCGCCGGCGCCCACCGCGTTGAGCGAATCCGGCGACACCACGCTCACCGTGCTGCCGACCGATTTCGACATCTCGTTCCTGGATCTGAACCTGAGCCTGAACGTCGGGGTGGACGGCAGCCTGGAGGTGCGCGTGGTCGTCAACGCCGACCTCTACGAGCCGGCCACCGCGCGCTCGATCGCCGACGCCCTGCGCGCCACGCTCGCCGCCTTCGCCGCCGACCCCGACCGCAAGGTCTCCGAACTGCGGGTGCTGCCACCGCAGGAACTCGAGCGGCTGCTCGCCCCGCCCGCGCCGCGGGACACCGCCGGCGCGGGCGCGGTGTCCGGCGGTTCGGTCGAGACCGAGCGCACGCTGATCCAGCTGCTCGAGGAACTGCTCGACATCACCGATGTCGAACCCGAGGACAACTTCTTCGCCCTCGGCGGCGACAGCGTGATCTCCATCCAGTGGTCCGCGCGGGCCGCGGCGCTCGGCCTCGCCCTCACCCCGCAGCTGGTGTTCGAGCACATGACGATCGCCGAGCTGGCCGCCGCGGTCGACGCCGCCGGACCGGTGGATGCGCAGGCCGAATCCACGGCCGCGCCGCAGCCGGAGTCCGCGCCGATGAGCGCGTCCGGCCTCGACTCGGACGCACTGGCCGCGCTCACCGCCTCCTGGCAGGCCCAGTCGTGACCGGGGCCACGCCGCAGATCGAGGACGTGCTGGCGCTGAGCCCGCTCCAGGAGGGACTGTTCTCCCTGGCGCGGGTCGGCGGCGACGACCTCGACCTGTACACCATGCAGTTCGTGGTCGACATCGACGGACCGCTCGACGTCGCGCTGCTGCGCCGCAGCGCGCAGGCCATGCTGGACCGCCACCCCAACCTGCGGGCGGCGTTCTGGGATCGCGACGTGCCCAAGCCGGTGCAGATCGTGCCGAGCCACGCCGAGCTGCCGTGGACCGAACGGCAGGCGCAGCCGGCGGAATTCGCGACCATCGCCGAATCCGAGCGGCGCAGGCCCTTCGACCTGAGCCGCGGCCCCGCGCTGCGGATCGTGCTGCTGGAGGTGCCCGAGCAGGCGCGCAGGCGGATGATCCTCACCGCCCACCACATCCTCATGGACGGCTGGGCGGTCGCGGTGTTCTTCACCGAACTGCTCGCCGTCTACCGGTCGGGCGGTGACCTGTCGGTGCTGCCCGCCGCGCGCCCCTACCGCGACTACATCGCGTGGCTGGCCGGACAGGACACCGCCGCGGCGACCGCACGGTGGGTCGAGTACCTGTCCGGACTGAACGGCGCGCTCATGCTCGCCGACGGCTCGGCGCAGGTGCGCGGCGCCGTGCCGGAAACCACCGCGGTCCGGCTGTCGGCGGCGGAGAACGAGCGGTTGCAGCAGTGGGCGCGGGCCAACGGACTCACCCTGGCCACCGCCGTCCAGTTCGCTTGGACGGTGGTGCTCGGCAGGCTCACCGACCGCCGCGACGTCGTGTTCGGCACCACCATTTCCGGGCGGCCCGATCAGCTGCCCGGGGTGGAGGGCATGGTCGGGCTGTTCATCAACACCGTCCCGGTCGTGCATCATCTCGACCGCGACACCACCGTGGTCGAGCAGTGCGTGCGGATGCAGCGCGACAGCGCCGCCATGCGCGACATCGGTTACCTGAGCCTGTCCGCCGTGCAGCGCGCGGCCGGGCACGGCACGCTGTTCGACACGCTGTTCGTCTTCGAGAACGCCCCCATCGGCGACGCCATCCAGACCGTCACCGCGCCCGACGGCGCGCGGTTCCGCCCGGTCGAGATGGAGAGCCTGGCGCACTACCCGCTCACGGTCGTCGCACACCTCGACGGACCCGAACTGCTGGTGCTGGTGGAGGCGATTCCCGAAGCGCTGCCGTACTTCTCGCCCGCCGACATCGCCGAACGCCTGCTGGCGGTGCTGCGCGCGCTACCCGACTCGAGGTCGCTGACCCCGGACGCGCTCGACATCCTCACCCCGGCCGAGCGGGCCGAGTTCGGCGGGACAGCGGCGACGTCGTCCGCCGACGAGGCGGCCGACCTGGCCGACGTCGCGGGACTGACGATCTGGGAGCTGTTCGAGCGCCAGGTCGAGCGCACCCCGGACGCGCTCGCCCTCACCACCGGCGCGGGGGACCGCGTCACCTACCGCGAACTGCACGCCGCCGCGGCCCGGCTGGCCGGTGAACTGGCCGAGCACGGTGTCGGCCCGGAACGGGTCGTGGCGCTGACGCTGCCGCGCTCGGCGCAGTCGCTGGTGGCGATCCTCGCCGTGCTCGCGGCCGGCGGCGCCTATGTGCCGGTGGACATCGCGCTGCCGCAGACCAGGATCGACTCCATCCTGCGCCAGGCCGCCCCGGTGCTCGCCCTGACCGTGGCCGCCACCGCGGCATCGGCCGGTGACGTTCCGACGCTGGTACTGGACGATCCGGCGGTCCGGCAGCGCATCGCAGCGCGGGAACCCGTCGCGCCCGTCGTCGCCCGCCATCCCGAGCACTGCGCCTACATCATCTTCACCTCCGGCTCCACCGGCGAACCCAAGGGCGTTGCCGACACCAACGCCGCGGTGGCCGCCTATTTCGCCGACCACCGCGCCCGCTGCTACCGGCCCGCCACCGCACGCCTCGGCCGCCCGCTGCGCATCGCGCACGCCTGGTCGCTCGGCTTCGACGCCTCCTGGCAGCCGATGGTCGGGTTGCTCGACGGCCAGGCACTGCACCTGTTCGACGCCGAGGAGATGCGCGACGCGGGCCGGATCGTGGCGGGCATGGCCGAATTCGGCGTCGACATGATCGACACCACCCCCTCGATGCTCGCCCAGCTCGACGCGGCCGGGTTGCTGGAGCGGCGGCTGCCGGTGCTGGCCCTCGGTGGTGAGGCGATCGACACCGCGCTGTGGAATCGCCTGCGCGCGTTGCCCGACACCGCCGTCTACAACTGCTACGGCCCCACCGAGACCACGGTGGAAGCCGTCGTCGCCCCGGTCGGCCGCTACGAAACACCCACCATCGGCACCCCGAACGCCGGAATGGCGGGCTACGTGCTGGATTCCGTGCTGCGGCCGGTGCCGCGCGGCGCCGTCGGCGAGCTGTATCTGGCCGGTCCGCAGCTGGCGCGCGGCTACGTCGGCAAGCCCGGTGTCACCGCGGACCGGTTCGTCGCCGACCCGCTGTGCCCCGGCGCCCGGATGTACCGCACCGGCGACCTCGTGCGCCGCCTGCCGCACGGCGGCTTCGCCTATCTCGGGCGCGCCGACGACCAGGTGAAGATCCGCGGCTACCGCATCGAGATCGGCGAGATCGAGACCGCGCTGCGCAGGCTGCCCGGCGTGCGGACCGCCGCCGTGACGGTGGTGCGCCGCGCCGGCGGCGCGAGCCTGGTCGGCTTCGTCGTCGGCGACACCGCGTCGGCGGGCGAGGCCCCCCGGCTGCGCGCCACGCTCGCCCAGCGCCTGCCCGCCTACATGGTGCCCGCCCGGATCGTCGTGCTCGACCAGCTGCCGGTGAACGCGAACGGCAAGCTCGACGGCCACCGGCTCACCGCGCTCGCCGAACAGGCGCTCGCCGGCGGCGGCGCCGACCGGGCCGAGCCGACCACCGACACCGAGCGCGCGCTGTGCGAGGTGTTCGCGGAGTTGTTCGACGGCGCCGCCCCCGGCATCGACGACGACTTCTTCGCCCTCGGCGTGGACAGCATCGTCGCGATCTCGCTGGTCAACAAGGCCCGCAGGCGCGGCATCACGCTGAGCCCGCGGATGGTGCTGTCCACCCCGACCGTGCGCGAGCTCGCCGCCGCCGTGGACGCCGCCGTCGAGATCGCCGGTCCGGCCGAGGCCGCCGAATACGGCGAGGTGCCGCCGCTGCCGGTGGTGTCCTGGATGTACGAGTACGGCAACCACCGCCGGTTCACCCAGTCCGCGCTGCTGCGGGTGCCGACCGCGATGCCGCCCGCCACGCTGGCGGCGGTGCTGCAAGCCCTGCTCGACGGCCACGACACCCTGCGCGCGGTGGAGGCCGACACCGCCGACGGCCCGCGGCTGGTCACCCGCGAGCCCGGCGTCGTGCGCGCCGCCGATCTGCTCACCCGGGTCGAGCTGCCCGGCGCCACCGAGGCCGAACTCGACACCGCGATCCGGACGCACGCCCGCGCCGCCAACGACGCGATCGACCCGCGCACCGGGTCGATGGTGCGCGCGGTGTGGTTCACCGGCGCACCGGACGGCGACATCCTGCTGCTGGCCGTGCACCACCTGGCCGTGGACGTGGTGTCCTGGCACATCATGCTCGCCGGCCTCGCCGAGGCGTGGCAGGCGGTGGAGTCCGGCGCCGCGCCGAAGACGTTGCCGGAGTTCACCTCCTACCGCCGGTGGTCGCAGCTGATGTGGCAGCGCGCGGCCGAGCCGCAGGTGCTCGCCCAGCGCGACTACTGGGCGAGCCAGGTGCGCGACCCGGATCCGGCACTGGGCCGCCGTCACCCGCATCCGGCCACCGACACCTGGTCCGGCCTGCGGGTCACCCCGGCACTCACCCCCGTCGCGGTCACCGAACAGGTGCTGGCCGGCCTCGGCAGGGACGAAGGGGTGCGCGAATTCCTGCTCGCCGCACTGACCCTCACGCTGGCGAGCTGGCGGGTCGAACGCGGTGACGATCCCGGCGCCGGTGCGCTGATCGCCCTGGAAGGGCACGGTCGCGCCGATGCCACCCTCGGCGCCGACACCAGCAACACGCTGGGCTGGTTCACCAGTGTGTTCCCGGTACGGCTCGGCACCGGTGCCGCCGCGGTCGACCTGGCCCGGGTCGAGGCCGACCCGGAAGCGGCCCGGGCGCTGCTGGATTCGGTCACCGCGCACCTGGCCGCGATCCCGGAGCAGGGGCTCGACTACGGCCTGCTCCGGTACGTCGCGCGCGCCGCCGAACTGCGGACCGGGGCCGAGCCGCAGGTGGAGTTCAACTATCTGGGCCGGGTCGACCTGAGCGGCAGCGTCGGTGCGCCCTGGTCGTTGCTCACCGGGCCGCGCAACGAGGCGTTGCCGCTGGACCCGGAACCCGACCTGCCGCTGCGGTACGCACTCGACGTCATCGCCGCCGTCGGCAGCACACCGGAAGGGCCGCAGCTGAGCACCAACTGGCGGTGGAGCGCGGACCTGTTCACCGCGGCCGAGGCCGACCGCCTGGCCGAGCTGTGGCAGCGCAGCATCGCGGCGCTGGCCGCCGCCCTACAGCAGACATCAGACAAGGAGTGACAGCGGAATGGAGTCGGCACAGCAACGGGGAGACGCCGCCACGGCGGGCATCGGCAAGGACGAGGTCCGCGCCGCGATCGCGGCGCAACTCGGCCTCGCCGTCGAGGACATCGCCGACGGTGACGATCTCATCCAACTGGGACTCGATTCGATCCGCACGATGAAGCTGGCCGGTGGCTGGCGCAAGCGGGGCGTGGACGTCAACTTCGCCCAGCTCGCCGCCGAACCCACCGTCGAAGCCTGGTACGCCCTGCTCGGCGCGGGTGACGGCGCCGAACCGGTGGCCGCCGAGGAACCCGCCGGGCAGCAGGCGGCGGCCGACGCCGACGAGTCGGCTCCGTTCCCGCTGGCCACCATGCAGCACGCCTACTGGATCGGCCGCTCCGGCGAGCAGGAGCTCGGCGGTGTCGCCGCGCACCTCTACGTCGAATTCGACGGCGGCCGTATCGATCCCGCGCGGCTGGAGAAGGCGGTGGCCGACCTGGTCGCGGCACATCCCATGCTGCGCACCCGCTTCCTGCCCGACGGCACCCAGCAGACCATGCCCGCCCCCGGCAAGCCGGTGTTCAGCGTCGTGGACCTGCGCGACCGCGACGCCGACGCGACCGAGGCGGCCCTGGCGGACCTGCGCGAGCAGAAGACCCACCAGCTGCTCGACATCGAGGCCGGGCAGGTCATCGACATCACCCTCACGCTGCGCGACGAGAACAGCACCCGCCTGCACCTCGACGTCGACATGCTCGCCGGCGACGCCATGAGCTACCGGGTGCTGATCTCCGATCTCGCCGACCTCTACCACGGCGCCACCCTGCCCACCCCGGGCTACAGCTACCGCCGCTACCGCACCGAACGGCAGATCGACGAGGCCGCCCGTGAGCGTGACCGCCGCTGGTGGCAGGAGCGCCTACCGGAGCTGCCGGGCGCGCCCGAGCTGCCCACCGTGCCGGTCGCCGAGCGCACCGACCCGCACCGGACCGTCCGCTACAACCACTGGCTGGCCCCCGAAGCCAAACAGCGCCTGCTCGCGGCCGCCCACGAACGCGGCATCACCCCGGCCATGGCGCTGGCGGCGGTGTTCGCCGAGGTGATCGGCGGCTGGTCGGCGCAGAGTCGCTTCCTGCTGAACGTGCCGCTGTTCCACCGCGAACCGGTGCACCCCGACATCGACCGGGTGATCGGCGATTTCACCTCCTCGATCATGCTCGAGGTGGACGTCACCGAGAACATGACGGTCGCCGACCGCGCCCGTGCCCTGCAGCGCAGCATGCACGACAGCGGCGCGCACACCGCCTACTCCGGTCTCGAGGTGCTGCGCGACCTCGGCCGTCACCGCGGTGAGCCGGTGCTCGCGCCGGTCGTCTACACCAGCGCGCTCAACCTCGGCGAACTGTTCGCCGACAAGGTCACCGAAACCTTCGGCGAGCCGGTGTGGATCATCTCGCAGGGCCCGCAGGTGCTGCTCGACGCCCAGGTCACCGAGGTGCGCGGCGGCCTGCTGCTCAACTGGGACGTGCGCGAATCGGCCTTCCCCGACGGCATGATCGAGGCCATGTTCGCCTGCTACACCGAGGCGATCGGCCGCCTCGGCGAGGGCGAGGCGGGCTGGCAGGCCGAGGCCGCCGTCCGGCTGCCGCGCGCCCAGGCCGAGGTGCGGGCCGCGGTGAACGCGACCGACGGCCCGGTCAGCGGACGCTGCCTGCACGAAGGCTTCTTCACCCGGGCCGCCGCGAACCCCGACGCCACCGCGGTGGTGTGGGGCATCGGCGCGGACGAAGGCCGGTGGACCTACGGCGAGCTGGCCGGCCAGGCGCTGGCCGTCGCGGGCGCGCTGCGGGCCGAGGGCGTCGGCCGCGGCGACGCCGTCGCGGTGCAGCTGCCCAAGGGACGCGATCAGATCCTGGCCGTCCTCGGCGTGCTCGCCGCGGGCGCGACCTACGTGCCCATCGGTTTCGATCAGCCGGTCGGGCGGCGCGCCGAGATCCTGCGGACCGGCGACATCGTGGCGGCGCTGACCGTGCCCGGCGCGGACCTGGGTGTGCCGATCCCGACGCTGTCCATCGACGCCGCCCGCGCCTACCCGGCCCCGCTGGACGCACCCGACATCCCGCCGACCTCCGAGATCGCCTACGTCATCTTCACCTCCGGTTCGACCGGTGTGCCCAAGGGCGTCGACGTGCCGCACAGCGGCGCGATGAACACCATCGACGCGGTCAACGACTGGTTCGAGGTGGGCAGCGCCGACCGCGTGCTCGCCCTCTCGGCGCTCGAGTTCGACGCCTCGGTCTACGACATCTTCGGCATGTTCGCCGTCGGCGGTTCGATCGTCGCGGTGGATGCCGAGCGCCGCGCCGAGGCGACCACCTGGGTGGATCTGCTGCGCCACCACCGGGTGACGATCCTCAACTGCGTGCCGAGCATGCTCGACATGATCCTCGAGATCGGCGGCGACGAGCTGGGCGACTCGCTGCGCGCGGTCACCCTCGGCGGTGACTGGGTGGGCGCGGACCTGGCCCGGCGGCTGGCGCGGCAGGTGCCCGGCTGCCGGTTCTCCGGCCTCGGCGGCGCCACCGAGACCTCCATCCACAACACCATCTGCGAAGTCGTCGGCGAGCCGCCCGCGCACTGGGCGACCGTGCCGTTCGGTGTGCCGCTGCGCAATGTGCGCTGCCGCGTCGTCTCGCAGGCCGGGCGCGACTGCCCCGACTGGGTGCCCGGTGAGTTCTGGGTGGGTGGTGCCAATGTCGCCGCGGGCTACCGCAACGATCCCGAGCGCACGGCCGAACGGTTCGTCGAACACGACGGCATGCGCTGGTACAAGACCGGCGACATGGCCCGCTACTGGCCCGACGGCACCATCGAGTTCCTCGGCCGCGCCGACCACCAGGTCCAGATCCGCGGCTACCGCGTGGAATTGGGCGAGGTGGAGAGCGCGCTGCGCACCGTGCCGGGCGTGCGGCACGCGGTCGCGGCCGTCGTCGGCGCGGGCGCGCCCAAACTGGTCGCCGCGGTGGCGGGGGAGCGCGGGGAGATCGGCGACATCACCGGCGCCGTCGCACACCTGTTGCCCGCCTACATGATTCCCACCCGGATCGAGTACCTCGACCAGATGCCGCTGACCGCCAACGGCAAGCTGGACCGCCGCGCGGTGGTGGCCCTGCTCGAGCCGCGCGTCGACGGCGAGGACGTCGACGGCAGCCCCCGCGACGACGTGGAGGCCGCGCTCGCCGACATCGTCGCCGGTGTACTCGGCGTCGAGTCCGTCGGCGTGCACGACGACTTCTTCGGCATGGGCGGCGATTCGGTGTTGGCCACCACGGTCATCGCCCGGATCCGCGAATGGCTCGATCTCGACCACGCCCTGGTCGCCGACCTGTTCGCCAGCCGCACCATCGCAGCCCTCGCCACCCGCCTGACCGAGCGCGAATCCGACCCGAACCGGCTGTCCGAGGTCGCCCGCATGTACCTCGAGGTATCCGCGATGACCGACGAGGAGATCCTCGCCCAGATGTGAGCGACGCCCGGGGCGGCTCGCCCGCCCCGGGCCCAGGATCAGAGCAAGCCGAGTTCCCGGCCGACACAGCGGTCGATGCGGGGAACTAGGTCGCGGGAGAGCCGATGATGATGCTGCCGACGCTGCATTCCTCGAGTTCGTCGACGCCCGCCGCGCTGACGAAGGCGGCGGTGTCACCGAAGCCCTGGGCGCAGGCACCCAGCCCCATGGCGGTGGCGGCGAGATAGATGGTCTGCATGAGGACGCCGACGTGCTTGAGGATCACCGCGTAGGCGACCTGCTCGTAGGTCCACATCACCCGGCCGGACCGCGCGCCCATCACGATCAGCACCTGCGGCTCGGCACCGTCGGCCAGGGTCGCCGAGGTCGACTTGATCAGCTTCTTCACCGCGGGCGAATCCGCGGGCGCCACCGGGCGCAGCACGTGATCGAACGAATCGTAGTGGTACATCCCGGACGGCAGCCCGGCCACATTGCGCACCACCGGATACAACTCCAGCTCGTAGACGCTGCCGCCGGAGGGATACGGCCGCGACAGCAGTTCCTCCCCGTCCGGTGCGGGCTTGTGTCCCCGCGTGCGCGCCGTGCGATACAGCAGTTCGGCGAGCTGGTCGACGGTCATCGGATGCGCGTCGTCGAAGGCGCGCACCGAGACCCGGTCCTCCATCACCGCCGCCAGGCTCGGGTCGGCGACCCGCAGCGCCTCCAGATCCGGCACCGGCAACGGCACCGGCGCGCCCGGGTACTGCGGTTTGCGCGCGGGCGGCTGCGGGAAACTGCCCTTGGCCCACTTGGTCGGGCCGAAGTGGTCCCAGGTCACCACCCGCTCGCCCAGCGTGCTGCGGCGGTGGAACCACAGGTCCGGCGCACTCCAGCTGCGGGTGCCGAACTCGGCGTCCTCGGCGAACTCGTCGGCGACCAGGAACCCGCACCAGTGCAGGTCCTCCACGAACTGGGTCTTGATCGGGATCGGCACGTTGGCGTCGGCCGCGCCGAGCCCGTCCAGCAGCGCGAGCAGCCGCGGATCGTGGATGCGCAGATCGCACCACGACCGCGGATGCTCGAGCACGAACCCCTCGGAATCCCGGTGCAACACCGCGAATTTCGACAGCGTCGCCGACCACGGCAGCGGCGCCGACGGCCGCGGCGCGGGCTGCCCGAAGGGCCGGATGGTGTAGAGGTCGCGCCCGCCGTCGCGGATGGTCACCGACAGCCACCCGCCGTCGGCGAGCCGGTCCATCAGCGTGGCCACGTCGGCGCCGTCGGCGGTCGCGGCCATCTCCGAGACCGTCTTCGGGCCCTGGTTCAGGGTCTTGAGCGCGCGCAGCTGCCCGGCCGCCAGACCGGTGAGCTTCTCGTTGCGCGGCGGGTCGAGCAGCACCGCGCCGGCCGGTGTCGTCAGACAGGTGACGCCGTCACGCAGCGCGAATCTGGTCTGGTCGGGATATGTGACGGCAGGCAAAACCGCTGACCTCCGCGTGTTCGTCGAACTCGATGACTGCGCTGGCTACTTCGCGGCCGCGGCGAACGCGGGCCCCAGCTTGTCGAGGATGTAGGGGACCGACAGGGCCGTCGGCTGGTTGACCGCGCTGATCTCCTGCGTGGTCAGGAACACCACGGCGCCCTTCTGCACCGAGGGCAGCTCGGCGTAGCCGGGCAGCTGGCGGTAGCGCTCGTCCATGCCGGGGGAGTAGCCCGCCAGCAGCAGATCGGCGGTCAGCTCGTCGACCCGCTCCGGGGACAGTGCGACGCGGCCCTGGTTGGCGGGCAGGTCGCGCAGGTTCTGCGGAATGGTCATGCCCAGCTGCTCGAACACCTTGGCCGAGCCGTCGTTCGGATCGGTGAGCACCATCAGCTGGGCCGGGCCGGCCAGCCAGGTGCTGGCGAAGGTCTTGCCCCGCAGCGTCGGGTTGGCCGCCAGGATGCCGGCGATCTTGTCGTCGACGCCCGCGATCACCTTGCTCGCCTCGTCCTGCTTGCCCAGCACCTTGCCCAGCGTGGTGATCTGCTCCTGCCAGGGCGTGACCGCGTCGGAGGTGAGCGCGGGCAGCGTCGGGGCCACCTTGCTCAGCTCGTCGTAGGTCTTCTGATCGGCGATGAACGGATCGGCCAGGATCAGGTCCGGCTCCAGCGCCGCCACCTGCTCGGCGATGTTGCCCGAGGGGCTGATCTGGGTCGCGGAGTCCAGCGAGCCGGGCCGCTGCCACGGCGAGGTCGACTTCGACGCCACCGCGACGTTGTCGATGTAGCCGGCCGGGGTGACGCCGAGCGCGAGCGTGCTGTCGAGCCACTGGTTGCCCAGCGCGACGATCTTCTGCGGGGTGCCCTCGATCACCGTCTCGCCGCGCGCGTGGGTGATCGTCACCGACTCGCCGCCGGAACCGCCGTCCTCGGACGAACCACACGCGCCGACGCTCAGCACGAGCGCGCCGGCCAGCACGGCCAGCGCCGCCCGCGCCCAAACGCGCGTCCTCCCAACAGACCTCATCGTGTGCACCCTCCTTCATCGAGGACAGTCCTCGATCGGCTCGCCGAGCCGCCGGTAGTAGTCAGCCAAGGCTAACCTATCTATCGAGGCGGTCCTATGGTCACCTCCCGGTTCGCCCGTTCCACTCGACACTGCGACGCCCGGCGCCCACGCATCCGCCGGGTTAGACTGCGCCGACTTTGTGGCTCGTCGTGGGATGGGAAGCTCTGGGTTGGAAACGTCAAGGGACTGGGGCAACGAGTTCGTCGAATCCCTGAAATGGTTGGGCATCGCCTTCACCGCCACCGCCGTCGGCTTCACCATCGTGGTGGCGCTGCTGCTCACCCTGACCAAGTGGGGCAGGCAGTTCTGGTCCGTCTCCGGCGGCTACTTCCGCGGCCCCGGCGCCTGGCGCACGCTGCTGTTCGTCGGGGCGCTGTTGTTCATGACGCTGGTCGTCGTCCGATTGAACGTGCTGCTCAGCTACTGGGGCAACGATATGTTCAGCTCGTTGCAGGCCGGTGGCTCGGCCTTCGCCGCGGGCGACTCCGCGGCGCTGGACCAGGCCGAGGACGCCTTCTGGAAGTCGATGATCGTGTTCACGGTCCTGATCGTCGTCTGGATCGTCAACCAGCTGGTCAACCTCTACGCCTCGATGGCCTTCGACATCCGCTGGCGGGTCTGGCTCACCGAGCACGTCACCACCGACTGGCTGCGCGACCGCGCGTTCTACCGGTCCCGGTTCATCGACAACACCATCGACAACCCCGACCAGCGTGTACAGCAGGACATCACGACCTTCGTGAACCAGTCGCGGGTGCTGTCGCTCGGCGCGGTGGAAGCGGTCGTCTCCATCGTCTCGTTCACCAAGATCCTCTGGGATCTGTCCGGGCCGATGACCCTGCTCGGGGTCACCATCCCGCGCGACGCCGTCTTCCTCGTCCTCATCTACGTGCTCGGCACGACGTTCATCGCCTTCTGGATCGGCCGTCCCCTGATCCGGATCAACTTCCTGCTCGAACGGATGACCGCCAACTTCCGCTACGCGCTGGTGCGCGTCCGCGATTCCGCCGAGAGCGTCGCCTTCTACCGCGGTGAGGGCACCGAGCGCCGCGGCCTGCTGGCCCGCTTCGCCGAGGTCATCCGGGTGCAGTGGAAGTACGTCTTCCGCTACCTGAAGTTCCAGGGCTGGAACTTCACCGTCACGCAGGCCGCGGTCATCTTCCCGTACCTGATCCAGGCCCCGCGCTTCTTCGACGGCGCGGTCAGCCTCGGCGGGGTCAACCAGACGGTGACGGCGTTCGGCAACATCCACGATTCGCTGTCGTTCTTCCGCAACGCCTACGACGAGTTCGCCGCCTACCGTGCCGCGCTCATCCGCATCGACGGCCTGCTGGTGGCCGGCGACGACTCCCGCGAGCTGCCCGAGATCGACGCCGCCGACCTCGCCGAGGGCGTGCGGCTGGACAAGGTCGACGTCCGCAAGCCCGACGGCCACGTGCTCATCGACGACCTGTCGCTGGCGCTGAGCCCCGGCGAAGCGCTGGTGGTGAAGGGCCCGTCCGGCAGCGGCAAGACCACCCTGCTGCGGGCGCTGGCGCAGATGTGGCCCTACGCCGACGGCCGGATCGAGCGCCCGGCCGGCGACGACACGTTGTTCCTGTCGCAGATCCCGTACCTGCCGCTCGGCGACCTGCGGGTGGCCGCCGAATACCCCGGCAAGCCGGAGGACATTTCCGACGACCGGCTGCGCGCCGTCCTGGAGAAGGTGCACCTCGGTCATCTGGTGGACCGGCTCGACGAGGAGGCCGACTGGGCCAAGATCCTCTCGCCCGGTGAGCAGCAGCGGCTGGCCTTCGGCCGCATCCTGCTGCTGAAGCCGAAGGTCGTCTTCCTCGACGAGGCCACCTCGGCCGTCGACGAGGGCCTGGAGTACTCGCTGTACAAGCTGGTGCGCACCGAGCTGCCGGAGACGATCGTGGTGAGCGTCGCCCACCGCAGTACCGTCGACCAGCACCACACCCGGAAGCTGGAACTCCAGGGCGACGGCCCGTGGACCCTGCAACCGGTGGCCGTGACCGCCTGAGCCGAGCGCGATGCGCCCGGATTTGGGCCGACCTGGGCTTTCCCTTACACTAGACCGGTTGCCTGCGGGAGCTCTGCCCGCAACTCGGCCGCGAACCCCCGGTGGTCGGCTCCGGAGTGCCCAACTCGGATCCAGAAAAACCGCTGGTAGGCGCGCGTTCGGGGGGTGACACGACCATGCCCGTCGGGTCGGCAATCCGGCGTGCTTTTACGTCCAGGTCAAGGAGGCTGAAGTGATTCAGCAGGAGTCGCGACTGCGCGTCGCCGACAACACGGGTGCGAAGGAAATCCTCTGCATCCGCGTTCTCGGTGGTTCGTCGCGTCGCTATGCCGGTATCGGCGACGTCATCGTCGCCACTGTGAAGGACGCCATCCCCGGCGGCAACGTCAAGCGGGGTGACGTGGTGAAGGCCGTCGTCGTGCGCACCGTCAAGGAGCGCCGCCGTCCGGACGGTTCCTACATCAAGTTCGACGAGAACGCCGCCGTGCTCATCAAGGCGGACAACGATCCGCGCGGCACCCGCATCTTCGGCCCGGTCGGCCGCGAGCTGCGCGACAAGAAGTTCATGAAGATCGTCTCGCTGGCCCCGGAGGTGCTCTGACATGAAGGTGCACAAGGGCGACACCGTGCTCGTCATCTCGGGTAAGGACAAGGGCGCCAAGGGCAAGGTCATCCAGGCCTACCCCAAGGAGAACCGGGTCCTCGTCGAGGGCGTGAACCGTATCAAGAAGCACGTCGCGAACTCCGCCAACCAGCGCGGCGCCTCCTCCGGCGGCATCGTGACCCAGGAGGCCCCCATCCACGTGTCCAACGTGATGGTCGTCGACTCCGACGGCAAGCCGACCCGCATCGGCTACCGGACCGACGAGAACGGCAAGCGGGTCCGCATCTCCCGTCGCAACGGGAAGGACATCTGACATGACCACCACCGAGAAGATCCAGCCGCGCCTCAAGGTCCGCTACCGCGAGGAGATCAAGGACGCGCTTGCGAAAGAGTTCAACTACGCCAACGTGATGCAGATCCCGGGCGTGGTGAAGGTCGTCGTGAACATGGGTGTCGGTGACGCCGCCCGCGACGCCAAGCTGATCAACGGCGCCGTCGAGGACCTGGCCCTGATCACCGGCCAGAAGCCGCAGATCCGCAAGGCCACCAAGTCCATCGCGCAGTTCAAGCTGCGTGAGGGCATGCCGATCGGCGCCAAGGTCACCCTGCGTGGCGACCGGATGTGGGAGTTCCTGGACCGCCTGGTGTCCATCGCGCTGCCCCGTATCCGCGACTTCCGCGGTCTGTCGCCGAAGCAGTTCGACGGCAACGGCAACTACACGTTCGGTCTGAGCGAGCAGTCGATGTTCCACGAGATCGACGTGGACAAGATCGACCGTCCGCGCGGTATGGACATCACCGTGGTCACCACCGCGACCAACAACGAAGAAGGCCGTGCCCTGCTCAAGCACCTCGGCTTCCCGTTCAAGGAGAACTGAGCCATGGCGAAGAAAGCTCTGGTCAACAAGGCCAACCGGAAGCCGAAGTTCGCGGTCCGCGCCTACACCCGCTGCCAGCGCTGCGGCCGTCCGCACGCGGTCTACCGCAAGTTCGGCCTGTGCCGCGTCTGCCTGCGCGACATGGCGCACAAGGGCGAGCTCCCCGGCGTCCACAAGAGCTCCTGGTGAGCTGACGCTCACCCGAGCACAACCGAACACCGCCCGAAGGCACGGACTCCCCGAGTCCGTGCCTTCGCGCGCATGGGGAGACCGCCACTCCGACTACGATGGGCGCATGCCGAGCCCACCGTCCGGCCCGCCGGACCTCCCCGAGTACCTCACGTGGGACGAGCTCGAGCAACTGCCGGACGAGATCGCCAGCCGGATCGAACTCTGGGACGGCCGCGTGGTCTGGCTCCGGAGGGGGCCCGCCGAGCATCAGGCGTTCACCTTCGCGTTGACGGCCGCGCTGAAACGGTGCACGAAGGAAGCGCACACGCATCGTCCGGACGAATGCTGGCGTGCGGACTTCGAGACGAACGTCTTCTTCGGCTCGACCGGCAAGAACGACTTCGTCACGCCGGACTTCCTGGTCTACCGGTGTCCGGACGCGCCCTACCAGGACATTCGCGCCAAGGATGTGCTGATCGTGGGTGAGGTGCTTTCCCCGTCGAACACCCCGTCCGACATCGAGGACAAGAAGGCGCGCTACGCGAAGGCGCAGATCCCGTGGTACTGGGAGGTGGTGTTGGACCGCGAGCGCAGCGCTATCCGCTACGTCCATGCCTACGCGTTGGAAGCCGGGCACGGGCGCCTGCCCGCCGGCGTCCGTCCGTTGTATCCGGCCAACTACCTGTTGGTGGGCAGGTGGCCGGCCGACGCCACGCCGGGCATCGACCTGGATGTCCCGTTCCCGATCCGGATTCCGTGGTCGGAACTCGAATTCTGAGTGCTTTCCGGCGTTACGGGATGGCGATCGTGTTCTGTCCCTCGCTTCACCGTAAGGCGATCGCCGCTCCCGGGGAGGCGGGGGCTGCACGGAGGACGAGGGTGGCGGGGGTGGTGTCGGCGGGGAGGTCGAAGGCCAGTTGGAGGGTGGTGCCGACGCCGGGGTTGTAGTCGTGGCGGAACTCGCCGTTGAGGGACATGCTGCCGGGCAGGTCGGGGGTGCGGGCGGCACCGCGGCTGTCGATCAGCTGCTGGTGCGCGTAGTCGAAGGTGACCGGCTCGTCGCCGGTGTTGGTCACCTCCACGCGGGCGACCGCGAACCGGCCCGTGGCGTCCGCGCCGGTGACGGGGCCGCCGAGGTGGGTGGCGCCGAATTCCACGCGGGTCACGACGAATTCGAGCGCGCCGTCGCGGACGGGCAGGGTGCTGCGCGCCGGGATCGGCAGCTCCTCGGGGCCGCTGTCGCCGCCCGCGGCCGTGCCGCCGCAGCCGGTGCCCCACAGGCAGATCGCGGTCAGCGCGATCACGACCCGGACGGGGAGCCTTCGAGGGCCTACTGCACGGGGTCTGCGCCGCTGTCTCACACGAATCTCACTGTTGTGGTGCTGATCTCGAGCGGCGTTCCCGGTCACCGTGGTCGGCCGTCTCAGCAGCGTATCCGCGATGTCGCGCGCGAGTGCCGGTTTTGCGACCGAACGGACGGTCCGGACCGTCCCGATAGGCTGTCGGTCATGACTGTCGAGGTATCTCACCTGCCGAGGATCGTTGTCGGTACATACTTTTCGTCGCGCAATACCCGCCGGTGCCCCCGCGCCGCCGCCCGTGCGCTACCGAGCGGCTGACCCGTGGTGGCACATGAGACCGCGCTGGCGTTGATCCAGCTGGGGGCGGTGTTCTTCGGGTTGGGGTTGCTCGGGCGGGTCGCGGCCCGGATCGGCATGTCGCCGATCCCGCTGTATCTGCTCGGCGGATTGGCATTCGGCACCGGTGGCCTGGTCGAACTGCACCAGGTGGACGAGTTCATCCACCTGGCCAGCGAGATCGGCGTCGTCCTGCTGCTGTTGCTGCTCGGACTGGAATACAGCGCGAGTGAACTGGTCACCGGCCTGCGCAAATCCTGGGCGGCCGGTGTGCTGGACTTCGCGCTCAACGCGACACCGGGGGTGCTGGTCGCCTTCGCGCTCGGGTGGGGTTTCACCGGCGCGATCGCGATGGCGGGCGTCACCTACATCTCTTCGTCCGGAATCGTCGCGAAGGTCCTCAACGATCTCGGTCGGCTCGGCAACCGCGAGACACCGGTCATCCTGTCGATCCTGGTGTTCGAGGACCTGGTGATGGCCGGGTATCTGCCGGTGCTGACGGCGGTGCTGGCCGGTGTCGGCTTCGTCGCCGGATTGCAGACGCTCGGTATCGCGCTGGCGGCGGTGACCGTGGTCCTGGTCGTGGCGCTGCGGTACGGGCGGTTCGTCTCGCTGATCGTGGACAGCAAGGACCGCGAGATCTTCCTGCTGAAACTGCTCGGCTCGGCGCTGCTGGTCGCCGGCATCGCCTCCGCGGTGCAGGTGTCGGCGGCGGTCGGCGCGTTCCTGCTCGGCATCGCGATCTCAGGGTCGACCGCGCACAACGCCACGAAACTGCTGGAACCGCTGCGTGACCTGTTCGCGGCTCTGTTCTTCGTGTTGTTCGGGTTGAGCACCGATCCGGCGACGATTCCGCCGGTCCTGGGCTGGGCGTTGCTGCTCGCGGTGGTCACCACGGCGACCAAGGTGGCGACCGGCTGGTGGGCGGCCCAGCGGGCGGGCGCCTCGCGCCTGGGCCGGGCCCGAGCGGGCACCGCGCTGGTCGCCCACGGCGAATTCTCCATCGTCATCGCGGGTCTCGCGGTGACGGCGGGCGCCGTCCCCGCCGAGTTCGCCGCGCTGGCGACGACATATGTGCTGCTCATGGCGGTCGCGGGTCCGGTGGCCGCACGCGTGGTGGAGCCGGTGATGGGGCTGCTCGCGCGCACATCGGCCAAGCCGGCGCCGGCGTCCCTGTCACGGCTCGATGAGCCCGACGCGGATGGCGTAGCGGGTCAACGCCAGCCGGTCGCGCAGCCCCAGCTTCTGGAGGATGTTCGCCCGGTGCCGGTCGACCGTCTTGACACTGATGACGAGAGTGTCGGCGATCCCGCGTGAGGAGTAGCCCTCCGCGACCAGTTTGAGGATCTCCTCCTCGCGGGCGGTGAGGATGTTGTCCGGGGGCGGTGTGCCCGCACGGGTGCGCTGCAACCACTCCCGGATCAGCGACGTCACCGCCCCCGGGTACAGGAACGGCTCACCGCGCAGCGTGGCGCGACAGGCCTCGAGCAGGTCGCGGTCGGCGACCGACTTGAGCACGTAGCCGGAGGCGCCCGCCTTCAGCGACTCGAAGAAGTACTGCTCGTTGTCGTACATCGACAGCATGAGCAGCCGGAGGTCCGGGTGACTGCGGTGGATCTCACGGGCGGCCTGGATGCCCGTCATGCGCGGCATGGCGATGTCCAGGATCACCAGGTCCAGCGGGGTGTCGGCGGCCCGCTGCACCGCCTCGTACCCGTTGGCGGCCTCGGCGACCACGGTGAGATCGGGTTCGGCATCGATGATCAGGCGCAACCCGGCGCGCACCAGGGCGTGGTCGTCGGCGAGCAGGATCCGGGCCGGTGCGGCGGCGGTCATGAACGACTCCCTTGGTCGGTGCGCGGGATCGCCAGGGCGATGTCGGTGCCTCCGCCCGGCGGCGAGTCGATGGTGAGTGTGGCGTCCACGAGCAGGGCACGCTCGCGCATCCCGCGGATGCCCGCGCCGTCGGTGGTCACTCCGCCGCGGCCGTCGTCGCGGACCCGCAGTTCGATCAGGTCGGCGCTGGCGTGCAGGCGCAGCAGGGCGCGGTGGGCCACGGCATGGCGGACCACGTTGGTCAGCGCTTCCTGCGCGACCCGGTAGCAGACCAGCTCGACGTCCGGGCCGAGCCGGGGCAGTGCTCGATCGATCTCGCGGGTCACCTCGATGCCCGCGGTGGCCGCCACCTCGGCGCACAGGGCGTTGAGCGCGCTGGCCAGGCCGAGATCGTCGAGCACGTCCGGGCGCAACCGGCGGGCGATGCCCCGCACTTCGTCCAGGCAGGCCCGCACCGTCTCCTGCGCCCCGCGCAGCTCCTCGCCCGCCGGGCCTGGCGCTTTGTCGATGGCGCGCTTCATCGACAGCAACGCGACGGTGAGGCTCTGCCCGATCTCGTCGTGCAGTTCGCGGGCGATGCGGCGGCGCTCGCCCTCCTGGGCCGCCAGGGCGGAGGCGCTGGCGGTGGTGCGCTCGGATTCCAGCCGGTCCACCATCGCGTTGAAGGCCTCGATCAGCTGGGCGAGGTCACCGTGCACGGGGGCGTCGAGCCGTCCGCTGCGCCGCAGCGGGTCGACCCGGCGCATGGACGCGATCAGCGTGTCCAGCGGGGCGAGGCTGGTGCGCAGCAACACCGCGTTCGCGGCCAGGATCACCGCGAGCCCGACGACGAGCACCGGGATCTCGGCCAGCCGCACCCGCGCGGACACCGTCGCCGGGGAGAGCGCCAGCACGAGCGTGCCCACCGTGAACACCAGGCCGTTGATCAGGAAGATCCGCCGGAACAGTGTGTCGGCGGGGGTCCGGGTGTGCCGCCGGAAGCGGCCGAGCGCGCGCACCGCAGCCTGCATCCTGCCAGTGTGGCCGCTGGGGCCTGGGGTGTCCATGAGGTCGGGCACCCATCCGGCAAGCCTCCGGCTACAGGATCGGCACCGCGGGAAATGGGTGTGTGCGCCGATGGTGGCGGGCCGGATGTCCGCCCAGACTGGAGCCACCGGTTCGGCTGGCTCGGCGGGAGGAGTTCACGAATGGACGTCGACCGCGTGACGGTACCGGGCACCGGCGTGCTGCACCACCTGCGCACCCGCGCGGGCGTCCGGTTCGCCCTGCTGACCCGCGGCGACGACAAGCAGTTGCTCGTCTACGACCAGCAGTGGCCCGACGAACCGGCCCAAACCATCACGCTGGCGCCGGACGAGGCCGATCAGCTGGCCGACCTCCTGCACAGCGCGCCGCTGCCGGACCGCGTGGCCCGGTTGGAGCGACGGATGAGCAGGCTGCTCGCCGAACGGGATCCGGCGTGAGCTCCCGCCGCGCCCGCCTCGATCCCGGCGACTGACCTGCCCCCGGCCGGGACGAGGCGACGATGCACCAACTCCTGGCGCTGACGATCTTCGCGGCGGCGTTCTGGTGCATTGCCACCGAGCGGTTCGACAAGGTCGCGACCGTACTCGTCGCGGCGGCCCTGATGGCTCTCACCGGGGTGATCCCCGGCGACGAGGTCTTCTACGACCCGCACGCGGGTATCGACTGGAACGTCGTGTTCCTGCTGCTGGGCATGATGATCATCGTCGGCGTGGTGAAGCAGACCGGATTGTTCGACTGCCTGGCGATCTGGGCCGCCAAACGCTCTCGCGGCGATCCGTTCCGGCTGATGGTGCTGCTGATGACCATCACCGCGGTCGCCTCGCCGATCCTGGACAACGTCACCATCATCCTGCTGATCGCACCGGTCACCATCGTGGTGTGTGATCGGCTGCGGCTGCCCGCGCAGCCGTTCCTCATCGCCGAGGTGCTCGCCGCCAACATCGGCGGCGCCGCGACCCTGGTCGGCGATCCGCCCAACATCATCATCGGCAGCCGGGCGGGCCTGAGCTTCAACGACTTCCTGATCCACATGGCGCCCGCCGTCGCGGTGATCTTCGCGTTGTTCGTCGTGTTCACGCGGTTCCTGTTCCGCGCGCACCTGCGGGACCGCGCGGCCGACGTGACCGCCGTGCTCGCGCTCGAGGAACGACACGCGATCACCGATCCGCGGCTGCTGCGCCGGTCGCTGCTCGTGCTCGCCGGTGTCGTGGTCGGCTTCGGGCTGCACACCGTGGTGCACGTGGCGCCCTCGATCGTGGCGCTGCTCGGCGCGGGAGCGATGCTGCTGGTCGCCGACCTGGAGGTCGGCACGGTGCTGCGTGAGGTGGAGTGGGGCACCCTGGTGTTCTTCATGGGCCTGTTCGTGATCGTCGCCGGGCTGATCCACACCGGCGTCGTCGATCGGCTGGCGGCCGTCGCGGTCGGCGCTTTCGGAGACGACCCGGTGCTGTCCTCGGCGGCGCTGGTGTTCGGGTCGGCCATCGCGGGCGCATTCATCGACAACATCCCCTACACCACCACGGTGGCGCCGGTGGTGGAGGAACTGGTCGCGCAGGCGCCCGACCACGCCACCGGGCAGGCGCTGTGGTGGTCGTTCGCGTTCGGCGCGGATTTCTCCGGCAACGGGACGGCGGTCGCGGCGGGCGCCAACGTCGTCGCACTGGGGATCGCCCGCCGCGCCGGGCATCCCATCACGTTCTGGCAGTTCACCAAGTACGGCGTGGTCGTCACCGCGCTGTCGACCACGCTCGCCTGGCTGTACGTGTGGGTGCGCTACTTCTGACCCGGGTCCGCTGGGAGGGCGGCGGTGAGGGCGGTGCGGAAGTGCGGGCAGGTGCGGACGTCCTCGGCGGTGCAGTCGAGGGCGTGTTCGATGGCGGCGCGGGCGGCCTCGGCGCGGGCGATGTGCTCGGTGAGCCGGGCGTGCTGGGCCTGGAGCAGCCTGCGGCGGCCGGACCGGTCGGCGACCCGGGCGAACAGCTCGCGGATCTCGTCGAGGGAGAAGCCGACGGATTTTCCGATCAGGATGACCCCGACGCGCTCGACGTCGTCGGCTCGGTAGCGGCGCCGCCCGCCCGCGTCCCGGCGCGGGGTCAGCAGGCCCGCGTCCTCCCAGTGCCGCAGCACATGGGTCGCCAGACCGAAGCGCGCCGCGAGTTCCCCGATCGACAACTCCGCCACTCTCCCGACTCTAGGCGCCGCCGGGGCGCGCGGTGATCCGCGTGAACAGGCTGAACCACGACAGCGGCGCGCGCTCGACCGTGCCGAACACCGATCGCAGGGCGGTCAGGGCCGGTGCGGTGCGGACGAACCGGAAGTCGTAGACGACCAGGCGTCCGCCCGGGGCGAGCACGCGCGCGAGTTCGGCCGCCGCCGCGGGCAGATCCGGCCATTCGTGCATCGACAGCGTCGAGACCACGTAGTCGAGGCTGCCGTCGGGAAACGGCAGGTCCGCCACGTCCGCGACGGCCAGCCGGGCGCCCGGGGCGCGTCGGGTGGCGAGCTCGATCATGTGTGGGGAGAGGTCGGCGCCGGCGAGGACGAGGTCGGGGCGGCGGCGCGCGATGCGGGCCAGCAGCCGCCCGGGTCCGGTCCCCACATCCAGCAGCCGGGCGCCGGGTGGCGCGTCCACCTCGGCGGCGACGCGGTCGTAGAAGCGGGTGAGCAGCCGGGTCGCCCGGCGGTCGTAGGCGGTGCTCGCGGCCGGGTCGAGGAAGGTGTTCATGGACCGAGCGTGCGAGTTCAGGTCGACCTGAAGTCAAGGCCGCTACGATCGGACGATGGCGTCGCTGGTCACGAAGGTTCTCGGTACGGTCGCCGGCCAGCTGGGCAACCCGCACGGGGTGCTCGGCAAGGGCGTGGCGCTCATGCTCAACCGCACCAACCGGGCGATGATCGCGGCCGCGGTGGACGCCGCCGAGGTCGGCCCTGGCGACATCGCCGCCGACGTCGGTTTCGGCGGGGGCGTCGGCCTGTCGATGCTGCTCGACCGGGTCGGCCCGGACGGCTCCGTGGTCGGTGTGGAACTCTCGCCGGACATGCTCTCGCGCGCCCGGTCGGGGTACGCCCGCGAGATCGCGGCGGACCGGCTGACCCTGCGCGAGGGTTCGCTCACCGAGCTGCCGCAGCCCGACCGCAGCCTGGACGCGCTCATCACGGTCAACACCCTCTACTTCGTGCCCGAACTCGACCGCGCCTGCCCCGAGCTGGCGCGGGTGCTGCGCCCGGGCGGGCGTGCGGTGGTCGCGGTCGGCGATCCCACCGACATGGCGAAGCTGCCCTTCACCGAGCACGGTTTCCGGTTGCGCCCGGTCGCCGAACTCCGGGCCGCGCTGACCGCCGCCGGTCTGACGGTCGAGCACATCGGGCGACCGCGCAAACCCGTCGGCCTGCACCTGCTCGTCGGCCGTCGGCCCTGACCGTTCGCCCGTGTCGGCGGGACCACCCGCCCACCTCGGGTGATGCGAAGCGGGGCCCGATTTTGTCCAGGTCGGCCGGTTGCCTACACTAGAGCGGTTGCCTGGGCACTTCCATGCCTTCGTGCGTGTCGTGCGCCCGGGCGATACGTACCCCGCCGGTCGGCAGCTGCCGGCCGGACCAGCCGAATTGTTGTAGGCCCACCATCCGTGTGCGCGAGCACGTGGGTGCTGCATGGGAACCGCAGCGAGAAAGGTGTCGAGGTCGAACCATGACCATGACCGATCCGATCGCAGACTTCCTGACCCGTCTGCGCAACGCCAACTCGGCGTACCACGATCAGGTGAAGGCTCCGCACTCGAAGCTCAAGGCGAACATCGCCGAGATCCTCAAGCGCGAGGGCTACATCGCCGACTACCGGACCGAGGATGCCCAGGTGGGCAAGACGCTCGTCGTCGACCTCAAGTACGGCCCCAGCCGTGAGCGCAGCCTCGCCGGCGTGCGCCGCGTGTCCAAGCCCGGTCTGCGTGTGTACGCGAAATCCACCAACCTGCCCAAGGTCCTGGGCGGCCTCGGCGTGGCGATCATCTCCACGTCCCAGGGTCTGCTCACCGACAAGCAGGCGGCCAAGCAGGGCGTGGGCGGCGAAGTCCTCGCTTACGTCTGGTAAGGGAGTCAGGACAAATGTCGCGTATTGGTAAGAAGCCCATCGCAGTCCCGTCGGGCGTCGAGATCACCATCGACGGCCAGCACGTGTCGGTGAAGGGGCCCAAGGGCACCCTGACCCACACCGTCGCGGAGCCGATCACCGTCACCCGTGGCGAGGACGGCCAGCTCGAGGTCGCCCGCCCCAACGACGAGCGCCGCAACCGCTCGCTGCACGGCCTGACCCGCACCCTGATCGCCAACATGATCGAGGGCGTCACCAAGGGCTACGAGAAGAAGATGGAAATCTTCGGCGTCGGTTACCGCGTGCAGGCCAAGGGCTCGAACCTGGAGTTCGCGCTCGGCTACAGCCACCCGGTGCCGGTCGAGGCCCCCGAGGGCATCACCTTCGCGGTGGAATCGCCCACCAAGTTCTCCGTGTCCGGAATCGACAAGCAGAAGGTCGGCCAGATTTCGGCGGTCATCCACGGTCTGCGCAAGCCCGACCCGTACAAGGGCAAGGGCATCCGCTACGCAGGCGAGGTCGTTCGCCGCAAGGTCGGAAAGACGGGTAAGTGATCATGGCGCAAACCGAAAACCAGAAGTCCAAGCGCATTCCGCTGGGCAAGGACGTCTCCACCCAGCGCCGTCTGTCGAAGGCGCGCCGCCACTTCCGCCTGCGCAAGAAGATCGCCGGCACCACCGAGCGTCCGCGCCTGGTGGTCCACCGCTCCTCGCGGCATTTGCACGCGCAGCTGGTGGACGACACGGTCGGCAAGACCATCGCCGCCGCCTCCTCGATCGAGCCCGATGTGCGGGCCGTCGAGGGCGACAAGACCGCCAAGGGCAAGAAGGTCGGCGAGCTGATCGCCGCCCGCGCCAAGGCGGCCGGTGTCGAGGCCGTCGTGTTCGACCGTGGTGGTCACGACTACCACGGCCGCATCGCGGCGCTGGCCGATGCCGCTCGTGAAGGCGGGTTGAAGTTCTGATGATGAAGACTGCGAACGGAAGGAACGTCTGATGCCGGGACGTCAGCGGCGTGACGGCGGAAACGGACCCGCCGGACAGAACAGCAATGGCCCCGAGGGCCGTGACAACCGTCGTGGCGGCGGCGACCGCCGCGGTGGCGGTGACCGTCGGGACAACGCGGCCGAGAAGAACCAGCTCGAGCGCGTCGTCGCGATCAACCGTGTGTCGAAGGTCGTCAAGGGCGGCCGTCGCTTCAGCTTCACCGCGCTGGTGATCGTCGGCGACGGCAACGGCCTGGTCGGCGTCGGCTACGGCAAGGCCAAGGAAGTTCCCGCGGCCATCCAGAAGGGTGTCGAGGAAGCGCGCAAGGGCTTCTTCCGCGTCCCGATGATCGGCTCCACCATCACCCACCCGGTCCAGGGTGAGGCGGCCGCCGGTGTGGTCATGCTGCGTCCGGCTTCGCCGGGTACCGGTGTGATCGCCGGTGGTGCGGCGCGCGCCGTGCTGGAGTGCGCCGGTATCCATGACATCCTGGCGAAGTCGCTCGGCAGCGACAACGCCATCAACGTCGTGCACGCGACCGTTGCGGCTCTCAAGCAGCTGCAGCGCCCCGAAGAGGTGGCGGCCCGCCGTGGCCTGCCGCTCGAGGACGTCGCTCCTGCGGGCATGCTGCGTGCGCGCGCTCAGGCGGCTGGAGGTGCCAGGTAAATGGCAGATCTCAAGGTGACCCAGATCAAGAGCTCGATCGGCGCCAAGAAGAATCAGCGCGACAGCCTGCGGACGCTCGGTTTGCGTGGCATCCGCAAGTCGGTCGTGCGGGAGGACAACCCCCAGAACCGCGGGCTGATCAACGTCGTGCGCCACCTCGTGACCGTTGAGGAGGTCTGACATGACCATCAAGTTGCATCACCTGCGTCCCGCCCCCGGCGCCAAGACCGACAAGACCCGCGTGGGTCGCGGTGAGGGCTCCAAGGGCAAGACCGCGGGCCGTGGTACCAAGGGCACCAAGGCGCGCAAGAACGTCCCGGCCGCCTTCGAGGGTGGCCAGATGCCGATTCACATGCGGCTGCCGAAGCTCAAGGGCTTCACCAACAAGTTCCGCACCGAGTACCAGGTCGTGAACGTGGGCCGCATCGCCGAGCTGTTCCCGCAGGGCGGCACGGTCGGCAAGGCCGAGCTGGTCGCCGCGGGCGCGGTGCGCAAGAACCAGCTGGTGAAGGTCCTCGGCGACGGCGAGATCGGCGTCGCGGTCCAGGTGACCGCCGACAAGGTGACCGGCTCCGCCAAGGAGAAGATCACCGCGGCCGGTGGCACTGTCACCGAGCTGGCCTGACGGTAGGCTCTGACGTAGTGGCACCGGACGAGAAGCCTCGTCCGGTGCCACTGTTAGAGTTCAATAGCTCTGCCAAGCCAAGCCTCGTCATGGTTTTCGGCGTCCTCAGCTGAAACATCCATGTCTTGACCATGTCGTTCGCGCCAGGAGGATCTGTGCTTTCCGCCTTCGTATCGGCCTTCCGGACTCCGGACTTACGGCGGAAGATTCTCTTCACGCTGGGGTTGGTCGCGCTGTACCGAGCCGGTGCCTCGTTGCCGTCTCCCGGCGTGGACTACAAGGCCGTGCAGGAGTGCGTGGACCTGGTCTCCGGCGGTGAGAACGCCGGCATCTACCAGCTGATCAACCTCTTCTCCGGTGGTGCGCTGCTGCAGTTGTCGGTCTTCGCGATCGGCATCATGCCCTACATCACCGCGAGCATCATCATCCAGCTGCTCACCGTCGTCATCCCGCGGTTCGAGGAACTGCGCAAGGAAGGCCAATCCGGCCAGACGAAGATGACGCAGTACACCCGGTACCTGTCGATCGCGCTGGCGATCCTGCAGGCCACCGGCCTGGTCGCGCTCGCCGCGCGCGGGCAGCTGTTGCAGGGCTGCCAGCAGGACATCCTGGCCGATACCAGCATCTTCGGCATGATCATCATCGTCCTGGTGATGACCGCCGGCGCGGCGCTGGTGATGTGGTTCGGCGAGCAGATCACCGAGCGCGGTGTCGGCAACGGCATGTCGCTGCTCATCTTCGCCGGTATCGCCGCCCGCATCCCCACCGAGGGCAAGGCGATCCTGGACAGCCGCGGCGGCATGGTCTTCGCGCTGGTCTGCGTGGCCGCGTTCCTGATCATCGTCGCGGTCATCTTCGTCGAGCAGGGCCAGCGCCGGATTCCGGTGCAGTACGCCAAGCGCGTGGTCGGCCGCAAGATGTACGGCGGCTCCTCGACCTACCTCCCGCTGAAGGTCAACCAGGCCGGTGTCATCCCGGTGATCTTCGCCTCATCCCTGCTGTACCTGCCGAACCTGATCGCACAGCTGACCGGCTCGCAGACCGCCACCGATCCGAGCTGGTGGCAGGAGATCATCCAGAAATACCTGGTCAATCCCAGCAACCCGATCTACATCGCGATCTACTTCGGCCTGATCGTCTTCTTCACCTACTTCTACGTCGCGATCACCTTCAATCCGGAGGAACGCGCCGACGAGATGAAGAAGTTCGGTGGCTTCATCCCCGGGTATCGTCCCGGTAAGCCGACCGCCGATTACCTGAATTTCGTGCTGAGTCGCATCACGCTGCCCGGCTCGATCTACCTCGGTCTCGTCGCCGTCCTGCCCAACGTGTTCCTCGACATCGGCAACTCCGGTGGCATCCAGAACCTGCCGTTCGGCGGCACCGCGGTACTGATCATGGTGAGCGTCGGTTTGGACACGGTGAAGCAGATCGAAAGCCAGCTGATGAACAGAAATTACGAAGGGTTCCTCAAGTGAGAGTTGTACTGCTCGGTCCGCCGGGTGCCGGCAAGGGCACCCAGGCCGTCCTGCTGTCGGAAAAGCTGGGCGTCCCGCACATCTCCACCGGGGACCTGTTCCGCGCGAACATCAGCCAGCAGACCCCGCTGGGCCGCGAGGCCCAGAAGTACATGGACGCCGGCGACCTGGTGCCCAGCGATGTGACCAACCGCATGGTCGAGGCGCGGGTGAACGAGCCCGACGCCGCCAACGGGTTCGTCCTCGACGGGTATCCGCGCACGGTCGACCAGGCCGACGCGCTGGAGAAGATCCTCGGCGACATGAACTCCAAGCTGGACGCGGTGCTGTGCTTCGTCGTCCCGGAGGACACCGTCGTCGAGCGCATGCTCGCGCGCGGCCGCAACGACGACACCGAAGACGTCATCCGCAACCGCATGCGGGTCTACCGCGAGGAGACCGAGCCGCTGCTCGACCACTACGACGGCCTGGTCGTCACGGTCGACGGTGTCGGCGAGGTCGACGAGGTCAACGAGCGGGCGCTGCGGGCGCTCGGCCGTTGACGCCGGAGCGCTGAACCAGTGGTCTTCGGCCGGAAGAACAAGAAGGTGGTGCCGTTCCGCACCGCCGGTGAGCTCGACGCGATGGCGGCGGCGGGCGCGGTGGTCGGCCGCGCTCTCGTCGCCGTCCGCGCGGCCGCCAAGCCGGGGGTGTCCACCCTCGAGCTCGACGAGGTCGCCGAGCAGACCATTCGCGAGGCGGGCGCGGTGCCCTCGTTCAAGGGCTACCACGGTTTCCCCGGCTCCATCTGCTCGTCGGTGAACGACCGGGTCGTGCACGGCATCCCCAGCGCCGAGGAGATCCTCGCCGAGGGTGACCTGGTGTCCATCGACTGCGGCGCCATCCTCGACGGCTGGCACGGCGACTCCGCCTGGACCTTCGGCGTCGGCTCGATCATCGAGGCCGACCGGCTGCTCAGCGAGGCGACCCGCATATCGATGGAGGCGGGCATCGCGGCCATGGTGCCCGGCAACCGGCTCACCGACGTCTCGCACGCCATCGAGCTGGGCACCCGGGCGGCCGAGCAGGAGCACGGCCGCGCCTACGGCATCGTCGACGGGTACGGCGGTCACGGCATCGGCCGCGAGATGCACATGGACCCGTTCCTGGCCAACGAGGGCGAGCCCGGCCGTGGCCCGCAGCTGGTCGTCGGTTCGGTACTGGCCATCGAGCCGATGCTGACCCTCGGCACCACCCAGACCAAGGTGCTCGACGACGACTGGACCGTGGTCACCGTCGACGGCAGCCGCGCCGCGCACTGGGAACACACCGTGGCCGTCACCGAGGACGGGCCGCGGATTCTCACCCCGCGGCCGGAGTAGGTCTCAGATACCCCGTCGAGCGCGGCGACCCGCGGCGATCTCGACGGGGTCGCCGTTCTCATCCCATTTCCGGCGCCGGATCATGCGTCCGGCGTCGTCGAATTCGCGTTCCTCGGCCAGCTGTCCGTTGCGGTGCCAGAACCGGTGCACGCCCACCGGCATGCCGTGGCGCATCTCGCCCTCGGCCTTGCGCCCGCCGTCGGCCCACCATTCCCGTTCCGGCCCGTGCGCGAGGCCGTCGACGTAGAACTGCTGGGATACCAGCTGTCCGCCGACCTGCTCGACCACCTCGCCGGTGAACGGCTCGCCGTCGTGCTCGAGGCGCTGGTCGTCGGCGTACGAAACGGCGTCCACCGCGAGGTCGATGCGTTTCACTGGCCCTCCTGCTCGTGCTCGGTGCGGCCCGGCTCGTCGTTCGGTGGCTCGGGTGTGTCCGAATCCCGGTGGGGTTCCGGGACGTACCCGTCGACCAGGTGCGCGGGCAGGTGCGGGAAGCTGTGATACCTGCCGCTGTGATTGGTCGCCCTGCCCATCGTATGGTGGCAGTTCGCGCAGTACGGCTTGGGTTCCAGCGGCAGCGGATCGCCGTTCTCGTCCTTGGGTGGGACCAGCGAGTACGTCTGCGAATAGAACTCGGCCATCGCGGCGGGCGAGGCGTCGAGTCCGTGCTCGTCGCGCGCCCACAGTGCCTCGTTGGCGGCCTTCACCTCGGCGTGCCCGTAGGGGTTGTCGAAGTGCGGGTAGGGGCGGGTCAGCGCGGGCGATTCCGGGTTGCCCGCGCGATCGAGCGCGGGATAGCCACCGTTCTCCAGCATGTGGCCGCGCCTGCGCATCTCGGTGATGTTGTGTTCGATGGTCGGATGGGTGTCGTCCGCGGCGAGAGTGTCCGCGCCCGAGCCGTTGAAGCCTTCGTACACCACGCCGGTCCGCAGATCCATGACGACCGCGGACACCTTGCCGTGCGACTTGAAGTTGGCGTAGATGCCCTTCTCCTGCCACCGGGCCACCCGGCTCCGGCCCGCCGCGTTCGACTCGCCGGCCGGGGTGGCGCGGGCGGCGGTGAACTTCTCGGCCCGGTCGCGGGCGATGGCGTCGACCACCTCGCCGACCGGCCGTCCGCCGATGCGGATGATGAGTCCGTCGCTGTTCCTGGTCACGCCGTCCGGATGGTTGCTCAGGTCGGCGATGGCCTTCGGGCCGGGATCGATCGGGGCGACGGTGTGGTCGTGGGGTGGATACGCGCCGAGTTCCCAGCGCGCGACCTCCACCGCGTGGTCGGGATTGCGGGCGGCGGGCAGATCCTTCGGCAGGAAGGCGTGCTCGACGCGCGCGGCGAGTTCGGCGCGGTCGGTGGGGGCCGCGGGGATCTGCTCGAGCAGCGCGCGCAGATGAGCCGGTGTGCCGGGGGCCAACAGCCGCACCGCACCGTCGACGACGACCGCCATGAGCCCCCGGGGGCGGTGGTCGATGTCGGCGGCGAGGGCGAGCCGCTGACCGTAGCCCTGCCACGCGCGGTAGTCGTCGGGGTCGAAGTCGGGGTCGTTGGTCAGTTCCTCGATCAGGGCGGCGCGCGCGGGGTCCGTCGTGGCGTCCGGGATCGCGGTGTCGTCCGCTGCGGTGTCGTCGGAATCGGCGGCGGGCGTGGTCGATTCGACGGGCGTCGCCCCGGATTTCGCGGCGATGTCGTGTTGTTCCTCGGGGGAGCGGAAGACCGGGACGTCGCGGTGGGCGGCCAGGGCGTCGGCGACGGCACGGCGCACGTCCTCGGGGGTGCTGAGGGTTTCGGCGCTGCGGCGGATGAGGGCGACCTCGTGTTCGGGGGTGCCCGGGCGCAGCTCACCGGCGAGCTCGTCGTCGGCGTCCAGCCACGAGCGGTAGGTGGCGATGTCGAAGCCGGGATCGGCGGTCAGTTCGGTGACGCGGTTCACCATGTCGCCGGTGTCGCCGGGTAGCCGGCTCAGCGCGTCGGCCACGTGCCAGGAGGTCATGGTGCGGTCGACGCCCTCGACCGACAGATCGGCCCACTCGACCCGCGGCGGCCGCAGCGCCCCGAACACCACCAGCGGTTCGTTGTCGGTGTCCGGGTCGGGGTCGGGCTGGTGTGAGTCGATGATCTTCTCGAAGTTGCGTTCCCGCTGGTAGGCCGAGGGCGGGTCCCAGTAGACGTGCGGGCCGTGCTGCACACCCGCGCGCAGGATGGCCAGGTTGCGTTCGTGCTCGCGCAGTTCGGCGGGCGTGAGGCGGGTGCCGTCGGCATGTCGCAGATCGAACAGGTCGTGGTCGCCGGTGATGGGGCGGAATTCGCCGTCGACGGCGGCTTCTACGATGCCCTGCTCCGTGGTTCGGAAGGTGCCCTGCCGCTCGAACTCGCGCATGCTCGTCTCGTAGGCGTCGAAGTCGGCGGTGCGGTCCTGCAGCCGCTTCTCCAGTGCCGCACTGTGTTCCGGTGTCATTCCGGCGGTGTCGGGCATCCGCAGCATGCCGGGGGCGAACCGGCCGACCAGCCCCTTGGCTTCCGGTGGTGCGCCGAGTTCGATGTCGAGGTCGTTGATCGTCTTGTCCTTGATCGCCATCGGCTTGGGGACCGCGCCGCGTTTCAGATGCGGCACCGAATCCGGGTTGGTGGGCCGCACGAACATCCGCAGGCCGTACCGGTCGACATAGCGCTGGAGCTTCTGCTGGTTCTCGATCGGGATGCCGTAGAGCTCCTCGATCTGTTCGGGGGTCGGTTCGTCGTCGCCGGGCACGGGCACGGCGGTGTCGTCGGTGCCGTCGCCGATTCCGCCGTCACCGGGGGCAGGGGTGCCCTCTGCCGGTGTGGTGGCGGCGGGAGTTGTCGAGGCCGGGGTGGTCGCGGCCGGCCCGGTGGGCTCGTAGACGATCACCATGCGGTGGTCGGGCCGCGGGGGCGTGAACTTCGCCATCTTGCCCGCGTCGAGGACGTTGCTGCCGCCCGCGTTGATCGTGTAGTCGTAGTCGTCGTTGCCCGCGCCGGGGAACTCCGTGCGCTCGTCGATGCGGAACGGCAGCTCCGAGTCGGCGAACAGCTGCTCCAGCGCTTCCCACAGCCGGTCGCCGTCGATGTGGCCGCGGTCCCCGGGGTAGCCGCCGTCGGCCTCGGACTTCTCCGGTTTCATGTCCCACTGCAACTCGATGCGCGCGCCGGGCGCCAGGCCGTCGATCATGCTCCGGGCCAGTGCGTCGTAGACGTCGTCGTCGAAGTGGGCGCTGACGTTGTTGATGTAGATGCGGCCGATCCGCCCCGCACCGTCCTCGGCCAGGACGTGCCCGTCGAAGAGCATGTCACCGAACACCATCACCGTGCCCGGCTCGGTCAGCGGGCCGGGGTCGAGGATGCCGCGGTCGCGGCGGCGCTGGGCGGCCACCGGGAACTCCGAGGCGAGTTCGGTCTTGATGATCAGGCCCTCGCCCGCGCGGTCGGGCGCCGGCGTCATCTCCACCGCGAAGGCGCTGCGGCCGACGCCGACATCGATGGTGTGCGCACCCGTGGCGGCGGCGGGCGCGGCGGGCCGTGGCCGGTGCGCGATGCGCTCGTTGTCCTGCCCGAAGACGTTCTGCTCCAACGGCAGCCGGTGCTGCGGGCGGGGGCGCGGCAGGATCTCCACGGCCGCGCGTCCGTCGACTCGATCGTGCACCACCACGGTGTACTCGACGTTGACGCCGAGTGCGGTCGCGGCCCGGTTGGCGCGGTCGACCTCGCGCAGTAGATCCGCGAACGGCATCGTTTCGCCGTCGAGGGTGACGGTCGCGTCGGCGTGGTTCAGCTCGGTCGCGAAGCGGCGCGGTTGCGTGCCCAGGTCGTCGGCGGCCTCGTGCATGCGGCGGAAGCCGTCCTCGCCCAGGGTCTCCCGGAAGGCGTCGGGCAGGGCGGCCCGGAGGTTGTCGATGGCGGCGTGCACGGCCGCGGCGCGCTGGACCTCGGTGAGCGTGGTGTCGTTGAGGGCGGCGTTGATCGGGTCGAGCGCCGCGAACAGCTGTTTGGCCGGCACGGTCTTGCGCGCGGCGGCCGCCTGCTTGCCGGTGAACACCGGGTCGAACACGCGGCGGACCAGCTCCTCCCGGATGCGGCCCTGCGTCGCGAGCGTTTCCATCCTGGCCAGGCTCTCGTCGCCGAGGCGCTGTTCGAGCAGCGTCCGGTAGTCGGCGAGGTCGCCGAAGTCCGCGGTGTCGGGCCCGATCGCGGGGCGCTGCGCGAAGGGGCTGTCCTGTTCGAGGTCGAATCGCCCGGCCAGCACCGGGTCGTACCGGGACAGCAGCTCGTGCGCCTGCGCGGCGCGGGCCGGATCGGTCAGGCCGAGATGAGCGGCCAGGTCGGCCAGGTCCCGGCGCAGGGCGGGCAGTTCGGCGGTGCGGGCGGGGTCGAAGGTGGCGCGGTCGATGTGCGCGAGCAGCACCCGCAGTTCGGCGAAGCGACCGCCCAGGTGGGTGGTGAGCGTGGCGGGTGTCTCGGTGGCCGGGTCGATGTCGATCGTCGGTTCCAGCGACAACGCGATCTCGGCGAGCTCGTGCGCGACCGCGCGCGGGATGTCCGCCGTTCGGGCCGTGGGCGACACGCGCACCTCGTAGCCAGCCTCCGGGCGGCCGTCGAGCGGCCCGAACTCGGCGACGGCGCCGTCCTCGGTCGGCGCGACCCGCACGTGGATCTCCCGGCCATCGGGGAGGACGAAGTAGCCGCCGTCGCGGTTCCAGGCGATCGATCCCGGGGTGATCAGCAGCAGATTGTTGCCGATCTCGGCCAGCAGCTGGCCCTGGTCCAGTCCGGGCAGGTCGGCGGGCCGGGCATCGCCGCGGAAGTCGCCCACCGGGCCCGCGGTACCGCGCTGGTCGCCCGGCCGGTCGCTCCACGGCATCCGCGGGTTGGATTCCGGCACCGGCACGACGGGCCCGACCGGGACCACGAGACCGGCGTCGCCGCCACGGTCGGCGGCGGGCACGTCGACACCGGTGGACCGGGCCTGCACCGCGACCACGGGCGGCGCGACGCTGCCGTCCACGATCCCCGCCCTGGCGGCACCGGCGGAAGCCGGGGCAGCCGGGGATGTTTCGGTGATCGAGCCGGTCGGCGCGCCCGCGGCCGGGGCGGATGTGGCGCCGGGGGCGGCATCGACTCGACCGTCCGCGGTGGGTGCGGTGCCCGGGTCCCGGGTGCGTGACTGTCGACGGTCGCGGGTGCGGCGTGCGTGGCTGCCGACGGGGCCGCGGACAGGTGTCCGTCGACGGTTGCGGGGGAGGCGTGCGTGGGGGCGATCGAAGCACCGGGTGCCGTGCCGGGGGACGCCGGTGGTCGGCCATCCGCGGTGGGCGTCGGCTGCGGCTGGGCAACCGTTGCGGAGGGTGCGCCGTCGCCAGGAGCGGTCGATTGGTTCGCGGTTCCCGTCGCCGCCGAGGTGCCCGCCGGCGTAGGGGTGCCCGGCGAGGTAGACGTGCCCGGCTGTGTGGGGGTGCCCGTCGACGTGGAGGTGCCCGGCTGTCCCGTCGACGTGGAGGTGCCCGGCTGTGTGGAGGTGCCCGCCGACGTGGAGGTGCCCGTCGACGTGGAGGTGCCCGGCGGCGTAGCGGTGCCCGACGACGAAGTGCCGCCGACCGGGGCGGTACCGGGGCCGGGGGTGGGCGCACCCGCGCCGGGCGCCGCAGTGGCAGCGGGTATTCCGGCGCCGGGCAGCGCACCATTCGGTAGCGCCGTGCCACCGGCCGTCGCCGCGCCGGGCGTGCCCGCCGTCGCGGCCGTCGACACACCGGCGCGGGTGTCGAGTGGGTTGCGGTCGGTGACCCCGGTCCGCTCGCCCTGGCCCGGCGTGCCGGTGGAGTCGCGGGCCTCGCCCGTCGGGGTGTCCGCGGCGGTGTCCCGAGGGGTGGGGGTGGCCGAGTCGGCGGTCTGGTGGCCCGGCGCTTCGTCGCCGGTATCGGATTCGCGTCTGGTGTCCGCCGCGGGCGGGGACCCACCGTCCGTCGCGGTGTCCGCGTCCGGGGTCGGGGTGGCCTCGGTGGTCGGCCCGGCGTCGGCCTGGGCGGACGGCACGTCGCCGACCGAGCCGGCCGGTTGGGTGGACTGCGGGGTCGGACCGCCCGCGGACTCCGCGCCGGGCGCGGCGGCTGCCGCCGGTGTGGTGGCGCCCGGCGCCGCGTCGTCGGCCGTGCGGGTGCCGGACGCGGGGTCGGTCTGCCCGGGTGCCTCCGCGGTGGGGGAGCGGTCGGCGGCCGGTGTGCCGCGGTCGCCGGTCGCGGGATCGGTGCCGCGGTCACCGGTGGTGGGCGTCTGGCCGGGAGCGCGCTCGCCCGGGGTTCCGGTCGCGGTCGGGTCGCTCGCCCTCGGCTGTCCGGCACCGGGATCGGTGCCGCTGTCGCCGGCGGGGACGGTGGCCGGGTCACCCGGGACGGGTGGGGCGAGGCTGCCGTCGACCGGCGGGACGGTCTGTACCGGCCCGCCGCCTGGCCCGGTGAACTCGCCGGTGCCGCGGTAGCCGTAGATGCCGCCGGGCAGTGCGCCGGAGAACGCGCCGCCGGTGATGCTGCGCGGATCGAAATCCCAATTGCCCGTGAGCAATCCGGTGGCACCGTAGGCCGCCGCCGCGCCGCCGGTGCCCGCCAGCCCGCTGACCAGCGCGCCGTTGAACGCACCCCGCCAGCCGCCCATGCTGGTGTCGATGTGCCTGCCCGCGCCGAACCCCACGAGGCCGCCCGCGCCGCCCGCGACGGCCGAGATGGCGGCGTTGAGCCCGACCGCGTTCCAGTCGTACCCGTCGATGTGACCCTTGGCGTTCTGGTAGGCCTGCACCGCCAGTTCCTGGGTGGTGCCCTGGAAGGTCTCGATCAATGCTTCCTGCATCACCTCGAAGGTCATGTGCCCGATGAGGTCACCGACCCGCTTGGCGGCGACGGCGCTCATCCGCCGCCCGATCATCCGGACGATGATCTCGCTGATCCGCCGGATGAAGGCGTTGCTGATCGCCCGGAACGCCACCCGGGCGCTGGCGAAGACCGCCGCCGTGGCGAACGGACTCGCCGGGCCCGATGCCAGCGCCCACGCCACCTCGGCCACCAGCCAGCCGCCCGCGATGTAGAAGTTCAGCTTCGCGGCCTCGAGCTGATCGCCCATGGAATCGGCGGAGTCGGCCAGCGCTTGGTAGTTGTCGGCGAACTGGCGCAGCGAACCGTGCGCCTCGGCGGAACCGTCGCCGTCGCGCAGCGGCTGGATCCACTCGAGGATCTTCTCGCCGCCGCTGCCGTCGGGGTAGGCGTTGGCGAGACCGCTGATGATGCCGTCGAGATCGGGGATCAGCTCGCGGATGTCCCCGGCGACCTGCTGGAGTTCGCGGCCCATCTGCCACATCAGGTCTTCGTTGCCGTGCGGCCAGTCCGCGCCGATGAGCCACTCGAACGGCTCCAGCCACGAGGGAAAGTACAGGGCCACGGGGAACCTCAGTTCTCAGCGGCGTGGCCGGGCCGCGAGCCGGACGAATGAGCCGATGGCGCGAACCCTCCCACTCCAAGCTCCTCGCTCAGCACGCCGGCGTGTCCCGCCGGACTCTCCTCCCTCGAAACGACTGTCCCGATCCGGCTTTCGATTGGTGACGCAGAATCGACTCTGTCACAACCGCTCGATGAAGACAATACGAACAGCGGGTTCCGCGCGTCGCGCCGGGGGCCCGGTCCGGATGCCCGGCGGTGTGCGCGGGCAGTGCGATGATCACGGGTTTCGGCGGTGGTAGCGTCGACTGGCGGAGGACGGAATGGCAGAGATGGCGGACGCGCGGGCCGAACTGGACCGCTGGGGCGGCGAACTGCACGAGCGGGTCGCCGAGCTGGTCGCGGTGTGTACTCCCGGCGCCGAGGTGCGTCCGCCGGCGGAGCCACGGGTGGCCGACTGGCACGAGCCGGTGCGCTACCGGCACACGCTCACCGTCCGCGCCACCCGTGATCCCGCGGTAGCACCGGCGACACTGGCCGAGCGGGCCGCCGCCGCCCTGGCCGCCGCGGGCTGGACCGTGCACCGGGAAGCACCCGACGGGCCGGACGGGCCGTTGATCGTGTCCGGCACCCGGCCGGAACTCGCGCTGCGCGTGCGCTTCTCGACCACGTCGACGGTGGTGCTCTATACCGGCGAGACCGCCGCCGTCGCGCTGCGTCCCCCGGCGTCCCTGGACGCGCCGCCCCCGGTCCGCACCGCCGACGACGTCGACGACGGCTATCTGCTCTGCTACGAATGCGCGGGCACCGGCTGGTGCCCGCAGTGCCACGGCCGCGGCTGGGTACCCGACGAACAGCGGGGCAGGCGTCGCTGCCCCGAGTGCTTCGACCGCCGCGTCTGCCCGGTGTGCGAGGGCGCCGGGCAATTGGCGGTCGCCACGCTGACACCGGCCCAGCGCGCCAATTACGGTCACGAGCCATGAGGGGAGCCGCTGTGCCGCAGTCACTTCCGCTCGCCCGCAGTAACGCCGAAGCCAGGGTGTTCCTGCGGTTGCAGCCGTGCCACGTGTGCGGTTCCAAGGACTGTGCGTTCGACAGCGCCGTGCTCCGGGTGGACGGCGAGCTGGTCGGCCGCTACCGCGGCGGCTGCGCGGTGTGCGGAGCCGAGCGGGAATACCTGTTCCGGATCCCCGAACAGGTGCTCGTGCCGCCCGCGGACGGGGTGCGCTTCGGCGACGAGCGACCCTCCCAGCTGCTCGATCCCGGGGTGTGGCTGTGGTATTCCGACCGCTGCGCGCGCCGGCTGCCCGAACCGGGGGCGGCGCTGGACGACTCCCGGCGCCGGACGGCGCGGCACACGCTGGCGACCGCACTCGCGGCCGTCGAGGAGGTGCTCAAGTTCGTACCCGCCGGGGCGAGCGCGGTGCCCGCGACCGCCTTCACCTCCGTGGACGGGCGCGCGGTCTACGAACGCGAACCCGGCCGGTTCGACGCGGCGCGGCTGGCGGCGCTGCGCGACCACTACGCGAGCACGCTCGCCAGCTGGTAGACCCCGTCACCATCCCTCGTCGGTGACACCGGTGGCGCGGGCGGCGCGCCAGGATTCGTAGTCCTCGACCGGTTCGGAGCCGGCCGGCATCGGGTCGGCCGTGGGCTGTTCCCGCGCGCTGAGCGGCGCCATCGAGGCGGGCGGGATCGACGGCCGGTGTGATTCGAGGTCGGGCATGCCGTCGATGAGGTCGGAGAGCTTGGGCATGCGCGCCCGCTGCTCGGCGACCGGCGCCAGCAACTCCTGCGCTTTCCGTGCGGCTTCCTTGGCGGCCTCCTGCGCGGCCGCGGTGACGGCGCGGGCGATCTCGTCGTAGTCCAGATCGCCGATGTCGGCGGAGAATCGGGTCTCCAGCACCGCGCCGTCGGCGTTGACCGTCACCTTCACCCGCTTGCCCTGGGCGTAGGCGGTGGCGGTGAGTTCGGCGCGCTGCTCGGCGGCCGTCGCGATGGCGCGCATCTGGGCGGCGAACCCGTCCAGGATGTCGGCGGTGGCGGCCTCGGCGAAATCCTTCGGCATGCGTGCCTCCCGGCGTCAGAAGGTCAGCTTGTTGCCCTGTTCGAGCCGGGCGAGTTCACCGGCGGCCGTGGCCAGCCCGCCGGCGAGGTTGTCGAAGGTGGTGGCGATGGTGCGCGCGTTGGTGCTCATCGTGGTGGCGCCCGGACGGAAGCCCTTGGCGTCCTCGCCCTCGGCGAACCGGGTGCCGAACTCGTCGTCGCCCCAGGCAGACGGGCCGGGGGAGGTCGCCGCGTCGGCCGCGTCGGCGATGCGGCGCAGCCGTTCACCGAAGCTCTCCACGTCACCGGCCAGCGCGGACAAGCTCTGCGAGGTCACCTGGACTCTGCCCATCGTGGAACTCCCTCCCGGTTACGCAGCACGTGGAATCGACTGTGCCACAGCCGGAAGGTGAACTCAATATGAACACGGCCGCTCAGAAGCGGATGACGCGTCCCTGCCGCACCAGTTGCAGTCGCCCGTCGCCGTCGACGGCGGTGTAGGGACAGCCGTCGCTGCCCTCGCGCAGTGTCGCGGTCGGGTCGCCGGGGGCGATCCACCGCAGCTTCCCGGACGCCAGCCAGGGCGCCAGGTCGAAGTCGTAGTCGGCGGTGTTCTGCTGGTGTTCGGCCCAGCCGCGCCAGTGGCCGCGCGCGTCATAGGTGTCGTAGCGCCGGGTGCCCCAGAGGTTCTCCAGGGCGGCGTCGGTGGGCCGCGCGGTGCCGAAATAGGTGATGGCCCAGCCGGTGTGGGCGCCGATCGGCAGTTCGACGACGACCGCGCGCACCTCCTCGCGCGCGAGCAATCGGGGGACGACGTAGGGGCGGTCGGGGCCGGGCATGCAGTCGAACGGCGCGGGGGTCACCGGCTCGGACAGCCGGACCGCGCCGCCCATGGCCAGCCAGGTGGGCGGGACCGGATCCACCAGCCGGCGGGTCGGCACGTCGTAATCCCAGTACCAGCCGTCCAGGTCGACCAGGTCGATCGGCCAGGACACCGGCGTGCCGGTGAAGGGGCAGCGCGCGACCACCACGTCGGGAAGCAGTTGCTCGTACTGCTTGTGCACGTCGAACAGCGCGAACACGGCGTCGGGATCGGTGTCGCGCAGCGCCCGCAGCCGCTCGCCCTCGGCGAGCAGTCGAGCGCGTTCGGCGGCGAAGGTGTCGGCGGCCACGGCCCGCGATCCTACCGGCTGCCGGTCACGGTGCGTCCGTGCGGAAGTACAGCACGTGATCGTGGTCGAGCAGCGGCGCGGTCTTGCGCACCTGCCGGATTCCGCTGTTGGGCAGGTAGGTCAGGTTGGCGAAGCTCTGGGTGTTGCCGAAGGCGACGCGCAGCTTGTTCTCGGTGGCGAAGCTGGCGCCGTAGGCGGCCAGCCAGCCGAAATCCAACGGCGCCAAGGGCTGGTCGAGTGTGCTCGTGCCGGGCGGCCTGCCCATCGCCGCGTACTGGGTCGGCTTGCCGCCCTCGTACCGGCACAGTTCGTAGGCCTGGTTGTCGGTGGCGGTCACGCTGACGACCGGCCACTGCTGGGACAGCCGCAGTGCGAGCGGATGCCTGCCGACCGGCGCGAGTTCCCAGTTGAGGCTCATCACCGTGATCCAGCCGCCGTAGGACAGATCCACGATGACGATGTCGTCGCCCAGCGCGGTGGCGGGGTTGGGCGTGGCCGCGCCGATGGTCCAGTCGGTGCCCTCGCCGCCGTAACCGGCGGCGTCGACCGGGCGCGCGTCGTCCATCGCGTATGCGGCCACGATGGCGGCCTTGACCTGGGCGATCGCGTCGCGGTCGGGGCAGCGCACGCCGAGCGCGCCGAAGGTGGGGCCGATCTCCACCGGCATGGCGGGCGGCTCGGGGTCCTCACCGGGCGCCAGCGGCCGTAGCCCGACCAGGGCCAGCCGCCAGTTGATCTCCTCGACGGTGGACAGGTCGCCGGAGGTCTTGCGCAGGATCTGCTGCTGGGTGAGCCGGGCGGCCTGCTCGAGGGTTCGGCAGTCCAGTTCGGTGAGTGCCCGCAGCGATTTCGGGGTCAGGTCCAGGTCACGGATGCCGCAGGCGCGCAACCGGATCTGTAGCCCGGTCGGGGTGAACGAGGCGTACCGCTCGCGGTACATCGACACCGCCAGTTTGCGCGAGCGTCCCACCATCAGCGTGCGCAGCAGGGTGCTCAGGCTCGCCAGGTACTTGCCCGCCAGTTCGGGATGGGCGGCGGCCAGCTCGGCGCGGATGCGGGCGGCGTCCTCGGTGGCCGCCACGGCCGCGTTCTGGTCCAGCCTGCCCAGCCACACCCCGCACTTGCCGAGCCCGTCGGCACAGGTGCCCGCGACGGCCGGGTAGGCCTGCGCGACCTGGCGGTAGGCATGGCAGGCGTTGCGGATGGTGCTCACCGCCAGTTCCCGGTGCCCGGTCTGCCGGGTGGCTTGCTCGAACACGCGCAGCGCCTCCTGCACATCGCCCGCGTGCCGCGCGGTGACGTGCCCGTGGGTGAGCCAGTGCAACCGGATGCCGACGGCCTCCTGGGCAGGCGCGATGGCCTCCGCCGTCCGGTCGCGCAGCGCGCCGTTGGTTCTGGTCTCGAGCAGGGCTTTCGCCAGTTCGCACAACGAGGCCGCCAGCCGCAGTTCGCTCTCGGCGGTCCGGTCCCGCGCCGCACTGCGATCCGCCGCCACCCGGCGCTCGATCGCGCTCGGTTCCATCGCGATCTTCAACTCCCGCATCACCTTCCGCACACGGTCGTCGATTCGGCCGCACTCGTGCCCGCCGAGTTTGCCACATCCGCCGCCGCGGCGCTGCCGAAGGGGCGAGCCGAATCGGCCGCCACTGGGTGGGACGCACGGTGCGCGCGGCGGTGTTGTTTGGCACACTCCGTCGCAGTCGCAACGAAGGGACAGGACATGGGCGTCTACGCGGTGACCGGGGCCGCCTCGGGCATGGGCAGGGCTGTCGCCGAGAAATTGCGGGCCGAGGGGCACCGGGTGATCGGGGTCGACCTGCGCGACTGCGAGGTGGTCGCGGATCTGGCCACGCCCGCGGGCAGGCGCAGCGCGGTCACGGGGGTGCTGGCCGCCGCCGACGGCAGGCTCGACGGCGCGGTGCTGGCGGCCGGGCTCGGGCCGGTGCCGGATCCGTCCCGGCTGCCGGTGATCGCGGCCGTCAACTATCTCGGCGTGGTCGAACTGTTGGAGGGCTGGCACGGCGCGCTGGCCGCGTCCGGGGCGGCCCGGGTGGTGGTCTTCGGCAGCAATTCGAGCACCACGGTGCCCGGCGTGCCCGCCCGCACGATCCGGGCGTTCCTGGCCGGGGACACCGACAAGGCGGTGCGGACGGTGAAGATCTTCGGCAAGAACGCCGCCCCGTTCGTCTACGCCGGGTCCAAGATCGCGGTCAGCCGCTGGGCCCGCAGGCACGCGGTGACGCGGGAATGGGCGGGCGCGGGCATCCGGCTCAACGTCATCGCGCCCGGCGCCATCCGGACGCCGCTGCTGGAGCGGCAGCTGGCCACCCCGGCCGAGGCGAAGGCGATCAAGTCGTTCCCGGTGCCGACCGGCGGCTTCGGCGAACCCGATCACATCGCCGACTGGGTGCTGATGATGCTCTCCCCGGCCGCGGAATTCCTCTGCGGCAGCGTGGTGTTCGTGGACGGCGGTTCCGACGCCTATCTGCGCGCCGACGACTGGCCCCGTCCGGTTCCGCTGCGTCAGATCGGTTCCTACCTGCGGAAGTTCCGCGGCTTCCGGGCCAGTCGCTGAGCGGCGGTCAGGATTCCAGCAGCAGCGTGACCGGGCCGTCGTTGGTCAGTTCGACGTGCATGTGGGCCCCGAAACGGCCGGTGGCCACGGTGGCGCCGAGCTCGCGCAGGGTCGCGGCGAAGGTGTCGACGAGCGGTTCGGCCACCGGGCCGGGCGCGGCGGCCGACCAGGACGGGCGGCGGCCCTTGGCGGTGTCGGCGTAGAGGGTGAACTGGCTGACGACCAGGATCGGGGCGCCGAGGTCGGCGGCGGAACGCTCGCCGTCGAGGATGCGCAGCCGCCAGAGCTTGTCGGCCAGGGCGCGGGCGGTGGCGTCGTCGTCGCCGTGGGTCACGCCCACCAGCGCGACCAGGCCCTGCGGGTTCGGCTCGATCCGGCCGACCACCTCGCCGTCCACGGTGACCTGCGCGGATGTCACGCGCTGCACGAGTACACGCATGGCAACGATCATCCCATCGCCGCGGCCGGCCGCTCGGCGCCGATCGTCGTCCCGTGGAAGGTCAAGAGCGGCAAGGTCTTCGACGTCACTCGGCTGTCGTGCGTCACCGGGGTGCCATAGACTCGTCACCACTCGGGCCTAGGGTGCCCGCGACGGGAGTCGTCGGTGGCGGATCGAGGAGCGTTGGCGTGGGTGCGGAATCGGCGTGGTCGGGACTGGCGGGGGCACGGAAGGTCTCGGTCTGGCCGGACGCGGCGCTGCAGAGCGCGAACGCCTGCTCGGACATGATCGCGGCCATCAAGGGATACAAGAATCTCTACGACGGGCAGGGCCTCGGCAAGTTCACCGGGGCGCAGTTCGGTGGTCTCGACTCGGGTGGGCGGCTGGCCACGGCGTTCAACGACCGCGCCGTCGACATCTATGAGCAGTTCGACAAGCACATCGAGACGCTCACCGACCTGGTGGAGCTGTTCAAGGCGGCGGGCGCGGCCTACAAGGGCACCGACCACCAGTCCGGTGACACGTTGCGCAGGCTCGGCGAGGTGGTCGGCGATCCCGCCGCGAAGAACATCCCCTGGACCAAACCCGACCAGAACGCGCAGAACGGGAAGTTCTACTTCCCCAAAACGATGCTGAACGACAGCGAGCCCGCGGTGCCGAAGGGGCTCAGCCAGCCACCGCCCGCCGTGCAGTTCGCCCCGGTGACCGTGACGGTCAAACCGGAGGAGCCGGAGAGCATGTCCTGGTCGGAGCTGTACGACCTCGGGCAGAAGATCGATGTGTGGCCGCTGATGACGGTCGCCCCGATCTGGGGTGAGATCGCCGACAAGTCCTACGACGCCGCCTACGATCTCTACCGCAAACTTCAGGTCATCACCACCGAAAGCTGGCGCAGCGACGGCGCCGACCAAGCCGTCCAAGCCATCGGGAAATACGCCGAGAGCGTGGTCGCGCTGAGCCGCGGCATCCAGGTGATGGAGACCAACATCGAGTACACCGCCGACTGGTTGCACCGGACCAAGACGGAGATGCCGTCGCAGCCGGAGAAGCCGTGCGGTGGGCCAAGCCTGGGCGACTACCAGGCCGAGTTCGGCAAGTACTACGTCACCGGGGCGTTGCAGTCGGAGAAGTCGTTCCCGATGGTGAGTGATCCGCCCGGTCCCGGCGCGCCGCCACCACCGCCGCGGACGGACGACCCGGGCAAGGGTGACCCCCGCGGTGACGGTCCGCGCGGTGACAATCCGGGCAACGGCAACCCGGGGTCGGGTAACCCGGGTTCCGGGAATCCTGGTTCCGGGAATCCCGGCTCCGGTAACCCGGGTTCCGGTAACCCCGGCTCGGCTAAGCCCGGTTCCGGCAATCCCGCCCCGACCCCGACCCCGTCACCCGCGCCGACCGCGCAGACACCGCAGATCCCCGGTGCGGGCGACCCCAACGCCACGCAGAACCCGACCGGCACGCCCGCACCCGGATCGACCGGCACCGGCCCCGGCACCGGACAGAGTCCCACGGGTCAGCGCGACACCGGCCAGGGGATGCCGATGCTCAGCGCCCTGACCTCGGCGATGTCGTCCATGCTGCCCGCCCTCGCCCAGGCCGTCCCGGCACTGGCGCAGGCGCTGCCCGGTCTCACCCAGGCACTGCAACAACTGCCCCAGCAGCAGGCCGCGGGGGTCGACACCGGTGCGCTGGCCCAGCTGTTCGACCGGTTCCCGGAGCTGCGCACGATCCTGGCCGACTCGCCGCAACTCGCCGAACTCATCGCGGCCCACCCGGAACTGCGACCCCTCGGGGATCTGCTCGGCATTCCCGCAGAGCCACAATCCATCGAGCCGCAGGCCGCCGAGCCGCAGACGACCGAGTCGCAGACCACCGGACAGAACACCGCGCGGCCCGCCGAGACCTCCGGGACGCCCGCGCCCGCGGATTCCGGCGGTTCGCGGCTGTTCCCGCGCGCGGCGCTGCCCGACACCTCGTTGGCCCCGTTCCCGACCCCGGGCGTGCCCGCGGATCCCGGTGTCGCGGTCTCCGCGGGCCCGTCGCGCGCGGCGGCCTACGAGCCCGGTGCCGGCTGGACCGTGCCCGGCGTGGTCGCCGGGTCCACGCCGGGTGAACCGCTGGTCCGGCAGAGCATCGACGGCGTGGAACAGGAAGCGGTGGACGAGGATTCGCTGCACTACGCCCGCCCCGTGGTCGAGTCGTGAACCGCACCTGGGAGTTCACCGATCTCGAGTTCCGCGTGCTGTGCGAGCGCTACGGCGACAGCCGTATCCCGGAACCGCTGACGTACCTGGCGCGCATCCGTTACGCCGAGGACTACGACCGGGCCAAGTTCGAGGTGTGGGAACGGTTGCGGGCCAACGCGGATCCGGACTTGCGCGAGATCATCCCGATCCTGATCCGGCCGGAAGTATCCGTGCGGGTGCTCACCTGGTACGACCGCGGCCGCGACGATCCCGCGCTGTGGGTGCGGGCACGCGGCGGGCGCACCGGGGCCCGCGGCTACCTGGTGGTGCAGAAACCCGGTGAGACCGTCGAGCACAGCGGCGGGTACGTCATCCACGACTGCGGGCCGCGCGGTTTGGCCGAGGCGATCGTGCGCCTGCTGCCGCCGGGAGTGGAGGCGGGGCGCGCGGGCAGCATCCCGGTGGTCGCCGAGCACGTCGACGATCTCGAGAGTTACGGCGGCGTCCGGTCGCTGGTCACCGACGACCGGGACGATTCCGGGATCGCCCGCAGCCGTCGGTTCTTCGAGACACCGGCCGAGCGCACCGGCGCCGTCACCGTGCATCAGGGCCACTCCCGGTACGGGCCGCGCGGCATCATCGAACACATCCTGCTGTGGCGCGACCTGCCCGGCGACGGCCGCTACGTCATCGAACTGCCCTCGGCGGCACCGATGGCGGTCGGCATGGGCCGCAAATGGCTGACCAAGAAGATCGACGATGCGGTGGAGACCATGCTCGACCGCACCGAGAGCCACTGGGAGCTGCGCGGCTGAGCGGCCGCATGCCCGCAGCGCTACCGAACCAGGTGCCGCCGAACCAGGTGCCACCGAATCACGTTGTGCCACCGAACGTCAGCCGGGCGGCACCTCGCGTTCACGTTGTCGATACCGGGCGGTCGCCCGCCGCTGGCACGGTCGAATCCACGCACGCGCTTTCGAGGAGCGAACATGGGTGTGGAGAACTATCCGCCGTTGCTGGACAAGGCGGCGCAGAAGACCGGTGAGGTCAGGGACCGGATCAACGCCGTCCTGACCACACTGTCGGCCTCGCTGGCCGGCCGTGGCGCGCCGTGGGGCAACGACAAGATCGGGGACCAGTTCACCCAGGGCGAGAACGGCTACTTCGTCTCGCGGGAGAATCTGACCACCAGCGCCGCCAACATGGCCACCACGTTCGACAACTTCAGCACCTCGCAGACCGACGCCGCCTTCCACCTGCGCACGATGGACCTCGGCAACGGCGACCAGTACCGCACCTGAACGGGTCGCACCAGCGCATGAGCAACGAATACGCCAAGGCCGAGATGCTCTCCGTGCTCGACGAGGTCCGGCAGCAGATGCGGATGATCGGGCGCCTGCAACAGGAGCGATCCCGGCTGGTCGCCAGCGCGACCGTCCGCAAGCAGGTGACGGTCACCGTCAACGCCGACGGAGTCGTCATCGAGACCAAGTTCGGTTCCGGCATCGAGGATCTCGGCTACCCCGAGATCGCCAAGGCGGTGACCGAGGCCGCGCAGCAGGCCGCCGCCGAGGTGGCTCGACGCGGCCAGGATCTGCTGGCGCCCCTGCAGGATCGGCGCGCGCGGCTGCCCAAGATCTCCGACCTGGTCGAGGGGATGCCCGACCTGAACGCCGAGATCCCGGCGCCGCCGCCGGTGTCGACCGCACCGCCCGCCGCCCGGCAACGGTCCGTGGTCGACGACGACGACAGCTCCGCCCTGCGGTTCGAGGACGTGGAGGCGATCGATCCGGCCCGGCGCGACCGCGGCGTCACCGACTCCGGTTGGTGAGCCGGGTAGGCGCTGATGGCTGAGCTGCCTGGCTATCTCCGGTGGCTGGAGTGGGTCGCGGGCTCGGACTGGCCCGCCGGTGAGCCCGAGGGGATGTGGGGGATCGCCGACGACTGGCGCACGGCCGCCCAGGGGTTGCGCGAGATCCTCGACGACATCGACGCCGCCAAGAGCGCCTCCCTCGCCGCGTATCCGCAGGGCGAGGGCATCGACAAGATGGTCACGATGTTCGACGACCTGCGCAGCGGCGATCAGTCGCTGGAAAAGCTCGCCGAGAACTTCGACCTCATCGCCGAATCCGCGGACGGTGTGGGCTCCGAGATCGAATACGCCCAGCTGATGATGATCACGTCGCTGGCGATTCTGGCGGCCGAGATCGCGGCCGCGTGGATCTTCCCGCCGACCGCGCCCGCCGTGCAGGCCGCTGCCATCGGTGTCACTCGGGTGGGTATCCGCATCCTGGCCCAGCAGGTGATGAACCGGATCATCCAGTGGACGGCACGCCTGGTCGGGCGCAAGGTGGCCACATTCCTGGTGCGGCACATGGCCATCGACACCTTCATCGGAACCTTCCAGGAAGTCGGCATCCAGGCCTACCAGGTCGAATTCGGCCGCAGGCCCGACATCAACTGGGAGCAGGTCGCCGTCACCGCCGTCAGCTCGGCGGCGGGCGGTGCGGCGGCGAGCCCGTTCGGCGACTGGATCGCCAAGAAACTGCCCGACGCCATGCCGAATTGGCTCAGTGGCGCGGTCACCGGTGCCACGGCGGGCGCGGTGGGCGCGGGCGCGGGTTTCGCCGCGAGCGTGGCGACCCAGTTCGGCATCGACGCCTACCAGGACGGCTGGGACAAGGCCTGGGAGAACGCCAAGAACACCGAGTTCGACCCGCGCATGCTCACCGCGGGCGTCTCCAACGGTGCGATGTCGGGTGCGAGCCGGGCGATGGCCGACGGCTTCTACCACAACCGGCATCCGGAGTGGTATCCCGCGCCGTCGCAGGACCCGCCGCGTCCCGAACCGAGGATCGGCGGCACGCCACCGGGATTCGATCCGGCGGGCAACGGCACCGACCCGGGCGGCACCGGCAACACCGACGGCGGCCACACGAACGGCACCGGCCCGGTGGGCGGCGATCAGAACGGCACCGACCCGGCGGGAAGCACCGGCGCGGGCGCCGACCGCGCCGGGATCGCGCCGGAGACGACCGCGCCGGGAACCGCCGCCCCCGCAGCGGGGCCGGCCGGGGAACCCGCCGGCCAGACCTCGCCCGCGGCGGGCGTGACACCGCCCGAGACCGGCGCCGCCGACCCGACCACACCGCGGGGGGAGGGGAGCACCGCACCCGCCGACGGCGAGACCGCGCCGGGCCGCGCGGCGGACCACGCCCCGCAGGACGACGGCGACGCAGGCACCCGGGGCGAGTCCGACGGGCAGGGCCGGACCGACGCGGACGGCCGTCCCGCCGAGGGCACCGACACCGCCGGCGACGGGCAGCGCGAGACCGACGGGGAAGCGACGCGGGACGGCTCCGACCCGTCGACGCCGGGCGACCGCGCCGCGACCCCCGAATCGGCAGACGGTGGCGCCCGGACCGCCGCACCGGAGACGAGTCCGGCCGCACCACCCTCGGATACGGGTGCCGCGCCGGGCGCCGATGCCGCAGCCGACGCGCCTCGGCCCGACGCAGCACCGGAGGCGAGCTCGGCCGCAGCACCCTCGGATACGAGTGCCGCGCCGGGCGCCGATGCCGCAGCCCCTCGGTCCGACGCCGGCGCGGAGGCGAATCCGGCTGCGACCCAGTGGGATACGGGCGCGCCGCGCGGCGATACCGCCGACACGGCCGCCCCGCGCGACGCAGGGCACCCGTCGACCTCGGTCCCCGAAGGACGGACCGACAGCAGCGCGGACGGCACCGCCGCCCCGCGCGTCCTCGACGGGACCGCGCCCGCCCGGCCCGACAGCGCACCGCAGCCGACCGGTACCGCATTCGGCTTCCCCGGCGCCGCCCCGATCCCCGGCGCGACACCGCCACCGCCGGGCGCTCTCTCGGCCGCCGCGCCACCGAGCGCGGTCACACCCGGCACCGGCGCCGCACCGGCGAGTTCGACACCTGGCACCACCCCGGGCACCGGCTCATCCCCGGCGGGATCGCTCGCCCAGCACACCCCCGGCCAGCACGGCACCGACCGGCCGAGCGCCCCCGGGGAATCCCGCCAGACGCCCGGCCCGGCGGCCCGCCCGTCGGCCGCACCGGCGGCCCGCGCGGGCATCGCCGACGGCACCTCGCCGTTCGGCCGCGAGGGCGGTGTGCAGGCCCGGCACGCCGACGCACCGGCGCCGCTCGCGGAACGCTCCGTTGCACAACATGTTTCCTCCGAGGACGCCGAAAGCGTCCAGGCGCCGCCGGAGGGCATGCTCGCCGTCCCGCCGCTGGTCGCCGACCTCGCCGCTCCGCGCGCGGGCCGCACCGACGGCGCCGACCGCCCGGCGTCACGCCCCACCCCCGAGGACAGCGACCGCGTCGCGGGCGACGACCGGGCGCGTCCGTCGCGCGCCGGCACCGACGCACCCACCACCCCGCGCGCCGACGATCCGAACCGGGACGGGGGTACGTCGAGCGACCCGGATCGCGTCGGCGCTCCCCACCACGATTCCGATCCGGCCCGGCGCGGCCGGTGCGGTCCGCTGTCGCTGGGCGAGATCGCCGACGCGACCGGCAGCACGTCCATCCGCCTCCCCGAGGACGTGGGCCCGGAGGGATTGTCGGCCGCCGAGTTGGAGCACTACGCGGGGGGCCGGTTGCACGGCGTGCCCACCCCGGCCGACCCAGCCGCACCGCGCCACCAGGCCCTCGCCGACCTGCTGCTGTCGGAGGACAACCCCGCCACGTGGGCGCTCGTGGTCGACGAATACCGCGGGCCGGTCGACGAATACGGTGTCGGCGCGCACGCCTACGTCCTCTCGGTCCAGGTCGATCCGGCCACGGGCGCGCGCTCGGTGGTGGTGAGCGACCCCGCCACCGGCGTGCGCCGTGGTTTCCCCCCGGTCGTGCCGCCGGAGCTCGGCCGTGTGCACGCGATCCTGTTCGACGCGGGCGGCCACGCGCTGCCCGAGGACGCCGCCCATCCGTTGGCGGATCTCGTCGGCGAGGGTGGCGCGCGCATCGGCCGCTCCGCCGACGAGCACCGCGACCAGATCCGCGAACTGCTCGCGCTGACCCCCACCGGCCGCGACATCCTGGCCACGCTGGACAGTGGGCCGGTGCGCGACGCCTACGAGCGCGGGGCCGAGGACGGGCGGGTCGGCTCGTTCCGGCGCGGCGCGCTGGCGGCGGTCGCGTTCACCGAGGGCAACAGTCACCTGCGCCAGGCGTTGGCGTTGGCGCACGAGTCGGTGCACGCCCAGCGCTTCGTGGACGGGCAGACCGCGCACACCCGCGACGGCATGCGGTCGATGAGCCGCGACGACTACGTGCGGGCGATGATCGAGGAGGAGGCCGCGGCCACCGGCAGGCGGTTCCAGTTGGCGCGGGAGCTGCGCACGCTGGGCTTCGACATCCCCACCAACCAGTTGGAGGCGGTCTACACCGACGCCTACGAGCGCGCCGAACTCGGTCTGTCGCGCTCGGAGCCGGAGCTGCCCCCCGCCGAGGTCGCCCGGATCGCCCACGAGGTGGCGGTCGACGCGCTGCGCGGCCCGTTGGCGCACTACGAGTTCGACAACGGCGTCACCTACACCCGCTTCTACGGCGAGGCATGGGACCGGGTGCGGCTACCACCGGCCCACGGCGCCGACGCGCCGACCGCGGACCTGGTGTTCCGGCCCACCGACGCCGGCGTCGTGCAGGACCTGCGCCGCGCCGTGCTCGCGCTGCGCGCCGACCTCCTTGCGCTGGAGGACATCTCGCAACGGTTGACCGCGCTGGCCGCGACCGTCGATGTCGACGCGACCGCGCCGCGGCAGGTGTTCGACGCCAGGATCGCCGAGCGGCTCGCCGATCTCGCCGCGGGCGGGCGGGCGAGGGACAGCGATCCGGCGCGGGCCGCCGAACTGCGCCGGGTCGAACACGATCTGCGCACCCTGTCGGGTCTGGCCGACCAGCGCGACGCCGCCCAGCGGGCGGTGGACGAGCGGTCCCGTGACCTCGGTCTGCGGGCCGCGCGCGAGTACGTGCACGCGCGCGCCGAGTCGACCCCGGACGCGCGGGTGCTGACCGACCAGATCGTGCTGGTCCCGGGGGAACCCGACCGGGTGCTCGTCGCCGCGCCGCCCGGAGAACATCCCGCTGTTCTCGACGGCGCCCGTACCGATCCGGAGCTGGCCGCCCTGCTCGACCGCGCGGAGGTCGAGCCGTTCGAGGTGCGGGTCGACAACGACGGCCGCGTCTTGCTCGACGCCGTCGATCCGCGGGCGTTGCCCGGCGCCGACCCGCATCCGAGCCCCGAGGGTTCGGCCGATCGGCCCGAAGACGCGGTGGCACCGCGGGATCCGGCGGGAGCGGCGGCCGATGCCCGCATCGCCCGGGTGCGCGCCGAACCGGGCACCACCGAGGTCGGGCGGTGGGCCGACGACGTGCTCGACCGCGCCGGGGTGCAGGTCGTCTACGGTTCCGACGGCGCGGACCGCTACCTGCCCGCCCGACGCACCCTGCGCCTTGACGTCGGCGCCACCGACGCCGAACAGATGGTGGCGCTCGTGCACGGCGCCATCCACGCCGACACCGCGCACGCGCGGGACACCCCCGGTGGTGCCCGGGAGCGGATGCTGCTGCCGCGGGCCGAGTACGTCGGCCGGATGCTGGACGAGGAGACCAGGGCGCACGCGCTCGAGATCGTGGCCCGCCTGCAATTGCGCGCGGCCGGGCACGACCTGCCGGTGACGGACCTGGAACGGGCCTACACCCGCGCCTTCGATTCCGCCCGCGCGGCCGCCGTCCGCGAGCACCCCGACGCGCCCGCCCACGACCTCGACCGGCGCGCCAACGAGGCGGGCCTGCGGGCACTGCGTCCGCTGGTGGCCGACCTGCCCGCGGATCCGACCGGCATCACCTACGGCGAGGCCTACGGCGCGGATTGGGACCGGGCACATGGCATCCGCCCGTTCGACGCCCTGGTGCGCACGGCGCTGGCCGCCGGCGAGGTGTCGGCGCAGATCCGGCACGAGGGCACCTCGGTCAACAGCGCCCGCCGGGTGGAGCTGGTCACCTTCGCCGACGGCACCCAGCTGATCCGCAAGACCATGATCAACTCCCGGCACGCCGACGCCGAGCAACTGTTCTCGGCCCTGGCGCGGGCGGTCGGTGCGCCGGTGCCAGAGGTGTTCCGCGCCGGACGCAACGTCGTCTACCTGCGCCCGGTGCCCGGGGTGACCGCGCACCAGCGCTGGCCGGGCTTCCTCGACCCGCACGAACTCGGCGCGCTGGACTCCGACGCGGGCCGCGCGCTCGGCCTGGCCGACGCGCTGGCCGGGGTGCCCGACCGCGATGCGAGCGGCTGGATGATCGACTCGGACGGCGGCATCCACGGCATCGGCAACCACCGTGCCTTCGAGGGCACCGTCACCCCGGAAACGCTGAGCCCCTTCGCCTCCCATTTCCTGCGCGCCACCGTGGACGGCGCCCTCGAACCTGTCGAGCATCCGCTCACCGATCGTGAGATGGCCGATCTGCGCGAGCGGGTGGCGGCGCTGCGCCCGGAGTTCGAGCGACTCGGCCGCCCCCGCTGGCTCGACGGTGCGCTCGCGACTCTCGACGCGCTGGCCGAGCACGCCCGCCCCGCCCCGCCGCCCGACCCCGGGCTGCCGGTCGACGCGGGCGAGGACGACCTGGTGTATGTCAACCGGTACGGCGGGACCGGCCGCCACGGTATCTCCGGTGTGGTCGACGCCGACGGCGTGCTGCACTACGAGATACGGGCGGGCCGGGCCACGCCCTCGGGCCGGGAGATGTTCGCCGACATGATGCGCGAACTCGGGCACGCGGTCCGCGCCATCGAGGACGACTGGTTCGCCGAGGGTGGCTTCGACGACCAGCTGGCCACCTTCAACGCGGCGATCCAGGACACCTTCGCCACCCCCGAGGAAGCGGCTTTGTCGACGTTCACCGGACGTCTGGCGGCCGAACTCGGGTTCACGCGAGTCGAATTCGGCCCCGACGGCCTGGAAGGCCCGCTGGGTGAGAACACCGCTGTCACGGTGCGATTCCTGCGCCCGGAGGAGGCGTTGCCCGCACCCGACCTTCGTCCATCCGAGGGCGGCCGGACCGACAGGCCGCTCGGCATGCCGCCGTTCACCTCGCGCGACACCGACAACCCGACGCGCCCGGTCGACCGCGACCGCGGCACCGACGCCGTCGACCCGCCGGAGTTCCCCGCCGAGCGCGGAGCCGGCGATGCCGATGCCGACCGGGCCGCCGCCGCGCAGCAGCGGCGCGCCGAGCTGGACCGCCTGGCCGCCGACCGCGACGCCGCCGTGCGGGACCGCGAGCACGCGCTGGCCGCCGGGGACCGCGAGCGGGCCGAAGCCGCCCGGGAGCGGATCGACCGGTTGGGCGAGCAGATCGGCGCCGCGATCGAACGGGACGCGCTCGCCGGGGTCGATGCGCGGCCGCTCACCGACCGGGTCGGTGTCATCGATGGCGCGCGGCCGGTCGTCGTGGTCGCCAACCGCGGGGGCGCGGACGGACGGGCGCTGCTCGCCGAAGCGGCCGGACGGCACCCCGAGCTCGCGCGGCTGCTCGCCGATCCCGAGGTCACGGTGCGGGAACTGCGGATCGACGAGTCCGGCCGCGTCGCCGTCGTGCGAGTCGAGAACCCCGGGCCGGTAGGGCGTCCCGCCGACCCCGGGGCACCGTCCGCCCCGGCCGAGACGCCACCGCTCGCCGCGGACGGCGGTGCGGGCAAGCCGCCCTCCGAACCGCCGGTGTCGGCCGGGCCGGACCCCGGCGAGCCCGATCCCGGCGCCGGATCGACCCGGCGCGACTGGACCGCGGACGGCCCGGCGCGGACGCACGAGCCGACCACCGACCGGGCCCGGCGGGACCTGGCCGGGGCGGGGGAGCGGATCGCCGATGCCGTCGCGACCCGCCGGATGGCCGAGGAACGCCTCGCCGACCTCGCGCGGCAGGCGGGGATCGACCCGGACGGGCGCACGCCCCACCAGCTTTCGCGACTCGCCGACGACCTGCTCGCCGCGGCCGAAGCACGCGTCGAAGCCTTGCACGGCCGGACCGCGGTGCCGCGCGAGGAGATGGTCCGGTACTTCGACGAGTTGCGGGCGGCGCAGGCGGAGCTGGGCCGGAACGTGCGCGCGGTCGGTGCGTTGCGCGCGGAGGTCGGCCGCTGGACGGCCGCGGCACGGGCCGAGGACGAGGCCAGGACGACGGCGGGTGTGCTGGCCGCCCGCGATGTACTGACCGCCGAGGGCACGCGGATGATCAGCGAAGGCGTCGGCCTCGCGCCGGACGGGCAACGCGTCGTGGTCGCCTCGCCGCTGACCCGGCCGGACGTCGTGATGCCCGCCGAGGTGCGGCGCATGCTCGCCGACCGCGGTGTCGCCGTGGACTATCGGCTCGTGGCGGTGGACGCGGCGGGCCGGGTCACCGTGACCGACCTGCGCCCGCCCGCGGCGGGGGCGGACCCGGCCACCGGGCCGGAGAGTGCTCGACCGGACCCCGCCCGGTCCGCCGCCGAACCCCGGCCGCGCGTGCGGCAGCCGGACACTTCGGTGGAGCAGCCGGTCCGTCCGCGACCTGCCGAACCGGATACCGATGTCACCCCCGAGCCGACCGCGCCGCCTGCGCGACCGGACGGCGGCCCCGACGACTACGACGCGCTGCTGCGCGACCGGGCGGCCCTGGCGTCCGAGCGTGAGTTCTGGCGGGCGAAGCGGGACGATCGGGCGGATCGGTTGGGTCTGGCCGATCCTGATCGGGAGCTGGGTCCGGACCGGCTGGAGCCGACGTTGCAGCGTTTGCTCGGTGAGGTGGTCGGTATTCGGGAAACCGCGGGGACCGGTGAGGAGTTGCCGGGGCGGACACCGGAGCTGGTGGGTTCGGCGGAGCTGTCGCAACGGCGCGAGCGGATCTTCCGTCTCCAGGACGCGGCGGAACGGTTCATCGCCGCGTCCGACGCGCTGGCCGAGGTCGACCGCCGGATCGCCGCGCTGGAGGCGGCGGGCGCGGGTGCGGGCAGACACCCCACCGCCGAGGTCGCCGCCGAGCTCGACCGGCTCGGCCGCGAACGCGCCGGACAGGTGCTGGCGCTCAAGCCCTGGCGGGTCATGCGTGACGACATCGCGGCCCGGCTGCGAGTCGATCCGGACCGGTTGGGTCCGGAGGATCTGCCGGCCACGCTCGACGAAGTGGCGAACCGTCGGGTGCGCGCGGACGAGATCGAGTTGCGGATGCGCAACCTGCGGTTGCTGGCCGAAGCCGCCGAACAGGTGAATCGGCGGGAGAACGAGATCGGCCGAGTGCAGGACCGGATGGCCGAGATCGCCGGGTCGGCGCGGGCGTTGTTCGACGCCGTCGGCGCTCGTCCGATCACCGATCGGGTGGGGTTGGTGGACGGGCCGAATCCGCGGATCGTGGTCGTCGGTCCGCGCGGGCGGTGGGATGCGCCGTTCGCCGATCACGACGCGGCGTTGGCGGAGGCGCTGCGCCGGAGCGGTGCCGTGGCGCAGGCGATGGTGCGGCCGGAGACCACGATCGAGTACCGGCAGATCGTCGCCGACCGGGACGGCACCTGGCGGCCCGTCGATCTCGCCCCGCCGCGCCGGGAGTTCATCGATGCACCGCCCAGCAACGGCAGGCCCGGCATCCACCTGACCCGCTGGCGCGACGGCGACGGCGAATGGCACCACGTCGACACCGCGCGGCCGGACTGGGACACCGGCCGGGACGAGAGCGGGGTGCCGAAGAAGTTCGAGCCGCGTGACCTGCCCGAGGGGGTGAGCGGGTGGGCGGTGAATCCGTTCCAGGCCGCCGTGGTCGACCCGTTCGTCGACCCCTCCGGCGGCACACCCGCGGGCGCGATCAACGAATCGTTCCTGCCGACGATCCCGGGTGGCATGCCGCCCGGCGACATCGCCAGCTACTCGCTGCCGTTCGCGGACGCGTTCTACCACACGATGCGGATCATTCTGGAGTCCGCGAAGTTGTCGGGCTTCACCTGGTACAGCGACAGCGAACATCCCGGGCGGATTCGTCCCGGCTTCAAGGGACATCCGTGGTTCCGCGCCCCTCGCGCGGACGTCCAGCCGATGGTGCGGGAGTGGAATGCCGCCGACCGCATCCCCGACGACGGCAACCTCACCCGCCCCTTCCTCGACCGCCAGGAGGCGGCGCGGCAGCGATGGGCGCGGGTGCAGGCCTGGGCCGACGAGCAGTACTGGACCTTCCGCGCCGACGACAGCGACATCACCCGCATCGCCGACAACCTCGCCGACCGGGCCGCCGCCGACCGGATCGCGCACGCGCGGGAACTGATCGACCGCGTGCGCGCGGTACTGCGCGGCGACGCGGAGGTGGACGCGCTGGTCGACGACCTCACGGGCGCGCTGGCCGACGAACGACCCGGTGACGCCGCCCGCCTGGTGGCCGACCTGCTCGACGTGGTGGGCAGGCCGATGGACCCCGCCGACCACGCCGAGGTCACCCGACTGGTGGCCGACCAGCTGGCCGACCGCGGGCCGACCTTCACCGCCGAGGACATCGAGCGGATCAAGAACCACCTGATGCGCGACGAGCACCTGATCCGTGATCCGCACGACGGCACCCTCGTCCGCAGGCCGCTCGATGCCGTCGCCGACGTCGCCGAAGCCTGGCATCGCCTCCTCGCGGGCGAGCCACTGCCGCAGGACATCCTGCTGCTCCAGGACGCCCGTGCCGAGTCGGATTTCCTGCGCGACAACCCGATCGCCACCTGGCGCGACGCCAACCAGCACGCGATCAGCCTCGGCTACGACTGGAACGCCGACCGGCCACCGCTCACCGACTGGCGCGCGAACATCCCCTACGCACCCGCACCGGTCGGCCCGCAAGCCCCACCGACCGCCGGACCTCCGGCGAGCAGGCCGGAGTCGTCGGAGGGACAGCCCGGCCGCCCGCCCGCCTCGCCGGAGCCCCCGGACGGTTCGGCTTCGCCACCCCATCCCGAGGCCGAGGCGACGCGTCCCGAACTTCCGCCGGCGCCGCCCGAGCTTCCCACCTCGCGGGCCGAACCTCAGCCGACACGGGCCGAACCCCCCCCGACGCGGTCGGCTCCGACCCCACCGGTTCCGGCCGAGAACGCAGGCGTCTCCGAGACCCGTCCGGATACCGCGCTGCCCGCGGCCGTCTCCGACCCGGTCGAGGGCATGCCATCGGCGGACGACGGACGGGTGAGCGCCGCACCCGCGCGGTCGCGGTCCGCGGTTCCGGAGGAAACCGGCTCGCCCACAACGGAATCCAATGGCGGTGCGGGTCGCCCGCCGTCCGATCCGCCGACCCGGGGCGCCCCCGACCCCGACGAGCCCTCGGAGTGGTTGCGGGCGCGGTTGGCCGAGCAGGAGGAGTGGAACGCGCGGATGCGCGCGGAGCTGGCCGAGTGGGCGGCGCGGATGCGCGACGGTGCGGTGGCGCGCGAGTTCGAAGGCATCCAGCGCGATGTCGACGACGCCTTCGCCGCGATCGATCGGCGGCTGGCCGAACACCGGGCGGCCGAGCAGCGCCGCACCGAGGAGTTCTTCGCCGAGCTCGCGCGCCGCGCCGGGCTCCCGTGGTCTACCGAGGAACCCGCGACGCGGCCCGATGCGGAACCTCCGTCCGCCGGTGCCGATGCCGGTCGTCCGCCGGGCGACGACGCGGTGCCGAACCGGACGGATCCGGCCGACGATTCCCGGCCGCCCGTGCCAACGCCGGACGAGCCCTCGGAGTGGTTGCGGGCACGGTTGGCCGAGCAGGAGGAGTGGAACGCGCGGATGCGCGCGGAGCTGGCCGAGTGGGCGGCGCGGATGCGCGACGGTGCGGTGGCGCGCGAGTTCGAAGGCATCCAGCGCGAGATCGGTGCCGCGTTCGACGACATCGAGCGGCGCCTCGCCGAGCAGCGCGCCGACGAACGCCGCCGCAACGACGAGTTCTTCGACGAACTACTCCGCCGAGTCGCTCTGCCCTGGACGCCGGCCGACCCCGCCACCGAGGGACAGGTCGATCCCCGCCGCCGCTCCGAGGACGATCCCGACCACCGCGCGGAAACGCCCACCGGCGGCGAGCATCACACCCGGCACGACGGCGCGCACCACCCCGAGCGCGGCGGCCGTCGCGACGATCCCACCGACCCGGAGGACGGGACCGACGGTGCCGCGGGCCATCCCGCGGACCCACCCTCGCGTCCCCCCGCCGCCCCGTCCGCCGCCGCCCCGGAGTCGGGGCCGGAGCCGGCCCCAGACCATGTGGCGCCGGTACCGGAGGACGAACGGTCCACGGGCGAACTGGCGGCGGGTGACAGCGCCGAGCGGGACGGTCCCGCCGCATGGTCGCCGGTCGGGCCCGGACAGGAGGTCGCGCCACCGTCGGAGGCGGTGGCGCGGGAGTTGCGCGCACTGGGCGAACGGGCCGCCGCGGCGGCCGCACGCCGCGCGGATATCGAACGGCAGCTACTGCGGCAGGTGGGTGAGCTGCCGATCGATCGCGCGGATCTGTCGGTCGAGGAGGTCGTGCGCGCCGCCGAAGAGCATCTGCGGGAGGCCCGCGCCCGCGAGGACGAGCTGCGCGACCGGTGGGATGTGGCGCTGGACGAGGTCGACGGGTATCAGCGTGCGGTGGCCGAGGCGGCCCTTCTGGCCGACCGGGCGGGCCGGGTGGCCGAGGCGATCCGTGCGGCAATGCGAGAGCGTGCCGAGGCGATCCGCGCCGAACACGACGCGCGGATGACCGCGGGTGTCCTGGCCGCGCGTGCGGTCCTGGACGCCGAGGGTGTGCGGATGATCGGTGAGGGCGTCGGACTGTCGCCGGACGGCCGCCGGGTCCTGATCGCCTCGCCGCTCGCGGACCCCGGTGTGCTGTTGCCGCCGGAAACCAGGGCGCTGCTGGCCCGCAACAACGTCGAGATCGACTACCGGCTGGTGGAGGTCGACGGGGCCGGCCGGATCACCGCCACCCCCATCGCCCCGCCCCGCACGCCGGAAACCTGGAGTACGCCGGAATCCACCGCCGAGGCACCGCCGAGCCGGGAGCCGGACGAGCATCGCAGCCGGCTGCGGGAGCAACTCGACGGTCTGCGCGAGCGGCGTGCCGAGGCGGCGGACCGGGCCGAGCGGCTGCGCGACGAGATCGCCGACCGCGCCCGGAGCACCGCCGACGACCCGACCACCGACGCCGCAACCACCGAGGCCGACGTCGTCGCCCGGCGGGTGCGCGATCTGGCCGAGGCCGAAGCCGAGGTCGCCCGTCTCGACGAGATGCTGGACTACCTGCGGACGGCCGCCACCCCGGACGCGGACCACGAAGCCCTGCTGCGGGAACAGGCCCGACTGACCTCCGAGCGTGAGTTCTGGCGGGCGAAGCGGGACGATCGGGCGGATCGGTTGGGTCTGGTCGATCCTGATCGGGAGCTGGGTCCGGACCGGCTGGAGCCGACGTTGCAGCGTTTGCTCGGTGAGGTGGTCGGTACTCGGGAAACCGCGGGGACCGGTGAGGAGTTGCCGGGGCGGATACCGGAGCTGGTTGGTTCGGCGGAGCTGTCGCGACGGCGCGAGCGGATCTTCCGTCTCCAGGACGCGGCGGAACGGTTCATCGCCGCCTCCGACGCGCTGGCCGAGGTCGACCGCCGGATCGCCGCGCTCGAAGCGGCACGTGGTCTGCCGGATCGCTCGCGCACCGCCGAGGTCGCTGCCCAGCTGGAACAACTCGGCCGGGAGCGGGCCGGGCAAGTGCTGGCGCTCAAGCCCTGGCGGGTGATGCGTGACGACATCGCAGCCCGGCTGCGGGTCGATCCGGACCGGTTGGGTCCGGAGGATCTGACGGCCACGCTCGACGAAGTGGCCGGTCGCCAGGTCCGTGCCGACGAACTCGAACTGCGCGCCCGCAACCTGGAATTGCTGGCCGAAGCCGCCGATCAGGTGAATCGCCGGGAGAACGAGATCGGCCGGTTGCAGGACCGGATGGCGGAATTGGCGGGAGCCGATCGCGAGATCTTCGATACCGCCGGTGCGCGCGGCATCACCGACCGGGTGGGGTTGGTGGACGGACCGAATCCGCGGATCGTGGTGGTGGGTCCGCGCGGCCGATGGGATGCCCCGTTCGCCGATCACGATGCGGCGCTGGCGGACGCGCTGCGGCACAGTGCCGCGGTGGCGCAGGCGATGGTGCGGCCGGAGACCACGATCGAGTACCGGCAGATCGTCGCCGACCGGGACGGCACCTGGCAGCCGGTGGATCTGCCGTCCCCGCGCCGTGAATTCGTCGACGCGCCACCGCGTAACGGAGGACCGGGTATTCACCTGACCCGCTGGCGCGACGGCGCCGGCGAATGGCACGAGGTGAACACCGCGCGGCCGGACTGGGACACCGGCCGGGACGAGAGCGGGGTGCCGAAGAAGTTCGAGCCGCGCGACCTGCCCGAGGGGGTGAGCGGGTGGGCGGTGAATCCGTTCCAGGCCGCCGTGGTCGACCCGTTCGTCGACCCGTCGAACGCGCCGCCCGGCGCGATCAACGAATCGTTCCTGCCGACGATCCCGGGTGGCATGCCGCCCGGCGACGTGCCGAGCTACTCGCTGCCGTTCGCCGACGTCTTCTATCACACGATGCGGATCATCTTGGAGTCCGCGAAGTTGTCGGGCTTCACCTGGTACAGCGACAGCGCGAATCCGGGCCGGATTCGGCCGGGGTTCAAGGGGCATCCGTGGTTCCGCGGGCCGCGGCCGGACGTGCAGCCGATGGTGCGGGAGTGGAATGCCGCCGACCGTATCCCCGACGACGGCAACCTCGGCCCCGAGTACCGCGCCCGGCAGCAAGCGGCACGCGAGCAATGGGCGCGGGTGCAGGCCTGGGCCGACGAGCAGTACCGGATCTTCCGCGACATGGGTGCCGACGATCTCGCGGCCATCTTCGACAACCTCACCGAGGCCGCCCGGGCCGACCGCGCCGCCCGGGCACAGGATCTGATCCAGCGCCTGCGCGAACTGGCGGCTCAGGACGACCCCGATGTCGAGGCGGTCATCGCCGAACTCACCGGGACGTTGCCCGACGAACAACCCGGCGACGCGGAACGGCTGGTCACCGACCTGTTGGCGGTGGTCGGCAGGCCGGCCGACGCGCTGCGCCCCGACGAACTGGTCGAACTCGTCGCTCAGCAGCTGGGCGCCGACGAACCGGAGTTCACCTGGGAGGAACTCCAGCGGATCAAGAACCATCTGATGCACGACGAGCATCTGATCCGCGACCCCGAGGACGGCACCCTCGTGCGCCGCCGCCTCGACGCCGTCGCCGACGTAGCCGAAGCCTGGCACCGCCTCATGAACGGCGACCACCTACCCCAGGACCTGCTGTTGCTGCGCGACGCCCGCGCCGAGTCGGACTTCCTGCGCGACAACCCGATCGCCACTTGGCGCGACGCCAACCAGCACGCGATCAGCCTCGGCTACGACTGGAACGCCGACCGCCCACCGCTCACCGACTGGCGCGCGAACATCCCCTACGCACCCGCACCGGTCGGCCCACAAGCCCCACCCCCAATCCCGCCCAGCACACCGGGCAATGCCGCGTCACCGGGACCCGGCGCGGACCTCACCCGCCCAGCCGACACGGCTCCGCACCGACCATCGGAGGCGGCGACCACCCCTGCCGACGACCCGGCCGCACTGTCGCCCGAGATCACCGGCGACGGCGGCGAGTCCGGCCCACGGCCAGCACGGCCGGACGGGACCATCCGTGCCGACGACCGGGCCGCCTTGTCACCGGAGGGCATAGCCGACGATGGCGAGTCCGGCCCGCAGCCAGCGCGGCCGGACGGGACCACCGACGATCGGGCCGCCCCGTCGCCCGAGGTCACCGGTGAATACGGCGAGACCAGCCCAGCGCGGCCGGACGGGACCATCCGCACCGAGGAACCGTCCACCGACGAGGACGAGGGCGACGACCCACCGGCCGCCGCGCCGCCCGCGGGGCCGCCGTCGCAGCCCCCGGCCGCCCCGCCGGCCGCCGGTGACCCGGGAGACCCCGGGGACGAGGGCGATGCGCACCGCGCGCGGGAGTCCGCGACCGCCGCGGAGTCCACGGACTCGGCGTCCCGGGTCGCGCAGCCGGACGCCAGGGGTGCCGATGCCTCGTCGGAGTCCACGGATCGTGTCGGCACGTCCGAGACCACACCGGTCGATCCCGCGCCGGAGCCCCGGCCGGCCGCGCCGACGCGACCGGCCGCCGACCCGACTGCACCCCCCGCGGCCGACACGCAATCGCAGCGGCGCGACGCGGTGCCGAACCGGCTCGCCGCCGACATCGAAGCGGCCGTCCGGGAACGGGACGCCGCCCGGACCGCGGGCGACGATCGGGCCGTCGAGGCGACGACCGAGCGGATCGAGCGGCTCGCGGGCGCCCTGCTGTCGGCCAACGCCCAGCACGCGCTACGGGCAGCGGGCGCGCACCTGGTCGGCTCGCGCGTGGGTGTGCTCGGCGGTGAACCGCCGCGGTATCTCGTCGCCGGATGGGGTGGTGCGGACACCGGCGCCGCGCTCGCCGATGCCTTGGCCGCCGACCCGGCGCTGGCCGAATTGCTCCGGCTGCCCGGCGTCGAGATCCGCGAACTGCGCCTCACCATCGACGAGAACGGCGCCATCGGCGCTCACCTCGTCGACCCGCCCGCGTCCGCAGCCGATCGCGGTGATCAGACGGCGGATCGCGACACGGTCGGCGAACCACCCGCCACCGCACCGGAATCGGACGCGCCACAACGCGACCACACCCGCGTCGGAGCCGGGGAACCCGCGAACCCCGGGGACGATCCAGCACGTGACAGCGCCGACGATCCCGGCGCGCGCGACTCCGCCCAGGCCGAGGCCCGCCGGGCGCACGCGGAAGCCCTCGCCCGCCGCGACGAGCTGGCGGCCCGGATCCGGGAGCTGGGGGAGCGGTTGCCGATCCGCGAGCCGGAAGCACTCGACCCGGACCACATCGCGGCCACCGTGCGGGAACTGTCCACCTGGAACTTATCCGAGCCGGACCAGGTCGCCGCACTGGCGGAGCTGGTCGATCTGGTGCCGGGCTTCCTCGAGGCCCACGCCGATGCCGCCCTGCTGGCCGCCCGCATCGGCCTGCTCGACGACTACGACCGGTTGCTCGCCGAGCACAAGGAGCTGGTGCGGGAGCGCGAGTTCGTCCGCGCCAAGGCCGACGAGCGCGCCGAACACCTGCTCGGCACCGACGACCCGCCGTGGACCACGCGCGACTCGGACAGCCGCGACGACGCCATCCGCGCCCGCTACGCCGAGGCGCGCACCGATCTGATCGACATCCCCGCCGGGCCCGACGAGGTCGGTCACCAGGAGCGCAGGCTCGCCAACCCGGACGACGTGCGCGAACGCCGTCGCGCGCTGGAGAAACTGATCGAGACCACCGGCCGCTTCGACGATCTCGCCGAACAGGTCAGGCAGGTGGAACAGCGACTGGCCGACCTGGAGAACGCCGGCATCGCGCAATACCGCCCGCCCACCGCCGAGGTCGCCGACCGCCTCGACACGCTGGCGCGCGAGCGTGCCGCCGAACTACGCCGCATCAAACCGCGCCGCGCCATGCGCGACGATCTGGCGCTGCGCCTGGGAGTCGTCGACGACACCGGTGCGCCCGACGAGCCCGCGCTGAGCCGCGATCTCGACCGCACGCTCGCCGACCTGCGCGGGCGGGTGGCCGCCGACCTGCGTTCCGGCGCCCTGCCGGTGAACGAACTGCCCGCGCGGTTGCGTGCGATCGCCGCGCTCGCCGACGCCGCACCCGAGGTGGCACGGGCGCACAACCGGATCGGCCGGTTGCAGGACGAGATGGCCGGACTGGCGGGTGCGTGGCGCACGCAGATCGAGGCCGAGGGCGGACGGATGGTCACCGACCGGGTCGGCATCGTCGAGGGCGAGCGGCCGCGCATCGTCGTGTTCGGCCCGCGTCCCGACCCGGAATCCCCACGGGCCGAACACGATCGGGCCTTCGAGGCCGCGCTGCGCACCGCCGCGCCGGTGGCGCAGGCCGTCGTGCGCCCCGAGACGACCGTCGAATACCGGCGGGTGCTCGCCGACCGCCAGGGCGAGGTGCGGTCGGAGACGATGCCACCGCCGCAGGTGGAGCGGTTGTCCGCGGGCGGTGTCGGCGGCCGTCGCCTGGACATGACCCGGTGGCGCGACGCCGAGGGCACCTGGCATCCGGTGGATCCCACCCGGCCGGACTGGACGACCGGACGCGACAGCGGCACGCTGCCGAAGAAGTTCACGCCCAAGGACCCGCCCGACGGCGTCAGCGGCTGGGCGATGGAAGACGTGGTCAACGACATCACGCTGCCCACCGACGACGTGCCGCCCGGCCAGATCCCGGAGAGCACGCTGCCCGTCAACGCCCCGATGGCGCCCTCGCAGTACAGCACCGCGGGCGTGCCCGACGGCGCGACGGTGTTCGGCCAGCACTGGGGCGCCGACTCCTACAACGTGGTGCGCCTGATCCTGATGGCCGCGCAGGTGCCCAAACACCCCGCGGTGCAGGCGTGGATCCAGCGGCATCCGGAGATCGGCCGCTGGGTGCAGGCCAGGCCGTGGTTGCGGCACATCCCACCCTTCGGAACCGTGTTCCGCGACTACCAGTGGTTCGCGCCGCCGGAACGCAACGTGCAGCCGATGTTCCGGGCCTGGGACGTCGCCGACCACGCCCCGCCCGCGGAGCGGGTGGACATTCCGGACGGACTGCGCGCGGAGTGGGACCGCGAGGTCGCCGACTGGCAGCGCGTGCAGGACTGGGCCGACGCCGAGTACGAGCGGTTCCTCGCCGACGACTCCGACGTCGACGCCATCGTCGAGGGCCTGGACGCGCATCGGCGGGATCGGCAGCGGGAGCTGGCCCGCGAGGTGGTCGACGCCGTGCGCGCCGAACTGGTCGATCGCCACCGCGGTATCGACCCGGCCGGTGACATCGACGCGCAACTGGCCATGGTGGCCGCCGACATCGATCGAGTCGCCGCCGACCTGGCCGACCGCTTCGCCGCCGCCGACCCACCGGCCGTGCGGTCCACGGTCGAGGACATCAGGGAGCTCCTGCTCGCCCCGGACCAGCCCGCGAGTTTCGCGGCCGAGCTGCGCCCCGGCGAGACCCCCGAGGACGCGATCGCCCGCCTGCTCGCCGAGCACATGCGCGACGACGTGCCGGTGTTCACCCGCGAGCAGATCCAGCAGATCAAGGACCACCTGATGCGCGACGAGCATCGGGTGCGCGACCACACCGACCCCGGCGGCGGCTACGTGCGCCGCCCGATGGACCGCCTGGCCGACGTGGCCGAGGCGTGGCACCGCCTCAGCGCGGGCAGGCCGCTGCCGCAGGATTTCGTGCTCCTGCACGACGCCCTCGCCGAATCGGACTTCCTGCGCCGCCATCCCACCGCGGGCTGGCGCGAAGCCAACACCCACGCCGTCGGCCTCGGCCACCACTGGGACGCCGACCGCCCCCCGCTCACCGACTGGCGAGCAGGCATCCCCTACGCCCCCGCCCCCCTGCCCGTCGACCCGGGCTGGACTCCGCCGAGCGAACGCGGCACCGCCCTGCCCGCCCCCGACGGACCCGAAACCGGGCCGACCGGCGGGCGCTCCGCCCAGCTCCCACCCGGCGAGCCCGCCCGGCCCGGCGATCCCGCGACCGACGGCGCCCCACCACATCCGGGCGACCGCCGGGTGTGGCCGCCGGAGCCGCCCGCGCCACGCGATTCCGCCGACACCGACGCCGACGAGTCCACGACTCAATCGAGGTCGCCCGGGCCCCCCGCTGATTCCCAACACAGCGACCCGACCACCGAAGCCGATGCGCCGCACCGGCCGGCGGAGACGCCGTCCCCCGAGTCGACGACCGGCAGCGGGCAGCTGTCCGCCGACCAGGGGCACCGGCAGGCGCGGGACCGGGTCGAAGGCGCCGGGCCGGTCGGTGGCCGCGGGCCCGGCGAGGTGCCGGATTCCGCCGAGGGACCTCAGGTGCCGGACGACGGGCAGCCGGGCGACGCATCGGCGACGGAGGGCTCGGCGGCACCGCGGACCGGGTCCACCCTCGAGTCCGAGTCCGAGTCCGAGTCCGAGCCCGGCGTGCGGCACGACGGTGATGATCCGGACGGTGCTGCTGGTCGGCGGTCGCCGGGGCCGGACGCTGAGGAGGGTGCTGTCCGGTCGGAGGGCGACATGCGGACCGACGGCGATCGCCGCTCGGACCGTGCCCCCTCGGACGGTGCTGCCCGGACCGACGGTGAGGCCGGGACGGACGGTGACGCCAGTCCGGATGGTGACGCAGGGACGGCGGACAGTGACGCCAGTCCGGACGGTGACGCGTGGACGGAGGGTGACGCGTGGACGGAGGGTGACGCACCGCCGGAGGGGAACGCACCGCCGGAGGGGGATGCCCGCCAGGACGGTGACGCGCGGACGGAGGGTGACGCGCGGACGGAGGGTGACGCACCGCCGGAGGGGGATGCCCGCCCGGACGGTGACGCAGGGACGGACGGTGACGCGCGGACGGACAGTGACGCGCGGACGGAGGGGAACGCACCGCCGGAGGGGGATGCCCGCCCGGACGGTGACGCACGGATGGACGGTCAAACCCGCTCGGAGGGTGACGCCGACCAGGGCGGCCGTGCTCGAGGCGCCGATGGGGGGCCGCATGAACCGGGCGCCGGGGAGGGCCCCGCGGCGTCCCGTCCACCGCGGCTGCCGGGGTCGTCCATGCGGTCGCACATCCCGCACCCGCCCAAGGACCACGACATCGAGTTGCCGCCGACCGGGATCATCCCGCCGCGGGACCCCGGCCCGTGGCCGTTGCCCGACCCGCCCACCGAGCCCGGTCCGGGCGATCCGCCGCACGACCCGCCGGGTTCCGATTGCCCGCCGACCCCGCCCGCCACGGACTGCCCGCTGCCGCCCGCTGCGGACTGCCCGCCGCCCGCTGCGGACTGCCCGCCGCCCGCTGCGGACTGCCCGCCGCTGCCCGGCGCGGACAGTCCACCCGCGCATTCCACGCCGGTGCCCCCTGCCGCGCCGACACCCGACCCGTCGTGCCCGCCGGCCCCCGCCGAGCCGGACCCGACCTGCCCACCCGACGGCACCCGACCGCCGAACCAGCAGCTCCCACCCGACACCTGCCCGTCTGGTGGGTGGTCGCCGGGTGAGGTGCCGTCTGGTGGGTGGTCGCCGGGTGAGGTGCCGTCTGGTGCGTGGTCGCCGGGTGACGTGCCGCCCGGTGGATGGTTCCCCGGCGAGGTTCCTCCCGATGGTTGGTTCCCCGGTGCGATCCCGCCCGGTGACCGGCCGTCGCATCCCGGCCCGGCGGGACCGGGCGACGTGCCCGGTCCGGGCCGGCAACCGCCCGCGAACGGTTGGCAGCCGCCGCACGCACCGCAGCCGAACGACGCCCCGCCCGGTACACCGCACACGCCGAACACTCCCGGCCGGTGGAACCCACCGGATTCCTGGCTGCCGCCGGGCGCGGGACCGAACGGTCCGACGTCCGGCGCCACCCCCGGCACCGGCGCCCCCACCCAGGGCGGCGACCGGCCGGACCGGTGGCCGGCGAACGGCTCCGGCGGATGGCCGCACGGTACGCCGACGCCCCCACCGGTCCAGGACCAGAGCCACCCCGCGACGGCGGCGCCGATGATGCCGCCCGGTGTCCCGGGCATGCCGGGGGCGAGCGCGCACCCCGCGGGCGCTGCTCGGCGTCGTGGCGCCGACGGCTACCGTCCCCCCGATGCCGCCGAACCCACCACGCTGTTGGTCCGCCCGCATTCGGGTTTCGGCGTCTCGGCCGAGTTCGACCCGGAGACCGGCGCACTCCAGGCCACGTCGCTGCGCACGGGTGTGGAGTCCGGTGTGTACGGCGAGCTCGCCGGCGTGCCGGTGGTGCTGTACCGCCACGACTCCCGGTTGCGGGCGCGGGTCGGGCAGCAGAGCATCGATCTGGACGGCCCGGTGACGGTGAACTGGGTCGCGGGCGCCCAGCGGCAGACCACGTTCACCATCAGCGCGGGGGAGACGGTGCTGTGCACGCTGACCTACCGGACGGTGCCCGCCGAACTCGACATCGGCCGGTTCATCCGCGAGGTCTGGACCGATCCGGACCGGCGCGCGCGGATGTTCGCCTGATGGCGGCGACCGGCCGAGCCGATCACCGCCGCTGTGCCAGGATTGGGCGTCGGCGACGGCGATGAACCAGCGGCACAAGGCCTTCCGCTCGCAGCGGCGGTGCAGGCACGAGGACGAGGAGAGGGCTGCGACGTGACCACCCCAGACGACCGGACCCCCGACGAGGAGCCCGCCGCGGCCGCTCCGGAGCCGGACGGCCCGCGCCCCGATGCGGTCGAGACGGCCACCGCCGCCCACGCCGAAGCCCAGGACGGCGACGCCGAAGACGACGACCCCGACATCGGGTTCACCCTCGCCGAGGACCCCGCCGAGCTGGCCGAGCGGGCGAAGCAGTTGTGCCACCGCATCGCCCGCGGCCTGGCCGCGCAGGGACCGCAGGGCTGGGCCCGGCTGGACGCGGTGTTCACCCTCACCACCACCACCGAGATGGTGCAGGTCTTCTTCTCCGACGAGCAGCGCCGCGCGGTGCGGGTGCAGCCGGCGCCCGACGTGCTGGCACTGGTGCGCGACCACCGCAGGCTGTCGGCCGAACTCGGGGACGGCCCGTGGTGGCGGCTGCTGCTGACATTGCACAACGACGGCGCGATCGAGGTCGATTTCGACTACGGCGACGAGCCGTTCCCCGACGACCAGCTGTTCCCGCCGGAGGTCTACGCCGCCGATCTACAGACCTATCCGCGCGCATCGCTGCCGGTCTGGCTGGCCGCCTACGTCCGGCACGGCGGCCGGCAGTCGCGTCCGGCGCACGTGGCGGCCGCGCAGGCCCGCGCCGACCGCGCCGCGCAGGTGCGGCCGGTGCGCAGCGACACCGATTTTCCGGCATTGCCGGTGATGTGGGGCCGATGGGCGGTGATGGCGGCGGCGTTCGTGGCGGCGGGCTCGCAGTGGGGGCCGCGAATCCTGCCCGCGCTCGGCTTCTTCGAGGGCGCGCGGCGCAGCGGCGCGACGCTGTACATGGTGCCGGGTGGCCGGGCCGTGCTGTCCGGCGGCGTGTGGAACGCGCCCGAGCTCGACGCCGCCTACAACGGCGGCGCCGACCTGCCGCGGGTGTATTCGGGCGCGCCGGAATGGGTGGCCAACCCGGTGCTCAATCCGCGCGCGGGCAACGGGCTGCTGACGTTCTGCTACTGGTGGGAGGCGGGCAGCTGGTATCGCGGCGAGTCGCCCGCCGCCACCGCGCTCGCCGACGCGGTGCCCGGCATCTGGACCACCGACACCGTGGTCGACGTGGTGTGCGGGCTGCTGGCCGAGCAGCCGACCGAGGCGCAGCGCGCTGCCGTCGCCACGCTGGTCGCGGCCGCCGAGGTGGGCGTGGTCACCCGGGACACGCTGGTGGAAGTGTTCGGCGAAGGCGGCGATTTCGATGTCGACAGCGCCTTCTACCAGCTGACGATGGCGGGTGTGGCGGTGACCGTCCCCGAGCCGATGCCGCAGGAGGACGCGGTGGCGAAGGTCCGGCGGTTCATCGTCGAGCGCGGCATGGACGCGGCGGGCTACCCGGTCGAGGACCTGCGCGCGGAACGGATCAGCGTCGGCTGGATGGTGTACGCGCCCGCGCGGGAGCTCGCCGTCGGCCGGGCGGTCTTCTACATCGCCGACGACGGTGTGCTCGAGCAGTCCTCGTCGTCGGTGGCGCCGTCGGTGTTCGTCGCCGAGTTCGAGCGGCGGTTCCAGCAGCGGCACGGCGCGGTCGGCGCGTGAGTACGAGCCCGCGCGGGGACGGGAATCGCGCGCCGGGCGAGCACGATTCACGCCTGCGCTACTGACCGTTCACGTGATCCGTGGGATGATCGGCGGGAGTGGCAGGGGCCGAAGCGATGTCGAGCGACAGGCTGCACTGAGCAGGGCAGGAGTTGACCGATGGCTGAACCGAATCCCTACGAGGGTTTGCGGAGCGCCGCGCAGAACCGGGTCTTCAAGATCGACGAGCAGGTCGCGACGGACGCGGTGAAGATCATCGCCGACGCGATGGACATCATCGAGTTCGCCGCGGGCGATTTCAAGGCCGATGCGCCGGGCGGGCAGCTCAGCCAGGGCGAACAGGCGGCCTACGACCAGCTCTACAAGGACATCAAGACCGTCGACCACTTCGGCAATCTCGGTTCGGGCAAGACGCTGTCGAAAGCGTTCCAGGATCTGGGCATCGAGCTGATGGACACCACGCTGCCCGCGTTCAAGAAGTCGCTGCGGGACCTGGCGGAGGCGTTCATCATCGCGGGCGGCATGGTGGAGAACCAGGAAGACACCAGCGAATCGGTCTTCAACGCGCTGAAGAACGAGAGCGCCGCCGCCGGTGAGGTGCACCATGTCGGAATGCGCAGGCACGGCGATCGCTACATCTCCAACGATCCGGTGATTCCCACCAACGTCGGCGGCGAGAGCTACAGCGGGCGGCCGCTGGACGCGAAGGCACCCGGCATGCGCTCGATCAACACCTTCCTCGAGCCCGCGGCCTCGCTGACCTACCCGGTGGCGAACTCGCTGCGCAATTCGCTCGAGGGCCGGATCAACGGGCTGACCATGCTGGCGGGCGAGTGGCAGCGCATGGCCGACCGGTTGACCATCGGCTTCAACAACATGGCTCGCGGTATGACGGGCCTGACCGAATCCCGTTGGCGCGGCGACAGTGCCGAGCAGGGCATGGGTGCGGTCAACCGCTACAGTGCGGCGGCAGGCCAGCTCACGACCGCGATGAACCACGTCGGCACGCTGTTGGAGAACGCCTCGGCCTGGATGTCGAAGTTCTACGCCGAGCTGCCCGACGCGCCGGTGGCCGCCAGCGACACCGCCGAGAACCAGGCCGTGACGCGCGCGCAGGCGGCCTTCACCGCGTGGTACGCCCCGGGCGTCACCGCCTCGTCGGTCCTGCCCGAGCTGCCCGGCCCCACCGGTATCCAGGGCCAGAACCCCGGACCGCGCGAGACGGTGCCCACCGGCAATCCGACGGGCAATCCCACGTCCCCGACCGGTAGCCCGAGCCCGAACCAGCTGCAACCGGCGTTCACCCCGGTGTCGCAGAACCAGCCCAACGCGCAACTCGCGCAACTGCAGAGCCAGGCGAGTCAGCAGGACAAGGCACTGCGCGACCTGGCCGCCCAGCAGGCCGCCGCGCAGCAGGCGGCGCAGCAGGCCGCCGCCCAGCAGTCCGCCCAGCAAGCGGCGCAGCAGGCCGCCCAGCAGGCGCAGCAGGCGTTGCAGCAGGGCTTGCAGGGCGCGCAGCAGGCGATCCAGGAAGGCTTGCAGGGCGCCCAGCAAAACATGCAGCCCGCGGGGCTGGCCGGTCTGCCCGGCTCGTTGTCGGATCTGCAGAAGGACCTGGCGAAGAAGGGCGGCGGTGGCGGCGCGGGCAAGGGCGCCGGTGGCGGTGGCGGCGGTGGCGGCGGCCTGCCCGGTGGTGCCAATCCCAAGGACCTGGCGGCCACGTCGAAGCTGTTCCCCCGGGCCTCGCTGCCGACGACCACCGGCATGGAAGCCGCGCGGGCGGGCATCGCCGCCACGCCGGGCATGCCGGGCGCGCCCGGTGCGATGGGTGCGGCGGGCCAGGGCGCCAACCAGGGCCAGAAGGAATACAAGCGGGCCGACTACCTCGATTCGGTGGAACACCTCGAGGAAGCGCTCGGTGAGGCGCCGATCGTCGTGAAACCCGTTGTGGAGAAATGAACCAGACCTGGAAGTTCACCGACCTCGAGTTCTACGCGCTCTGGTACGACAGCGAGCGCGAGGCGCTGCCGTGGCCGTTCTTCTTCGCCACCCGCACCGAACTCGACAGCGTGTTCCGGGTGGAGCAGGCCGAGGCGCTGGCCAACGCCCGCCGGACCCACGGCGCTTTGTGCCGGGAGGTGATCGAGGCGCTGGTGCGACCCGACCTGCGGATCATCGCCAGCGGCCGGGACGGTCGCGAGCCGCGCAAGCCCGCGGGCCTGGTCCGTATCCACGCGGTGCGGCGGGGTGATCGCGGGTTCGTGGTGAACCAGCTGCCGGGGGAGACCTTCTACCACGGCACCTCGTTCACCGTGTCCGAATGCGACGCGGTCGCGCTCGCCGAGGCGGTGGTGCGCGCCATGCCCGACGCCACGCCGGGCCGGCTGGCCGATGTCACCCTGGCGGCGCGCGCCGACACCGAGGAGTTCGACTACAGCTACGGCCGTTCCGCGGTGCAGGACTCCTTCGACGACTCGGTGGCCGAGCGGGCCGCGCGGTTTCTCGCCGAGCCGGTGCAGCACCAGGGCAGTATCGAAGTGATCCAGGGCCGTTCGCTGTTCGGGCCGCGCGGCATCACCCGGCACCGGCTGGAGTGGCGCGACCTGCTCGACGACGGCCGCTACGTCGTCGACGACCAGCATCCGCCGTTGGCCGTCGCCGCGGACCGCAAGCGGCTGATCTCGATGATCAACATCCGGGTGGCCGAGGTCGTGCGTGCCATCAAGGACGAACGACCGTGACCGGCCGCGCATCCGACCGACCGCGACACAGGCAGGAGTACCGATGAGCGAGCAGCAGGGCCCGGTGGAGTGGACCGCCTCCTCGCGGGACGGCTCGATCACCGTGCGCACCACCGAGCAGGGGTTGCCGCGCGGCATCGCGATCGAGCCCGCGGAATTGCGCCGCGACCCCGCCGATCTGGCGGCGCAGGTGCTGCGGCTGTGCAAGCAGGCGGCCAACCGCGCCGGGGTGGCGCGGCGTGAGCAGTTGACGGCGGCGGGCATGGCGCCGGAGATGCTGGCGTTGCTCGGATTGCCCACCCAGGAACAGGTGGCTGGTCAGGAGCTCGCCGACGAGGAAGAATACGAGGATCAGCCGCGCAGCTGGCTGCGTGAGGTGTAGCCGAGCGGGGCGGATGGCGCGGCGGGAGAGGGGATCCGATGTACGAGACGATGGACGAGCTGGAGGCCGCCGTGCGCACGCGGCTGTACCGGCTGCGCGACCTGGCCGAGGACATGTCGGGGGTGCGGGCGAGTGCGACATCGGCGGACGGGGCGATCACCGTCGAGGTCGACGGTAACGGCACTCTGCTGAATCTCACTTTCAAACAAGGGATTTCCACAATGTCGCCGGCGGAGTTCGAGCAGGCGTTGGTGTCGACCTCGACCGCGGCCGCGGCGGCGGCCTTCGCGCAGCGTGCGGATCTGGTCACCGCATTCAACGAGGAAGTCGCCGGGTAGTCATCCCTCGTTCACGAAATTGCGGCACAGTCTCGATGGAGTCGAAAGAACTTCCGAGAACCGGCGCTTCGTTGGTATGTTCGACTGGGTAGGTCAATTCCTTTACAGGAACGGGGAATACGATGAGCGACCTCGTAGCTGCACCTGACGTCATCCGCGGATACGCGGACGCCGCCGCCGCGATGGCCGCCGGGGTCGCGACCGCGGGCACCGTGGACCAGGCCGCCACCATGGCCGCGGTGGTCCCGGTCTTCGGCCTGATCGGTCAGGATTTCCTGTTCGCGTTCGCCGGCGCGCAGGCCAATCATCTGTCCTCGGTGATGGAACTCGCGGCCGTGCACGCGGCCACAGCGGTGACGGCGCAGCAGAGCGCCGCCGCCTACGAGGCCACCGAGGCGACCTCGGTCGCCGGATTCGACGCGGCGGCACACGGCCTCTCATGACCTCGCCGGTGGATCCCACGGTCCTGGACCTGTTGCGGGGCAGCGTGCTCGCGCCCCTCATCGACCGGCCCGTGAACGACATCCTGCGGGACATGGGGTTACCGCCGCTGCCGGATCCGGCAGCGGCGCCGCCGCTTCCCGAACTGCCGCCGCTGCCGGTGATCGACATCGCGGCCCTCGCGCGCCCGCTCACCGACATGGCCAGCAGTTTCGGCACCGGCGCGCTGGACGCCGCGGCCGGTGCCGGGCCCAATCCGGCCCAGATGCTGTCCGGCATCGGTACCGCGCTGCAGACCGCGATGACCCTGGGCAGCACGGCACTACAGGCCGCGATGGCGGCCTGGCAGGGCATGGGTGCTACCGCCGCCGCCGAGAAGGCGGGCCAGGCACAGCAGGACGGCGCCGAGCTGGCCACCCAGAGCACCCAGGAGAAGGCCGTGCTCACCGGCGCGGCCACCTCGGTGGCGGTCGGGGCGGGGCTGATGTCGGCGGTGATCGCCAAGTACGTCGCCTCGATGGTGGCGGCCGCCCCGCTGCTCGGTTCGCCGGGTGGCCAGCTGTTCATGGTCGCCGCGACCACCGAGGCGATCGCGGAGGCACTGGCGGTGATCGCCAAGACCCGCACCGAATTGACCGCCCATTCGGCGAGCATGACGCAGGCCGGACAGAAGGTCCCGATCACCAGCGCGCCCAAGGGCGTCGACTCCATGCAGCAGGCGATGCAGATGCTGCAGATGTTGACCCCGCTCATGACGATGGCCGGCCAGAGCGCGCAGAGCCTGACCCAGCTGGCCGCCGCGAACACCGCGCTGCTGGCGCCGAAGCCGGCCGCCGATCCGGCGGCCGCGGACGCCGAGCAGCTGGACGAGGCGAAGGCACTGGGTGGCGGTGCGGGCGGCGGCGCCGCGGGCGGCGGCGTCGGCGGCGGCGGTGGTGGCGGCTTCGCGCCCGCCGCGACGCCGTTGAGCCCCTACACCGGCACCAGGGCCGCGGGCGTCTCCCCGGGTGTGCCCGGTACGGGCGCCGAGCTCGGCGCGACCGGGTCGACGGCGCGGCCTGGCGGCACCGTGCCCGCGGGCAGTCCCGGCGGCATGGTGCCGATGGGCGGCGCCGCGGCCGGGGCGGCGGGTGCGCGCGGCGCGGGCGACAGCGGCGAGGTGCCCGGCTTCCTGGTCAACGCTCAGCACGGCGACGAAGTCGTCGGCGACATCGAGGGGGTCGCGCTGCCGGTGGTCGGCGCGACCGAGCAGATGTCGGCAGAGGCACCACCCGACAAAGATCTCACGCTCTGATCAGGAGGTTCGGCATGGTTCGCGGTGGAGTGGATTTCGCGGGAGTGCAATTCGACCCGACGGTCGCGCGGGAGGTGGCGACGCGGCTCGACGACCTCGCCGACCGGCTCGAACAGGGCTTGCGGGACAACGAACCCGCCCTGACGGTCGAACCCGCGGGGCTGGACGCGGTGTCGACGCGCGCGGCGCAGACCATGAACCAGGTGGCGGCGAACTACGCCGAGAACGCCACCGCGGGCGTGCTCGAGCTACGCAAGCTGGCCGCCGTCCTGCGCGGTCAGGTCGACGAGTTCGGCCGCGCGGAGGACGACAACACCGCCGATTTCGGTGGCGCCGGTTCCGGCGGTGCCGCCTGAGATCCGGGCGGACCCGGTACGGAGCACGACGATGATCGAACCACCGCAGCCCGGATTCACCGGGGTCGTCTGGGAGGCCATGGAGCCGGACCGGATGGCGCGTGAGCTGCGCACCGGTCCCGGCTCCGTCCCGCTCGCCGAAGCCGGCGCGGCGTGGGGCAGGCTCGCCGAGAGCTTCGGCGCGGCGGTGGTCGAATACGAGCTGGTGATGGCGACCCTCCGGGGCGCGTGGCAGTCGACCACCAGCCGGGATGTGCTCGAGAAGGTGACCGGCCTCCGTGATTGGCTGATCGAGGCGGCGGGTGCGGCCGCCGATCACGCGGCGAAGGCGCACGCCCAGGCCGCCGCCTACGAGGTGGCCCGGCTCGCGATGCCCGACGGCGGGGAGCTGGCCGCGCTGGCCGAGGCCAAGCGCATGCTGGAGGCGATGACCGCCGGGCTCGGCGCGCCCATCCGGGCGGTGGCCGCCGAGACCGACGCCGATGCCGATGTGGCCAAGGCCGCGGCCTCCCGGGTGATGCGCGCCTACGAGGCCGCGACCGAGCCGCTGGCGATGCCGTGGGAGCAGCGCGAACCGCCCGCACTCGTCTCGCCCGCGGCGCTGGCGGCCGAGCAGACGGCCGCCGCCGCGCCACCCGTGACCGCCGGCGCGGTGCCGCCCGCGGCGCCGGGTGTCGTCCGCGCGGGTGGCTACGGCCTCGGCGCGATTCCGCGCGCCAAGACCGCCTACCAGGCGCCGGTGTTCGTGCAGTCCGCCGAGACCGAAACCCTCACCCACACCGCGCCGGCGCCGCAGCCGGTGCCCGCGGGCGGATCGGCGGTGCCGCTGGTGCCCGGCGCGGTCGGCGCCGCGGCGGCCGCCCAGGAACAGGAGTACGAATCGCCGTCGGGCGCCACCGCCGTCGGTGACGCACTCGGCGCCGAACTGGGGATCGTCGCCGCGCCCGCCGTGCTCGGTGCGCCGGAACCCGGTGCGGTGCCGCAGGATCGCGGAACGACCGGGAGCGCGCCGTGACGACCCTGACCAACGACGGCGTGCTCGCCCTCGCCGAACGGCTCGGCATCCAGACCATGCCGCTGGTGCTCGGCATCGGCCCGCGCCAGCAGACCTACGACGCGTGGACCGCGGCCCAGCGTCGCGCCGTCGCGGATCTGACCGGCGCGGGCCTGATCGACGGGTACGGCGAGGTCGACCCCGAACTGGCCGACGCGATGTACGTCCTCGCCCAGCCGGACCGCGAGCTGGTGGCCCGGGTCTACCCCGGTGACGGCGCGCCGACGAGGTTGTGCCTGGCGCTGCGTGGTGAGCGGCACGCGCTGGCGCTGCGCCGCGGGGACGACATCCGGATCGAGCCCGCCTGGTCGGACGAGTCCGGGTCGGCGCTGGTGGCCGCGCTGCTGCGCGCGCTCGGCCCGGCCGAACCCGCCGACGTCGCGCCGTTCAGCGCACCGGCGGCCGAACTGGCCGAGCGGCTGTCGGCGGCGCGCACGTCGGCCGACTTCACCGACGCCGTCTACGCCCTCGGCGTCGCCGAGCGCGACGCCCCCCGCTACGGACTCGCCTTCGAGTCCTGCCGTGCCTACGCCGAGATCGTCGCCTACGCGCACGTCGACGGCGTGACCACGCGACCGCCCTGCGCGGCCGTGGTGTACGAGACCGGTCGTGGCCGCATCGTGGTCGCCCCCGGGATCGCGCCGGACCAGCAGGTCTGGTCCACCGTCACACCGGGCACCGATCACCGTGTCGCCCAGGCGATTTCCGGGCTGATCGAAACCTTGCCCGGGGGGAGGTGGCTACCGCAGTAATCATCTCCGACTCGGGTGATGCCGTCCCGGCATCACCTTCTGGCACACCGCATACACCCAGAAGGAAGGTGCACACGTCATGGTGCAAGCACAGCACGACATAGCCGAAGCCGCCAAGAACGAGATGGCCGACGCCGTCGACGCGATCCAGCGCACGCTGGCCGCCATCGACACCGCCGTCGACGCCGCGCGCGCCGGCTGGAAGGGCGAGGCGAACACGGCCTTCGCCCAGGCCGTCGCCGAATGGGACGCCGAGACCCACCGCCTCAACGGCGTGCTGCGCGAGATCGAGCAGCAGGTCGGCACGGGCACCGTGCAGCTGCGTGAGATGGACGCGCAGGGCTACGAGGAGTTCGGCGGCCTGCGGCTCGCCTGATCCTCCAGGACACAGACTCCACTAGACGAAGGGCGGGATTATGTCCGACCACATGCTTTACGACGAAGCCACGATGACCGAGTTGTTCAACAACTTGAACGAGAACTACGCCAAGCTCCAGCAGGAGGGCGAAAACCTCGAGACCGCCGCCGCCAAGCTGTCCCAGGCCTGGGAGGGCAACGCGGCGCTGGCCGGCTTCACCACGGTGAAGTCCAAGTGGGACAACGAGTTCGGCGACACCCTGGTCATCCTGAACAAGGTGGCCGCGGCCGTCGAGAACGCGCTGCAGCGCGCGCTCGGCACCGACCAGAAGATCGGCGACGGCTTCAGCTTCTGAGCGCCCGGGGCCACGACGGCCGGTCGACACCGTGTCGGCCGGCCGTTGTCGTGCGCGCGGATCAGCGCGCGGCGACCAGGGATTCGCCGATGTACCGCATTTCGTCGGGGGTGGTGACCATCGTGACCGTGGTGGTCGCGGTGGAGGTGCGCACGGTGATGGAGTTGGGCGCCGCGGGATCCTGGATCAGCACCACATCGGCGTCCACCGCACTCGCCGGTGCGTGCGGTGCGCGCACGTGCACGATCGTGGCACCACCGGCCTGCGCGGTCGGCGCGATGCCGTCGAAGACGATGACCGTGGCGGCCGGGAACGGACCCGGCGTGGCGGCGGCCGGGGGAGCGGGGGGATGGCCGGTGCCCGCGAAGCGCGGGGCCAGCGAGAGCGCGTACGGGTCACCGACGTTGACGACCATCGAATGCCACGCCTCCGGCCGGTCGGTGTGCACCACCACGTGCGCGCCCAACGCGATCGCGCGCAGGATCACCTGCTGAGCCAGGTCGAGCTTGCCGATCACCTCGAGGTGCCGGGTGCCCTCGCCGATCAACGGCACGGCGATGCCCTGTCCGAGTTCGTCGGCGCCGATCAGCTGGCCACAGCCCGCGGTCGGCAACGCGATGCCGTCCAGCGCGTCGAGCGGGCCGCGGTAGTCGCTCACGCCGTCGTGCCCGGTGAACTGGGCGGGCAGACAGTCGAGCAGGGCGCGGAACTGCCGTCCCGGCAGCGGCCGCAGACCGGCCACCGGCGGGGCGGCCGGCTCGGCCTCGGTGTCGAAGCGCACCAGCGCGCCCAGGGTGATCGGCGGGGAGTCCTCGGGCTGCGCGGACCGCTGCTCGCCGGGGCGCAACCGCACGGTGACCGTGGTGCTCATACTCGGGGTCGCCCAGATGTCGGCGAACCCGCGGGAACCGATCAGTTCCGGGCCGATCTCGTAACTGGTCAGGTGCACACCGTCGTGCACGAGCGAGTGCGGCGTCTCCGCGAAGTCCTCCAGGGCGACACCGCGGGTGAGCACCCGCACGGCCGCGTTCATCTCGCTCGCCGTCAGCACCGAGGTGGAGATGTCGAGGGCGGCGAGCCGATTGGCCACCCGCCGGGTGGCGATGATGGCGGTGCGCAGGGTGCCGGTCGCGCCGCCGCCGCGATTGTCCACCGCGCGTACGTTCGCCAGCGGGTCGAGCCGCAGCACCAGCCACACCGTGCGGTGCGCGATGGCGGGCAGCGGGCCGATGATGCTGTCGTAGAGGCGGGCGACGATGCCGTTACTCGCGGTGCGTGCGCCGGTGCTGATGACGTCGATCGAGGCGAGCTGGATGTCGAACTGGCTCAGGCACCGGCCGATCTCGGTGAGCGGCAGCACCTGGTCGGTGCTCAGCGAACCGCGGCGCAGCAGGGTGAGCGCGTCCGGCGGCGGGTCGATCCGCATCATGGTGATCAGCAGGCCGTTGTCCCAGCGCACGCCGTAGCTGCCGCCCTCGGCCAACGGCACGTCCACCGCCTCGCCGCCCGCGGGCAGCTTGTCCGGCCGCACCCGGCGACGCCGGAACGCGATAGCCCGCGCGATCATCCCCACCACATTGCGGGGGTGGCGCCGCCGCACCGGCGCCGCACCGGCGATCAGCACCACCGCGACGACGATCGCGATCACGGCGGCGGGTGCGTCGAATGCGGTGGCCACCCAGGCCGCCAAGGCCGCGAACAATGCCAGCGGAATCATGTAGCGCAACGGAATATGGCGGAACAACCAGAATTCCGGGTCACGCAATGCGGCGTTCACCGTATTTCGGTTCTCCGTTCGCTCGCGCGCTGTGCGCGGATTCGGAATTCGGTTCGTTCACGGCCTCGTCCACGATTGATCGGCTCCGAGCGCGCACCGGATCACCCGCTCCGGCGGCATCTTTCGTGCTCACCCTACCGCCTGGCCGGGCACGCCGCCCGTGCCCGCGATACTGTAAAGAATCACCGGACAACCGGCCGCGAAGCATTCGATGGAGCCAAGCATTCGATGGAGACCACGTGCCCGCTCAGCTGACCACGAAGGCTCAGGTCAACGGATACCGATTTCTGTTGCGCAGGCTCGATCACGCCCTGGTGCGCCGGGATGTGCGGATGCTGCACGACCCCATGCGGTCGCAGGCCCGTTCGCTGATGGTCGGCGCGGTGATCGGGCTGCTGGTGGTGGCGGGCGCGGCGATCATGGCGTTCCTGCGCCCGCAGGGCGCCATCGGTGACGCGCTGATCGTCGTCGGCAAGGACAGCGGCGCGCTCTACGTGGTGGTCGAACGCGAGGACGGCGAGCGCAGGCTGCATCCGGTGCTCAACCTCGCCTCGGCCCGGCTCATCGCGGGCAGCAGCGAATCGCCGCATTCGGTCAAGGACAGCAAGCTCGCCGGTGAGCCGCGCGGCCCGCTGCTCGGCATTCCCGGTGCGCCGTCGGCGCTGCCCGGCTCCGCGCAGGGCGACCGCTCCGACTGGACCATCTGCGACACCGTGGCGTTGTCGGTCACCGGCAGCGCGGCTTCGGCGACGGGCGTGCAGACGACGGTCGTGGCGGGAGAACCGCAGCTCAGCGAGCGCATTCGCGCGTTGGGTGCCGACGAGGCCGTGCTGGTGCGCCGCGCCGACCGCACCTACCTGCTCTACGACGGCAAACGCGCCGCGCTCGATCCGGGCAACTCGGTGATGGCGCGGGCCCTCGACCTGTCCGGGCATCGGCCGCGCCCGGTCGGTGCGGGACTGCTCGACGCGGCCGCCGCCGTGCCGCCGCTGGCCGCGCCGGATATCCCGGACGCGGGCAAGCCGGGGCCGGGCCGGCTGGCCGAGGTGCCGGTCGGCGGCGTCATCTCCGTCGGGGGCTCCGGCTCCGGCGAGCTGTACGTGGTGCTCGCCGACGGCGTGCAGCGCGTCAGCGCCTTCACCGCCGAGGTCATTCGCACGGCGGACTCCCAGGGCATGAGCCAGATCAAGACCATGCCCCCGGATGTGCTGGCCGGTATCCCGCTGCTGAATACGCTGCCGGTGGACCATTTCCCGGAGACCGCGCCGCGGATCGTGTCCGCCGAGGACGCGCCGGTGAGCTGCCTGACCTGGGGCAAGACCGACCCCACCGAAGACGCCACCGCCGAGGGCAGCGCGGACCGCGCCACCGTGCGGCTGCTGGCGGGCACCCGCACGCCGATGCCGGAATCGGCCCTTCCGGTCACCCTGGCGACCTCCGACGGCATCGGCGACCGCGTGGACACCGCCTACCTGCGCCCGTCGTCGGGGGAGTTCGTCCAGGTGACCGGCATGGAGCCGGGCAGTCCCCGCCGGGGCAGCCTGTTCTACGTGGCCGACAACGGAATCCGCTACGGCATCCCGGATCTGGCCACCGCGGCGGTGCTCGGACTCGGGGAGGAACCGCGGCTGGCCCCGTGGGCCGTCATCGGGCAACTGGTGCCCGGTCCGACGTTGTCGGCCACCGACGCGCTGGTCCAGCACGACGCCCTGCCGACCACCCGCTGATGCGGCTCAGGCTGTGTTGGATCTCGCCTGAGCGGGGCGGCCTGCGTGGTGATGCTGCGCTGCCGCCTCCGGCCGCTGACCCGCTCAGGCGGTGTTTGATCGCGCCTGTGCGGGGCGGCCTGCGTGGTGATGCTGCGCTGCCGCCTCCGGCCGCTGACCCACTCAGGCGGTGTTGGATTTTCGCCTGAGCGGGGCGGCCTGCGTGGTGATGCTGCGCTGCCGCCTCCGGCCGCTGACCCGCTCAGGCGGTCGGCAGGTCGGTCACTCCGAGCGAGGACAGCACCCCGGCGAGCGCGGCCCGCATGTCGGCGGCCTCGATGCGCATCAGCACCGACGCGTCCACCGTGCTCAGATCGAGGGAATCGTCGTTGGCGAGCCGGAATTCGCGTTCCTCCTCGGCGGCCTCGATGACGTTGCGCACGAAGCGCCCGTTGCCCGCCAGGTCGATGCCGCGCCGCGGCTGACCGCTCTGATCGATGCGCTCGGAGTGGTACAACCCGTCGCAGGCCTGTTCCAGCAGTGCCAGCGCCTCGTCCGAGAGTTCCGAATCCCGCGAGGAGGCGATGAGTTTGCCGATCTGGCCCAGCTCGGTGGGGGTGTAGGACGGGAATTGCAGGCGTTTGGCAAAGCGTGAGGCCAAGCCGTCGTTGGCGGCCAGCAGCCGGTCGATCTCGCCGTCGTAGCCCGCGATGATGACGACCAGCCGATCGCGGTCGTTCTCCATCCTGGCCAGCAGGGTGTCCACCGCTTCCCGGCCGAACGCGTCACCGCCGGACAGCCCGGTCTGGATCAGCGTGTACGCCTCGTCGATGAACAGCACACCGTCCATCGCGCTGTCGATCAGCTTGTCGGTCTTGATCGCGGTGCTGCCCAGGTGCTGGCCGACGAAATCCATGCGCTTGGCCTCGACCACCTTGTCGGTCTCGAGCAGTCCGACCCCGCAGTAGATCTTGGCGACCACGCGGGCGATCGTGGTCTTGCCGGTACCGGGCGGGCCGGTGAAGGCCAGGTGGTTGCCGCGCGGTACCGACGCCATGCCCTTCTCGGCACGGATCTTCGCCAGCTGCGCGGTCGCCTGGAGCTTGGCGACCTGCGTCTTCACCGACTCCAGGCCGATCTGGCGGTCGAGTTCGGCGCGGGCCTCGGCGAGGATCTTCTTGGCGCGGTCCTCGGCGTCGGCGTTGCGCATCTGCTCGGCCGAGGGCGCCGAGGCCGGATCCCACTTGTCGGTGCGGGCGTCGATCACCTCCTTGGTGGTGACCGTGATGCGGTAGGTGCGGTCGCGCATGGCCGCGGTGTTGGCCGCGAAATCCGGTGACTGCGAATACACCTTCTCGAACAGGGCCTGCGCCTTGTCCTCCTCGCCGGTTTCGCGCAGGCACAGGCCGCGGCTGTACATGGCGGTGGTGCGCGCCGCCGGGATCGGCCCCGCCTCGGCCTGCTCCAACCGCCGGATCGCCTCGCCGAACAGGCCGAGCTGCGCGCAGGCGGTGCCGACCATCACGTGCGCGCCGGCGGCCAGATACGGGTCGTCCCACTCCGCGGAGCCGGCCAGCACCGACATCACGTCGGGCCAGCGCTGGGTGGTGAAGTGCAGGACACCGCGCACATACGCACAGATCCGGTCGTCGGCGACCCGCTCGGGTTCGGGGGTGCTCACCCGGCGCCGGTGTTCGGCGAGTTCGTCGAGCACCTGCTCGGCCTCGCCGAATTCCTTCTCCGAGATCAGGTGCGCGGCCTTGGCCAGCCAGATCTCGGTGTAGCTGGCCAGCGGGTAGTCGATGTACAGACCGGAGAGGAACCGGCCCGACAGCGCCCGCGGCGGCAGGCCGAGGCGGCGCTGCTCACGAAACAGCGTGGTGGTGCTGGTCTTGTAGAGGTTGTGCAGTACCTCGCCGGTCACCTCACCGGCGGCGGCGCGCCCGAGCCAGGCGTCGCACATCGTCGGATCCCATTCGGTGGCACGCTGGAATGCCAATTTGGCGTATTCGAGATCGCGTGTCGACTCCTGGCCGTCGATGGTGAGGCCCAGCGAGAGGACCCCCGCGTCGAAGGCGCGTTGAGCCTGCCGGTTGCCGCTCATCGGAACCGGCCCCCGAGCTGTTCACCAGTGATACTGCCTGCGTTCATATTTCAGCCAGCCTACCGATCGCGTGCGTTGAGTCTGTCCGATACATTAGGTTTCGCTGCCGGTCCGCCGCAACGCGTGTACCCGCAGCGCGCGAATGCGCAAGGGTCGTGTAATGGTCGGGATTTGTTCAGTAGGGAACTGGGGTCGTTCAGCAATTGACCGAATCGCTGAGCAGCGGCGCGGTAGCCGCTGAGCCCGAACTGTGCCGTGTCTCGGTGATCGGCGGCAACACCCAGGTGGATGTGGGCCTGCCCGCGACGGTGCCGATCGCCACCTTCATGCGGGATCTGGTGGCGTTGATCGAATCCCGCAACCCCGACCCGGTGGACAGCGAGGAGGGCGCCGCGCCGCTCGAGACCCAGCACTGGACGCTGGCCCGGCTCGGTCGCGACGCCATCCCGCCCAGCCGCACGCTGACCGAGGCCGAGGTCTACGACGGCGAACTCCTGGTGCTGCGCTCGGTGACGGCCAAGGAGTCGCCGGCGCTGTTCGACGACGTCATCGACGCCGTCTCCCGGCTGACCGCCGAAGACCACCACAGCTGGTCGCCGCGGTCGGCCCGCTGGACCGGCCTGGCCGCCTGCGTGACGGTGGTGCTGCTCGCGCTCGGGTTGTTCGCCATCGGCCGCGGTCACGGTGGTGGCCTCGCCGCGCCGTTCCTCGCGACCGGCGCCGGGCTGGCCGCGGTCGCCGCCGCCGTCATCGCGGTGCGCAAGTACGACGACCGGCTCACCGCGCTGTGGCTGTCGCTGACGGCGCTGCTGCTGTTCTTCGGCGGCGCCGCCCTTTTCGTGCCCGGTGAGCTGGGCAGCCCGCACCTGATGCTCGGCTGCTCGGTGAGCCTGGTGATCGCCGTCGGGCTGTACCGTGCCACCGGCGTCGGGGCCACCCTCTGCGCGGCGGCGGTCACGCTGGCGCTGTTCGGCGGGGTGGCGGCACTGGTCCGGATGGTGTGGGACACGCCGCTGCCCCGGATCGCGGTCGGCCTGCTGGTGGGCGCCATCATCCTGCTGTCGATGATCCCGCGGCTCGCCGCCGTCGCCGCCCGGCTGCCGGTGCCGCCGGTGCCGACCGCGGGCGCCGCCATCGACCCGGCCGACCACGAGCAGCGCCCGACCATCGAGGGCATCGGTGCGATCGGTGCGACCGCGCTGCCCTCGGCCGTCGGGCTCGGCGAGCGCGCCAGGGCCGCCAATCAGTACCAGACCGGCATGGTGATCGGCGCGGCCGTCGTCGCGGCGGTCGGCGCGCTCGGCACCGCCGACCCGCTGGGGCACGTGCGGTGGCAGGGCCTCACCCTGGCCGTGATCACCGCGATCATCCTGTGCCTGCGCGGCCGCGCGTTCGCCGATCTGGTGCAGGCGGGCACGCTGATCGTGGCGGGTGCGTCGGTGATCGCCGGCCTGCTCACCGCCCTGGCCTTCGGCGATTCCGGGCTGTGGCTGCTCTCGGGTGGGCTGCTGCTGGCATTGGCCGCCGCCGTGGTCGCCTTCGGTGTGATCGGTCCGCACATCGAGATCACCCCGGTCACCAGGCGCGCCGGTGAGATCTTCGAATATCTGCTGATCTGCGCGATCATCCCGCTGGCGCTGTGGCTGCTCGGCATCTACTCGATGGCGAGGAACCTGAACCTATGAACCGGCGGCTGGGGCTGCGCCGCGCCGCCGGAACAGTCGGCGCCGCCGTGGTTCTCGGCGCGGCGGTGTTCGCCCTGCCCGCCTCGGCGGCGGCGATCGGGCCGCCGGTCGTCGACGACGGCGCCCTGGGCGCGGCGCTGGCCATCAGCGGCAGGCCCGCCCCGCTCGAGCCCACCGAGCAGCGATCGGTGTGCGCGGAGCCGATCCTCACCGGTGCGCCGCCGGTGGAACCGCCACTGGCGCAGGCCGTGCTCGACCTGCCCACGGCCTGGCAGTTCAGCCGCGGCGCGGGCCAGAAGGTCGCCGTCATCGACACCGGCGTCAACCGGCATCCGCGGCTGCGCGCGCTGCAGGCGGGCGGCGACTACGTCGCCGACACCGACGGCACCGTGGACTGCGACGGCCACGGCACGCTGGTCGCGGGCATCATCGCCGCCGCGCCGAGCCCCGACGACGCCTTCGCCGGGGTCGCCCCCGACGCGGAGATCCTCGCCATCCGCCAGCTCAGCCTGGCCTACGAGCCCAAGGACCGCCGCTCCGGCGAGCAGTCCGGGGCCATCACGACCTCCGGCTACGGCAATGTGCTCACCCTGGCCGGCGCCGTGGTGCGTGCGGTCGACATGGGCGCCACCGTCATCAACATCTCCGAGGTGGCCTGTTCGGCGGCGGGCGCGACACCCGAGGACGCCGCCCTCGGCGCCGCGGTGAAGTACGCCTTCGACCGCAACGTCGTGGTGGTCGCGGCCGCGGGCAACCTCACCTCCGAAGGCGCCTGTAAGACCCAGAACGAGCGGCCCGGCTGGTCGTCGGTGCAGACGGTGGCCAGCCCGGCCTGGTTCGATCCGTACGTGCTCTCGGTCGCCTCCATCGATCCCGACGGCATGGTGTCGGAGCTGTCCCTGCACGGCCCGTGGGTGCGCGCCGCGGCGATCGGGCGCCGCATCGTCTCGCTGGACAGCAAACCGGGCGGGACCGGGCTGGTCGACGGTGTGCAGACCAGCGAGGGCATCAGCCCGATCGAGGGCACCAGCTTCGCGGCGCCGTACGTGTCGGGCCTGGTCGCCCTGGTGCGCGCCCGGTTCCCCGAGCTCAGCGCGGCCCAGGTCATCGACCGCGTGGTCCGCACCGCGCACGCGCCGGGCACCGGACGCGACGACAAGCTGGGCCACGGCCTGATCGACCCGGTCGCCGCACTCACCGCCGAACTGCCCGACCAGCCCGTGCACGCCGGTGCCGACACCCCGCGTCCGCTGGCCGAACCGGCCCGCCCGCCCGGCCCCGATCCGCTCCCGCGCCGGGTCGCCGTCATCGGCTCGATCACCAGCCTGGCGGTGCTGGGGGTCGGCGCGGCCCTGTCGATTCCGTTCCGCAACCGGCGCGAGCTCGACCTGGACCACCTCGATCGGGAAGTCCTCGACCGGGAAGTCACCGAGGGATAGCGAATGGTTACCGAAGGTTTCGTGCGTCGTCCGCGGATCGCGCCGCCGCGTGCGCCCGGTGGTGAGGTCGCGCTCAATCCGCCACCGGAGATCCCTCGGCCGCTGCCCGCGCCGCTGCTGATGAAGCTCATGCCGGTGGTGATGGTCATCGCGGTGGTCGGCATGATCGCGATGATGGCCATGATGGGCCGCAACCTGCTGGCCAATCCGATGGCGATGATGTTCCCGATGATGATGATCATGTCGATGGTCGGCATGATGATGGGCTATCGCGGCGGCACCTCCAAGACCGCGGCCGAACTCAACGAGGAACGCAAGGACTACTTCCGCTACCTGGACCAGATGCGCAAGGACGTGCGCAGGACCGGGAAGAAGCAGCTCGAGTCGCTGCTGTGGAGCCATCCGGAGCCGCGCGATCTCGTCTCCGTGATCGGCACCAGGCGGATGTGGGAGCGCAGGCCCAACGACCCCGACTTCGGGCACGTGCGGGTCGGCGTCGGCAGTCACCGGCTGGCCACCAAGCTCGCCCGGCCCGAGACCGGTCCGCTCGAAGACCTCGAACCCGTCTCCACCGTCGCGCTGCGCCGGTTCGTGCGCACGCATTCGGTGGTGCACCAGTTGCCCACCGCGGTCTCGCTGCGCGCGTTCCCGGCCGTCAACATCGGCGGCGACCCCGACCAGGCGCGCACACTGGTCCGGTCGATGCTGATGGAACTCACCGCTTTCCACGGACCCGACCACGTCGCGATCGCGGTGGTGTGTGCCGATCCCGACGCGCCGACCTGGGCGTGGCTGAAATGGCTTCCGCATCTGCAACATCCGACCGCCCGCGACGGCATGGGTTCGGCCCGCATGATGTACGGCTCGCTCGGCGAGCTGGAGACCGCGCTCAACGACGAACTGCTCGAACGCGGCCGGTTCATGCGCAATCCGCAGCCCACGCAGGGGCGGCTGCACCTGGTGGTCGTGATCGACGACGGCTACGTCAACGGCACCGAGCGCCTGATCAGTGAATCCGGCCTCGACGCGGTGACCGTGCTCGACCTCAACGCCCCGGAGAACGGCCTGGCCGCGCGGCGCGGGCTGCAACTGGTGGTCGAGGACGGCGACGTGAGCGCCAAGAGCGCCGCGGGCGTGGAGAAGTTCGCCGTCGCCGACGAAGTGAGCATCGCCGAATCCGAGGCGTTCGGGCGCGGGCTGGCCCGCTACCGGATCGCCACCGCCGCCCAGATCGTGAGCCTCGGCGACGAGACCCGCGCCGACCCCGGACTGATGGCGCTGTTGAAGATCCCCGACGCCGCCCAGATCGACCCGGCCAAGGTGTGGCGGCCGCGGACCGCCCGGGAGCGGCTGCGGGTGCCGATCGGCGTGACGCCCGACGGCACCCCGGTGGAGATCGACATCAAGGAGTCCGCCGAGAACGGCATGGGCCCGCACGGGCTGTGCATCGGCGCGACCGGCTCGGGCAAGTCCGAATTCCTGCGGACGCTGGTGCTCTCACTGGTCACCACGCACTCCCCGGACTACCTGAACCTCGTGCTGGTCGACTTCAAGGGGGGCGCCACCTTCCTCGGCCTGGAGCCGCTGCCGCACGTCGCCGCGGTCATCACCAACCTCGAGGAAGAACTCTCGATGGTCGACCGCATGAAGGACGCGCTGGCTGGTGAGATGAACCGGCGTCAGGAACTGCTGCGCGCGGCGGGCAATTTCGCCAACGTCACCGACTACGAGAAGGCCAGGGCCGCGGGTGCGCCGCTGGACCCGCTGCCCGCGCTGTTCGTGGTCGTCGACGAGTTCTCCGAACTGCTGTCGCAGAAACCGGATTTCGCCGACCTGTTCGTGATGATCGGCCGCCTGGGCCGCTCGCTGCACGTGCACCTGCTGCTGGCCTCGCAGCGGCTCGAGGAGAACAAGCTGCGCGGACTGGACTCGCACCTGTCCTACCGCATCGGTCTGCGCACCTTCTCGGCCAACGAATCACGCGCGGTCCTCGGCATCACCGACGCCTACCATCTGCCCAGCGTGCCGGGCTCCGGCTACCTCAAGAGCGACGCCGACGACCCGCTGCGCTTCAACGCCACCTACGTCTCGGGTCCCTATGTCTCACCCAGTGGTACCAGCGAGGTCGACGGGCGCACCGTCGGCGGGCAGAGCCCCACGCTGTTCACCGCCGCGCCCGTGGAGATCACCGCCCCGAGCGAACCCGCGTCGGCCGTCCGGTCCGGCCTGCCGGAGCTGCCGCCCCCGCCGCCCGCGGCACCCACGCAGGAGGAGGGCCTACCCGACACCCTGCTCGAGGTCGTCGTCAAACGCCTGACCGGCCACGGCCGCCCCGCCCACGAGGTGTGGTTGCCGCCGCTGGACGAATCGCCGAGCGTGGACATGCTGCTGCCGGAGCCGGACTGGCGTTCGCCGGTGAACCGGCACGGTCAGCTGTGGCTGCCGATCGGCATCATCGACAAGCCCTACGAGCAGCGCCGCGACGTGCTCACCGTGCACCTGGCCGGCGCGGCGGGCAACGTCGCGGTAGTCGGCGGTCCGCAGTCGGGCAAGTCGACCACCGTCCGCACGATCGTGATGGCCGCCGCCGCGACCCACACGCCCGAGCAGGTGCAGTTCTACTGCCTGGATTTCGGCGGCGGCAGCCTGGCCGGCCTGTCCGGCATCCCGCACGTCGGCTCGGTGGCGGGCCGATTGGACAGCGACCGGGTGCGCCGCACCGTCGCCGAGCTGACCACGCTGATGCGCCAGCGCGAGGAACGCTTCACCGAACTGGGTATCGAATCGATGGCCGAGTTCCGCCGGCGCAAGTTCGCGGGCCTGGAAGCCAGGATGATCAACGGCACCGCCGCCGACCCGGCCCGCGACCCGCTGGCCGCCGACCAGTTCGGCGACGTCTTCCTCGTCATCGACGGCTGGGCCGCGATGCGCGAGGAGTTCGACGTGCTCGAACCCCAGATCAACGCCATCGCCGTGCAGGGCCTGTCCTACGGCATCCACCTGATCATGACCGCCTCGCGCTGGGGCGAGATCCGCCCGGTCATCAAGGATCAGATCGGCACCAGGCTGGAGTTGCGCCTGGGCGATCCCACCGATTCCGAGATGGGCAGGCGCACCGCCGCGTTGGTGCCGATGGGCAGGCCCGGCCGCGGCCTGACCCCGGAGCAACTGCACATGCTGATCGCGCTGCCGCGGCTGGACTCCAGCTCCGATGCCGCCACCGTCGCCGACGGGGTCGCGCAGGCCAAACAGGACCTGGTCCAGATGTACGGCAGCAGGCGCGCGCCCGAGGTGCGCATGCTGCCGCTCGAGATCAGCCGCGAGAACGTGCTCGCGATCGCCGCCGACCACGATGTGAAGCCCAGCCCCACCAAGGTGGTCGTCGGCCTCGGCGAGAACGAACTCGCCCCCTGGGTGATCGATTTCGAGGCCGAACCGCACTTCATGGCCTTCGCCGACGTCGAGTGCGGCAAGACCACCCTGCTGCGCAACATCGTCATGGGCGTGGTGGAGAACTCGACGCCGCAGGAGGCCAAGGTCATCCTCATCGACTACCGGCGCACCATGCTCGGCCTGGTCGAGGGCGACCACCTGGCGGGCTACTCGACCTCCTCGCAGACCTCCGGCAAGATGCTCAACGGCCTGGCCAAGTACATGTCTCAGCGCATTCCCGGCTCCGACATCACCCCGCAGCAGTTGCGCGAACGCAGTTGGTGGACCGGCCCGGAGATCTACCTCGTCGTCGACGACTACGACATGGTGGCGACCGGCGTCAACCCGCTGCTGCCGCTGGTGGAATACCTGCCGCAGGCCCGGGACATCGGCCTGCACCTGATCGTCGCCCGGCGCATCGGCGGCGCCTCCCGCGCGCTGTTCGACGGCGTGCTCGGCACCATGAAGAACATGTCCGTCGACACCCTGATCATGAGCGGTCCACGGGACGAAGGAAAGCTGCTCGGCGACGTGCGGCCCACCAAACTGCCGCCCGGCCGCGGCGTGCTGGTCTCGCGCTCACGCGGTCAGGAGATGGTGCAGATCGCGCATCTGCCACCGCTCTGAGGAGGAAACGACCGGTCGGTGTGCGATCGGAAAATCGCTGTGCGACATACGAAAGACGCCGTGTGGCGCGCTTGGACCCCGGCCTGCCCGCGTCTATTGTGAGGACGTCCTGATCCGGTGTTGTGCGGCTAGGAATGGCGAGGCAACGTGGCAGGTTCGGATTCATCCACGGTCGTGATGGCGATCTCCCCGGCGACGGCGTGCGCCGGTCCGGCGGTCGGGGCCGATGCCCCCGGCGTGCTCCCCTCCTCGGATCTGCTCGTGCGGGCCTGTCGCGGGCACCGCGTCGTCGGCGGTCCGCTGCTGTGGTTCGCGCGGGATCTGGCCGTTCTGCACGAACGGCGCCTGGTCGGACGCGGCGGCTCCATCGAATCCGATCCGGCGGTCATCCTCGAAAACCAGCGCCGCCGTGGCGAACTGGTGATGGCCATCGACGACTGGGTGCTGCGCAGCGTGCCCCAGCACCGGCTCGGCGCCACCCTGCACACCGAAACCGTCGGCGCCGTCATCGACCGGCTGGCCGAATCCGCCGTCCGCGCCCACCACGCGCTGGTCACCCTGGACGCCCACGACGAGATGCTGCACGGCGCCTGGCACCACCTCGCCGAACTGGCCGACGCCTACGACGCCCTGGTCCGCGAGGTCGTCGCCGGACGCCGACGACTACCCGAATGGTGAACCGGCGGGCCCGGGCACCGCGCCGCTGTCAGTGATAGCGACGGTGGTCGACGCCGAACTGGTCGGCCACCGTGGCGGCCAGTTCCACGTAGGCCCGCTTGGCCTGCTTGCTCAACCGGTGCAGATCGATCTCGGCGCCCTCGGACAGATGCTGGTCGTAGGGGATGATGTGCACCGCGCGACAGCGCGAGAGGAAGTACTCCCGCAACTGCTGCACCCCGACGTTCGGTGAACCCTCGCGCGGCAGGTTGATCACCACGACCGCATTGCGCACCAGGTGGTCGTGCCCGTGCAGCGAGAGCCAGTCCAGCGTCGCCGCGGCACTGCGTGCGCCGTCGATCGCCGCCGAGGACACCAGCACCAGCGAATGCGCCAGATCAAGCACACCCGCCATCGCCGAGTGCATCAGGCCGGTGCCGCAGTCGGTGAGGATGATGTTGTAGAAGCGCTGCAGGATCCGCGCGACCGCCCGGTACTCCTCGTCGTTGAACGCCTCCGACGCCGCCGGATCGCGTTCGCTGGCAAGCACTTCCAACCGGCTGGTGGCCTGCGAGGTGTGCCTACGCACATCCGAGTAGCGCTCGATGGACGGGTCGAGCAGCAGATCGCGCACGGTCGACCTGGTCTGCAGTGGCACCCGCTGCGAGAGCGTGCCGAAGTCGGGGTTGGCGTCCACCGCGATCACGCGGTCGCCGCGGATGGAGGCGAAGATCGAGCCGAGGCCCATCGTGGTCGTCGTCTTGCCGACGCCACCCTTCAACGACAGCACCGCGATCCGGTAGTCACCGCGCACCGGCTGCCTGATCCGCGCGACCAGCTCCTGCAGCCGTCGCTCCTCGGCCGACATGCCCGGATTGATCGCGCCACCGGACATGTGGTGCACGGCCTTGCGCCAGCCGCTGCCCGGCGCGCGCTTGGCCCGTCGCATCGGCACGTCGTCGAGGGAGGGATGGCCGGGCTGCGGCGCCTGCGGCGGCACCTGACCCCACTGGGATGCGCCACCCGCCGGGTTCCACGGCGGGGTACTCGACGGTGGCGGCGCCTGGGGAGCGGGTGCGACCTGCGCCTGCACCGGGGGCTGCCCGGACTGCGGGGGGTGCTGTTCGCCGGGCGCCGACGGGTATCCGGGCTCGGGCAGGTAGCCGGGCTCGCCGGGTCGCCGGTCGCCGGGGATGTGGTAGTTGCCCGGTGCCGCCGCGAACGGCGGTGCGACCGGGTACCCCTGCTGCGCGGCGGGAGCGCCGTAGGGGGAGTCCGGCGGTACGCTCGGCTGCGGCTGGTTCCAGCCCGGCATCGACGGATCGGCCGGGGCCTGGGCGAAGACATTCGGGTCGCGTCCGAGGACACCCGGTGCGGGCTGATCGCTCACCGGGGCGCGATGCGCCGCGACGCCGCTGTCGGGAGATGGTCCGGGAAGGCCGGTGGGCAGCCGGTGCCTGCCACCGGTTTCCGCGCCCGCCGACGGTGCCTGCCGATCACCCGGACCGAAACGCTGCCCCGCCCGATGATCGACCGGGGTGAACCCGTCGATCGGCGCGCTGCCGCTGAAACTGTCCGCACCCGGCCGGGGAGCGAGCGCACCACTCGCGGAGGCACCGGCGGACGGAGTGGAGTCCGTGGATGCGGGGGTGTTCGTAGGCCCGGTGGGGTTCGTGGACGCCGCGGTGGTTGCGGGCGGGGCGGGGCTTGCGGATGCCGCGGAGTGTGCGGGCGGCGTGGACTGGATGGGCGCCGAGGGATTCGGCGGAGCGCCGACGTCGGCGCGCGCGGTGGATGCGGGGGAGGTACTGGATTGCCGAAGCGATTCGGGTGCGGCGGTATCCGCGGGCGCGCCGATGTTCGTCGGGGCGCTGGAGTCTGTGGGGGCCGCGGGGTTTGCGGATGTGGCGGTGTCGGCGTGCGCGGTGGTTGCGGCTGTGGTGGGGGTCGCGGGTTGCCGAAGCGATTCGGGCGCGCTGGTATCCGCGGGCGCGCTGGTATTTGCGGGCGCGCTGGCATGCGCGGGCGCGTGGGTATCTGCGGGGGCGCTGGCATGCGCGGGCGCGTGGGTATCTGCGGGGGCGCTGGCATGCGCGGGCGCGTGGGTATTTGCGGGCGCGCTGGCATGCGCGGGCGCGTGGGTATTTGCGGGCGCGCTGGCATTCGCGGGCGCGCTGGCGTTTGCGCGTGCATTGGCGTTCGGGGGCGCGCTGGAGTCTGTGGGGGCCGCCGGGTTTGCGGGTGTGGCGGCATCGGCGTGCGCGGTGGCGGGTGCGGTGGGGTTCGGAGTTCGCCGAACTGCTTCGGGCGCGGCGGCATCCGCGGGGCGGTCGATGTTTGCCCGCGCGCCCGCATCGGGGGGCGTGTCGGCGTTCGTCGGGACCGCGGGGCCGGTGGGCACCGCGGGAGTTCCGGGCGCGGTGCCGTTGTCGGGCGCGGTCGGGTCGGTCGTCGCCGTAGTGCTCGTGGGAGCGGGAGGCGTGGTGCCGTCTGCTCCCGACCAGGCGGGTGGGAGATCGGACGCGTCAGGAGGTGAGGCGGGCTCCGATGTCGAAGACGATGCGGGCGACCGCATTCCCGGTGGCGGTGGCGGTAGGTCCGGCAGAGCCCGAGGCCGTCGCGGCGCACTGTCGTCCGCCGCGTCGGTGGCCGTGGACGACGGGGCACCGGTTGCGGGGTTCTCCGCGGCGGTGGCACCGGCGGCCATCGGCGCGCCGCCCGGCGCCGATCCACCCGGCGGCGTGGCGCCCGGGGCACGGTCGGAGGGGGCGGTGCCGGGCGGCGCGGGGGAGCGGCGGCCCAACGGCTGGAAGGCCTCGGAGGGCTGGCTCGGCCGACGAGTCGGAAGACTCGGCACCGCGGACGTTCCCGCGCTCGCCCGAGACCCCACCGCTCCCGGCGAAGGCTCGCCGCCCGACCCGGGAACACCGGGGACGGAACCCGGCCCCACGGGCGCAGACCCACCCGGAATCCCCCGACCCCCGAACGGCCCACCGAGAGCGGGCCCGTCGCCCACCGATCCGCTCGGATCGGAGCCCGGCACGCCACCGGGTGCGCCCATCCCGTGGGTCGGCCCGCTGGGGATGGGGCCGCTCGGGGTCGGACCGGCAGGAGTGGGGCCGCCCGATATCGGCGCGCTGGGGATGGGGCCGCTCGGGGTCGGACCGGCAGGAGTGGGGCCGCCCGATATCGGCCCGCTGGGGATGGGGCCGCTCGGGGTCGGACCGGCAGGAATGGGCCCGCCCGATACCGGCCCGCTCGGGATCGGCCCGCTGGGGATCGGCCCGCTCGAGATCGGCCCGCTGGGGATCGGCCCGCTGGGGACCGGCCCGCTGAAATCCGAGCTGCCCTGGTCAGTCCCGCTGAAACCCGGCCCGCTGGGGATCGGTCCACTTCCGATCGGCCCACCGTGGCTCGTGTCGGAGGGCGCCGGAACGCCGGGCGCCGCGTTCGGGGGCGGCCCTGCCGGACGAGATCCCGGCGCGAACACCGGTGCGCCGCCCTCCCCGCCGGGATGGCCGGGGATCGGGCCGGACGGTGCGTCCTGGGGATGGGGCGGCTGGGTGAAGCCTGCGGGGTGGCCGTGTGGTCCCGGGCCGGGCGCGGGTGTGCCGGGGGAGTACGGGGTGGGACCCGAGTAGGGCGCTGGTGCGCGGTCGAGCGGGGCCTGTCCGGGGTGGCCGGGAAGCGGCGGCTGTCCGAAGCCGGGGCCGGGCATCATTTCGCCGGGGTGCGTCCCGTTGGGCTGGGTCTCGTTCGGCCCGGGGCGACCCGCGATCGGCCCGGACGGGCCAGCGGGCTCCGGTTGCGTACCGGGCTGCCCGTATCCGGACGGCGCCCGGTCGGTGCCGGGCGCGTGGGATGCGGGATCGAACGACGCGGGATCGGACGACGCGGGATCGAACGACGCGGAGCCGCCTGGCCCGTCGAAGGCCGGACTCCCCCACGACCCGCCGGACCGTGGATCGGGTTCCGTCCACCCCTGGGCCGGTTCCGGCTTGTCGGCGTCGCGGTCGCGCCCCAACCAGCCGCGGCGTTTCTTGTCCTTGCGGCCCGCGCTGTGACCGGGGTCCTGCCTGCCGTCGGGGGACTGGCGGCGACGACCGCGCTTGCGCTCGGGAGCGTCGTCGATGAGGTCTTCGTGCGGGAGATTCTGGACCGGTGCTTCGTAGCCGCCGCCGGCTTCGCTCTCGGACAACCAGGGTGGCAGCATGGGGAGGCCGTCGTCACTACGGCTCAACACATCCCCCTAGATCTGCTCGACCGATGCCTGGACTGCGCCCAGTTTACGGGACGGGTCACCGCCCTCGTGGGCCAGGGAGCGCCGCTGCGCCCGGGGGTCGGAGGGGGTGCTTTTTGCCGGATCGCGCGGCGGTCGGTAAGCTGGAGCGGCGGTGCACCTATGCGCCGACTGTTTGCGTGCCGCCGGTGGGAAACACCCGACCGGTCCATCCAAGCAGAAGCCAGGCAATCAAACCAGGTTTGAGCATAAACCGGGATCGCGGAGGACATGGCGAAAAAGGACGGGGCCATCGAGGTCGAGGGTCGGGTTGTCGAACCGCTGCCCAATGCGATGTTCCGTATCGAGCTCGAGAACGGGCACAAGGTTCTCGCGCACATCAGCGGGAAGATGCGGCAGCACTACATCCGTATCCTCCCCGAGGACCGCGTGGTCGTGGAGCTCTCGCCGTACGACCTGTCCCGCGGTCGCATCGTTTACCGCTACAAGTGAGCCCGTCGTCCCGGTCCGCCGGGACGGCCCGGGTGGGTCCGGGCGGGATGTCGGAGCGATCCGCCGCGCCCGGAACGGAATGAAGACTTCCCCAGTCGCCGACTGGGGAAAAACTGTGTTCACACCCCAGTGAACCCGCAACAGATTGGACGGACGTGAAGGTTCAGCCGAGCGTCAAGAAGATCTGCGAGAAGTGCAAGGTGATCCGCCGTCACGGGCGGGTCATGGTGATCTGCGACAACCTGCGCCACAAGCAGCGCCAGGGCTGATCGGGAAGCACCGCCGGGCACCGATCGCATGATCGGCTTGGCCACAAGTCAGTGAAGAAACTCCCAGCTCCAGCGGCACGCTGTGGAAATTCGGGTCCCTCCCACGGAGGACAGCCCGGGGTGTGCACGCCAACCACCGGTACGGAGGCCGGTGCCCCAACTCGAGACGCGGGGACGGACAGGGAGCAGACCTCCGCCACACCGATAAGGAACTGCCACCATGGCACGTCTGATGGGCGTCGATCTCCCGCGCGAGAAGCGCATGGAGATCGCGTTGACCTACATCTACGGCATCGGCCGTACCCGCTCCAAGGAGATCCTCGAGGCCACCGGCGTCAGCCCGGACCTGCGGTCGAAGGATCTCAGCGATGACGACCTGACCAAGCTCCGCGACTACATCGAGGCCTCGGAGTTCAAGGTCGAGGGTGACCTGCGCCGCGAAGTGCAGGCCGACATCCGTCGCAAGATCGAGATCGGCTGCTACCAGGGTCTGCGGCACCGCCGCGGTCTGCCGGTGCGCGGCCAGCGCACCAAGACCAACGCGCGGACGCGCAAGGGTCCGAAGAAGACCGTCGCCGGCAAGAAGAAGTAGGGACAGCATGCCTCCGAAGAGTCGGGCCTCCGGCCCCAAGAAGACCCAGAAGTCGCGGCGCCGGGACAAGAAGAACGTTCCGCACGGCAACGCGCACATCAAGAGCACGTTCAACAACACGATCGTGTCCATCACCGACCCGAACGGCAACGTCATCTCCTGGGCGTCCTCGGGTCACGTCGGCTTCAAGGGTTCGCGCAAGTCGACCCCGTTCGCCGCCCAGCTGGCCGCCGAGAACGCGGCCCGCAAGGCGCAGGAGCACGGCGTCAAGAAGGTCGACGTGTTCGTCAAGGGCCCGGGTTCGGGCCGCGAGACCGCGATCCGCTCGCTGCAGGCCGCCGGCCTGGAAGTGGGCACGATTTCCGATGTCACCCCGCAGCCGCACAACGGCTGCCGTCCGCCCAAGCGGCGTCGCGTCTAGCGGGAAAGGAAGGTAGAACGACATGGCCCGTTACACCGGACCCATCACCCGCAAGTCGCGTCGTCTGCGCGTCGACCTCGTCGGCGGCGATCAGGCGTTCGAGCGTCGCCCCTACCCGCCCGGCCAGCACGGCCGCGCGCGGATCAAGGAGAGCGAGTACCTGCTCCAGCTGCAGGAGAAGCAGAAGGCGCGCTTCTCCTACGGCGTCATGGAGAAGCAGTTCCGCCGGTACTACGAGGAAGCCAACCGCCAGAAGGGCAAGACGGGTGACAACCTGCTGCGCCTGCTGGAGACCCGGCTCGACAACGTGGTCTACCGCGCCGGTCTGGCTCGCACCCGCCGCCAGGCCCGTCAGCTCGTCAGCCACGGCCACTTCCTGGTCAACGGCGTGAAGGTCGACGTGCCCAGCTACCGGGTGAGCCAGTACGACATCATCGATGTCAAGGAGAAGTCGCTGTCGACCCTGCCGTTCCAGGTCGCGCGCGAGACCCTCGGCGAGCGCCCGGTGCCGGGCTGGCTGCAGGTGCTCCCGGGCCGCCTGCGGATCCTGGTCCACCAGGAGCCCGAGCGCGCGCAGATCGATGTGCCGCTGCAGGAACAGCTGATCGTCGAGTACTACTCGAAGTAATCAGCGCGCTGTGCCGCTGGTGCGTGGCCGTCCGACGTCGAACGGCCACGCACAACCCCTGAAACGTGGCGTCAAATAGCGGGCGCCCTAGAAGGAGGAAGATCCTCATGCTGATTTCTCAGCGACCGACGCTGACCGAAGAGGTCATCGCCGAGAACCGGTCGAAGTTCACCATCGAACCCCTCGAGCCGGGCTTCGGTTACACCCTCGGCAACTCGCTGCGGCGCACCCTGCTGTCCTCGATCCCGGGGGCCGCGGTCACGAGCATCCGCATCGACGGCGTCCTGCACGAGTTCACCACCGTGCCCGGTGTGAAGGAGGATGTCACCGACATCATCCTGAACCTCAAGGGTCTGGTCGTGTCCTCGGAGGAGGACGAGCCGGTCACGATGTACGTGCGCAAGCAGGGCCCCGGCACCGTCACCGCGGGTGACATCGTGCCGCCCGCCGGTGTTGTCGTGCACAACCCGGACATGCACATCGCCACCCTGAACGACAAGGGCAAGCTCGAGATCGAGCTGGTCGTCGAGCGGGGGCGTGGCTATGTGCCCGCGGTGCAGAACAAGGCGTCCGGTGCGGAAATCGGCCGGATCCCGGTGGACTCGATCTACTCGCCGGTGCTCAAGGTGACCTACAAGGTCGAGGCGACCCGTGTCGAGCAGCGCACCGACTTCGACCGGCTCATCCTGGACGTGGAGACCAAGAACTCCATCAGCGCGCGGGACGCGCTCGCCTCGGCGGGCAAGACCCTGGTCGAGCTCTTCGGCCTGGCCCGTGAGCTGAACGTCGAAGCCGAGGGCATCGAGATCGGCCCCTCGCCGGCCGAGGCGGATCACATCGCCTCCTTCGGCCTGCCGATCGAGGACTTGGACCTCACCGTCCGGTCCTACAACTGCCTCAAGCGCGAGGGTGTGCACACGGTGGGCGAGCTGGTCGCCCGCACCGAGTCGGACCTGCTGGACATCCGCAACTTCGGCCAGAAGTCCATCGACGAGGTGAAGGTCAAGCTGCACGCGCTCGGCCTCTCGCTCAAGGACAGCCCGGCGTCGTTCGACCCGTCCTCGGTGGTGGGCTACGACGCGAGCACCGGCACGTGGAGCGACAGCGGCACTTTCAGCGACAACGACGGCGGCGAGCAGGACTACGCCGAGACCGAACAGCTCTAGGCCGGCAGGGGTAGGCAACCCGGCCCGGCCTTGACCCGCGGCGTGCGCGACGGGCCCGGAGACGGTGGTGAAACGCCACCGCGAAGGGCCCCGCGACCACCGCAATCAGACACAGGAGAACAACAATGCCTAAGCCCAAGAAGGGTGCTCGCTTCGGCGGGTCGGCGTCGCACCAGAAGGCGATCTTCGCCAATCTGGCGACGGCGCTCTTCGAGCACGGCCGGATCACCACGACCGAGGCCAAGGCCAAGGCCGTGCGCCCCTACGCCGAGAAGCTCATCACCAAGGCGAAGGCCGGCACCCTGGCCGACCGTCGCGAGGTGCTGAAGGTGATCCGCAACAAGGACGTCGTGCACTCGCTCTTCGCGGAGATCGGGCCGTCGTTCGAGGGCCGCGAGGGTGGCTACACCCGCATCACCAAGACGCTGCCCCGCAAGGGTGACAACGCGCCGATGGCGATCATCGAGCTGGTCCGGGAGAAGACCGTGACCAACGAGGCCGATCGTGCCCGTCGCGTCGCCGCCTCCAAGAAGGCCGAGGAGCAGGCTCCGGCCGCCGAGGCCGAGGAGCAGGCGCCCGCCGCCGAGGCCGAGGCCCCCGCTGCCGACGCCGCTGCGGAGGCGAAGGCCGACGAGGCCGCCGAGGACAAGAAGGACGCCTGATCCTGACTCGGGATGCCACGCATGAGCCCGCCGCCCTTCCGGGTGGCGGGCTCATTCGCGTACGCCTCGACATCGCCTACGACGGCACCGATTTCGTGGGCTGGGCGCGGCAGCCCGGCCTGCGTACCGTGCAGGGCGTGCTCGAGGACGCGCTCGGCAAGGTGCTGCGCGAGCCGATCCAGCTCACGGTCGCCGGACGCACCGACGCGGGTGTGCACGCCGAGGGGCAGGTTGCGCACTTCGACACCGCGGCGGAGTTCGACGGTCCGCAGCTGGTGCACCGGCTGGCCCGGTTCCTGCCCAAGGACGTCCGGGTCAAGCGCGCGGACGTGGTCCCACCGGATTTCGACGCCAGGTTCTCCGCGATCCGCCGCCACTACGTCTATCGGCTGACCACCGCGCCCTACGGGGCCGAACCGCTGGCGGCCCGCAGCGTGGTGCCGTGCAAGAGCGCGGTGGATGTCGATGCCATGCGCCGTGCCTCGCGCATGCTGCTGGGGCTGCACGATTTCGCCGCGTTCTGCCGTCGCCGGGAGGGCGCCACCACGGTGCGGGAACTCCAGCGGTTCGATTGGGAGCGGCAGGGGGATCTGCTGCTCGCGCACGTGAGTGCGGACGCGTTCTGCTGGTCGATGGTGCGCAGTCTGGTCGGCGCCGTACTCGCGGTGGGGGAGGGCAGGCGCAGCCCGGAGTGGGTGGCCGGGCTGCTGCGCGAGACGCAGCGCTCGAGTTCGGTGACGGTGGCGCCCGCGCACGGCCTCAGCCTCGTCGCGGTGGACTATCCGGCCGATGACGAGCTCGCCGCGCGCAACGTCCAGACCAGGGAGATGCGGTCGGCGCCCGCGGTGGAGGGGTGCTGCGGGGAGTGAGCGCCCCGTGGACGGGCATCGCGAGCCGTCCGGAGACGGCTCGCGATGCGGTGTTCGTGGCGATCGGCGTCAGTTGTTGGAGCTCGCTTCGATCGTCTTCTGTTCGGATCCGCCGGTGATCTCGATGCGGCGCGGCTTGGCCTTCTCGGCGATCGGGATGGTCACCGACAGCACGCCGTTGTTGTAGGTGGCGCTGATCTTGTCGGTGTCGACGTTGTCGCCGAGCGACAGCTGGCGCATGTAGGTGCCCGCGAAGCGCTCCGAGGCGATCCACTGGACGCCTTCCTCGCTCGGGACGCTGCGCTGGGCGCGCAGGGTCAGCGTGCCGTTGTCCACGCTCACATCGACGGAACCGGGATCGACACCGGGCAGGTCGGCATTGAGCACGTAGTGGTCACCGGCCTTGAACAGATCCATCGGCATGAATCGCGGCGCACGTGCCGTACCGGTTCCCTCGCCGAGCAGATGGCGAGCAACGGTGTCGATGTCATGGAATGGATCGAACCGCAGCACAGCAATCACCTCCATTTCCATCACGGCGGTGCTCGCCACGGCGGCGAGCGCCGGAAGCTGTGCACCATCAAATTTAGCACTCTCCGGGCGAGAGTGCTAACACTTTTTCCGCTCGATTCCGCCCTCGGCGGAATAGCCGTTGGCGTCGTCGCGGTTGCTCGGGGCATGACGGCACACGAGCTCGGACGTTTCGGGGTATGGCGCGGCTACAAGGGATTTCGGCCCGAGGAGGCCGCCGAACTGGAACAGCTCGGCTACGGCGCGCTGTGGCTGGGCGGCTCGCCGCCTGCCGCGCTGCCCACGGTGGAGCCGCTGCTCGCGGCGACCACCACGCTGACCGTCGGCACCAGCATCGTCAACATCTGGACCGCGCCCGCCGCCGAAGTCGCCGAATCGTTCCACCGCATCGACGCGCGTTACCCCGGACGGTTCCTGCTCGGCATCGGGGTCGGTCATCCGGAGGCGGTCAGCGCCTACCGCAAGCCGTACGACGCGCTGGTGGAGTACCTGGACGACCTGGACGCGGCGGGCGTGCCGCGCGAACGCCGGGCGGTCGCGGCGCTCGGACCGCGAGTGCTGGAACTGGCCCGGGATCGGTCGGCGGGCGCGCTGCCGTATCTCACCACTCCCGAACACACCCGTCGTGCGAGGGACGTCCTCGGGGCGGCGTCGCTGCTGGCGGTGGAGCAGAAGCTGGTGGTCGACGACGACGCGGAGCGGGCCAGGGCGCTGGGCCGCCCGGTGGTCGCGCGCTATCTCGGCTTGCGCAACTACGTCGCCAACCTGCGCCGACTCGGCTACGAGGAGTCCGACGTCGCCGGTCAGGGCAGTGACCGGTTGGTCGACGCGCTGGCCGTGCACGGCACCGCGGCGCAGGTGGCCGATCGGCTACGCGCGCATCGGGACGCGGGCGCCGACCACGTCGCGCTGCAACCGCTCGAGGAGGACTATCTGGCGCCGTTGCGCGCGCTCGCCCCGCTGTTGCGTTGAGCGGACGTCAGGACCGCACCAGGCGGGCGATGGCGTCGGTGGCTTCCTTGATCTTGGCCTCGGCCTCCGGGCCGCCGGCCACCGCGGCGTCCACCACGCAGTGGCTGATGTGATCCTCGAGCAGGCCCATCGCCACGGCCTGTAGCGCCTTGGTCATGGCCGAGACCTGCGTGAGGATGTCGATGCAGTACTTCTCCTCCTCGACCATCCGCTGCAGGCCGCGTGCCTGGCCCTCGATGCGGCGCAGGCGCTTGAGGTAGTCGTCCTTGCTCGTGATGTAGCCGTGTGCCGCGTGGTCGTGGGTGCTGCTCGCGTCCGGGGTGGTCACCGACTGTCTCCTTGCTGCGTGTGGCCCGCCGATCGGCGAGTCAATACCCCCCTAGGGTACAGGGGATCGGGCGGCTTGTCAGGTGGCCTGGGGGCCCGGCGCGGGCACCTCCGACGCGGCCGGACGGCGCTGCCCGCCCGACCGCGCCAGCGCGATGCCGCCGACCACCAACAGCGCGCCGACCATCTGGATCGGCGCGATCGCCTCGCCGAGCAGTATCCGCGACAGCGCCACGGCGAACAAAACCTCGCTCAGCAGCACCAGCGACATGAGGGTGGAACCGATCCGCGCGGCCCCGGCCACCCCGCACGCGTACGCCACCACCGTGCTGATCGTGATGAGCATGGCCAGCGCGGCCCACACCGGCAGCTCCCGCGCGGCCAGCACCGCGGTGCCCGTGCCGAAGTGCAGCGGCAATACGCTGCTCAACCCGAGTGCCCAGCTGGTCACCGCGGCCACCCCGAGACCCGCGCCGAGCAACGTGACGGGTGCGAGGCTGTCGGAGGTGCGCGCCGAGAGCAGGAAGAACGCCGCGTTGCACAGCATCGACAGCGCCGCCCAGGCCAGGCCGACCGGCCGCAGGCCCTCGGTGTGGAAGACGTCGATCACCAGGGCCGCCCCGCCCAGCGCCACCGCGGCGCCCAGCAACGTCAGCGGGGTGGGCCTGCGCCCGCGCACCACCCAGTCTCACGCGATCACCACCACCGGCGCCAGGAACTGGATCATCAGCGCGACGCCGACCTGCAGGTGCTGCAGCGACAGGAAGAACGTGGCCTGTACGCCCGCCACCGCGACCACGCCGAACCCGCCGATGGTGCGCAGGTGGCGCGGACTGCGTGCCAGCCCGCGCGGGTCGGCCAATGCCGCGGCCACCAGCATCACCGCCGCCGCGCCGGTCAGCCGCACCGCCAGCACCGCCCCGGGCGACCAGCCCGCGGCCAGCACCGATTTGGCCAGCGGGCCGGAACTGGCGAACGCGAGCCCGCTCGCCACGGTGAGCCACACACCCGCACGCGCTCGCGACACCACACCTCCCACGACAACCGATGAATCGTCCCATCATTGCCCATCCCGGAGGGCGGTCCGGACACCGGTGACCTCCGTCACGACCGCCGTGGACCTGGTGTGCGCCACCCGCGGGCCTCGGGAAGAATCCAGCCCATGAGCGCGCTTCCCCGCCCCGCCCTCGCCGTCATCGGCGGCACCGGTTTCTACGACTTCTTCGACACCGCGACCCAGGACGTCGAGATCGACACCCCCTACGGCGCACCCAGCGCCCCGATCGCGGTCGGTGAGGTCGCCGGACGACCGGTCGCCTTCGTGCCGCGGCACGGCAAGCGGCACGAGTACGCCCCGCACACGCTGCCCTACCTGGCCAACATGTGGGCGCTGCGGTCGCTGGGCGTACGGCGGATCTTCGCACCGTGCGCGGTGGGCAGTCTGCGCGCGGACTGGGGTCCCGGTACCGTCGCGGTACCCGAGCAACTGGTGGACCGCACCTCGGGTCGGCCGCAGACCTACTTCGACGGCGGCGGCGTGCACGTCTCCTTCGCCGACCCGTACTGCGACGAATTGCGCGGCGCCGCCATCGGTTCCGCCGTCGAGGACCTGCCGATGCAGCCCGGCGGCACGATGGTCGTGGTGCAGGGCCCGCGGTTCTCCACCCGCGCCGAGAGCCGCTGGTTCGCCGGGCAGGGCTGGGATCTGGTGAACATGACCGGCTATCCCGAAGCCGTGCTCGCCCGGGAACTGGAGATGTGCTACTGCGCCGTCGCGCTGGTCACCGACCTCGACGCTGGTCTCGAAAGCGGCGAAGGCGTGCACGCGGTCGACGTGTTCGCCGAGTTCAAGCGCAACATCGAGCCGTTCAAAGAGCTGATCCGCGGGGCCATCTCGGCGGTCGAGGGTACGGACACCTGCGCGCGCTGCCGGGTGCACGAGGGCGTGACCCTGCCCTTCGACCTGCCCTGACCGTCCGCGCGGCCGGGCGATGTACCCTCGGGCCGTGGACACACCGCTGCGGCTCGAGGTCATCGTGGCCAGCGTGCGGCCGGAGCGCTTCGCCCCGGTCGTGGCCGACTGGTTCCTGCGTACGGTGCGCGCGCGTCCGGAGTTCGACACCGGGGTGATCGATCTGCTCGACACCCCGCTGCCGGTGGATCTGACCGAGAACAGCGAGGTCGCCGCCTTCCGGGCGCGGCTGGCGGCGGCCGACGCCTTCGTGGCGGTGACGTCGGAGTACAACCACGGCTATCCCGCGTCGTTGAAGACCGCCTTCGACTCCGCCAAGCACGAATGGCGGGCCAAGCCCATCGGTTTCGTCTCCTACGGCGGGCTGTCCGGTGGCCTGCGCGCGGTCGAGCAGTTGCGTCAGGTGGTCGCCGAGATCCACATGGTGTCGGTGCGCGAGACGGTCAGCTTTCATCAGGCCAAGCGTCGCTTCGACGCCGACGGGCAGACCGCCGACGGTGCCGCCGTGGACGCCGCCGGCCGCATGATCGGCCAACTGGCTTGGTGGGCAAGGGCATTGCGCGACGCCCGGCGCGCCGATCCCTATCCCGGCTGACTCACTGCGCGGCCGCCATCGGCCGCCGCCCGCGCGGATGCCCGATGTAGGTGGCCTCTTTCGCGATCGAGACCAGCGTCAGATCGACCTGGGTGGTGCCGGTGCGCACGATCACCCGGTTGCCGATCGCGCCGGGCTGGTGGATGGACAGGTCCGGCCGGGTGGCGGGCCAGCCCATCGGGTCACCGGTGACATAGATCGTGGTGACACCGGCGTGCGGCGCCGGTGCGAGCACCCCGTCGACGACCGCGGCGGTGTATCCCGCGTCGGACTGGTGCGTCTCCACCGCGATGGTCAGCCGTTCCGGGTTGCCGATGGTCTGCACCAGGTGCTCCCAGGCATGCGGCCGGTCGGTGCGGATGAGGATGCGCTCGCCGACGGCCAGCGCGCGGAACACCAGCTGCTGGGCCAGATACAGCTCACCGGCCACATAGACCGTCGAGATGCCCTGACCGATGATGCGCACCGCGACGCCCTGGTTGTTCTCGTCCGAGCCGATCAGCTGGCCGCAGCCCGAGGACGGCAGGTGCAGCGCGCCCACGACGTCGATCGGGTACTCGGTCATCGGCACGGTGTCGTCGACGTTCGGCACCGCCAGCGGCAGATTGGCGAGCAGGCCCTCGCGGTGGCGGCCGTTCATCGAGATCATGCCGGTCTGCTTGGCGCGCTCGGGCAGTTCACGCGCGGTGAGCCGCCAGGAGGCGCCGATGTTCACCGTCTCCGCCGAACTGCCCGGGCGCAGCCGCACCGTCACGGTGGTGCCGCGCGACGGCGCCACCCACAGCTGCGCGAGCAGGTCCGAGCCCAGATGATCGGGGTCGACGGCCGACCCGATGTTCACCGCGTTGCCCAGCTCGGCGTAGCGCCAGCGGTGGGTCAGTGCGCGCGGGTCGTAGCCCGCGGTGATCTGCAGGACGGCCTTGCGGATCTCCGGGGCGGTGAGGATGCGGGCGTTGCAGTCGGCGTCCTCGAGCGCGCGCATGATTCGTTGCGTGGCAATGGTGACCGCGCGCGAGGCGCCTTCGGTGCCACCACCACGTCGCTCGGCCGCACCGGGGCAGGCGACCGCGTCGAAACTGATCGCCAGCCACACCGAACGGTGCGCGGTGGCGGGCAGCGGGCCGAGCAGTGTCTCGTAGATCTTGCCCGCGGGCGTGCCCGCCCGGCTGCGGTGGCCGTGGCTGATGATGTCGATGCCGCTGAGCAGAATGTCGTGCTGGTTCAGGCATTTCGCCAGTTCCGGCAGCGGCAGCAGGTGCGAGGCGAGCACCGTGCTGCTGGAGATACGGGTCAGTCCGCCGCGCGGCGGCAGCACCTCCACCACCGTGACCACCCGGCTGCCGTCCCAGTAGAGGCCGAGGGAGCGGTCGTCGGGACCGCGGAAGTCGACGGTGTCGCCCAGTTCGTACTCGCGGCGCGTGCGAAAGCGCCACCAGGTGACGATCCAGTCGAGCACCGTGCGTTTGGCGACGGGGATCAGCGGCAGCAGCATCGCGACCACCGCGACGGCGAGGGCGACGACGGCGTCGAGCCCGGCGAGCAACGCGACGATTCCGGCGAGGAGACCGATGACCTGCGCGGCCAGCAGATTCGGCATCGAGATGCGTCCGAAGAGCGGGCGCGGCCCCGCTCCGGTGGCTTCGGCCATCACGTCCCCCAAGTAACCGGTGTCGGCCGAATCCGCCCGGCCGAGCTGAACAACAGTCCCACGGAACTGTACTGTGTTCGGCGGACGTGAGCACTGTTCGGGGGAGGAACCATGCCTTCAAAGCCCACCACTCGCTGGCAGGTGAGCGGCTATCGCTTCCTGGTGCGCCGGATGGAACACGCGCTGGTCCGCCGGGACGTCCGGATGCTGCACGACCCGATGCGCTCGCAGTCGCGCGCGTACGCCGTCGGCCTGGTGCTCGGCTGCGTGGTGCTGGCCGGTTGCGGCATTCTCGCGCTGCTGCGCCCGCAGGACAAGATCGGCGACAACGTCCTGCTCATCGGTAAGGAATCCGGTGGTGTCTACGTGGTCATCGACGGCGTGGTGCATCCCGCGCTCAACCTCGCCTCGGCCCGGCTGGCCTCCGGTGATTCCGGAAAAGCGGTGATCGTCAAGGAATCCGAACTCGGCAAGAAGCCGCGCGGGCAACTCATCGGCATCCCCGGTGCGCCCGCCGCCCTGCGCTACGACAAGGACGGCAAGGGCAGGCCGTGGTCGGTCTGCGACGTGCTGAAGGTCGACGGCAGCAAGGATCTCACCACCTCGGTGCTCGCCGGTGACCTGGAGCTGGGGGAGAAGGCCTCGGTACTCGGCGCGGACCAGGCGCTACTGGTGAAGGTCAAGGAACAGGCCTACCTCGTCTACGACAACAGCCGCGCGCGGGTGGACATGTCCGACCGCAAGGTCACCGACGCACTCGGCATCACCGGCATGACGCCGCGCCCGGTCGGTGAGGGGCTGCTCAACGCGATTCCCGAAGTGCTGCCGATCATTCCGCCCAAGATCAACGACCCGGGCGCGAGCGTGAGCTACCAGATCGGCGGCCACCGGGTCGGCGACGTGGTGCAGGTGGCGACCGAACCGGACAAGGACTACGTCGTGCTGCAGGACGGTCTGCAGCCGGTCACCAAGCTGACCGCCGACATCATCCGCAACACCTACCGGTCCTCGGCGACCAGCACCCACATCGACCAGACCGACCGGGTCAGCGCGCCGGTGGCCGCGTCGCTGCCCGTCGACACCTACCCCGAACGCCAGCCCTCGATCGTCGAGGTGAAGGACCGGCCGATCAGCTGCCTGTCCTGGAAGCCGATCCCGGCCGCCGCCGACAACAGCGACGGCGGCAGGCGCGCCGAACTGTCGGTGATCACCGGTGTCGCGCTGCCCATCCCGGACAACGCCAAGCTGGTGCCGCTGGCCCAGGCCGACGGTTCCGGCGCCAACGCCGACTCGGTGTACGTGCCGCCGGGCACCGGCGCGTTCGTGCAGACCACCGGAATCGAGCCGGACAGCAGCCGCAAGGACTCGCTGTTCTATGTCGCCGACACCGGCGTGCGCTACGGCATCAAGAACGCCGACGCGCAGAAGGCGCTCGGCCTCGACAGTGAATCCGGGGTGAAGCCGGAGCCCGCGCCGTGGCCGATCGTCGGGCTGCTCGCGGGCGGTCCCACCCTCGGCCGGGAAGAGGCGATGGTCGCCCACGACGGTGTCGCGCCGGACCCGTCCCCGGCCAAACAGCAGGTGGGTAAGCAGAATTGAGCGTTCAGGCGCGGTCGAGGGCCCCCGGCGGATCGACCGCGCCGTCGTTCCCGGCGCCGGGCGACGACCGCGCGTCGCGCAGGGCCGCCACTTCCGCCCGCAGCTCCTTCAGCTCGACGAGCAGCCCGCCGATCTCGCGGTCGGTGCGCTCCTGGCTGGCCTCGACCGTCTTCAGCTGGTCCATCACCCAGCTGGTCGCCGTGCCGATCGCGAAGCTGATCAGGCCGATGCCGAAGGTCATCAGGATCAGCGAGACCAGTCGCCCCTCGGCGGTCACCGGGTAGATGTCGCCATAGCCCACAGTCGTCACGGTGACGGCAGCCCACCACAGGGCGTCGCCGTAGCTGTCGATCTTGCTGTCGCTCGCGCCGTACTCGGCGTCGAAGAACGCCAGGCTGCCCAGCAGCAGGATCAGCACCGAACTGGCGCCGACGAACACCGCGAGCCGGGGCCGGGTGATGGAGCTGCGCTGGAAGGTTCCGAGCAGCAGCAGCGCGGCGCGCAGCAACCGCAGCGGCCGGAACGGCGGTACGACGACGATCAGCAGATCGAGCGGGTGGGTGCGGACGAACCGCAGCCGATCGGTCGACAGATAGGTCCGGATCAGGAAGTCGGCCGCGAACAACGCCCAGATCACCACGTCTATCCAGGTCAGCCAGGCATCCAGGCGCGGTGACGCACCGGTGTCGAGCACGTGCCAGGCGTAGACGGCGATGAACACGACCGCCAGCACCAGCATCGGCACGTTCGTCGCGCGCTCCCACGCCTGCCTGCGGGTCAACTCGGGAGATTCGGTCATGGGCTCACCTGCGTCGGGGGATGACCTGGGGTTATCGCCCGGGCCGCCGCAGACGCTACGCTCCCGGCCGCCGCCGTGCGACCGGAAACGCGGCTACATGTCGTCGCCGGAGACGCCGAAGCGGCGGCGGATCGGGAACGAGGCGAGATAGCCGAGCACCAGCGCCCCCGCGATCACGCCGCTGCCGATCAACGCGACATTGCGGGGGGTGTTGTTCGGCGGCGGGGGCGGCGCGGGCACCGCGAGCTGCCTGCTCTTGGCCGGGGTGGGCCGCTTGGGTGGCAGCTCACCGGGCACGGCGTTGGTCAGCGCCGCGATGGGGTCGACGGCGCCGTAGCCGATATAGGGATTCCAGCCCTCGGCGGGCGCATGCGCAGTCGCCTGGATACGCTTGATCACCTCGAGCGCGCTCAGCTCCGGGAACCGGGCGCGCACCAGGGCGGCCACCCCGGCGACGATCGGTGTCGCGAAGCTGGTGCCACTGACCGCGCCCTGCTGTCCGCGCTGGTCGACCACACCGATCGCGGTGCCGGTGCCCCGCGGATCGAGCGAGACCATGTTCTCCCCGGAGGCCGCGACCCCCAGCCAGGGGCCGGGGATGGTGAAGCTCGACGGCGCGCCGTTGGCGTCGATCGAGCCGACCGAGAGCACATAGTCGTCCCAGCGCGCCGGGCTGATGTTGTAGGTGACCTTGCTCCACGGGTCGGCGGTCGGGTCGAGCGGGTCGATGACCTGGTTCTCGCCCTTGCACTTGTCGTCCTTGTTCCCGGCCGCCACCACGACCACGACGTCCTTCTCGATCGCGGCGTAGTGCAGGGCCGCGCCGACCTTGTTGTCGGCGTCGGGGCTGCCCGTGCCACACCAGACCTCGGAAATGTTGATCACGGTGGCGCCGAGGTCGGCGGCGCGCACGATGGCCGAGGCCATCGTGTTGAGGTTGCCGTAGCTGTCGGGGAACTCGTCGGGTGCCTTCTCCGCCGAGCGACCCTCCTTCTGGTACATCTTGCTGGTCTGGCGGATGGTGATGATCTGCGCTTCCGGCGCCACCCCGCGAAGCCCTGGCCCTCCACTTGGGAGGCGGCGATGATGCCCGCGACCAGGGTGCCGTGGCCGTCGCAGTCCTCGGTGCCGTCGCCCGAGTTCGCCACGAAATCGCCGCCTGCCTCCAGACCGGGGAGCCGCGGGTGCCGGGCGACACCGGTGTCGATCACCGCGACACGCTGGCCCGCGCCCTTGGAGAACTTCCAGGCCCGCTCGAGATCCAACGCGCGCTGGGCCTCCGGAATGGTCGGGCCGTCGCCGCCGGTGAGGATGTCGGCGCAGGCCGAGTTGGCGGGGCGCTCGGTCTTCTCCGGCGGCGCCGCGGGATCACCGGGCGGTTTGAGCCCCGGATTCACCGCGGGTGGCCGATCCGCGTGCGCCACACCGGCGTTCGCGCCGATTCCGAAGGACGCGCTCATGCCGAGCGTCACCGCCGCGGCGGCGACGCGCCACCGCTGCCTCACAGCCCGCGGACGAGGGAGTAGAGCGAGGTCACCCAGAACACCAGCGGCAGCACCGCCGCCACGAACGCGTACTCGAGCAGTTCCACGCCGCGGCGCATCGGTGGGGTCGCCGACTGGTTCGGGATGATGATGCCCAGGATCAGCGCGGCCACCAGCATCAGCATGGTCGCACCGAAGACCGCCAGCGGGATCTCCATGGTGAAGGCCGCGCCGACCAGCATGATCAGCACGATCGCCGCACCGCCCGCGATGAGTACCACGGCCTGTTCGGCGCCCGCGTAGGTGCGGCTGCGGAACATCAGCACCACCGCGCAGACCAGGGCCAGCGCGATGCCCTGCCAGTACGGGTCGTCGGCCTGCGGGTCGGTGGCCGCCAGCGCGCCGGCGGCGGTGACCAGTGTGGTCGCCGCGACCAGCCCGGCCAGATACATCCTGGCCCGTTCGGATTTCACGCGCAGCGCCTCCATGGTCGGCAGCGCGCGGTGATCGTCCGGGTCGTCCTCGGTAGGGTCGATCGGGGTGCCGGGCGAGGGCACCGGCGGCAGCGGCAGCTTCGCGAGCAACATCGACAGCCGCGGCGCCAGCGAGAGCCCCGCCAGCCCCAGCGCGGCCGCGACCGCGCCGATCGCCCGGAGCGGCTGATCGGTCAGCAGGCCGACGAGCGCCGCCGGTGCCAGATACACCGCCACCGCGGCCGTGCCGATGAAAAGCGCCAGGCCGACGCCGGTCACGCGCCAGGCCAGGATCGCGGTCGCGCCCAGCAGGGTGCCGCCCAGCAGCAGATGCGCCCAGCCGTAATGATCGGGCACATAGAGCATTCCGGCGGTGAACGCCGCGGGCAACGCGCATCCGCCCAGCACCAGCGCGGTCGCGGTGTCGCCGTACATCCGGCTCAGCACCATGCCCGCGACCACGAGCAGGATCACCACGGCCAGCGCGATCGAACCGCTCACCCACTCGGGCATCGCGGCGGGCGAGGCCAGCAGGCCGAGGCAGCCGACCAGCATCGTCACCGCGGCGAGCACCGAGCCGGTCAGCCGCGCGGTCTTGGGGGTCCACCCGCGGAAGTGGTCGGCGTCGGCGATCGCGACGTTGTACATGATGTCGTCGAACAGCGGTGTCGGCGCGGTGTGCGAGGCGCTCTCCAGCATGAGCAGCTCACCGTCGCGCACGCCGTGCTCACCGAGGCTGAGCGAATTGGAGAAGGGCGGATGCCCGATCCGGGCGAGCACCCACTCGGCAGGCTCGAAGCGTTCGCCCTCGTTGTCGAAGTCGTTGCTGCGGCTGTGCTGGGCGACCATGTCCACGACGCTCGGAATCACCAGGGCGACCGGGACATCGACCGGAATGGCCATGTCCACCTGCGTGTGCTTGGCCAGAATCGTCACCCGGGCCAGGTCCGGCGCACGAACGATGCCGCGCGAGGAGTCTTCGTCGATGTGGTCAAGTCGCGCGTGCGTCAAGATTCCCCCAACCTGGTGTTCTACCTCGGATTTCCGCTGACCCGCGCGCGTGGGGGCGAGTTTGCGAACCCTGACGTCCGGGCAGCAGAATGCAGGTCGAACTGTACGACATGTCGGCGTCGGCCTCTACACTGAGCCCGAAGTCGCCGCATGCGAAGAGGGGGAATCTCGTCGATGAGCACTGTCCGGTTCCAGCGCCGTGCGCGCCGGGAGATGCCCCGAACTCCGGGCGGTGAGGTCACCCTCCAGCCGCCGCCCGAGATCCCCCGCGTCACACCGGGCAACCTGCTCATGAAGATGATGCCGGTCGTCATGATCATCGGCATGGTGGGCATGATGGCGCTGCTGTTCACCCAGGGCAGCGGCATCGCGTCCAATCCGATGACCTTGATGTTCCCGGTCATGATGCTGTTCTCGATGGTCACCATGTTCGCCGGGCAGGGCGGGGGCAAGGGACAGAAGGCCGCCGAGGCGAACGAGGACCGCAAGGACTACCTGCGCTACCTGGACCAGGTGCGCAAGGACGTCGACGAGACCGCGCGGCAGCAGCGCGCCTCCGTGGAATGGAGTCATCCGGAGCCGGGCCTGATCTGGATGCTGGCCGGCACCAGCCGCATGTGGGAGCGGCGCGCGGGGGACAAGGACTTCTGCCATGCCCGCATCGGCATCGGTCCGCAGCGCCTGGCGACCCGGCTGGTGGCGCCGGAGACCGGCCCGGTGGAGGAACTCGAACCCATCGCGGCGGTCTCGCTGCGCCGCTTCGTCCGCGCGCACTCCACGGTGCCCGACCTGCCCACCGCCATCGCGGTGAAGGGCTTCGCGACCATCGCCCTCGACGGTGACCGAGCCCAGGCGCGCGACATGGTGCGCGCGATGTTGTTGCAGCTGTGCATGTTCCAGGGCCCCGACCAGGTGCTGGTCGCGATCGTGTGCGGTCCCGACACGGCCCGCGAGTGGGAGTGGACCAAGTGGCTGCCGCACACCCAGCACCCGGACGCGCAGGACGGCATCGGCACCCAGCGGATGTTCTACGGGTCGATCCGGGAGGCCACCGCGAGCCTGCACCCGCTGCTGGGCAATCGCGTCAGGTACTCGCGTAACCAGCCCGCCAACCCCGGCCTGGTGCAGGTCGTCATCGTCGTGGACGGCGGCCTGCTCGAAGCCGAGGAAGACCAGCTGCGCGAGTCCGGCTACGAGGGCGTCACCATCATCGACCTGTGCGGATACGCGCCGCGGCTGGCCGTCTCGCGCGGCATCAAGATGGTCATCGAGGACGGTGAGTGCGTCGGCCGCGGCGCCACCGGCAACCTGGAGCGCTTCGCCGCCATCGACCGCATCAGCATCGAGCAGGCCCAACAGGCCGCGCGCAGGCTCGCGCCGTACCGCGCCGCGACTCAGCGCAGCAGCGATGTGGAGGCCGAGGACACCGAGGTCATCTCCTCGTGGGCCCAGCTGATGAACCTTGGCGACATCGGCACCTTCAATCCCGAGAGCGCCTGGCGGCCGCGCTACGGGCGGGAGCGGCTGCGCGTGCCGTTCGGTGTCGGCGCCGACGGCCTGCCCATCGAACTCGACATCAAGGAGGCCGCCGAGAACGGCATGGGCCCGCACGGCCTGTGCATCGGCGCCACCGGCTCCGGTAAGTCGGAGTTCCTGCGCACGTTGGTGCTGAGCCTGCTGGCGACGCACTCGCCCGACCAGCTCAACCTGGTGCTGGTCGACTTCAAGGGTGGCGCCACCTTCCTCGGCCTCGAGGGTGTGCCGCACGTCGCGGCGGTCATCACCAACCTCGAGGAGGAGGCCGACCTCGTCGACCGGATGAAGGACGCGCTGGCCGGCGAGATGAACCGCCGCCAGGAGGTGCTGCGCCAAGCCGGCAACTTCGCCAACGTCTCCGAATACGAGAAGGCCCGCGCCGCGGGCGCCGATCTCGATCCGCTGCCCGCGCTGTTCGTCGTCCTCGACGAGTTCTCCGAACTGCTCACCCAGCACCCGGATTTCGCGGAGCTGTTCGTGATGATCGGCCGCCTCGGCCGCTCGCTGCACGTGCATCTGCTGCTGGCTTCGCAGCGGCTGGAGGAAGGCAAGCTCAAGGGCCTGGAGAGCCACCTGTCCTACCGGATCGGCCTGAAGACGTTCTCCGCCAACGAGTCCCGTCAGGTGCTCGGTGTCCCCGACGCCTACAACCTGCCCAACAGCCCCGGTGGCGGCTACCTCAAGTCCGACTCGGGCGAGATCCAGCGCTTCCAGGCCGCCTACGTGTCCGGGCCCTACGTCGGCGGCGGTTCCCAGCGGGAGGTCACCCAGGCCGGTGTCGCCGGTGGCGAAATCGACGTCAAGGCACGGCCTTTCACCGCGCACCACGTCGACTTCCGGCCGATCGACCGGGTGCCGCTGCCCACCCAGGCGGCCGACGAGCCCGAGGAGCACGGCGAGGACGGCGAGCAGATCTCCAACCTGAACATGCTGGTCTCGCGGATCCGCGGCCACGGCCGTCCCGCGCACGAGATCTGGCTGCCGCCGCTGGACGAGGCGCCCACCCTCGACCAGCTCATCCCGCGCTCCATCCTCACCGGCGACTACTCGCCGATGGCGACGTTGCGCGCACCCATCGGCATCGTGGACCGGCCCTACGATCAGCGGCGTGACCCGCTGGTGGTCGACCTGTCCGGCTCGCGCGGCAACGTCGCGGTGGTCGGCGGCCCGCAGTCCGGCAAGTCGACCGCGCTGCGCACGCTGATCATGGCCATGTCGATGACCCACACCGCCGAGCAGGTGCAGTTCTACTGCCTCGACTTCGGTGGTGGCACGCTGGCCAGTCTGGAGGGGCTGCCGCACGTCGGCTCGGTGGCCAGCCGGCTCGACGAGGACAAGGTGCGCCGCACCGTCGCGGAGATGACCACCATCGTGCGCCAGCGCGAGGCCAGGTTCCGCCAGCTCGGCATCGAATCGATGGCCGAGTTCCGCAGGCTGCGATCGATGGATCCGGCGAGCAGTCCGGCCGCCGCCGGGGCGCACGAGGACCCGTTCGGAGACGTGTTCCTGGTGATCGACGGCTTCGGTTCCATCCGCCAGGATTTCGACCCGCTCGAACAGCCGATCATGAACCTCGCCGTGCAGGGCCTGTCCTACGGCGTGCACGTCGTGATCGCGCTGGCCCGCTGGGCCGAGGCGCGGCCCGCGCTCAAGGACCAGATCGGCACCCGCATCGAGCTGCGCCTGGGTGATCCGATGGACTCCGACCTCGGCCGCAAGTTCGCGGCACTGGTGCCGATGGGCAGGCCGGGCCGCGGTATGACCCCCGACTGCCTGCACATGCTCACCGGCCTGCCGCGCATCGACGGCAGCGCCGACCCGGACACCCTGGGCCAGGCCGTGGCCGACGCGGTCGCCACCATCGCCCGGCTCACCCCGGGCAGGCCCGCGCCCGCGGCCCGCATGCTCCCCGAGGTGCTGCCGCGCGAGCAACTGCTGCACCTGGCGGGCAACTGGCCTTCGCAGCTCACCGCGGGGGTCAAGAACATGCGAATCCCCATCGGCATCAACGAATCCGAACTCGCGCCGGTGTACATCGACTTCAACGAGAGCCCGCACTTCATCATCATCGGCGACACCGAGTCGGGCAAGACGACGCTGTTGCGCTCGATCATCGAGGGCATCGCCGCCGCCAACTCGCCGAACGAGGCCCGCTTCATCCTCGGCGACTACCGCCGCAGCATGCTCGGCCTGGTGCCCGACGGTTACCTGGCCGGCTACGGCTCCACCGCACCGCAGTTCACCAAGAACATGAACGACCTGGCCGCCTATGTCGCCCAGCGCACCCCCGGCACCGACGTGACGCCGCAGCAGCTGCGCGAGCGGTCCTGGTGGAGCGGCCCGGAGCTGTACGTCATCGTCGACGACTACGACCTGGTCGCCACCTCGATGGGCAACCCCGTCTCGGCGCTGCTCGAACATCTCCCGCACGCTCGCGATCTCGGCTTCCACCTCATCGTGGCCCGCCGCGCCGGTGGCGCCAGCCGCGCGATGTACGAGTCGACGATGGCGCGGATGAAGGATCTGGGCTCGGCCGGCCTGATCATGAGCTGCCCCAAGGACGAGGGCGTGCTCATGGGCACCGTCCGCCCGAGCCCGCTGCCGCCCGGCCGCGGCACCTACATCACCCGGAACGCGCAGGAGTTGATCCAGCTGGCCTGGATGCCGGCGGCCGAGTGATGTCCGCGGTCGATCTGGTCCTCACCGACACCAGGATCTGGGCCCGCGGTCCGGCCACCCACTGGGACGGCGCACCCACGGTGGTGCTCGGCAGCGACGGCGGCCTGGTGGTCGGTGCCCCGTTCAGCCCGCCGGACCAGGTCAGCTCGGCCGTGCAGTTCGTCGATGCCGAACGGATCGCCCTGCCGCCGCGCATCCCGGCCGTCGCCGAGGCGCTAACCGCGCTGTTCGGCACGGTACTGGGCCATCTCGGGCTCACCGCCCCCTGCGAGCGGATCACCGTCGTCTGCCCGACCGAATGGGGTGCACGTCGCCGCGGGGTGATCGCCGCGGCGGCGCGCCGCTACACCGACGACGTCGCGTTCGAGGAACTCGCGGTGCGGGCCGTCGCCACCGACGACGGCACCCTGCGCGCCCGCCGGATCGTTGTACTGGAATTCGGCTCCCTCACCACCACGGCCTCCGTCGTCGCCCGCACCCACCAGGGCATCCACGTCGAATCCTGCGAATACGAGCCGGATCTCGCCGCCGCCGACCTCGATGTCGACCCGTTCGCCGCCGAAGGTCTCACCGCCCTGCTGCGCCGTCTCCTCGACGGCGGCCGCGCCGACGTCGTCCAGGTCTTCGGCACCGCCGACCCGGCCACCGTGGACCTGGTCGACGGCATTGTCCGCGACATATGCGGCGCGGAAACAGAATTGCGCCCCGTCTCCGGCGTCGACCTCGTCCGCGGCCCCACCCCGCCACCGTCCTACCGTCCCGACCCGGTCCGCGCCATGCCCGACACCGAATGGCTGCAACCCCTGCGCCAGCGGGCCGCCGCCCACACCCCGCGCCGCCCCGGCACCGCCTATCTCGGCGCCGCCGCGGCCGCCGTCGTCCTCGCCGCCGCCGCGATCGGCGCCTTCCTCGTCCTGGGCGGGAGCGACGACCCCTCGGCCGCCACCGCGGCAGCCCCGACATCCCCCGCACACTCGGTCCCGGCCACCACGCCGGCCACCACCACCGCGCCGCCGACGCCGCGAACCACCATCCCCCGAGAAGCGTTCGGCCCCATCACCTTCCAGGTCCCCGAAGGCTGGCGCATCACCACACCCACCCGATCGGGCAACCGCCTCGACCTCACCCCCGAGGACGGCGCCCGCCTGCGCCTGACCCTCGTCCACACCCCCGTCGACCCCGCCGCCGGCTACACCCGCATCGCCGCCGACCTCGAAGCCCAGATGGCACAGAAACCCTCCCTGAGCGACCTGCGCCGCGACGTCGTCTTCGCCGGCCGCCCAGGACTCTCCTACATCGAACGCCCCGACGGGGGCTCCACCGTGCACTGGCACGTCCTCGTGGAACACGGCACCCAGGTGAGCATCGGCTGCCAGTACGCCGGAGACGGGTGGGAGCGGGTGGAATCGGCGTGCGAGAGGTTCGCGGAGTCGATCGACGTGCGGGGGTAGGGGGCGAGCTATCGGCCGAGCAGCATTCGGAAACCTCGGTGATACCAAAATTCGAGCCCCGGGCGGTGCGCCCGGGGCTCGAATTCCGTGGGGTACAACCTCAGAAGAGGTTGGCCAGCGCGGAGTCGGTGCTCTGCAACTCGGAGTTGCCACTGCTCACCAGCTGACCGGCACCGGCCAGGGTGGTGTTGAGCTGGTCGACATTCTGCTGCCAGGTGCGCTGCAGCTGCGCGAAGGCCTCGTTCGTCGCACCCTTCCAGTTGGTGGTGACGAATTCCTCGACCTTCTTGTGAAAGGCCTCGAGTTCGTCCCGAATGCCCTCGGCGCGCTTGATGATCTGCCGGGCGCCGTCCTCGACGCCGGCGAAATTGGCGGAGATTTGCTGCGACATTGTTCAGGCTCCTTTTAAGTCCGAATCTGCGGAGATTACACCGGGGGCAGATCCAGGCTCGACACCTGAGCCTGCACCTTGGAGGCGAAATCCGTGTCCTGATCGGCGAACGACGAACCGGCCTTGATGAGCTTCTCCGACGTCTCCATCAGCTTGTCGTTCAGCTTGTCGGCCTGGAAGTAGTAGCGCTCCATGAACGCGTTGAACGCGTCGCGCGCCTGGCCCTTCCAGTTGGCCCCGTTGGTGACGGCGTCCTCGTCCGCCTTCAGGGTCCGGATGGCCGCCATCAGGTTGGCGTGCTGCTCCTGGAACTCCTTCGCCTTCTGGGCGATCAGCTCGGGGCTGGCATCAAGACTGCCTGCTTCAGCCATTGCGGCTCCTCCTGTTTGTGTTCACGGTCAACGTAGTAGGTGCCCAGCTGACCTGTTCATATGGTTTGACGCGGTCCGCGCTCGATCGGTTCCATCGACTTGGGTGGAACTCCGACGGAGTTTTCCTGCGTCCGCACGCAATACCGACAGGCCGCACCGTGGACGGAGGGCCTTGACGAGATCCCCCCGGACATCTCGGACCGCGGTGCCGTCACGTCGGTCGCCGCCAGCGCTCGTTCCCCTCCTTCCCCCTGCTCGGCACACTTGAACCGGCGAGTGGGCTGGCTTGGATCACCCTAACCCAACCGGTTGTGTCGGCGCTAGCAGGGAACGGCACGACCGCGCAGGTCGGCGGCGGTTCGGGCGTGTCAGCTACTCGGTGACGGTCTTGGCGATCACCGGCACCATCTTGTCGACCAGGACCTGCGGCGACTGGTCGGTCCAGACCTGGAAGGCCTGCACGGTGGCGAGATCGTCGATCACCACGATCTGTGCCGAACTGGCCATCAACGCGTTCGGAAGTCCGCGCAAGCCACCGTTGCCCGCCTCGCGATCCGAGCGCAGCACGATCACCACTTCGGAGTCGATTTCGGTGGAGTAGCCGCTCACCGAGAGCGGACGTGGGGATTTCTCGTCACCGACCGCCTTGTATTTCGCGCTGTACTGAAAGCCGATGTCCTGCAGGAACTTCGCCTGGGAACTCGGGGTCAACACGGCCGAGAGCGTGGCGTCGCCGAAATTGAACGCGGTCACCGTCTTCCCGCTGAACTGCGGATAGTGCGTGCGGACCGCGGCGACCGGGTCACCGCCACCGGCGGCCGCGTCGGGACGGGTGAGAAAATAGGTGCCCGCGGCGACAGCGGTGGCGACCACGAGCGCAAGGATCGCGGGCAGGAGCAGGCGGCGCGCACGGGGCCGCCTCGGGCGCCCGTTGCGCAGCGTGTCGATCAGGTGCTGATCGGTCTGCTCGTAGGGCGAGACCGACGGACCGAACGGGCCGGGGGACGGCTGGGCCACGGTCGCCAGCTGCGGCTCGGAGGGATAGCGCGACAACGGCATCCGTGGATCGGTGCCACCCGGTGTCCGGCTGGGCGCCTGCGGCACCGGTCTGCCGTACAGCGCGGCCTCGGCGTCCTGCACGAACTCGCGGCAACTGGCGTAGCGGTCGGCCGGATTCTTGGCGAGCACCTTCGCCATCACCGCGTCCAGCGCCGGTGGCAACCCGGGCCTCGCCGCGCTCGGCTTGGGTGGCGCCTCGTGCAGGTGGCCCATCATCACGACGGCGGGCACCGTCGACGGGTAGGGGTTCTGCCCGGTGAGCATGCGATAGAACGAGCAGCCGAGGCTGTAGATGTCGGACCGGTGATCGAGGCGCTCGCCGAGGAGTTGCTCCGGCGAGGCGTAGGCGACCGTCGCCATGAAATTGCCGGTCGCGGTCAGGTCCTGCCCGTCTTCGGCGGATTTCGCGACACCGAAATCGGTGAGCAGCACCCGCTCCTCGTCATCGCCGTCCACGGCGGACAACAGGAAGTTGGCGGGTTTGACGTCGCGGTGCAGCAGGCCGCGCCGGTGCGCGTAGTCGAGGCCCTTGCCGACTTCGGAGACGATGCGCAGCGCACGCTGTGGCGTCATCACCGACGGTCCCTTGGCCGCTTCCTCCGCGGCGTCGGTGCCGTCGACGTACTGCATCGCGATCCAGAGCTGACCGTCCTCCTCACCGCGGTTGTAGACCGCGACGATGTTCGGGTGGTCGAGTCCGGCGGCGAGATTCGCCTCCCGCTCGAACCGCGCGCGGAACTCGTCGTCGGTGGACAGATCCGCGCTGAGCACCTTGAGCGCGTCCCGGCGCGGCAGGATCGGATTCTGCGCCAGATACACCGTGCCCATGCCGCCGCTGCCCAGAACCTGGATCACCCGGTAGCCGCCCACGATCGCGCCGGGCCGCAACGCCATCCGATCCTCCCTCATCGATGTCCGTCGGCCGGACACGAGCCTTGCAGCAATCTAGCAAGCCCGGCCCGGGTATTCGACCGGCGCGGTGTCAGGATGCGGCCAGGATCTTGTATTGCGCGGCGGTCTGTTGGTACACGTGCTGCTGGTTGTCACCGGTGAGTACCGCGACGAATCGGTCGTAGCCGAGATAGCAGACCGGGGGATAACGCGTGGCGGAGTCCTTCGGATCCTTGCGGTCGTGGCACCGGACGCCGGGCATGTGCGGCGGGCTGTCCATCGGGGCGTAGTGCGCCGAGTCCTCGTCGGCGAGCGCGGCGACGAGCCGTTCGGCCGCGGCAGCGTCGGCGGTGCGGTAGAGGGTGGCTCCGGAGACGGCGACGAGATCGACACCCGCGTCGGCGTAGGCGGCCTTGGCCCTGGTGGGGAAGTGCGACGAGTGCAACCACGCCTGCCGGGTCAGCACCATCGACGGATCGGTAGCCCGGGTGAACTGAGTCGCGTCCTCCAGCGGCAGCGTGCGCCGCAGCATCTGTTCGGCGTCCACGGGCAGGGTGGCGAATTGGTCCACGGAAGTCGGTGTATAGCGGTTCAGGCCGTTCAGCATCTCGGTGAAGGCCCGTCCGGCCAGCGCCGCCTGCGGAGCGCTGTCGGGAGGTTCGGTGACGGGGTCCTCGACCCGGACCAGCAGCAGCATGCCCTCGCGCGCGAGCTGGGCGTTCAGCTGCCGGTTCGACACCGACCAGGTCGCGGTGGCGTCGCCGAAGCCGGGTACGGCCACGGGATCACCGGGTGTCCGCGAGTGCAGCCGCTCCGCGAGTCGCCGCCCGGCCGTCTGCGCCGCGGCCTGCGACTCGAAACGCAGCGCGAACATCTCCAGGGCACTGCCGAGCCCGGGCCGTTCCCGGCGTTGCCCCCTGGTGTTCCAGCCGGCGACCAGGCCCTCGGTCAGCTCGGTGAACTCGGCGAGATCGGCGAAGGTCGAAACGTCGGGTGGAACCTTCACCGGGGTGATGCGCCGGTCCACGTACACGGTCGGCCGGAACGCGAACTTGCCGTCGATGTCGGCCGCCAACGGCAAGGCCGCGCCGAGGCGAGCGGCTTCGAGCATGGCGCCGGTGTATTCGGTCTTGGCGGTTTCGGCGTCGCGCGGGACGGTCGGATAGTTCCCCGAATCGACCTGTGCCAGGTCGTATCGCGAGGCGGCGTGGTCGGGGTCGCTCGTGCACGCGGTGAGTCCGGTGAGCGCGGCGGCGGCCACGCAGAGCAGGGTGCGGATACGCATGCGGTTCACTCGCTTTCGGCCAGGATCGCGTACTGTGCCGCGGCCCGCTCGTACAGTCCCTGGTCGATGCGGGAGGACGCGGGGAAGCGGCTGACGACCACGGCGACATAGCGCCCGTGGACCACCACGCACAGTCCGTCGTAGTGGCGCACCGGGTCGCGGTCATCCAGGCGCAGGCAGCGAGCGTCCACCAGGCCCGGTGGCGGCGGCAGTTCCTCGTCGTTGCGTCCCGGGGCGGCGAGCACGGATTGCAGCCGGAACGCGCCCGCCAGATCCCGGGCGCGGTACACCACGCCCGCGCGCCTGCCCACCAGGTCGACGCCGCTCTCCTCGAAGGCGCGGCGCACCCGCGCGGGGTCGCGCTCGAAATGCAGCTGCCCGGCCGGGGTGAAGGCACCGAAGTCGTCGTCGCCGAAGAACGGGTCGGTCGAGGCCGTCGAGGTGGGCAGGGCCCGGCGCATGATGCCGTCGGGATCGGCCGGTATGTCGAGCAGATCGTCCATCGGCACCGGCTGCTGCCGATCCAACCGCGCCGTCTGCAGGTCGAGGGTGGTATCGATCATCGCGGCGAGCGCCCCCGGATCGGGCTGTGGCACCGCAGCGTTGACCATGATCACATACGCGCCGTGTGCCAGGAAGGAGACGGCCGTGATGTCGTCGGCCGAGGAGGTGCGGGCGTCCGGGCGATCGGGCACGGCGATCGGATGCCGGTCCGGTGCGTCGTGGGTGATCTGGTCGAACTCCGCCGCCGCCTGCCTGCTCGCGGCATCGGTCGGGAATCGCAGGACCGAGATGATCAGCTTCTTGCGGCTGCGCAGGTCACCGTTGGTGCGTGACACGTACACCCCGGCGATCAGATTGTTGTGGTCGGCGGCGGGCTGGTACTGCGGCGGGAAGGTCTCCGACTGGGCCATCGACTGGCCGTTCCAGAAGAACGCGAGATCGCCGAGCGTATCGATCTCCGGGTCGACCTCGTCGGAGTGCACCAGGTGGCCGAGCATGCGGCGTGCTTCGATCAGGCGGATGTCCGGGACACCGTCGATGCTCGGTTCGTAGGCGGTCGGTTCCGGCCGGTAAGGACCGGTTTCCAAGGTGGAGAGGTCCACGGCGGTCAGGCCCGGCTGTGCGGTCCCGGCAACGGTAGAGGCGCAGCCGACCGCACACGCGGTGACCATCGCGGCCAGTGTTGTTCGCCGCACTCGTCGCAGCAGATTCATGGTTCCCCCCGAGCCCATCACTTCGCGGTCAACAGTACATACTGTGCCGCCATCTTCTGGTGCAGGTCCCGCAGGTTCCGGCCGTATGCCTGCACGACGTAGCGGTCGACCTGGAACATGCAGATGTTCATGTCGAGGGTGCTGGACTCTGCCGACGGCGAGTCCAGCAGGCATTCGACATGGTCGCCCAACCCGTCGGGCGCGTCGACCAGGGTCTGATCGGGGTCGAGATGGGTCGAGAACTGCCAGTCGCGCCACAGCTGGGTGGCGCCGGCCGCCGTCTTGCTGCGGAAGACCACGGCGTCACCGAAGGACATCAGGTCCACTTCGGCCCGGTCCAGTTCGGCCAGCAGTTCGGCGCCGCCGTCCATGAGGGTCACCGCGCCGCGGCGGGTGTAGACGCCGTCCGGCTCGGCGCGCGGCGGCCGGTTCGCGTCGCTGGGTAGCGTGCGTCCGAGCAGCCCGGTCGGATCGAGCGGAATCTTCGCCAACTGGTCGGGCGGAGTGGGTTCGAACTCGTCGAGCAGCGGGATCTGGACGTCGAGGATGCGTTCGACGTGGCCGACCAGGTTCGGCAGATCCGGCGGTACCAGGTTGTCGTCCACCTTGACGAACACGACGTAGCGGTCATGCACCGTCCAGGAGCCGAGCGACGAGACCCCGGGCCGCCAATGTGCCGTGGTGGTCGGGTATTTCGTGATGGGGACCGGTTGATTGTCGATGTTGTAGGTGAAGTCGTCGTGTTCGAGCGCTGGACCGACGCGTTGTGCGGTGGCGGCGTCGGGGAACATCAGCACGGCGATGCTCAGCGTCCGGCGCGGCGCCTCCGGCGGGCCGCCGGTCGACCAGGAATTCACCCAGCCGGCCACCAGGTCTTCGGCCACGTCGTCGAAGGTGTCGTTGATGACGAGACTGCCGAGCGCTTTGCGGTTGAGCACGATGTGCGGATTGACGAACCAGGCGTCCTGCACGTAGCTCGGATCGGCTTCGAAGGGCAGCGCGACGTAATCGGCCAGCCGTAGGGCTTCGACGCTGCGGGCCTGCTTGTCGTTCTTGGCGTTGCCGAGCACTTGCGGCTCGACCCGGTAGTTGCCGGCGTCCACGGTCGACGGATCGGTCGTCACTCGGACGGGGGTGCCGGTCACTGCGGAACCGCAGGCTGTCAGGGCCACGGCGCAGCCGAGGGCGAGCAGGATGGCCTTCGCGGACCTCACGGGCGTCGTTCCTTTCCGGGCGGGGGAGTGCTCACAGGTCTGCCATGAGCAGGTACTGGGCGGCGAGGCGTTGGGTCAGGTCCTGGGGTTGGGTGGAGCCGACCAGGGCGACGTAGCGGCCGCGGACGAGGTAGCACTGGGTGACGCCGCCGGGGTCCTGGCTGGAGACGGGGCGTTCGGTCAGGCAGGTGGCGGGTGGGCCGCCGGTGGGCGGCTCGGCGGGATCCATGTCGTCGGACTGGTGGGTCACCAGGGCGCCGGCGAGCCGTTCGGCGGCGTCGGCGTCGGCGGCGCGGAACAGGACCGTGCTGCCGCGGGCGACGACGTCGACACCGGCGTCGGTGAACGCGCGGGCCATCAGGTCGGGGCGTTTGACCATGTGCAGGAACACCCGTGCCGGGTAGACGCCGGTGGGGTCGTCGTAGCTGTTGGCGCCGTAGGGCAGGGTGCGGGCCAGCATGCCGTCGGTGTCGGCGGGCAGGGTGTCGAGCCGGTCGGGCGGCGTGGGCCGGTACTCGGCGAGCATCGCGATCTGGCGGTCGATCACGGCGCGGGCGGTGTCCAGCAGTGGCGCGGTGTCGGGTGGGGTGGCCAGGCCGTCGGAGACGTAGGTCCACAGCAGGTACTCGTCGTGGACGGTGTAGGACTGCACCGCGTCGTACATGGTGTGATAGGTCCGCTCGGTCTCGTGGCCGGGTAGATCGAGCGGGCCCTTGGGCGGGTATTTCGCGTTCGCGGCGTCGGCCAGCTTGTTCATCGCCTGGATCGCCTGTTCGCCGGTGGTGAAGCGCAGCACCGCCAGGGTGACGTCCAGGCCAAGCGCGGTCGCGGCGCGGCGTGCGGCGCCGGTGCGCCATCCGGCGATCAGGCCGGGCAGGCGTTCGTTGAAGTTCTCCAGGTAGCTGACACCGCCGCTGGCCAGTGGCGGGTGCTGCGCGGTGAGGTGCGCGGTGTTGTAGCCGCGGCCGAAGACCAGCTTGCTGTTGATGTCCATCAGCAGCGGCACGTGCTCGGCCAGGCGGATCGATTCCTGGAGTGTGCCGGTGGCCGGGGTGCGGGTGGCGTCGATGTCGCGCGGGGAGGTGGGATAGTTGCCCGGGTCGAGGGCGAGGTCGGGTGCGTCCGGTTCGGTGGCGCCGGTGCAGGCGCTGGTCGCGGTCAGGAGCAGCAGGGTCACCACCGCCGCGCGCCACCGGCGCCGGCGTGCGGGGGGATTCGGCCGGCGTGCAGAGGGAATCAATGGCACGGTCACTCGCTTTTCGCCAGGATCGAGTACTGGGCGGCGGCCCGCTGGTACAGGCCCGCGTCGAAGGTCATCCGGGCGGATTCGACGACCGCCACGTAGCGGCCACGCACCAGCGCGCACTTGTAGGTCGAGCTGCGGACCGGGTCGCGGTCGTCGATCTTCCAGCAGCGGGCGTCGGTGAGGCCGGGCGGCGGGTCGATTTCCTCGTCGTAGCGGCCGAGCCGGGCCAGCGCCGTCTGCAACAGGAAGGCCGACTGCAGATCTGCCGTGCGGTACACCACGCCGCTGTACTGTCCGACCAGGTCCACCCCGGCCCGTTCGAAGACCGGGCGCAGCGCGGCGGCGTCGCGCTCGAAGTGCAACCGGGCGGCGGGGGAGAGCGCGCCGACGAACTGGCGCGGCAGGTCGGAGTATTCACCGTCGCCGGGCGGCAGGGTGCGGCGCATGATTCCGTCGGGATCGGCAGGCAGATCCAGGATCTCGTCGACCGGGACCACGGGGGTCTTGTCGATGCGGTCGTACTGCAGGGTCACCAGTTTGCCGATCCGGTCGCCGAGCCCGCCCGGGTCCGGCGCGGGCAAGGTCACCATGCTGAGCAGGGTGAAGGGGCCGCGCGCGGCGAACAGGAAGCCCTTCTTGTCGTCGGCGGTGAGGAACTCCAGGCCGCTGTGTCCCGGCACCGGTACCCGGCGCCCGCCGGGCACGAGTTCGGCCATGGTCGTGGCGAGTTCGGCGGCGGCGGTGCGGGCCGCGGCGTCGGACGGGAAGCGCAGCAGCGAGTGCAGGGTGTTGCGGATGGTGCGCGGGGTGTTGTTCGAGCGGGTGGTCGTGACGCCGGCCAGCAGGAAGTTGCGGTCCATCACCGGTTTGAACGCGGCGGGATAGATGCCGAGCGGCGGCTCGCCGAACAGGCTGTCGAGCGATTCCACCACGCGCAGCTCGTCGAGATGGTCCATCTCCGGGTCCACCTCGTCGGGGGAGACGAGGAAGCCGAGCATGCGCCGGGCTTCGATCCGGAAGACGTCCATCTTGGTGGAGACCTCCGACTCGTAGTCGACCGGTTCACCGGGGTAGGGGCCCAGATTCAGCGCGGTGAGCTCGACCGGCGCCATCCCGGCCTGCGGCAGGCCGGGCACGGTCTGCCCGCATCCGGCCACGGCGGCGACCACGACGACGAAGCCCGCGGCGCGACGCACCCAGTGTCTGCCCGGCACAGAGCATCCCCCCTCGCTGTTCTTGCTCGGCCCCGCGCATCCTACGACAGGACGCGCATCCGGGCACTCCGCGTCACCGGCGCATCACAGGCTGTTGGCGAACAGCGCGTACTGCGCGGCCACCTTCTGCCGCACGTCGGGTTCCTTGTCGCTGGTGACGATGCCGACGTAGCGCTTGTAGGGCACGTAGCAGCGGTACTTGTATTCGCGTTCGAGGTCGCCTCTGTCGTTGAGCTGCAGGCATTTCGCGCCGGGCACGTCCTTGGGGGCGTCGATCGGATCGAATTGCTCGCCCGCGGTGTCGATCATGCCGTCGATCAGGCGGGGTGCGGCCTCGGCGTCGCGGACCCGGGTCACCGAGCCCGCGTCGACGACGGCGATCTTGTCGGCGCCGGTCTGTTCGACCAGGCGCAGGGTGGCGGATTCGTCGTCGGAGACGTGCACGGCGTGGTTGGGGCCGTAGATCGCGAAGTCGGCCGGATCGGGTTCCCGGTCGGTGCGGTCGGCGACGACGACGCGCGCGAGCAGGCCGTCCGGGTCGACTTTCAGGGTGTCGAGCCGGTCGACCGGGGTGGGCTGGAAGCGGTCGAGGGCGGGCAGCTGCGCGTCGAGGGTCTTGTCGATCCACTTCACCAGGTCGGTGCTGTCGGCGCGGGGGCGCTGGATGAACAGCGACACGACGAACTGGCGGTGCGCGATGAAGGCGCCGACGTTGGCGATGCCGGGCCGCCAGTGGATATAGGCATCGGGGTATTTCGTGGAGCCGAGCCGCTGATTCTCCGGCGAGACACCGATGTCGGCGTCCTCGAGTTCGCGGGCGGCGAGCTTGGCGGTGGCCTCGTCGGGGAAGCGCAGCACCACGTCGGTGACGGCGGTGGTGTCGGGCGCGGGGCGGGTCTCGCCGGCAGGGTCGGGCTCGTCGGCGCCGCTGGCCGCGAAGCCGGTGACGAGTTTCCGGTTGTCCAGCACGGGTTTGGACACCTTGGCGAGGAAGTCGAGCGCGTGCTCGCTGTCGGTGAGCACGGTGCTGCCGCGGCCGAACTTCAGCGACGGGTCGATGGTCACCGTCGGCACCACGGCCTCCGACATGCGCATGCCTTCCAGCAGCGCGCCCTTGCCCGCGGAGTTCTGGTCGTAGGAGTGCCGGGTGACCGGATAGGTACCGACCTCGAGGCGGCGGACATCGGGTTCTGCCGGTAGCGCGGTGCCGCTCACCGCACCGCACCCGGCGAGCGTCGCCGCTGCCGCCACCCACGCCACGATCGTCGCGATGCGCGAAGTCCGAACCATGACAGGCCCCTCGTTCCTCCCGTACGTGCTGATGAAGTTACCGGACGGAGGGCAGGGAGAGCGAGGCATCGGTCCGGGAGGTGCAATACCCTGGTGCCCATGGCCAGCACCCCTGCCCCGACCGTCCGCGGAGGCCGATTCCGGTGAAGGATCGGCAGGTCGAGGTGGTCGCGGGCGGTCATGCGGTGGCGCGGGTTTCGGGGGCGCTGCTGGTGGTGGCCCACCGCGGTGCGGCACCGCTGACACCGGCGTCGCCCGCGGCGCTGGCGCTCACCGACCTGGCGGAGTTGGTGCGCGAGGCGCAGCGCCATCGGCCGGACGGGCCGGGCGCCCTGGTCGCCAGGGAGGCGACCCGCTGGCTGATGAAGCGCGCCGAACGCATCAGCCCCGGCGTGCCCATCGATTTCGGGATCGTCTCACCGGCCGAGCACGGCGGGCTCGCGGTGTTCCTGCACGGCGCGATCACCGCGGTGCTGGCCGGTGACGGCGGCGTGGAGCTGTTGCGCGGCAGCGATGCGGCGTTCACGGTGGACCGGGTGGCGCCGGTGCCCGCGCGGGCGGCCGCGTTGTTCGCCGACGACGCGCACGGCCGGGTGCCCGATCTCCCCGCGGCGCCGGGCATCGGATCGCTGGTGGAGGGCGTCGCGCAGGCGGGCGGGGCGATTCTGTGGACGGATGCCGCCCTCGCCGAGACGGCTCCCGCCGGCCGGGGCGCCGAGCCCGCGCCGGTGCCGACGGCGCGCATCGACCGTGAACCACGGGCGTACGCGCCCACCGAGCGCGACCTGGCACCCGCCACCGGTGCCCAGGAACAGGTGCCCGGCCGCACCGAGACGCAGGCCTCGACCTCGATGCTGGACTCGGTCGAGGAGCAGCACCCGGACCGGCACGCCGCGCACACGCTGGCCGGTACCAACCCGGCTCCGCGCCCCGATCCCGACCTGCAGCGCAGGCTGGAGGCGACCGCGAAGGCGACGGCGCTGACGGTGAAGGTGCTCGGATTCAAATGCGCCCGAGCGCATCCCAGCGACCCGCGCTCGGCGTTCTGCACCGTGTGCGGCATGCCGGTCGACCAGACCCAGGCGTTGATCGAGGTGGTGCGCCCGCCGCTGGGCATGCTGGTGCTCGACGACGGGATGACCTACATGCTGGCGGCCGACGCGGTGCTCGGCCGCGACCCGGAACATTCCGATGCCGCGCAGCGTGGCCTCGTCCCGTTGAAGGTGGACGACGCCTCGGGCGGGATGTCGCGCGCGCACGCCGAGATCCGGCTGGTCAACTGGGATGTGACGGTGGTCGACCGGGGTTCCACCAACGGCACCAGGACGCGGTTGCCCGGCTACCGGGACTGGGTGCGCCTGAACCCGGGGCAGCCGATGATCCTGGTGCCCGGTGCCGAGGTGATGCTCGGCAACCGGGTGCTGCGGTTCGAGCCGATCGCCCCGCCGCCGTTCGGCGGGTGAGGGTGTCCGGTCAGGAGTAGCGCGACATGCAGGTGTTCTCGCCGTAGAGCACGCCGGCACGGAAGGCGTCGACCCGGGAGAAGCCGCTGGGCACGGTCTTGCCCTGCACGTCGCTGGCGGCCAGCCCGTCGGTGAGCAGGCCAGAGACCGCCTCGTCCAGGTCGCCCGCCGCCAGTGAGATGTTACCTTGGGAGCGTTGCCGATTCGGGTCGGCCAGCTTGCCGGTGACCACGCCGGCCAGGCAGGCGGCGCGCAGGCCGGTCTTGGCGCCGGTGAGCGATTGACCGTGGCTGTGCTGTACCGCCAGCGTGTAGCGGGCGATGAAGACGACGTAGCCGTTGTAGTCGCCGGTCACCTTCAGCGGCAGTGGATCGGTCTCGTCGACGTCGGCGGTGCCGCGTTCGGCCAGCAGTGGGATGTCGGTGGCGATGGTGTTGTCGCTGGGACAGTAGGAGACCGGTGCGGTGGTGACGCCGTCGCGGCAATCGATCCCGGCGCCGGAGTAGACGTAGGTCGGGCTGTCGGGCACCGGCAGGATCGCGGCCAGCGCCTTGCTGAGCTCGATCAGGCTCTCCTTGTCGATCGGGTACTCGCCGTCGGTGCCGCCCAGCGTCTGCGGGAGGTTGCCGCGGCGCTGGTTGATCTCGTCGATATCGATGTTCTTGCAGGCCTGCGGGCCGTCTGTGAAGCCGATCTGCACGGCGGTCACCCGCTCGAAGGCCGAGCCGTGCACGCTCTCCGGGTCGTCGGGGTCGGAGTCGCGGATCGCGACGGTGGCGGCCAGCACCGAATTCAGGCCGTCGGAGGTGTTGATGGTGAAGTGTGCCGACTTGCCTTCGGCCACATGGCGGATGAACGCGCCGGCGAAGCAGTCGGCCTGCTGCTCCTTGACGATCACCGGATCCTTCGGATCGACGATCTCGGCCTGGTCCTGGATGGCGTGGCCGTATTCGTGGGCCAGCACCATCACCACGGCCATCTGACCGAAGGTCTCGGCCATGGTGGGCAGCAGCACCGCCCGGTCCCAGCCGATCGAGGTGTCCAGCCGGCAGTAGGCCGCGTTCACCAGCCGGTAGGTCGACTCCTTGCAGAACTCCGCGGCGTCGGCTCGGCTCTCCTTCGCGCTCCAGGAGACCAGCCGTTCGACCGGGGTGAATTCGCCGCCGAAGGCGCGCGGGTATTCGGTGCGCCAGTAGGACTGGATGTCGTCGACGGCGTTGAGGGCGAGGGTGTCGATCTCTCCGCCGTCGCCGTCGATCGCGGTGAGGGTGCTGTCCGGGACGCCCGAACGCGGTCCGCTCGGCCCGCTCGTGGTGGGCAGGCCCGCCACCTTGAACGGGTCGTCGTAGACCGAGACCGCCCGGCCGTCCACCTCACGGGTGCATCCGGTGAGCAGGGCGATCGCGCACACGGCGACCGTGAGGAAGACCCTCGCTCGGAGTTTCGCCAAGGCTCCCCCTCATCGGCCCGTTACGGTGGTCGGATCAGTGCCCGGATCGGGGCGAAAGGCGCATCACGGGCACCTCCGATGTCCGGTTGATGGCATAGTATCCGCTGCATGTCTTCACCGGGGGCGCAGACCATCACCGTGCGCCATGATGGAACCGAACGGGTCTTCGATTCGAGCCAGTTGGTCACCCTGGGCCGTGCGCCGGAGGTGACGCTGTTCGTCGACAGCCCGTTGGTGTCGCGGGTGCACGCGACGTTGACCTGGCAGGGGAGCGGCTGGGTCCTGACCGACAACGGAAGTACGAACGGCGTTTTCGTCGACGCGCGCCGGCTCACCCAGCCGGTCTCGATCGACCGGCCGACGCAGGTGCGGCTGGGCGACGCGATCAACGGCCCGCTGCTGCATCTGCTGCCCGCGGCGCCCGCCCAGCGGCCGCACCCGCCGCAGGGATCACCGCCGCAGGGGGCACCGCAGCAGGGGACACCGCAGCACCATCCGCCGCAACGGCCCAGCTATCAGCGTCCGCCGACGCCGCCGTACCAGCCGCCGCACGCCGCTGCGCGTCCGGGCGCGGCCGCGTCCGGACCTCAGCAGGCGGCACCGCCACCGACCGGTGCGGCGCCCGCGCGCCCGACTCCGCCACCGGCGTCCCAGCAGCAACCCAACGTCAACATGACCACCAAGGCCGATACCTCGGCCCTGCCGCCGCTGCGCGCCCGCGCGTCCACCGCCGCGATCGCCCGCGCCGACCGGCTGCCGCCGGGCGGGCTGGCGATCGGCCGTACCACCGACAACCAGATCGTCGTCAACGACCCGCTGGCCTCGCGCAAGCACGCGCGGCTGGTGGCGGGCCGCGAGGGCCTCACCATCGAGGACCTCGGCTCGGCCAACGGCACCTTCGTCAACGGCACCCGGCAGCAGCGCGCGGTGCTGCGCGAAGGCGACGTCATCACCATCGGCAACATCGACTTCGTCGTGCAACAGGGCACGCTGGTGCTGCGGCAGAAGCCGGTCGCCGAGCAGGGCCTGCACGTGCACGGCGTCGGCTTCACCGTCGAGGGCAACAAGCAACTGCTCGTCGATGTGAACATGCAGGCCGGCCGCGGCACACTGACCGCGCTGATCGGCCCCTCCGGCGCCGGCAAGTCGACGCTGTCCAAGCTCATCGCGGGCAGCACCCAGCCCTCCGGCGGCGTGGTGACCTTCGAGGGACGCAACCTGCACGCGGAGTACGAGGCGCTGCGGTCCCGCATCGGCATGGTGCCCCAGGACGACGTGCTGCACCGTCAGCTCACCGTGCGCCAGGCACTGGGCTACGCCGCCGAGCTGCGGCTGCCGCCGGACACCACCAAGGCCGACCGGCAGCAGGTCATCGACGGTGTGCTGCAGGAGCTCTCGCTCACCGAACACGCCGACACCCGGGTGGACCGGCTCTCCGGCGGCCAGCGCAAGCGCGCCTCGGTCGCGCTGGAGCTGCTGACCGGTCCGTCGCTGCTGATCCTCGACGAGCCGACCTCCGGCCTGGATCCGGCGCTGGACCGGCAGGTGATGGTGATGCTGCGCGAGCTCGCGGACGCGGGCCGCGTGGTCATCGTCGTCACCCACTCGGTGGCCTGCCTGGACATGTGCGATCAGGTGCTGCTGCTGGCGCCCGGCGGCAAGACCGCCTTCTGCGGGCATCCGGCCGGTGTCGGCGCGGCGCTGGGCACCAGCGACTGGGCCGAGATCTTCGCCAACGTCGCCGCCAATCCCGATCAGGCGTTCGCCGCCTACCGTTCGCGGCAGGCCGTCGCACCGCCGCCGCCTCCGCCGCCGCGTTACGGTCCCGCCGGTTCGCCGCCGCAGACCAGCTCGATCAAGCAGTTCTCCACGCTGGCCCGCAGGCAGCTGCGGCTGATCGTCTCCGACCGGGTGTACTCGCTGTCGCTGTTGCTGATGCCGATCATCGTCGGCGCGGTCACGCTGGCGACGCCGGGCAAGAACGGCTTCCAGCCGCCGCCGCTGGTGCAGACCCCCGAGGGCATCGGGCCCGCGGTGAGCGGTGAGGCGCAGACCCTGCTGTCGTTCCTGGTGATCGGCGCCTGCTTCATGGGCATCTCGCTGAGCGTGCGCGACCTGGTCGGCGAGCGGACCATCTTCCTGCGCGAGCGCGCGGTGGGGTTGTCCTCGACCGCCTACCTGCTCGCCAAGATCCTGGTGTTCAGCCTCGCCGCGGTGTACCAGGTCGCGGTGATGCTGGCGATCGTGCTGGTCGGCAAGAACGGGCCTCGCGCGGGCGTGGTGATCCCGCCCGGCGCCGTCGAGCTCTTCGTCGACATCACCCTGCTCGCGGTGTGCAGCGTCGTGCTCGGCCTGCTGATCTCCTCGCTGGTCAAGTCCAACGAGCAGGTGATGGTGGTGCTGGTGATCGCGATCATCGTGCAGCTGGTGATGATGGGCAGCTTCATCCCGGTGACCGGACGGCCCGGCCTGGAACAGGTGTCGTGGCTGTTCCCGTCGCGCTGGGGATTCGCGGCCAGCGCCTCGACCGTGGACCTGACCACGCTGTTCGTCAAGGCCGAGCAGGACACGCTGTGGCAGCACACCGTGCAGTGGTGGGTGATCGACGTGTCGGTGCTGGCCGCCATCGCGCTGGTGCTGGCGTTGTTCACCCGGCGCAACCTCCGGCTGAAGAAGTCCGCGACGTGAGCGTCCCGGCCCGCCGCCCGCGCGCCCGGCACCCGATCGCGCGCGCCTCGCGCACGCACCAGGCACACTTATGCCTGTGACGGTGCGAGTAGGGGCGGTACATCTCGGGTGGGATGTGGTGTCCGTGGCTGCGGGTGGTGGCGGCACCCCGATCCGCCCGGTGAAGGTGGAGGGTACCTACACACCGCCCGCGTATCTGCTGGCCGACGCGGCGGGCAGGCTGCACACCGCGGGGGCGGAGCGGCAGCGGCGCGATCTCGGGATGGCGATCGCCGACGTGCGCGACATCCTCGGCTATCCGCAGATCGTCGTCGCGGGCGCGACCTGGCCCGCCGAACTGGTGTTCCACGCCAGGATGTACCACCCGCTGGCCGCCATCGGCGGTTATCTGCGCGGCAAGCCGGACGTGGTGGCGCTGCCCTTCCCGGACGGCTGGCCCGACGAGAAGGTCGAGCTCTACGCCGAGCTGGTGGAGAAGCTCGACATCGCGGTGGAGCCGCTGCCGGAGAGCGTCGCGCTGTCCGGCTATGTCCGGGCGATCGGCCTGGTCCGCCCGCCGGACGAACGCGACCCGCGCGGTGTCGGTGCCACCGGTGTGTACTCCGACGGTCGTACGATGCTGGTCGTGGCGGTGCACGGCGACGACGAACAGCCCACCGAATCCATCGAGGTGCCGGTCACGGCGGACGCGATGCGCGATGCCCACTCCGCCGACAACGTGGTGATCGAGGCCATGGCCGCGGCCCGCTCGATCGGCGCGGACACCGCCACCGTGCTGCTCACCGGCAACGTCTGTTTCAACGAGGCGCTGCGGCTGGCCTTCCAGAACCACCTCGGGCACCGCCTGCAGGTGGCCCAGCATCCGATGCACGCGCTGGTGCTCGGCGCCACCCACCTGCTGGTCACCGAGGCGGCCGAGGCCGGTCCGCCCGCGGCGCCGCCGTACCCGCCGCACCAGGCGCCGCGGCCGGCCACCGCGCCGGGTTCGCCGGTCGTCACCTACGGTCCCGGGTACCCGACGGGCTCGCCCGCGGGCGAGGAGCCGACCACCCGGGTCACCCGGCCGGATCCGTCCGGTGGCGTGCCGCCGCACGCGGCCGGGCCGGGCAGCCGGTTCACCCGTCCGCCCGGTCACGGCGACGACCAGACCACGGTGCTGGCGCGGCCGCACGCGGCGCAGGGCACCGGCGCCGCGGGCACGGTCTGGTCGAAGATGAAGGACAATTTCTTCGGCGCCCCCGCCGTGATCGGCGCGGTGGCCCTGGCCGTGGTCGCCCTGCCCGGCGACGCCGGGGCACCCCCGGCGTCCGGCACGGAGGCGGCGGCCGTCGACCGGGTCGTGCGCACCTGCGGGACCACGCCGCGGGTCGAGCAGCAGCGGCAGGGCATCGCCACCGTCCGGGACGGCACGACCACCGAGCCCGACTGCACCCAGCCGAACATGGACACGCTGCGCTACGTCGTGCCTGGCCCGCCCGGCGCCGTCGATCCCGGCCCTCCGGTCGAGATCTAGGGCCCGACCACGCGATTCTTTCCCGGCGATACCCTCCTGGTATCGTGGCTCGTTGGCGTGTGGGCCCTACCGAGGCCCGGGTCTCCACCGGCCGCCGGGAGCACCTCGGCCACACGCTTGGCTGGCAACACCGACGACAGACAGGGAAGCACTGTGCCTACGTACAGCCCCAAGGCGGGTGACGTGACCCGGCAGTGGTACGTCATCGACGCCACTGACGTAGTGCTCGGCCGTCTCGCCGTGCAGGCAGCGAATCTGCTGCGCGGCAAGAACAAGCCGACCTACGCCCCGCACGTCGATGGTGGCGATTTCGTCATCATCATCAACGCCGAGAAGGTCGCGATCAGCGGCAACAAGCGGCAGGACAAGCTCATCCACCACCACTCCGGGCACCCGGGCGGCCTCAAGTCGCGCACTGTCGGTCAGGTGTTGGAGACCCGTCCCGAGCGTCTCGTGGAGAAGGCCGTCAAGGGCATGATCCCCAAGAACAAGCTGGGTAACGCCATCGCGGGCAAGCTCAAGGTCTACGCGGGCCCGAACCATCCGCACGCGGCGCAGCAGCCCGTTCCGTTCGAGATCAAGCAGGTGGCCCAGTGACCGCTCCCGAGGAATTCAACGAGGACTACACCGCCGAGGACGCGGCCGTGGAGGTCGTGGAGGAGGACTACGGCTACGAGGCCGAGCCCGCCACCTACGCCCCGGTCGTCATCGACCGCCCGGTGCAGACCGTCGGCCGTCGCAAGGAGGCCGTCGTGCGCGTGCGCCTGGTGCCCGGCACCGGCCAGTTCGTGCTCAACGGTCGCAGCATCGAGGACTACTTCCCGAACAAGGTGCACCAGCAGCTGGTCAAGTCGCCGCTGGTGACCGTCGAGCGGACCGAGTCCTTCGACATCCACGCCCGCCTGGTCGGCGGCGGCCCGTCGGGTCAGGCCGGCGCCCTGCGCCTGGCCATCGCGCGCGCCCTCATCGAGGTCACCCCGGAGGACCGTCCCGCGCTCAAGCGCGCCGGCTTCCTGACCCGTGACCCGCGTGCCACCGAGCGCAAGAAGTACGGTCTCAAGAAGGCCCGCAAGGCGCCTCAGTACTCGAAGCGCTGATTTTCCCCGCGTCGGTTCCGGCGCCCGGCACCCCGGTGGTGCCGGGCGGCGAGTCAGGCGCGGCAGCTGTGCGAGAGCAGGCTTCCAGCATCGCTGGTCGCCTGCTCTCGTGCTGTATATGAACGCATGTCCACCGATAGGGGCGAGGTATGGGACGTTTGTTCGGCACCGACGGTGTGCGCGGGCTTGCCAACGGGTCGTTGAGCCCGGAGCTGGCGCTGCGTGTGTCGGGTGCGGCCGCACAGGTGCTCGGCCGGGGGAAGACCCGGGCGCTGGCGCTGGTCGGCCGTGATCCGCGCGCGTCGGGGGAGATGCTGGAGGCCGCGGTCACGGCCGGGCTCACGGCCGCCGGGGTGAACGTGCTGTCGGTCGGTGTGCTGCCCACACCCGCGGTCGCCTACCTCACCGGCCTGTACGACGCGTGCCTCGGCGTGATGATCTCCGCCTCGCACAATCCCATGCCGGACAACGGAATCAAGATCTTCGCCGCGGGCGGGCACAAGCTCGACGACGCCGTCGAGGACCGCATCGAAGCGCTGGTCGCCGCCGACGACCCGGTCCGCCCGACCGGCGCGGGCATCGGCCGCGTGCTCAACGCCTCCGGTGCGCGCGACCACGGCCTGCACATTCCCGACCAGTACAGCGTCGAGGGCACGCACGAGCGCTACGTCGAGCACTTGGTCGAGGCCACCGGCCGGGATCTGAGCGGGCTGACCGTCGTGGTCGACTGCGCCAACGGCGCCGCCGCCGAGGTCGGGCCCGCCGCCTACCGGGAGGCAGGCGCCACGGTCATCGCCATCAACGCCGAACCCGACGGGCTCAACATCAACGACGGCTGCGGCTCCACGCACCTCGACCAGGTGCGCCGGGCGGTCGTGGAGCACGGTGCCGACCTGGGCCTGGCTCACGACGGTGACGCCGACCGCTGCCTGGCGGTGGCCGCCGACGGCAGCGTCGTCGACGGCGACGCCATCCTCGCCGTGCTGGCGATCGCGATGAAGGAGTCCGGCGAACTCGCCCAGGACACCCTGGTCGCCACCGTCATGAGCAATCTGGGGCTGCATCTGGCCATGCGGGCGGCCGGAATCGCCGTGCGCACCACCGCGGTCGGCGACCGCTACGTGCTCGAGGAACTGCGCGCGGGCGGCTACACCCTCGGCGGCGAACAGTCCGGGCACGTCGTGTTCCCCAAGTACGGCACCACCGGTGACGGCGTGCTGACCGGGCTCAAGCTGATGGCGCGGATGGCGCAGACCGGGCGATCGCTGGCCGATCTGGCCGGTGTGCTGACCACCGTCCCGCAGGTACTGGTGAACGTGCCGGTGAGCGACAAGGCGGCCGTCGCCGCGGCCCCGGATGTGCGCGAGGCCGTGGCCGACGCCGAGCGCGAACTCGGTGACTCGGGCCGGATCCTGTTGCGCCCCAGTGGAACCGAGCAGCTGGTCCGGGTGATGGTGGAGGCCACCGACCCGGTGAAGGCCGAGCAGTTGGCCGCCGATCTGGCGAAGCTGGTCGCCTCTCTGTAGCAGCGGCGGTGGTGCCCGCCCGCCGCGGTTGTCCACAGCGGCGGGCTTGTCAACAGACCTGCTGTCCGCGCAGGTCGGCGGAGGTGCCGTCGGCCCGCGCCCGGCCATCCTCGAACCCATGAAACCGGGATTGGCGCAGGTGCGCGACAAGCAGTTCGGGGTGTTCACCGGCTGGCAGGTGTTGTGCGAGTACAGCCGAGCGGAGATGCGGGAGCAGATCGACCGCGGCGTCTGGGTTCGGGTGTTCCGCGGGGTCTACCGGGAGGCGGACTCGCCGCCGACCGCCCGGCTACGGCTGGAGGCCGCGCGGTTGTTCCTCGGCGTGCCCGCGCTGGTGGCCGCCTACGGCACGGCGGCGCAACTGCACGGGTTTCCGGTGCGCGCCGATCACGTCACCCACGTCCTCGGTGCGCATCCGGCGCGCTACGCCCGCTTGATCGTCCACGCCGATCCGATCGACGCGCGCGCCCTGGAGACGATCCAGGGCGCGGTCGTCACCGGCGCCGCCCGCACCGCCGTCGATGTGGCCCGCACGGCGAGCCGTGCGGAGGGACTGGCGGTGATCGAAGCGGCCATGCGCGAGGGGGTTTCGCACACGGCGCTGGTCGTGGAGTGGGACGCCCAGCGTGGCAGGCGCGGCCGCGGGCAGGCGGACGAACTGATCGACGCGGCACGGGCCGGGGCGGTGTGCAACCCGGCAGACGGTAGCGGCCGCCCGCGAGCCGCCTGCGCGGGTGGTGCACACCGGGCACGGCGGAGCTCCGTGTCGGCGAACGGTTCGCGGTGAGGTCAGTCCTCGCGCAGCAGTCCGTCGCGCAGGTGCCAGCGGCGGGTCGCCCGGACCGAGTCGAGCATCCGGCGGTCGTGGGTCACCAGCAGCAGCGTGCCGGTGAAGGAGTCGACGGCCTGTTCGAGTTGCTCGATGGCGGGGAGGTCGAGGTGGTTGGTGGGTTCGTCCAGGACCAGCAGGTTCACCCCGCGCGCCTGCAACAGTGCCAGGGCGGCGCGGGTGCGTTCACCGGGGGAGAGCGTGTCGCAGGCGCGCAACACGTGCGGGCCGCGCAGGCCGAATTTGGCCAGCAGCGTGCGGATCTCCGCGTCCGGCCAGTCCGGCATCTCGCGGCCGAACCGCTCGGCCAGCGGTGTTGTGCCGCGGAAGAGGCCGCGGGCCTGGTCCACCTCGCCGATCTCGACGCCCGAGCCGAGCGCGGCCGATCCGCTGTCCGGTGCGATCCGGCCGAGGAGCATGCCCAGCAGGGTCGACTTGCCCGCGCCGTTGGCACCGGTGAGCACGATCCGATCGGCCCAGTCGATCTGCGTGGTCACCGGGCCGAGCCGGAAATCGCCGCGGGTCACCACCGCGTCGGTCGCGGTGGCGACGACGGCGCCACTGCGCGGCGCGGCGGCGATCGTCATCCGCAGCTCCCACTCCTTGCGCGGCTCCTCGACCACCTCGAGACGCTCGATGCGCCGTTGCGTCTGGCGCGCCTTGGCGGCTTGCTTCTCGGTCGCCTCGGCACGCATCTTGCGCCCGGCCTTGTCCGAGTCCAGCTTTCGCGGATCGCGGGCCTTGCGGCGAGCGTTGCGCACCCCGTGCTCGAGCCAGTTGCGCTGCATCTGCGCCCTGGCCTCCAGGGCGGCCCTGGTGTCGGCGTACTCCTCGAACGCCTCGCGCGCGTGCCGTCGCGCGATCTCCCGCTCGGCGAGATAGGCCTCGTACCCGCCGTCGTAGAGTCCCACCTGCTGCTGGGCCAGATCCAGCTCCACGATCCGGTTCACGGTGCGGGCGAGGAATTCTCGGTCGTGGCTGATCACCACCAGCGGTACCCGCACGCCGCGCACGAAGTCCTCGAGCCGGGCCAGGCCGTCCAGGTCCAGGTCGTTGGTGGGCTCGTCGAGCAGCAGGATGTCGTAGCGGGACAGCAACACCGAAGCGAGCCCGGCCCGGGCGGCCTGCCCGCCGGACAGGGCGGTCATCGGGGTGCCGAGGCCGTCGGCCAGCGACTCGGCGAGCCCGAGGTCGGCGGCCACGTCCTGTGCCCGCGCCTCCAGATCGGCGCCGCCCAGCGCGAGCCAGCGTTCCAGCGCGGGGGAGTATTCGTCCGGTCCGCCCTCGGCCAGGCGCTCGGCGGCGGCATCCATCGCGCGCTGCGCCGCGGTCACACCGGTGCGGCGGCCCAGGAAATCCAGCACGGTCTCGCCCGGCACCCGTTCCGGCTCCTGCGCCAGGTACCCGACCGTCGCGTCCGGCGGACTCAGCGTGATGGTTCCGGTGGGCGTCTCGCGCGCGGCGAGCATCCGCAACAGCGTCGACTTGCCCGCACCGTTCACGCCGACCAGGCCGATCACATCGCCGGGCGCGATGGTCAGGTCGAGGTCGTCGAACAGCGTTCGTTCCCCGTGTCCGGCGGAGAGGCCGCGCGCGTGCAGAGTGGTGCTCACGGGGTCGAGTCTGCCTGGTCGCCGGACCCGCATCCGCGCGGCCCCGGCGACCCGTCCTCCGGGTCGCACCCCGAGTTCGCGCCGCCGGAAATCAGGGTCGGGATGGGTCGGTCGACCGATGCGCGGCACGGCGCGGACGGCGACAGTGGAAGACGTACCGATCGACACGAGAGGGAATCCGATGACCGCACCGACCCGCCGCCTCACTCGCTCCGACGACAAATGGATCGCAGGCGTCTGCGGTGGCATCGCCGAGTACTTCGGCTGGAGCGCAGGCGTCGTCCGACTGTTGTTCGTGCTGTCCTGCCTGCTGCCGGGCCCGCAGTTCCTGCTCTACGCGATCCTGTGGGTGGTCATTCCCAAGCGCTGACCGGCGCGGGGCTGGGGCTGACGCATGGGCGCGGGGATGACAGGATGAGCACATCCCCGCGCCCGCGTTTCGAGGAGGAGCCATGGTCACGTCCGGCGAGTTCGGCGGTCTGGAGCTACCCGGCATCGACACGTCCTCGTCCCTCGGCGGCCTCGGTCCCGTCGAACTCGAACACCCCACCCAGGACATCGACGGCGACGGTCTCCTCGACACCGCCACCACCCGCGGTGAGGACGCCATGCAGGTCTGGACCGACTTCGACCACGACGGCATCGCCGACCACGTCACCGTCGTCGAGAACGACGGCGACTACAGCGCGTGGGAATTCCACCGCCACCCCGATGGAACCTCCGAATGGGTCCGCACGGACCAGGGGAAATTGGGGGAGTGAGGGCGGTCCTCCGCGCGCCGAGACGACGCGGCTCGCCCCGGAGGGCGGGAACCGGATCGCGTCCGAGCGCGTCCAATCCTGTGTGGCCATCACTGGATTCGACGGGGGATTCGTCGGTGGATGCCGGATCCGACAGGAAGGGGTGGAACCGTGAGTTCGCAGAATCTCGGCGTGCAGACCGGTGAGCTGGGCAAGTTCGCGAACGACCTGCGGCTGTCGGCCGGTGTCGTGGGAACCAGCGCGCAACGGGTGTCACAGCACATGTTCGGGGACGGCTCGAACGGGCACGGTCCCGAGGCCGGCCGCAACTACGTGTCGCAGGGCGCGGCGATCCACACCGGTCTCGAGAACGTTGTGCAGTGGCTGGAGAACTGGGGGTCGGCCGGAAAGGCCGTGGCCGACAGTATCGGAGCCGCCACCGTCGTCTACTCCGACACCGACGCGGAGGCGGCGAAGAAGACCCGGCAGCAGACCCAGAACGTGTAGCGCGGTGACGATCCAGGGAAGGAACTGACATGGCGAGCACCACGCTGCCCGACCTCTCCGGTGACAATGTCGACCGGATGCTCGACGACGGCGCCACCGGCCTGCAGTATTTCGCCCAGCTGCACGGTCGCTACACCGAGGCCTTCGGTCACGAGCCGAGCCACTCGCTCGACCGGATCTACGCGCTCTACGACGAGCAGCGGGGCATGGATTTGGACAAGCTCGCCGCGACCGCCGGTGCCTTGGCCACCACGCTCGGCGAGGTCGACGAGCAATGGGACACGCAGAAGGCGTTGTCGGAGCGGCTGCCGACGTTGTGGCAGGGCCAGGCCGCCGAGGCGGCGCAGTACATGTTCGGCCAGCAGGTCACCATGGCCGACGACGACCGGGCCAAGGCCCGCGCAGCCCTCGATGCGATGACGACCGCGATCCCCGCGCTGCGGACGGCCGTGCGCGCGAAGGCCGATCACGTGAAGAAGCTGGTGAGCGGTCAGGTCGAGGTCGGTTCGCTCACCGTCGACGATCTCGACATGCTGATCGCCTGCGCCGCGGGCGGGGTCGGTCGAGCGCTGACCCACGACTTGTCGGATCTGCTGAGCAAGGCGGCCGGAAACGTCCTCAACTACTACGTGGGCGGTCTCGGCCTGTCCTATCTCGGTGGCCGCGTCGTGGCGAGCCGGATACTCGAGCGGGTCTTCAAACCGCACTTCGACGCTCGGCTGCAGAACTACGTCGACATGTGCAAGCTCACCGACGATGCGGTGAAGAGCGCGTACGCGGCCCTCGTCACCGCCGTCGAGGAGCTGGACCGGAACCCCTACCCGCAACCGGCCGCCCAGAACTCGACGCCGAGCACTCCGGGTGACAACACGACCAACCCCGGCACCAACACGACGAATCCGGGCAGCAATACCACCAATCCGGGCACCAATCCGGCGAATCCGGGCAGCAATACGACGAACCCGGGTACCAACACCACCGACCCCGGCAACGACACGAGTACGCCCGGCACGCCCGGCTCGGACGACCCGGGGCAGACGAACCCGGCGGGGACCGCGAATCCGCTGAGCGGTCTGGCCGGGCTGAGCCAGCTCGCCCAACAGCTCTCGCCGCTGGCGACCACGTTGGCCCAGGAGATCCAGACCGGGCTCACGTCGTTGAGCGGGCAGGTGAGCGACGGCATCGACAAGGCCGTGGAGCAGTGGCAGTCGGCGCTGCAGCACGACACCGCGGCCGAGGACGATGCTCCCGGCACCGACGCCGACGATCCCGACGGCGATGCGAAGGAGAAGGGCGTGTCGGCCGAATTCGACCTCGGCGACAAGCACATGGAATTCACGGTGGGACCGGACGGACAGCCGAAGCTGGTGGCGACCGGTCCGGACGGGTCCGTGCAGGAGTACACGCTGGAACTGGACGAGAACGGCCGCCCGGTGATCGTCGAAAGCGGCGCCGGGAACGACGATTCGGACGGCGAGCAGCCGCCCGCCTCGGACCGCCCGTCGGGCGACGAATCGAATCCGCAGCAGCCCGCGGGCCGGCAACCCGCTGAGGCGATGTCGCCGGGAGAACAGCCGGACGCCGGGCAGCCCCCGGCGGCGCAGCCCACGCCGCCCGCCGACGATCCCTCCGCCGAGGAGGGCAGCCCGGCCGGAAACTCGCAACCCGCTCCCGGGGTTCCCGGAGTTCCCTCCGGTGTCCGCCGCGAGGAGGACGGCGAGTACCGGCCGCAGCCGTTGCCCGTCGACGCTCCGGTCGCCGACACCGATCAACCCGCCGATAGTGGTGCCCAACTGGCCGAGGCGGGCCCGCTGTGAACTACGCCGAAGCCATCGAGCGGGAACTCGAGGAATTCCGCCGCCGCGCCGGGCTGCTCGGCCTGGAACTGGACGAGATCGATCAGCGCAGCGGTGCGACGCTGCGCGACATCGCCGTGGAAACCGCGGCGGAGATCCAGCGAGCCCTCGACGAGCAAGCCGAGCGTGAACAGGCCGAGCGTGAACGGGCCGAGCGTGAACAACCGGAGACCGAGCGGGCGGAGTGCGAGCCGATCGGGTCGGCGCGCACGGAGTGGCAGCGCTCCGAGTTCGAGCGGGCCGGGCGTGTGGAGACGGACGGCCGATGGCTCGAGCACGGCTCGCAGGTCCACGGCGCTGCCGGGCCTACCCACCACTCCGGCAGCGATCTGACGGCGGACCGGGCCTTCGGTGAGCCCACCGAGCGGGAGCGGATGGCGGCCGAGTTGCGCGCGCAGCGCGAGGCCATTGCGCGATCGATCGCGGCGCGCCGGGCCACGGATGTGGTGACGCCGATCGACGAGGACGACGATCCGGAGGGGGAGTACTACCGCAGGGAGAGCTGGCTGGTGTAGTCGCGGCCGGCGGGCGGTGCGTGGCGCCGACCTACCCCCGCACCAGCTTGCGGAGGGTGCCGACGGAGAGCTTCGGCTTCTCCTGTTCCTCGTCGCGCGGGGCGTTCGGGTCGACGACGGTGGTGCGCGGGATCTCGGTGTCGGGGTCGGCGAACGGCGCGTAGGTCTTGTCGTCGGTGAGGGTGTGCAGCAGGTAGCCGGTGAGCAGGGCGCGGACGGTGCGGGCGGTCTTGGGTTCGTGCTTGGCCGCGCCGAGGGCGGCCAGCGCGCGGCGGCCTTCGACGAGGCCGTTGTGGGTGGCGCCGTCGACGACGCGCAGGGTGGCCTGGCCGGACCAGGCGGCGGCCAGGGGGAGCGCGTTGGAGCTGACCGAGGAGATGTCGACGGCGCCGGCCAGCAGGAGGGCGGGAATGCCGAGGTCGGCGGCCAGGGGTTCGGCGGCGGGGGCGGTGGGCGCGGGGAAGAGGGCGACCACCGTGCCGACGCGGCGCTGGGCGGCGGCGATGACGGCGGCGCCCGCGCCCATGCCGTGTCCGGCGAGGGCGAGCCGGTCGGGGTGCACCGTGACGGTGCCGTCGCCCAGGCGCACGCCGGTGCAGATGTCGAGGGTGGTGAGCAGGTCGGTCGCCAGGCCGAGGTGTGACGGGATCGGTCCGCGTTCGGTGTCGGGGGCGGCGGTCACGATGCCCCAGGAAGCGAGGTGCTCGAGCAGGCCCCGATAGTGCGACACGCCGGTCAACCAGCTGTGACCGAAGGCGACGGCGGGCAGTCCGCGGCCGGTCTCGGGGGTGTAGACGACCCCGGGCTGGCCCGCGATGCCCAGGTTGCCGCGCAGTACCCGGTGCGGGCCACGGCGGGTCAGGGTGCTCAGAAGCTCTTTCACAGACGCCGACACGACGTGAACGTTATCCGATAAGTACTCTGGGGAGCCATGTGCGGAATCGTTGGCTACGTCGGGTACCGGGACGCGCTCGGCGTCGTCGTTGACGCGTTGCGCCGCATGGAATACCGCGGGTACGACTCCGCCGGGGTGGCGATCCTGGACGGCGCGGGCACCCTCGCGGTGGAGCGCAAGGCCGGTCGGTTGGCGAATCTGGAAGCCGAGCTGGCCGAGTCCGGTGCGGGCGCGTTCGCGGGCACCACCGGCATGGGACACACCCGCTGGGCCACCCACGGCGCGCCGACCGACCGCAACGCGCACCCGCACCGGGACGCAGGCGGCAAGGTCGCCGTGGTGCACAACGGCATCATCGAGAACTTCGCGCCGCTGCGCCGCGAACTCGAGGACGCGGGCATCGAACTGCACAGCGACACCGATACCGAGGTCGCGGTCCACCTGGTCGCGCGCGCCTACGCCGAGGGTCCGACCGCGGGAGACTTCACCGCGAGCGCGCTGGCCGTGCTGCGCCGCCTGGAAGGCGCGTTCACCCTGGTCTTCGTGCACGCCGACCATCCGGACACGATCATCGCCGCCCGCCGCAACACGCCGCTGGTGGTGGGTGTCGGCAAGGGCGAGATGTTCATCGCCTCGGATGTGACGGCGTTCATCGAGCACACCCGGGAAGCCGTCGAGCTCGGCCAGGACCAGGCCGTGGTGATCACGGCCGACAGCTATACCGTTACCGACTTCGCGGGTCGCGGCGACGGTGTGCGCACTCGGCCGTACACCATCGACTGGGACATCGCCGCCGCCGAGAAGGGCGGCCACGACTACTTCATGCTCAAGGAGATCGAGGAGCAGCCCGCGGCGGTCGCGGACACCTTGATCGGGCATTTCACCACCGACGAGGCCGGCGGCCGCATCGTGCTCGACGAGCAGCGGCTGGCCGATCAGGAGCTGCGCGAGTTCGACAAGGTGTTCGTCGTGGCCTGCGGCAGCTCCTACCACGCGGGTCTGCTGGCCAAGTACGCCATCGAGCACTGGACCCGGCTGCCGGTGGAGGTCGAGCTGGCCAGCGAGTTCCGCTATCGCGACCCCGTGCTGGACCGCTCCACCCTGGTGGTGGCGATCTCGCAGTCCGGCGAGACCGCCGACACGCTGGAGGCCGTGCGCCACGCGAAGGAGCAGAAGGCCAGGGTGCTGGCCGTCTGCAACACCAACGGCGCGCAGATCCCGCGCGAATCCGACGCCGTGCTCTACACCCGCACCGGTCCGGAGATCGGGGTCGCCTCGACCAAGGCGTTCCTGGCCCAGGTCGCGGCCAACTACCTGGTCGGCCTGGCGCTCGCGCAGGCCCGCGGCACCAAGTACCCCGACGAGGTGGCCCGCGAGTTCCAGGAACTCGAGGCGATGCCGAAGCTGGTCTCGCGGGTGCTCGAGACCGCGCCGCAGGTACGCGCGATCGCGCGCGAGCTGGCGCACGTGCCGACGGTGCTGTTCCTCGGCCGCCACGTCGGCTACCCGGTGGCGCTGGAGGGTGCGCTCAAGCTCAAGGAATTGGCCTACATGCACGCCGAGGGCTTCGCGGCGGGCGAGCTCAAGCACGGCCCGATCGCGCTGATCGAGGACGGGCTGCCGGTGATCGTGGTGATGCCCTCCCCCAAGGGGCGCGCGGTGCTGCATTCCAAGCTGCTCAGCAACATTCGCGAGATCCAGGCCCGCGGCGCGCGCACGATCGTGATCGCCGAGGAGGGCGACGACACGGTGCGCCCGTTCGCCGACGACCTGATCGAGATCCCGTCGGCGCCGACGCTGTTCCAGCCGCTGCTGTCGACGGTGCCGCTGCAGATCTTCGCCGCCGAGGTGGCCCAGACCCGCGGCTACGACGTCGACAAGCCGCGCAACCTGGCCAAGTCGGTCACCGTCGAATAGCGATTACTCGACGGTGACGCTGCCGCGCATCTGCGGGTGCAGTGTGCACAGGTAGCGGAAGGTGCCGGGCACGGTGAAGGTGTAGCTCCATTCGCCGCTGTCCAGGATCGGGCTGTTGATGCCCATCGCCTTGTCGCCGATGCCCTGCACGGAGTGCGGCGCGCTGTCGGAGAACTTCCAGGTCACGGTGTCGCCGACGCCGACGGTGATGTTCTCGGGGGAGAAGGTCATGTCGTCGACGGTGACCGTGACGCTGGACGGGCCTGCCGGGGCGGAGGTCGCGGGGGCGCTGGTGGTGAGGGCGGAAGTGCTGCTCGGTGCGGACTCCGACGCGTCGGAACCGCATCCGGCCAGCGCGATCGACGCGGTCAGGGCGAGGGCGGCAACGACGCGGGCGGACAGGCCACGGTGCAGGGTCGGCATATTCGTCGAGCGTAGTCGCCGGGCGGGTAATGTCCGGATCCGCGGCTCGCGCGGTGTGGCGGGCCCGACGCAGGGCCCGATCGAATCGTGGAGGCGAGCGCTCATGTCCGGTCGACACGGCTATTTCACCGCCGACGAGGTGCGGGCGGCCGAGGCGGAACTGTTCACCCGGGTGCCTGCCGGTGTGCCGATGCAGCGCGCGGCGCACGGGCTGGCACGGGTGGTGGCGGAGGAACTGCGCGAGCGGACCGGCGGGATCGCGGGACGGGCGGTGACCCTGCTGGTGGGGTCGGGGGACAACGGTGGCGACGCGCTGTGGGCGGGGGCGAAACTGCGGGCGCGCGGGGTGGCGGTGACCGCGGTGCTGCTGGACCCGGATCGAGCCCACCGAGCCGGTCTGGCGGCCTTGCGCCGGGCGGGCGGCCGGGTGCGGACCGACCTCGGGGAGCCGGACCTGGTGGTGGACGGCATCGTCGGCATCTCCGGGCGCGGGCCGTTGCGACCGGCGGCGGCACGTCTGGTCGCCGAGGTGGACGCGCCCATCGTCGCGGCCGATCTGCCCAGCGGCGTCGATCCCGACACCGGCGTGGTGACCGGGCCCGCCGTGCGCGCGGAGGTGACGGTGACGTTCGGCGCGTACAAGCCGGTGCACGTACTGGCCGCCCCGTGGTGTGGGCGAATCGAACTGGTGGACATCGGATTACGGCTGCCCGAGCCGCGGCTGGCCGCGCTCGCGCCCGCGCTGATCGGTGCGGCCTGGCCGGTTCCGGGGCCGGCCGACGACAAGTACACCCAGGGCGTCACCGGGATCTGCGCGGGCAGCGCGACCTATCCCGGCGCGGCGGTGTTGTGCACGGGTGGTGCGGTGGCGGCCACCTCCGGGATGGTCCGCTACGCCGGAACCGGCGCGGAGCAGGTGCTGGCCCGCTTCCCCGAGGTGATCGCGGCGCCGGACGTGCGTGCGAGCGGGCGGGTGCAGGCATGGGTGGTCGGTCCCGGCGCGGGCACCGACGCCGCCGCGCGCGAGCGGCTCGCCGAGATCCTGGCCACCGATCTGCCCGTGGTGGTCGACGCCGACGGGCTGACCCTGCTCGCCCGCGACCCGGACCTGGTGCGCGGACGAGCCGCCGCGACCGTATTGACCCCGCACGCGGGCGAATTCGCGCGGCTCACCGGGCGGCCGGTGGGTGACGACCGGGTCGGCGCGGTACGGGAACTGGCCGAGAGCTGGGGCGTGACCGTCCTGCTGAAGGGCCGCGCGACCCTCGTCGCGCAGCCGGGCAGGCGGGTGTTGGTCAACGAGGCGGGTGGGTCCTGGGCGGCCACCGCCGGTGCGGGTGACGTGTTGTCGGGCGTCATCGGCGCGCTGTTGGCCGCTGGACGGGATCCCGCCTGGTCGGCCGCCGCGGCCGCCCGGGCGCACGCCCTCGCCGCCGCCCTGGCCGCCCACGACCGCGGCCCGGTCGGCGCCCCCGTCTCGGCCTCGCCGCTGCTGCATCAGCTGCCCGCCGCGATCCGTACGCTGCGCGCGCTGGGCGAGGTGGGGGCGGAACCGAATCCGGCATGAGTCCAGCGGTCGCCGGGTGACGCGAGTTCGGTGGGCCGCGATCGCCTCGTCACCGCCCGTCGGAGCGGATCGGGGAGGCACCGGTCGGGCCGATTGCGCGGAGTTGTCTGGTGCATCCCATCCGGTGCGCGCACAGCCCCGGGCCGACCATGTCCCGGCCGGGCCGGGCGCCACCGGTTCGCCTCGCGTCCACCGCCCCCACTTGTGACGTTCCCGACCATCAGCCCAGGTGAGGTCCGAACCCACCCCCGATGACCTGCCTTTTCTTCGGGAACTTGCACAGGTGCCCACAACACTCGGGGCAGCGGGTGGCAGGATCGGGAGACGTGAGTGCCCAAGTGGAGGCCGTGGTCGACCTCGATGCGATTGCCCATAATGTGCGGGTCCTGCGTGAGTACGCGGGCGATGCGGCGATGATGGTCGTCGTCAAGGCGGACGGCTACAACCACGGGGCGGTGGAGGTGGCGCGCACGGCGCTGGCGGCGGGGGCGCGGGAACTGGGCGTGACCACCGTGGCCGAGGCGCTGCGACTGCGCGAGGCGGGGATCACGGCACCGGTGCTGTGCTGGCTGAACACCCTGTCCGCCGATTACGCCGCCGCGGTCGCCGCCGACATCGAGATCGGCGTCTCCGGCACCGAGCAGCTGCGCGCCGTCGCCACCGCGGCCCGCGCCACCGGCCGCACCGCCACCGTGACGCTCAAGGTCGACACCGGACTCAACCGCAACGGCATCGCCGCCGACGAGCTGCCGACCGTGCTCGACCTGCTCGGTGAGCTGGTCGAGGAGAAGACGGTGCGATTGCGCGCGATGTTCTCCCACCTGGCCCACGCCGACGAGCCCAAACACCCGTTCCTCGACGAACAGCGCGACCGCTTCACCGCCGCGGCCGCCGCGGCCACCGCCCGCGGGCTGCGTCCCGAACTGCTGCACCTGGCCAACTCCGCCGCCACCGTGACCCGGCCCGACCTGGCCTTCGACATGGTGCGGCCCGGCATCGCCGTCTACGGCCTGAGCCCCGTGCCCGAACTCGGCGATTTCGGGCTGCGGCCCGCCATGACCTTCCAAGCGCAGGTCGCGCTGGTCAAACGCGTCGCCGAGGGCGAGGGCGTCTCCTACGGCCACCAGTGGATCGCTCCCCGTGACACCACCGTCGCGCTGATACCCGCCGGGTATGCCGACGGCGTGTTCCGGCCGCTCAGCGGCCGCTTCGACGTGTGGCTCGGCGGTGCCCGCCGCCCCAACGTCGGCCGGGTCTGCATGGACCAGTTCGTCGTCGACCTCGGCGACGACGCCGCGGGCGTGGCGGCGGGCGACACCGCCGTGCTGTTCGGCGGTGGGCCCGGCGTGCCGGGTGCCCAGGAGTGGGCCGACCTGCTCGGCACCATCCACTACGAGGTGGTCTGCTCGCCGCGTGGCCGGGCCGTCCGCCGGTACGTCGGAACGGGCCGCTGACGTGCGCGGCCGGATCGGCCGCGGCGGCTTCGCCACGGCTGTCCTCGTCGGCGCGCTCGCCGGTGCCCACGTGGTGCGCAGGCTCGGGCAGTGGGTGCTGCACCTCGATGTGCCCGACGCCTACGTGGCCGAGGACTTCGCCCTGTTCGAAGCCGACGAACCGAGCACCGTCACCGCCACCGACGGCGTGCCGCTCGCGGTGCGCGCCCACGGACCCGAGAACGCCGACGTCACCATGGTTTTCGTGCACGGCTTCTGCAACAGCATGGAGTCGTTCCACTTCCAGCGCCGCGATCTGCCTGCCCGGTGGGGCCCGCGCGTGCGGCTGGTGTTCTTCGACCAGCGCGGCCACGGCCGCTCCGGGACCCCGTCGACGGACAGCTGCACGGTGCCGCAACTGGGCCGCGACGTGGCCGCGGTGCTGGCGGCGGCCGCGCCCAGCGGTCCGGTGGTGCTGGTGGGCCATTCGCTCGGCGGGATGGCGGTGCTCGCCGCCGCGGCACAGTTCCCGGCCCTGTTCGGCAGCCGGGTCGCCGCCGTCGCGCTGCTGTCCACCTCGGCGGCGCAGGTCACCTCCACCGGCATCACCCAGCTGCTGCGCAATCCCGTGATCGACGGCTTCCGCCTCGCCGTCGAGGCCGCACCGGCGCTGGTGCAGGCGGCCAGGACCGCGGGACGGCACGTCATCACCCCGCTGCTGCACGTGACCTCCTTCCACGGCCCGGTCAGCCCGGCGCTGTCGCGCTTCACCGCGCGCATGATCGACCGCACCCCGGTCGAGACGATCGTGAAATTCCTGGAAGCCATTCGTGTGCACGACGAATCGGCGGCGCTGCCCACCCTGGCCCAGCTGCCCGTGCTGGTACTCGGCGGCACCCGCGACGTGGTGATGCCGTTCCGCAATTCCGAGGCGCTGGCGCGCGAACTGCCCGACAACGAGCTGGTGCTGCTGCCCGGCGCCGCCCACATGCCGCACCTGCAATACCCGGACCTGGTGAACGACGCGCTGCACCGGCTGATGGTGCGGGCGGGCGTGTTCCGGCGCGATCGGTCCCGCCGCGACGGCCGGACCGGGTCGGCCTGAGTGTTCCGGCCGGGGCGGTCGAGTCCGCGCGGCGCTGCGCCGGCCGCCGTCCCGCCCCGCGCGGCCCGGTCGGCCCCGCGGGTACGCTGGCCGCGGCCGGAAGGCGAACCCGGAAGGTGAACGAGGACGAAAGGACGGTCGTGGCCAAGCACCAGCGCACCCTGCCCACCGTCGCCGACACCGAGGCGCTCGGCCGGGAACTCGCCGCGCAGCTGGCGGCGGGTGATCTGGTGGTGCTCGACGGACCGCTCGGTGCGGGCAAGACGGCGCTGACGCGCGGCATCGCCGCCGGGCTCGGCGTGCAGGGCCGGGTCAGCTCACCGACGTTCATCATCGCCCGCCAGCACCGGGCCGGGCCGCGCGACGGCGCGCCGCCGGTGCCGATGGTGCACGTGGACGCCTATCGGCTCGGCGGCGATCTGGACGAGCTGGACGCGCTGGACCTGGACACCGATCTGCATCAGGCGGTCGTGGTGGTCGAGTGGGGGCGCGGGGTGGTCGAGCATCTGACCGACCGGCACCTGTGGGTGCGGCTCACCAGGGAACCCGATTCGGAGGTGCGAACCGCCGTGTGGGAGTGGGTGGACCGGCAGCCGTCGCCGCCGAGCCGGTAGCTGCGCGAAGGGGTCGGCTACCACCCGGTATCGTGGGGGCAATCATGCTTGTACTAGCCGTCGACACCGCGACCCCCGCCGTTACCGCGGGACTGGTGGAACTGGAACAGGCCGCGGACGGCTCGGCCACCGCGGCCCGGCTGTGCACCATCGCCGCGCGGGTCCGGGTCGATCCCCGCGCCCACGCCGAGGTCCTCACCCCGCAGATCCTCGAATGCCTCGCCGAGGCAGGACGTTCCAGGACCGACCTGGCCGCGGTGGTCGCGGGCATCGGGCCCGGTCCGTTCACCGGGCTGCGGGTGGGCATGGCGACGGCGGCGGCCTTCGGTGAAGCGCTCGGCCTGCCGGTACACGGGGTGTGCAGCCTCGACGCCATCGCGGCGGACGTGACCACCGCCGCCGACCTCCCCGCCGGGGGTGAGCTGCTGGTGGTCACCGATGCCCGTCGCCGCGAAGTCTATTGGGCCCGCTACCGTGACGGAGTTCGCATCGCGGGCCCGGGTGTGATCAAGCCCGCCGAGCTGGATACCGCCGGTGCCACCTCGGTGGCCGGATCCGCTTCGCACGTCGACTACTTCGATCTCCCCGTGGTCCCGGTCGAGACGCCCTCGCCTGCCGGCCTGGTCCGGGTCGCGGCCGCGGACCTGCTCGCCGGCGTGGCACCCGAACCGCTGGTCCCGCTGTACCTGCGCCGACCCGACGCCGTGGAGAACGCCTACCGCTCGCTCGACCGGACGGGGGCGTGACGGTGGCCGAATCGAGTGTCCGCGCCGCGGGCTTCCACATCGAGCCGATGACCGTCACCGACATCGAGCGCTGCGTCGAACTCGAGCACCTGCTCTTCCCCGAGGACGATCCCTGGCAGGCGGTCGCCTTCCACTCCGAGCTGGCCGGACCGCACAACCGCTACATCACCGCCCGCGACGCCGACGGAAGGATGGTCGGGTACGCGGGGATCGCGCTGCTCGGTGACGACGAGCACCCCGAAGCCGAGGTGCACACCATCGGCGTCGACCCCGACTACCACCGCGCGGGCATCGGCACCCTGCTGCTGGAGGCGTTGCTCGCCGAGGCGGGCAAACGGGGCGGCCCGGTGTTCCTCGAGGTGCGCACCGACAACGCGCCCGCCATCGCGCTGTACGCCAAGCACGGATTCCACATCATCGGGCTGCGCAAGAACTACTACCACCCCAGCGGCGCCGACGCCTACACCATGCGCAGGCCGGAACTGACCGCGCAGGGCCGCGAATGGCGCGCGAACCAGACCGACGAGGTGCTGTCGTGATCGTCATGGGCATCGAATCCTCCTGCGACGAGACGGGAGTGGGCATCGTCCGGTGGCGTCCGGACGGCACCTGTGAACTGCTCGCCGACGAGGTCGCCTCCAGCGTCGACCAGCACGCCCGGTTCGGCGGGGTGGTGCCGGAGATCGCCTCGCGCGCCCACCTCGAGGCGATCGTGCCCGCCATGCGACGCGCGCTCTCCGCGGCGGGCATCGCCAAGCCGGATGCGCTGGCCGTCACCATCGGGCCGGGGCTGGCGGGTGCGCTGCTGGTCGGTGTCGCCGCCGCGAAAGCCTATGCGGCGGCGTGGGATGTGCCGTTCTACGCGCTGAATCACCTCGGCGGGCACGTGGCCGTCGACACCCTCGAGCACGGGCCGATGCCGCCGTGCGTGGCGCTGCTCGTCTCCGGCGGGCACACCCATCTGCTGCACGTGACCGATCTGGCCGCGCCCATCGTCGAATTGGGCAGCACCGTCGACGACGCGGCGGGCGAGGCCTTCGACAAGGTCGCCCGGCTGCTCGGACTCGGCTTCCCCGGCGGCCCCGCGCTCGATGCCGCGGCCCGCGACGGCGACCCGCACGCGATCGCCTTCCCGCGCGGCATGACCGGGCCGCGCGACCCGCGCTACGACTTCTCCTTCTCCGGCCTCAAGACCGCGGTCGCTCGCCACGTGGAGGCCGCCCAGCGCGCCGGCGTCGCCACCGCCGACCTGCCGATCCCCGACATCGCCGCGTCCTTCCAGGAGGCGGTGGCCGACGTGCTGACCATGAAGGCCGTCCGCGCGGCCCAGGACGTGGGGGTGGACACCCTGGTGCTCGGCGGCGGCGCGACGGCCAACTCCCGCATCCGCTCGCTGGCTGAGGAACGCTGCGCGGCAGCGGGTTTGACGCTGCGGGTGCCCAAGCCGCGGCTGTGCACCGACAACGGCGTGATGATCGCGGCGCTGGGGGCCCATGTCATCGCGGGTGGGGCACGGCCCTCGCCGCTGACGGTGGCCAGCGATCCCGGGCTGCCGGTGTCGGTCAGCCAGATCGCCTGAGCGCGTTCGTCTCGACTATTCGGTGTTCCCGCTTGCGGAGCCGGAACCGGCGCGCGGGAACGGGACTCGGGACTGCGCCGGAGCCTGTGTGGGCGTCGGCGCCGTGGTCGAGGGCGACGTGGTGACGGGCGGGCTGCCCGCGTCCGGCTGCTCCGACAGCGGCGGCTCGGAATTCTGCTCCTGCGGGGCGTTGCGATCCAGCAGCGGGCCGAGGAGTTCGGGGAACGGGATCGGCGGCAGGTTCGGATCCGGGCGCAGCGTCGGCGTGGTCGACGGCGCGGTGGTGGGAGCGACCGGGGACCCGGTGGTGCTCGGCACGCCGGTGCGCTCGGTGGTGGTGGGCGCGGCCGAGGTGGGCGGCGCCAGGGTGGTGATGCCGCCCGCGGTGGGAGCCGGAGCGGTGGTCGGCACGACCGCGACGGGCGCGCCCGGCAGCCGGGTACCGCTCGTGGTACCCGCGGGGGAGACCTCGTCGTCGGCGGTGGGGGCCAGGGTCTTCACGCCGTAGCCGATGATCAGCCCGACCACCACGACGGCGCCGACGAGAGTGCCCGCGACCTTGGTGAAGGTGCTCACCGAGGATTCCGCGCCCATCGCGCCGACCGGGAGCGTGGCGGGCTGGGCGGCATCGGCCACCAGCGCCGCGCCCTTGGCGATCACGGCCTCGGGATCGTCGACCGTCAGCACCGGGACGTCGAGGCTGCGGCGCAGCGTCTCGACCACCGCGGGGATGTTGGCGCCGCCACCGATGACGGCGACCGCCTCCGGTGCGCGCGGCGACCGGGCGAAGGCCCCGGACACGTACGCGGCGGTGTCGGCGAGCAGGTCGGCGATGAGGACCTCGAAATCGGACCTGGTGAGCTTGAGCGGCTGCCCGGCCACGTGGTCGATGGTGACGGCGGGCGCGATCGACAGATGCTCCTTGGCGGCCCGGCCGCGATTGACCAGCATCGCGCGATTCGGGCGGGTGCCGCGGCGGGCGAAGTGCAGGTCGACCAGGTGGTGGTAGATGAGGTCGTCGATGGCGTTGCCGCTGATGGCGTGGGTGCGCTGGGTGTGCAGCAGGGTGCCGTCGGCCTGCTCGGCCACCGAGACGCTCAGGCCGGTGGCGCCGAGGTCGACCACGGCAACGGTGCCGTAGCGGTCGGTGAGGCCGGTGTGGCGCAGGTAGGTCAGCGCCGCGGTGGCCTCGTGGACCAGCTCGAGCTCGCGCTGCCTGCCGGTCGCCGAGCGGATCACCTGCGCCTGTTCCCGGCTGCGGTAGGCGACGGCGACACTGGTCGGCGGTTTGCTCGCGGCGGCCTGGAGGCCGAGACCGCCCTCGCCGCCGACGCCGATCGGGTGGGCGGGCCACGCGACGTCGTGCGGTACCTGCCGGGCGGGCAGCTGGGTGGTCATCAGGTCGATGGAGGATGCGACCAGATCGCCGATGTCGGAATGGGCGGCGTCGGCCGAGACGACGCGGTAGTCGAAGCTCTGGGCGCCGTTGGGCGCGGTGGCGACGAGCGCCGAGCAGACGACCTCGTTCCCGGCGGAGATGCCGAGAGACGTTCGCATGGTTCACCTCCCTTCGAGCGGATGGTCGCGGTGCGGCCGACCATCGGCGAATGGATTGCCGGAGCACCGCTGGTCGGCGACGTTCCGGACGCGTGGTCCGGCCGACCCGCCGACCGGTGGGTCGGACGGTCGACCCGGGGATCACGTGTGTACTTGCCCTGGTGAAGCTGGTGGTGCGCAACGTCTCGTGACGAAGTACCGGTCTTCTCGTGATGCCCGGACCGCGCACGAGGCGCCGACCCGTGACGGACACCGGGAGCCGTGGTGCGGGCAGCCGTGGTGCGACCGTCGCCAATACTGTCACAATCCGTTATCCGAACGTTACAGTTTCCGCGATCCGAAGGGAAGTCCCGGCGGGTTTCGTCATGAACCCTGAACAGTGTTGGCACCGCCCGCCCTTGAGCGCTGGCACTCTCGTGTATAGAGTGCTAGTGACACTGGTGAAACGCGGCGGCCGGGCCTTCACCCGCCCTCGCGCAGCGCCGGTGTCGACGCAGTTGTGACTACTGAGCAGGGGTCCCGGCACCCGCGACGACGGGGCTATGCGCAGGGTCAGCACCGTGACCGAACCGATGGTCCGGGACAACAGTCCCGGACGACCGTATCCCCTGAAAGTGGAGGGCTCAACGTGGCGAGCGTGAACATCAAGCCGCTCGAGGACAAGATCCTCGTCCAGGCCAACGAGGCCGAGACGACGACGGCCTCCGGCCTGGTCATCCCGGACACGGCGAAGGAGAAGCCGCAGGAAGGCACCGTCGTCGCCGTCGGCCCCGGCCGGTGGGACGAGGACGGCGAGAAGCGCATCCCGCTCGACGTCCAGGAAGGTGACACCGTCATCTACAGCAAGTACGGCGGCACCGAGATCAAGTACCAGGGTGAGGAGTACCTGATCCTCTCCGCGCGCGACGTGCTGGCTGTCGTCGGCAAGTGACCGCGCTCGGCGCCGCCTGCTCCGGCGCGCGCCGCCCGGCTCCGTCCGGGATCGAGTCGTAGCGACGTGCCCCGGTTCCCCTCCCACGGGGCCGGGGCACCGTCGTTTCGGGCTCCTCCTCTCCGGCCCCCATCCAAGGAAAAGGACTCATGGCAAAGCAGATCGAGTTCGACGAAAAAGCTCGCCGGGCTCTCGAACGCGGCGTCGACAAGCTCGCCGACGCGGTGAAGGTCACGCTCGGGCCGCGCGGCCGTCACGTGGTGCTCGCCAAGGCGTTCGGCGGACCGACCGTCACCAACGACGGCGTCACCATCGCGCGTGACATCGACCTCGAGGATCCGTTCGAGAACCTCGGCGCCCAGCTGGTCAAGAGCGTCGCCACCAAGACCAACGACGTCGCGGGCGACGGCACCACCACCGCCACCGTACTGGCGCAGGCGCTGGTGCGCGGCGGCCTGAAGAACGTCGCGGCGGGCGCCAACCCGATCGCCGTCGGCTCGGGCATCGCCAAGGCCGCCGACGCGGTCTCCGAGGCGCTGCTGGCCGCGGCCACCCCGGTCTCCGGTGAGCAGGCCATCGCGCAGGTCGCGACGGTGTCCTCGCGCGACGAGGAGATCGGCGAGATGGTCGGCAAGGCGCTGACCACCGTCGGCAAGGACGGCGTGGTCACCGTCGAGGAATCCTCGACGCTGCAGACCGAACTCGTCGTCACCGAGGGCGTGCAGTTCGACAAGGGCTACCTCTCGCCCTACTTCATCACCGACACCGACACCCAGGAAGCGGTGCTGGAGGACGCGTTCGTCCTGCTGCACCGCGAGAAGATCAGCTCGCTGCCGGACCTGCTGCCGCTGCTCGAGAAGATCGCCGAGGCGGGCAAGCCGGTGCTGATCGTCGCCGAGGACGTCGAAGGCGAGGCGCTGTCGACGCTGGTGGTGAACTCCATCCGCAAGACCCTCAAGGCCGTGGCGGTCAAGGCGCCGTTCTTCGGCGACCGCCGCAAGGCGTTCCTCGACGACCTGGCCGTGGTCACCGCGGGCACCGTGGTCAACCCGGACCTGGGTATCACGCTGCGCGAGGCGGGCATCGACGTGCTCGGCAAGGCGCGCCGCGTGGTGGTCACCAAGGACGAGACCACCATCATCGACGGTGCGGGCACCGCCGAGGACATCGCCGCGCGCGCCGCCCAGCTGCGCCGCGAGATCGAGGCGACCGATTCCGACTGGGATCGCGAGAAGCTCGAGGAGCGGCTGGCCAAGCTGGCCGGGGGCGTCGCGGTCATCAAGGTCGGCGCGGCCACCGAGACCGCGCTCAAGGAGCGCAAGTACCGCGTCGAGGACGCGGTGAGCGCGGCCAAGGCGGCCGTCGACGAGGGCATCGTGCCCGGTGGCGGCACCGCCCTGGTGCAGGCGGCCACCAAGCTGGTCGAGCTGCGCGACTCGCTCTCCGGCGACGAGGCGGTCGGCGTCGAGGTCGTCCGCAAGGCGCTGGAGGCGCCGCTGTTCTGGATCGCCAGCAACGCGGGCCTGGACGGCGCCGTGGTGGTCAGCAAGGTGGCCGAGGGCAAGGAGGGCTTCAACGCCGCCACCCTCAGCTACGGCGACCTGCTCACCGACGGTGTCGTCGACCCGGTGAAGGTCACCCGCTCGGCCGTGGTGAACGCCGCGTCCGTGGCGCGCATGGTGCTCACCACCGAGAGCGCCGTGGTCGACAAGCCCGCCGAGGAGGCCGAGGACCACAGCCACCACGGTCACGCGCACTGACCGTACGGCGGTAGCGAGGCCCCCGGGAGATCCCGGGGGCCTTCGTCGTTTCCGCGGGGCGGTCGAGCCCGCGCCGAATCACGATGCGGCTACCGGGCGGGCGCGACGGCGACGCGACTGGGCTGCCCGTGCGCCGGAGACGGTACGGCCGACGGGACGATGGAAACGGCTGGCTCGTGGGGAGATCCGCGGGCGAACGTTCAGGAGGCCACGGGCGGCTGCTCGGCGGCGATCGCGGCCAGCAGCCGGGCGCGCAAGGCGGGTGGCGGCGCGGTGGCGGTCAGCTCCGCCAGCGCGGTGAGCGCGTCGGCGCTCTGCTGTACTTCGGTGTGGAACGCGGCGCGGACCTCGGGGTCCGCGCTGTCGAGCAACTGCTGCACTTCGTCCTGGTCTTCGTCGTCGATCGATCCGAGCGCGACGGCGTGCGCGAGATCGATCCGGCTGTCGGTCATCTCACGTCACCCCCAAACTTTTCTTCAGTCGTGTCAATCCATCCCGTATCCGGGACTTCACGGTCGGCAGCCCGACCCCGAGGTGGGCGGCCACCTCGGCGTAGGTGCGGCCGCCGTAGTAGGCGAGCGAGATGGCTTCGCGTTGGGTGTCGGTCAGCTCGGCCAGGCTCGCGCGCACCGCGTGTTGTTCGGCCCTGCGCTCGACCTCCTCGACCACCTCGTCGAATTCGTTGTCGAGCACCCGCGCGCCGTAGGCCGCCTCCCGGGAGGAGTGCGCCTGCTCGGCCCGCACGCGGTCGACCGCGCGCCGGTGGGCGAGCGTCATCAGCCAGGTCATGGCGGAACCGCGATCGGGGTCGAAACTGGCGGCGGTGCGCCAGATCTGGAGGTAGACCTCCTGGGTGGTCTCCTCCGCGTATCCGGGGTCCTGGAGCACCCGGAGTACCAGACCGAACACGCGCGCGCTGGTCCGGTCGTACAGTTCGGCGAAAGCGTGCTGGTCGGCCCGGCCGCAACGATGCAGGAGTGCGGCCAGCTCGATGCTTTCGGCTGCGCGTGACGCTCCGTTCTGTGTCATCGGCCACCACGCTAGCGCGGTGCTATCACCAGCCCTCCGCTGGGGTGCCCCGGCAAACGCCAAGCGCCCCAGCTACTTTGCGGCAAGTCGCGACACGCCGCGCGCAATGCTGCCTGACGACCCGCGAACCACCGATAGTTGTCGCAAAACTGCCCGGGCCGACAGGGCCTGCGGCGGACCGGACAGGTCCACCGTGGGCGTGTCGGCCCGGGCATCTGCAAGGGATTCGGTGCCCCGCGGGGGCCGGATGGGTCGGCGCGACTACACCGCCATGCGGCGCCGGTTGCGCCGGGCGTGCATCTCGCGTTCGGTCTCGGACATGCCACCCCAGATGCCGTAGGGCTCGCTCACCTTCAGTGCGTGGCTGCGGCACTGCACGAGTACCGGGCAGGTACGGCAGATCTCCTTGGCGCGCATCTCGCGCGCGGTGCGGGCGCGGCCGCGCTCGCCGTCGGGGTGGAAGAACACCGCCGAGTCCACGCCTCGGCAGGAACCGCGCATCTGCCAGTCCCAGACGTCGGCGTTCGGTCCGGGGAGGTGGGTCGGCATGGGCATGGTGAACTCCTCGTGATGCGAGCTCGTCAGCGTTGTCGAGCAGTTTCGTCTCTGCACAGTCATGGGCCACGGCGCGATCGGCTGCTTCGGCAGGTCTCGCCCTGGGGGATCGCTGCAATTTCGCGCGGCGCGGTCCGTGGCGATGAGCTACGTTAGGGCCAGCCGGGAAATTCCGTCAATAGTTCGACGCACCGGTTTTCCAAATCCGCGAAGGCGAGATTTAACCTTCCAGCTGTTTACTTTTTACGTGTGCTCCGGTAGTACTGGACGGTTGGCCGGTTGGCGGCTGCCTGCCCGCAGGGCCCGCCGGTGGGGTATCCGTCCAGGTCATAGGCACTTTTTAGGTCGGCTCACGAGTTGCTGGCCGGTCTCGCGGTGCGGTAGCGGACGTGACCCGGGCCACCGGCGGTGCGGCGCGTACGACGATTCGAGATGGCGGAATCGGGGCGCTCAGGTTAATTGCGAGAAACGCATGTGAATTCGCGACGCCGTTCATGCTCGGACTCGCATACGAGTTTTACCCGATGGAAACATGGGGTCCGTACCAGAAAGCTGAAAGGTTGCCGGAAAGGCTCGGGCATTGCCGGGGAGCCCGCGCACCGCGGCGCCGGGTTAGGCTGCCGTCCGTGTTCGTGCCCGCTCCGCTCGCGGATCCTCGCTTCGAAATCCTCGTCGATGCCGCGTTCGGCGCCGGTGACCGCACGGCCGCTGCCGGGTTGCCGACCCCGCCCGGACCCGGTGCCGGATGGTTGCGGGCGGTCGCGCTCGGTGGTCGTGGTCACTACGCCGCCGCGCGGACCGAACTGGCCCGCGTGCGCCGGACCGGCCCCGATCCGGTGCTGCGCGCACTGGTCGACAGCACGACCGGATCGCTGCTGCGCCAGCTCGGTTGGCACGCGGCCGCCGCGGAGTTCGACGGCCGGGCCGCCGCCGCGGTGGTCCCGCACCTCGCACGCGCCCGGCACCCGGCGGCGCCCGGCCTGCCGGACGGCGTGGACGCCGCCTGTGACGCGCTGACCGGGCTGGCCGCCGACGCGCTCGGCGTGGGGCGGCTCGATTTGGCCCGACGCCTCCTCGACCGGACCGCCGCGCTGCTCGACGCCCACGCCGATACCGCCACCACCGCGGGCACCGCCGACATCACCGACCGGACCCGCGTCCGCATCCGCCTGCACTGGGTCGCCGCCGAGACGGCGCTGGCCGCGGGGGACGCCGCGAGGGCCCGGCCGCACGCGGAGGCGGGGCTGCGGCTGGCACAGGACTGGTCGTCGGTGCGGCACCGGGTGAAATCGCGTCTGCTCGTCGCCGCCACCGCCGCGGCGGCCGGCGATCGGGCCGATTCCGCCGCCCGCGCCACCGCCGTGGCCGCCGAGGCGCGCGCGCACGGACTGCTGCCGCTGCGGTGGGCGGCGGCGATGTTGCTCGCCGGCGTCGGTGATTCCGAGCACGCGCGCGCGGCCGCCGCGGCGGAGGCCGCGACCTGCGCCGCCGAGATCGCCTGCCGCGGAGGCCGCTTCCGACCGGCCCAGACGTGCTGAAAGTCACTTCTACGGCCCCGTAGGTTGTAGCGACAAGTGACCATGTTGACCGATGCGCTCGCGCCGGTCGCTATTGTTGGTTCCGTTCCGCCACTTCGGTGGAAGCACAGGTCATCGGGCCCGTGCCACTTGTAACGCCAGGAATATCTCTGACGATGACGCACACGGGCGAAGAGTTGGACCTCGCCGTCGCTGCCGCTGCGCAGGGCGACAGGACAGCTTTAGCTCAGGTACTGGAGCTTGTCCGCCCGCTCGTTGTCCGTTATTGCCGCGCGCGTATCGGCGCGGCGGAGCGCGGTCAGCTCTCCGCGGATGACGTTGCGCAGGAGGTATGTCTGGCCGTGATGACCGCCTTGCCCCGCTATCAGGATCAGGGCAGGCCCTTCATGGCCTTCGTATACGGAATCGCTTCGCACAAGGTCGCCGACGCCCATCGCAACGCCGCCCGTAACAAGGCGGAGGCAATGGCCGAAGTACCAGATGTCATATCCACCGACCAAGGGCCGGAGCAGCGAGCTCTCGAGTCAGAAACGAGCAGGCAGATGAACCGCTTGCTCGCGACGCTTCCTGAGAAGCATCGAGAGATCCTGGTCATGGGTTTGTCAGCGGAGGAAACCGCGGCCGCCGTGGGCAGTACGGCGGGCGCTATACGAGTGGCCCAGCACAGGGCGCTCGCGAAACTGAAGTCACAAGTGGCGAGGGCAGGTGAAATGTATGGCTAGGGATGGCGAGCGCGGTCGGGGCGACTGGAAGGCGCGGCGCGGATCGCGGAACAGCGGTCCCTACGCCGGGGGGGCTGGAGACACCGGACCGGTGGACATCGCCGCGGTGCGCCGCGACGATGCGCTCATCGACGCCATCGCCAGCGATGGCCCGGTGCAGACCGACAGTGCAGAGGAGTTCCAGCTCGCCGCGCTGCTCGCGGACTGGCGTGCGGAGCTGATCGCTGCGCCGCTGCCGAGCGCTCCCGACCTGGACACGGTGGTCGCCGCCGTCAACCAGGAGATCGGTGCGCGCAAGGTCCGTGTCGGTGCCCAGGCGCGTGGGAAGCTGCGACTCCTCTACCCGATCACGGGGGCGGCCGCCGCCCTCGCGTTGATCATCGGCGGTACCACGGCGTTCTCCTACGGCGCCGAGCCGGGCGATCCGCTGTGGCGGGTCAAGGAAGTTGTGTTCAGCGAGCAGGCCCAGACCACCGTGGTGCAGCGCGCGGACACCGAGCTCGATCAGGCGAAACAGGCGCTGGCGCAGGGCAACACGACGCAGGCCGTGGCGCTGCTCGAGCGGGCGCAGGGCAATGTCGACCAGATCAGCGACGGCGCCAAGAAGCAGGATCTGCAGAACGAATGGCAGCGCCTGTTCGCCCAGCTGCGCAGCATCTCCCCGGAGCTGGCCACCCAGCTGGAGCAGACGGTGCAACCGAGCCAGCCGCAGCGGCCGGAGACCGGACCCACCGGCACGGTGCTACCGACCAGGCCTTCGCCCGGGGACGGCAGCACGGTGACCATGCTGCCCGGCGGAACCACCGAGCCCACGCAGCCCACCCAGCCGACGCAGCCCACCGAGCCGGTCGAGCCGACCACCGAGGAACCCCCGGTGACGCCGACCCAGCCGCAGCCCACCACCGAGCCGCCCGCGACCGGCGGGCCCACCCAGATCCCGCCGACGGTCGTGCCGACCGGGAACACCGGCTCGCCGGGCGTTCCCGACACCGGCGCGCCGACGATGGGCCCGGGCGGAATCCAGATTCCGCCGGGGCTGTTGCCTCCGGGTGTGCTGCCGGCGCCGTCGAGCTAGCGGTTCCCGCGCAGCGGATCGCGGAGACTTCGATTCAGCGGCGCGTTGTCGGAAACGAGTTGCACAGAGACCGATCGCCCGACGGCGATCGGCTTTCGTGTTTTCGCGGGCCGTGTGCTGTCGGGCACGGGGTGACCGCGCCGATCGACGGGGCCGGGATTCAGCTGTCGAACCCGTCGAAACCGTCGCCGTGGAACGCCTCGTTCATCGAGGCGTCCGCGTAGCCGCGGCAGTAGTCCCAGGTGACGTACGCCTCGGGAGTGGGATCGTAGGCGGGCTCATGGGGGCGCACCGTGCCGTCGACCAGCAGTTGCAGGAGGTTGGCCCGGAGCATGTCCCAGTCGTGGTAGTGATCCTGTCTACAGTCCTCGCAGCTGACCACGAGTCCGCGGATGCCGCGGTGGGCCAGGAGAGCTTCGTACACGGCGAGATCGGCGAGATCCTCCTCGACCGCAAGGCGCTCGTGGGGATCCAGCGGTTCACCGGGCTCGATGGCATCGAGCGCGGCGGACGGGTCGGAGGGATCTCCGGCGAATGGATCCGGCGGCAAGCCAGGTGGTAGATGGTCACGCACACACCCACGGTACGCAGAACAGGGCGGTCTGCGCCAGCGCTGCCGGGTGCCAGTTTTCGACGGCGGGATCGGTTCCCCGGCCTGTTTGCGCGACAGATACCATGGTGGGCAGGCGCCGGACAGTACCCGACACGCTGATCTCGCCGCCACCGTCCATCCCATCAGTTGTGCGCGACGCCGGTCGGCGTCTCTCGCTTTCGACGTCCAGGAGGGGTCGATCCGAATGAGTAATCCCGTAACGGGCGAACGAAACACAGTCCGCCCCCCTACGGGTGGCGACGATCCGAACAAGATCGCCATGCTCGGCCTCACGTTCGACGACGTGCTGTTGCTGCCTGCCGCATCGGATCTGATTCCCAGTTCGGTCGAGACCTCCAGCCGGCTCACCCGGGAGATCCGGTTGCGCACCCCGCTGGTGAGTTCGGCCATGGATACCGTCACCGAGGCCAGGATGGCCATCGCGATGGCGCGTGCGGGCGGCATGGGTGTGCTGCACCGCAACCTGTCGGCCGCCGACCAGGCCGCCCAGGTGGAGACCGTGAAGCGCTCCGAGGCGGGCATGGTGACCGATCCGGTGACCTGTCGTCCCACCGACACCCTCGCCGAGGTCGACGCCATGTGCGCCCGCTTCCGCATCTCGGGCCTGCCCGTGGTGGACGAGACGGGCGCCCTCGTGGGCATCATCACCAACCGTGACATGCGGTTCGAGGTGGACCAGAACCGCCGGGTCGCCGACGTGATGACCAAGGCGCCGCTGATCACCGCCCAGGAGGGTGTCACCGCGGAGGCCGCGCTGGGACTGCTGCGCCGCCACAAGGTGGAGAAGCTGCCGATCGTGGACGGCAACGGCAGGCTGCGCGGTCTCATCACCGTGAAGGACTTCGTCAAGACCGATCAGTACCCGAACGCCACCAAGGACCGCGACGGCCGCCTGCTGGTCGGCGCGGCGGTCGGTGTCGGTGAAGACGCCTGGTCGCGAGCGATGACGCTGGCCGATGCCGGGGTGGACGTGCTGGTGGTCGACACCGCGCACGGGCACCAGTCCCAGGTGCTGCAGATGGTGGCCAAGGTGAAGGCCGAGGTCGGTGACCGCATCCAGGTCGTCGGCGGCAACATCGCCACCCGCGCCGGCGCGGCCGCGCTCGTGGAAGCGGGCGCGGACGCGGTGAAGGTGGGCGTCGGCCCCGGCTCGATCTGCACCACCCGCGTCGTCGCGGGCGTGGGCGCGCCGCAGATCACCGCCATCCTGGAGGCCGTCGCGGCCTGCAAGCCCGCCGGTGTGCCGGTGATCGCCGACGGTGGCATCCAGTTCTCCGGCGACATCGCCAAGGCCATCGCGGCGGGCGCGTCCACCGTGATGCTGGGTTCGCTGCTGGCGGGTACGGCCGAGTCGCCGGGCGAGTTGATCCTGGTGGGCGGCAAGCAGTTCAAGAGCTACCGCGGCATGGGTTCGCTGGGCGCGATGCAGGGCCGCGGCCAGGCCAAGTCGTTCTCCAAGGACCGCTACTTCCAGGACGACGTGCTCGCCGAGGACAAGCTGGTCCCCGAGGGCATCGAGGGCCGGGTCCCGTTCCGCGGGCCGGTGAACCAGGTGATCCACCAGCTCGTCGGCGGCCTGCGCGCCGCCATGGGCTACACCGGCTCCCAGTCCATCGCCGACCTGCAGGAGGCCCAGTTCGTGCAGATCACCGCGGCGGGCCTGAAGGAGAGCCACCCGCACGACATCACCATGACCGTGGAGGCCCCCAACTACACGGGCCGTTCCTGACGAGCGCCCCAGACGGCCGGGCACCCCAGCGGTCCCGGCCGTCACTGCTGTCCGGCCCACCCCACCGAGCCGTACCCGGAGCGGCGCGACCCCCCGCTCACCGCAGGCGATAGTCTCGAGCCGACCCCCGAGCAGCAAACAACACGCTCACCCGCCCGGATCACCATGAGGGACGAGCCCCGTTCGCGGCCCGTCTCGCGACCGCGAGACACCAGGGGGCCGTGAACACGCCGCGACGAAGGAGCGGCAAATCCAACACCGAAAGGACAACTCACGTGCGCGACATGGTCGAGATCGGCATGGGCCGGACCGCCCGGCGTACCTACGAGCTGGACGATGTCGACATCGTTCCGTCGCGGCGTACCCGCTCGTCGAAGCAGGTGTCGTTGGCATGGCAGCTGGACGCGTACCGCTTCGAGATCCCGCTGGTGGCGCATCCGACCGATGCGCTGGTTTCGCCGCGGTCGGCGGTGGAGCTGGGTCGTCTCGGTGGGCTCGGGGTGATCAACGGCGAGGGCCTGTGGGCCAGGCACGCCGATGTCGAGACCAAGATCGAGCAGCTGACCGAGCTGGCGGCGCAGGGCAGGTTCGACCGGGCGGTGGCGTTGCTGCAGCAGTTGCACGCCGCGCCGATGCAGCCGGATCTGCTGGCGGCGGCCGTCGCCGAGGTGCGCGCGGCCGGGGTGACGGTGGCGGTGCGGGTGAGCCCGCAGAACGCTCGGACACTGACGCCCGCGCTGTTGCAGGCGGGCATCGATCTGCTGGTGGTGCACGGCACGATCATCTCGGCCGAGCATGTCGGCGACGGTGAGCCGCTGAACCTGAAGACCTTCATCGCCGAGCTGGATGTGCCGGTGGTGGCGGGCGGGGTGAGCGATCACCGCACCGCCCTGCACCTGATGCGCACCGGTGCGGCGGGCGTGATCGTGGGCTACGGCTCGTACCCGGGCGCGACGACGACGGGTGAGGTGCTCGGTATCGGGGTGCCGATGGCGACGGCGATCGCGGACGCGGCGGCGGCGCGGCGGGACTACCTGGACGAGACGGGCGGTCGTTACGTGCATGTCATCGCCGACGGCGACATCGCGACGTCGGGTCAGCTGGCGAAGGCGATCGCCTGCGGTGCGGACGCGGCGATGCTGGGGGTGCCGCTGGCGGTGGCGGCCGAGGCGCCCGGCCGCGGCTGGTACTGGCCGTCGGCGGCCGCGCATCCCTCGGTGCCGCGCGGTTCGCTGTTGCAGGTGGGTGACGGTTGGGATCTCGGTGCCGAGGACGAGGCGGACGAGGCCGCGCGGCCGCCGCTGGAGCGGGTGCTCTTCGGCCCGTCCGACGATCCGTTCGGTTCGCTGAACCTGGTCGGCGGGCTGCGGCGCTCGATGGCGAAGGCGGGTTACTCGGATCTGAAGGAGTTCCAGAAGGTCGGCTTGAGCGTGCGGGCGTGACCTGGCGCGCACCGGGCATGCCCGTGCGTTCCGGGCGCGGGTCCGCTCACTAGACTGGGCCGGTGGCAGAAACCCAGAGACCGGTCCTCGTCGTCGACTTCGGTGCCCAATACGCCCAGCTGATCGCTCGCCGGGTCCGCGAGGCGAGCGTCTACTCCGAGGTGGTTCCCCATACCGCCACGGTGGAGGAGATCGCGGCGAAGAAGCCGCTCGCGGTGATCCTGTCCGGTGGCCCGGCCAGCGTGTACGCCGAGGGCGCGCCGCAGCTGGATCCGCGGCTGTTCGACCTGAACCTGCCGGTCTTCGGCATCTGCTACGGCTTCCAGGCGATGGCGCAGGCGCTCGGCGGCACGGTGGCCCACACCGGCACCCGCGAGTACGGCCGCACCGAACTCAACATCGACGGTGGCGTGCTGCACGGCGGCCTGCCCACGATTCAGCCGGTGTGGATGAGCCACGGTGACGCGGTGACCGACGCGCCGGAGGGCTTCGAGGTGACCGGCACCACGGCGGGTGCGCCGGTCGCGGCGTTCGAGGACCGCGCGCGGCGGCTGGCCGGTGTGCAGTACCACCCCGAGGTGCTGCATTCCCCGCACGGCCAGCAGGTGCTGAGCCGGTTCCTGCACGAGCTGGCGGGTATCCCGGCGAGCTGGACACCGTCGAACATCGCCGATGTGCTGGTGGAGCAGGTGCGCGCGCAGGTCGGCGACGGCCACGCGATCTGCGGCCTGTCCGGCGGCGTGGACAGCGCGGTGGCGGCCGCCCTGGTGCAGCGCGCCATCGGCGACCGGCTGACCTGCGTGTTCGTCGATCACGGACTGCTGCGCGCGGGCGAGCGCGAGCAGGTGCAGCAGGATTTCGTCGCGTCCACCGGTGCCAAGCTGGTGACCGTCGACGCGGTGGACAAGTTCCTCGGTGAGCTGAAGGGCGTGACCGATCCCGAGGAGAAGCGCAAGATCATCGGCCGGGAGTTCATCCGGTCCTTCGAGGACGCGGTGCGCCAGATCGTCGACGAGCAGGGCGCGGCCGAGGGCAAGCAGCCCGAGGTGGAATTCCTGGTGCAGGGCACGCTCTACCCGGATGTGGTGGAGTCCGGCGGCGGCACCGGCACCGCGAACATCAAGTCCCACCACAATGTCGGCGGCCTGCCGGAGGACCTGGAGTTCGAGCTGGTCGAGCCGCTGCGGTTGCTGTTCAAGGACGAGGTGCGCGCGGTGGGCCGCGAGCTCGGCCTGCCCGAGGAGATCGTGGCCAGGCAGCCGTTCCCCGGGCCGGGGCTGGCGATCCGCATCATCGGCGAGGTCACCGCGGACCGGCTGGCGACGCTGCGGCAGGCCGACGCGATCGCCCGCGAGGAGCTGACCGCGGCCGGGCTGGACCGGCAGATCTGGCAGTGCCCGGTGGTGTTGCTGGCCGACGTGCGCAGTGTCGGGGTGCAGGGCGACGGCCGCACCTACGGTCATCCCATCGTGCTGCGTCCGGTGTCCAGCGAGGACGCGATGACCGCGGATTGGACCCGGCTGCCCTACGAGGTGCTCGAGCGGATCTCGACCCGGATCACCAACGAGGTCGCCGAGGTCAACCGCGTGGTGCTGGATGTGACGAGCAAGCCGCCGGGGACCATCGAGTGGGAGTGATCCCGAGGCAGTGAACGGCCCGCACCGCTCCGGTGCGGGCCGTTCGTCGTTCGCGGGTCAGTCGCGCACGGTTCTGCCGTGGTGGCCGTAGACCAGGTGGCCCAGGCGCAGGCCGGGAATTCCCCGGCTCCCGCCGCGGACCAGCCGGGCCAGCGGAGTGCCTGGATCGCGGGCGGCCTGGGCGGGCGGGGTCGCGGTGCTCCCCTCGGTGGGGCCGGTGCCGGTCATCGGCGGCGCGGGGAGATCACCAGCAGCAGGCCGACGACGATCGCGCCGATCACCAGGATCCAGCCCAGGGAGACGGCGCCACCGGCGGTGGCCGCGGGGCCGACGAAACCCCACACGCTGACGGCCAGGGCCAGCAGCCCCACGATCAGCAGGGAGGCGGACGGGCCGCCGTTACCCACACGTTCGGTTTCCTTGCGCTCAGCCACGCTGCACCTCCACGCTGCCCATCCGCACGTCCACGTTCAGGTCGAGCACCGGCGCACCCGGGGTGTTCGGGCCGGTGATGCCCTCGGGGCAGAGGTTCTCACCCATCCGCACCGAGCAGTCGGTGTGCACCGTCATCCCGGCGGGCACGAGGATGCGCGCCTCACCCATCTGCACGTCGAGGTTCACCGTGCGGTTCTCGGTGAGTTCGATCGAGCGCAGGTCCAGCGTGCCCGACCCCATCGTCACCCGGTAGTCCGACCGCAACTCCGCCGCGGTCGGCGGCGCCCAGACGTGTTCGCCCATCGCGCCGCGGTCGAATTCGATCGGGCCGATCAGCGAGGCCAGCAGCACGAACCCGGCGAGCGGGGCGGTCACCACGAGCAGGCCGTAGCCGCGCCGCAGGAACGCGCCCAGCACCAGCCCGAGACCGATCACGGCCAGGGCCACCGCGCCGATGCGGCCGGGTGTCATCCACTCGACGCCCGCCGCGGCCAGCGCGCCGGCGCCCGCGGCGGCCATGATGGCCAGGCCGAGCACCACCGGGGTGAGCCGGGAGCGGGGCCGTTTCGGCGGGGGCGCGACCACGGGGCGCGCCGGGGTGGGTTCGGGAAGATCCCAGGCCAGCGGGGCGACGCCGAGCGGATCCCAGGACGGGGGGACCGGTCCGGCGAGCACCGGGGGCGGGGCCGCCGCGAGGGTGGTCGGCGTGGGGCGGGCGTCGGCTGTCCCGGCGGGCGACGGCGCGTTCGCGGAGGTGGCCGCCACGGTCGCGCCGTCGCGGGCCGTCTCGTCCGAGTCGGATCCAGCCGCCGGGCCGGGCTCGGCGGGGGCGGCGGTGGTCTGCTCGGGCGGCGCCGATGCGCCGGATTCGGCGGCGACCGTGTCGTCGGCGGTCGGGCGGGTCGTGTCGGTGGGTGCGGGACGATCCGATGCCGCTGGTGCCGCGTCGGTCGTGGCTGCCGGTTCCGGTCGCTTGTGTAGTTCGACGGTCGGCGCGTCGGCCCGGTCGTCGGGGATGTAGGCGTCCGGCAGCTTGGTGTAGGGCGTGTACATCGCTGTGGTGTGCGTCGCCTGCGCCATCGGGAAGCCGCCGGTGGTGCGCATCGGGCCGGTCGGGAAGGCGGTACCCGGATAGCCGGTCGCGGTGCCGCCGGGGTAGCCCGCGTCCCAGAGGCTGGTGCCCGGCGGTGGTTGCGGGCAGCGCATGAACAGCATCCACCAGCCGGCCAGCATCAAGGCGAGGCTGATCATTCCGGAACCGGCCAGCCCGACGCCGATCGGTCCGACGGTGGTGACCGCGATGGCCAGCGCCACGATGAGCACGACCGTCTTGGTCTGGGACTGCGAGCTGTGCCCCTTGCCGAACAGCGATTCGGCCGGGGAGGACCGCTCGCCCGCTTCGCTGAGCATCAGCCAGGCGAACAGGTAGAGCACGATGCCCGCGCCGCCGAACATGCTCGACACCACGAACGCGACCCGGATCAGCACCGGGTCGACGTTGTAGCGCTGGCCGAAACCCGCGGCGACGCCCGCGATCGGCCCTTGCCGCGGCAGCCGTACCGGCCGCGTCTGCCACATCTGCTGAAGCTGATCGCCGAAGGTCGTTCTCGTCATGTTCTCCATGGTGAGCGCGCACGACCGCCACCGCATCGGGGGTAACCCTGAAAATCCACGGAACTCGCGGACCGCGCCGCCTGTCGGCACACGGCGCGGTCGCGGGCGGCGGACCTGCGCGGATGCGGTGGGTGGGGGTGAAGATCAGGGAGAATCCCGATGCCGGTGGTCGGGGTGGCGTGCCAGTATCGAAGGTATGTACCCGACCGGCCCCGCGTTCGACGCTGCCCGGGGCGCAGGCTCCGCGTGGGGGGCAGGCGCCGCGCCCGGCCATCCCGCCGGCGGCCCCGATCCGTCCGGAGCGGGGATGCCCCGCGGGTTCGGGCCCGCCCCGGTGCTGGCGCTCGGGCAGACGCCCCGGTTGCGGCTGGTGCGCCGGTCCGGCGGGCGGATCGTCGGCGGTGTCGCCGGCGGTCTGGCCGATCATCTCGGTCTCGACGTGTTCAAGGTGCGGATGGCTTTCGTGCTGCTGTCCGCGCTGGCCGGGGCGGGCATCATCGCCTACGGCATGCTGTGGGTGTTCACCCCGGGCGGCGTCGACACCGCCGAGCCGTCGGGCACCGAGCGGCGGCAGGCGATCGGCCTGGCGATGCTCGGGCTCGGGCTGGCGATCGCGGTCTCCTGGGCGATGAACGCGACCGTGGCGGCGAAGGTGATCGTGCCGATCGTGGTGGTCGCGGTCGGCGCGGCGCTGGTGTGGCGCGAATACGACACCGACGGGCCGCGGTCGCTGCTCGGACTGCCCGCACGGCCGTCGGTGGTGACCTGGGCCCGCATCGTCACCGGCGCGACCCTGGTGGTGCTCGGGCTCGGCGTGCTGGTGCTGGCCAGGATCGACCTCGGTTCGCTCGGCTCGGCGCTGATCGCGGTGGTGGTGACGCTGGCGGGCGCCGGTCTGCTGACCGTGCCGCTGTGGCTGCGCATGATGGGCGCGCTGAACGCCGAACGCGCCGCCCGCATCCGCAACGAGGAGCGCGAGGAGATCGCCTCGCACCTGCACGACTCGGTGTTGCAGACGCTCGCGCTGATCCAGCGCCAGGCCGACGATCCGCACGAGGTGATGCGCCTGGCCCGTAGCCAGGAACGTGAACTGCGCCGCTGGCTCTTCGACGACTCCGGTCCCGCGCATTCCAGCCTGGCCGCCGCGCTGCGCACCATCGCGGGTGAGGTGGAGGACCAGCACGGCGTGAAGGTCACCCCGGTGACCGTGGGCGATGTGACGATGGACGTCGACGATTCCGGTTTCGGCCTGCCCAAGGAGCATTTCACCGCCCTGCTCGGCGCGGCCCGCGAGGCGATGGTGAACGCCGCCAAGCACGCCGGGGTGCCGACCGTCGACCTGTTCGCCGAGGTGGAACCGCATCAGGTGAGCGTGTTCGTGCGCGACCGCGGCGCCGGATTCGATCCGGCGGCCGTGCCGCAGGACCGGCAGGGCCTGGCCAAATCGATCCGCGGGCGGATCGAGCGGCGCGGCGGCCGGGTCGAGATCCTGTCCACGCCCGGCCGGGGCACCGAGGTGCGGATCCACATGCCGCGCAGCGACGCCGCCGGGCTGGACTGCGCGGGGGAGCCGGACGAGGACGCGACCGAGCGGACGCGCGAGCCCGCGGGCCGGGCCGACTGACGCGGCGCGCGGGCGGGACAGTGGTGGTGTGGTACCGATGGAGGTGCGGTCGGCGTGTGGGCTCGGGCCGCCGACAGGTGAGGAGATGTAGGTGACCGTGCGGGTCTTTCTCGTCGACGATCACGCGGTGTTCCGCTCGGGGGTACGGGCGGAGCTGAGCAGGGAGGCCGATCTGGAGGTGGTCGGCGAGGCGGGCGGTGTCGCCGAGGCGATCGCCGGGATCAAGGCGACCGAGCCCGACGTGGTGCTGCTGGACGTGCACATGCCCGACGGCGGCGGTGTCGCGGTGCTCTCCGGTATCGAGGACGGGCCGGTGTGCCTGGCGCTGAGCGTCTCCGATGCCGCCGAGGACGTCATCGCGGTGATCCGGGCCGGCGCGCGCGGCTACGTCACCAAGACGATCTCCGGCGCCGAACTGGCCGATGGCATCCGCCGGGTGGCCGGCGGCGACGCGGTGTTCAGCCCGCGACTGGCCGGTTTCGTGCTCGATTCGTTCACCGGCCGCTCGCCGGTGCCCGAGCCGCCGCTCGACCCGGAACTGGATTCGCTCACCCCGCGCGAACTCGAGGTGCTGCGCCTGCTGGCCCGCGGCTACACCTATCGCGAGATCGCCGAGACCCTGTTCATCTCGGTGAAGACCGTCGAGACGCACGCCTCCAATGTGCTGCGCAAGACCCAGCAGTCCAATCGCAACGCGCTGACCCGCTGGGCACACCGCCGCCGCATCGACTGAGCCGGCGCGGCGCTACATCGCCACGACGATGACGCCGATGATGATGATCAACCCGATCAGCAGCCCGATGGTCACCGCCAGCGCGGCGTTGGTCTGCCGCGGCGCGGCCACCCTGGCTCGCTGGGCGGCGGGCGTGTTCGCCGCCGACGCGCCGCGATGCGGGCGGGGGAGCGGGGCCGAGTGCGGGCTGCGCAGGCCGATGGCTCCGTTGCGGGTCGCCCAGGACGGGATGGTGCCGTCCTCGGTGCGTACCGGCGCGCCGAGGATGTAGGAGGCGGTGCCGGGACCGAATGCGGCGGTGAGGATTTCGTCGCGCGCCTCGGCCATCGTCGGCCTGCGCTGCGGGGCGGGCTCCATCATGTGCAGCAGCGCGTCGGTGAGCACGCCGCTGCGCGAGGGCGGGATGATCTGGGCCATCGCGGCCCGCTGTACGACGGCGTCGCTGTCGTCGTCCATGCCGAACGGCGGCTGGCCCTCGATCGCGGTGTAGAGGGTGGCGCCGAGGGAGAACACGTCGCTGGCCGCGGTGGGCTGCGCGCCGCGGGCCACCTCGGGCGGCAGGTAGGCGGGGGTGCCGGTGATGATGCCGTCCGGCTCGTCGGATGTCTCGCCCGCGCCGCGGGAGATGCCGAAGTCGCTGAGCTTGGCGAAGCCGACCCGGGGCCCGCGGTCGGCGACGAGGATGTTGCCGGGCTTGATGTCGCGGTGCACGATGCCCACCGCGTGCGCGGCCGCGAGCGCGTCGGCCACCTGGGCGCCGATCTGGGCCACCTCGAGCACCGGCAGCGTGTCGACCAGGCCGAGCGCACGCGCGACGCTGCGTGAGGGCAGATGCTCCATCACCAGCCAGGGCTCGCCCGCCTCGAGCACCACGTCGTAGACGGCGATGGCGTGCTCGTGCGAGAGCTTGGCCGCGACCCGGCCCTCGTGCATGATCTGCTCGCGGATCCTGGCGGCCTCCGCCTCGGGCAGCCCGGCGGTGGAGAGCACCTGTTTGATGGCCACGTCGCGATCGAGCAACCGGTCGTGCGCCAGCCACACCGCGCCCATGCCGCCGCCGCCCAGCTTCGACTGCAGGCGGTAGCGACCCGCGACCAGATAGTCGGGGCCGACGATGGGACGGGCGCGATCGATCATGGTGTGCAGAGTATCCGAATTCGGTGGTAGGGGACCTGATTCGAGACCAGCGGCACCGCCCTCGGACGATCGGCCCGGCGCGGACCGGACGGTGGCGGTGAGGGTACCGCGCGGCCCCGCCTGCCGATCCCCGGGGTGGGCTTCTGCTCGCCGACTATCGAACGTATATTCGATAGCGATCGATAGCTGAATCGGTGCTGGCGCTCGCTTCGCCTCGGAGTCCATCTGGGAAGTAGGTGGTTGTGATGGGTTCGGACGCGCGGGTGGGGGAGACGGAAAGACAACAGAAGCTGGCCGAACTGCGGCGCAGGATGGCGGCGATTCCCGGCCGGGGCGAGTCCGCGGCGGCTCGCAGCCCGGTGGCGCCGCGGTTGCGGCGCGAACCGCTGCCGGTGCCGCCCGCGCTGGCCGGACTGCTGCCCGACGGCGGGCTCGGCAAGGGCACGGTGGTCTCCTACGCCGGGGCGCGTTCGCTGCTGGCCGGGTTGCTGGCCGCGGTCACCGAGCCCGGTGGGCACGCCGCGGTGGTCGGCGTCCCCGGTTTCGGGCTGCTCGCCGCCGCCGAAATGGGCGCCGACCTGGGCAGGCTGGCCGTCATCCCGGATCCGGGGCCCGATCCGGTCGAGGTGGCCGCGGTGCTGCTGGACGGACTCGACCTGGTCGTGCTCGGCCTGCGCGGCGCCGCCGTACCGCCCGCGCGCGCCCGGGTGATCGCCGCCCGCGCCCGCAACAAGGGCGCCACCCTGGTGGTCACCGACGGCCGCTGGCCCGACGCCACCCTGCGGATGGACGCCAGGATCGCCGGCTACACCGGTCTCGGCGCGGGCTACGGGCGGCTGCGCTCGTTCTGCCTCGACGTCACCGCCGCGCACCGGGCGGGACCGCCGCGGCGCGGACGCATCGAACTGCGTCCGCACGGTGGGCGGGTGGCCTGGTTCGACGTGGACACCGGGCACACGGTGAGCGATCTTCCGGTGGCGGGGGAGGCCGCGTCGTGACCCCGGCCGCGGCGCGGGCGAGCCGGGTGCTGGCGGTGTGGTGCCGGGACTGGCCCGCGGTCGCCGCGGCGGCGGTGGCGGAGGTGCCGCCCACCCGGCCGGTGGCGGTGCTGTCGGCCAACCGCGTCACGGCGTGCTCGGCGACCGCGCGGGTCGCGGGGGTGCGCCGCGGCCTGCGCCGCCGGGAGGCGCAGGCGCGCTGCCCCGAGCTGCATCTGGCGCAGGCCGATCCGGACCGCGACGCGCGGCTGTTCGAGCCGGTGGTCGCCGCGGTCGACGCGACCGTGCCCGGCGTGGAGGTGCTGCGCCCCGGGCTGCTCGTGCTCGGGGCCCGCGGCGCGGCCCGGTTCTTCGGCTCGGAGGAGGCCGCCGCCGAACGGCTCGTCGACGCGGTCGCCGCGGTCGGCGTCGAGGCGCAGGTCGGCATCGCCGACGAGGTGTTCACCGCGGTGATCGCGGCCAGGCACGGCGCCGTCGTCGCACCCGGCGCGGGGGCGGATTTCCTCGCGCCGCTGCCGGTGGCCGAGCTGGCCGTCGAGCCGAGCCTGGCCGCGCCCGAACGCGCCGACCTGGTCGATCTGCTGCACCGGCTCGGCCTGCGCCGGGTGGGCGACTTCGCGGCGCTGCGCCCGGCCGAAGTGGGCTCGCGTTTCGGCGCCGATGCCGTGCTGGCGCACCGCAGCGCGCGTGCCCTCCCGGAACGGCCGCCCTCGGCGCGCAGGCCCGCGCCCGACCTGGTCGTCGAGCATCGCTGCGATCCGCCGATCGACCGGGTGGACGCGGCCGCCTTCGCGGGCAGGCTGCTCGCCACCGAGTTGCACGGCGCGCTGGCGGCGGCGTCGCTGGCCTGCACCCGGCTCGCCGTGCACGCCGAAACCGAAGCGGGCGAACAGCTCTCGCGCACCTGGCGGTGCGCGCAGCCGCTGACCCCGGCCGACACCGCCGACCGGGTGCGCTGGCAGCTCGACGGCTGGCTGACCCGCGGCGACCGCCCGAGCGCGCCCGTCACGCTGCTGCGCCTGGAACCGGTGGAGGTGGTGCGCGCGGGTGCGTTGCAGCTGGGGCTGTGGGGCGGGGTCGGCGAGGAGGACGAGCGGGCGCGGCGCGCCCTGGTCCGGGTGCAGGGGCTGCTCGGCGGTGAGGCGGTCCGGGTCGGGGTGCTCAGTGGCGGGCGCGGGCCCGCCGAACGTGTCACCCTGGTGGTGCTCGGTGACGAACGCGTGCCCGCGGCCGATCCCGACCAACCGTGGCCGGGCCGGCTGCCCGAGCCCGCGCCCGCGGTCCTGCTGACACCCCGCCCGCAGGTGCGGTTGCTCGCCGCCGACGGCGCACCCGTGGAGATCACCCCGCGCGGGCTGTTCACCGCCGACCCGGTCCACCTGCACTGGGAGTCGCGCAGCTGGCGGTTGACCGGGTGGGCCGGGCCGTGGCCGGTGGACGAGCACTGGTGGGCGCCCGGCGGTTCGGCGGCGCTCGCCGCTCGCGCCCAGGTCCGCATCACCGACTCCCAGGACCGGGTGCTGCTGCTCGGCTACCGGGACGGGGTCTGGGAGGCCGAAGGGGTGTACGGCTAGCGGGGCACCGCCGTCCTCGTAGACTCCCCTCGTGAACTCGACGTTTGCCCACCTGTCGTCCCACGGCGTGCGCATCGCCTACCGCGACTCGGGTCCGGCCGACGGCGTGCCCGTGCTGCTGGTGCACGGCATGGGCGGCGACGGCCACACCTGGGACCGGTTCGCGCGCCGCCTGCTGCGCGACGGCCGCCGGGTGATCGTGCCCGATCTGCGCGGCCACGGCCGCAGCTCCCGGGCCGCCACCTACGGATTCGACGAGTTCGGCGCCGACCTGCTCCGCCTGTGCGAGCACCTCGGGCTCGACGGTGTCGACCTGGTCGGTCATTCGCTGGGCGGCTACGCCGTCTCCTGCGTCGCGCAGGAGCGGCCCACGCTGGTGCGCAAGCTGGTGATCGAGGAATGCCCGCTGCCGCTGCGGTCCGGCGACGAGGAACTGAGCCTGACCCGCCGTTTCCCCACCGTGCCCGAACTGTGGCACGCCGCCTCCAGCCTGGTGCGGCATCCGCGCGCGGTGTGGGCCTTCGACCGGTCGATGACCCGCGTCGCCCTCGAACAGTTCCGCAAGCCGAACCCGCAGTGGTGGGAGCGGCTGAGCGAGATCACCGCGCCCACCCTGGTGCTGCGCGGTGGACCCGGCGGCATGGTGGACCCGGAGAAGCTGGCGGTCCTGACCGCGGCCGTGGCCGACTGCACGGTCACCGCCTTCACCTGCGGTCACAGCATCCACCGCGACCGCTACCGGGAGTTCGAGGCGGCTGTGTTGCCGTTCCTGACGGCATGACCGGCGTCGCGGGCATGCCGTGCTCGGCGGCCGCCGTGGACGTGCCGCTGGCGGGCACCGCCACCCGGGTCGACGGCTGGCTCTGTGTCGAACACCCCGGCGCGTGGGGCCGCGACGTGCTCGGCGACCAGGTGCTCGGCCCGCGGATCAGCACCGAACTCGCCGCCCGCACCGCCGCCGCGCGCGTGCGCCCCACCCTGATCCGCAGACCGGGTCGCACCGAGTTCACCGGCGCCCGCACCGTGCTGCTGGCGGCCTCGCGCCCGCAGGACTCCTGGTGCGAGCGGCTGCTGATCGACGACCTGGACCAGCTGCTCGACATCGATCTCGGCCTGCTCGCCGGGCCGCCGCCCGGCCTCGGCGAACCGGTCGCCGACCCGCCGGTGCTGGTGTGCGCGCACGGCAAACGAGACCGGTGCTGCGCCCTGCTCGGGCGCCCGATCGCCGCGAGCCTGGCCGCCGCGTTTCCGGGCCGGGTGTGGGAGTGCTCGCACACCGGCGGGCACCGGTTCGCGCCCGCGATGGTGCTGCTGCCCGCCGGGCTGACCTACGGCCGGGTGGACGCCGACACCGCGGTCGCCGCCGTGCGCGCCGCCGACCGCGGGGCCGTCTCGCTGCCGGGTCTGCGCGGCCGCAGCTGCTACCCGCCCGTCGAGCAGGTCGCCGAACTCGCGGTGCGGGAACGGATCGTCGCGGGTCTCGATGACCTCACCGTCGCGCCCGCCGACCCGGGCACCGCCGAGGTGGCGCACCGCGACGGCCGCCGCTGGGTGGTGCGCACCCGGACGGTGGGACTCGCGCCGCGCCAGGCCAGTTGCGGTGCCGCGGCCAAACCGGTCACCGCCGTCGTCGCCGACACCGTCGAGGAGGCGGACGGGCCGCACCGACCGCAGTGATGTCCGCCTGGTCGGGCCCGGTCGATGCGGTGCCCTCGTGGGCGATGTGCCCGGAGCGGTAGGGTCGCGTGTCGGACGGGGCAGCGCCGAGGGCTTCATTCGGCAGCTGGTCGCCGTGCCGCCGCCGGGACTGCTCGATCGGGGCAGGGGCGAACGGGCAGGGTCGAAGTGAGCAGGGAGGGAACGCATGTCGACGCCGTGGGGGAAGAGTCCGACACCGCCGGACGGGGGCACCGGTGGGGGTGCGGCTGTGCACCCCGCCGCACCGCCACCCGCGCCGATGCCAGGACCGGGGTACGCGTCCGGTCCCGTCCCCACGCCGCCGGGCAGCGGACCGGTGAATCCCACACCACCGCAGGGATATCCGCCGCATCACGCCGCACACCCCGGAGCTCCGATGTCGCCGTCGGGTGCTCCGGCGCATCGGTGGGCCGGTCCGGCGCATCCGGTTCCGCCGCACGCTCCCGCGCCGCCGGGGCAGCGGCACGGTGTCTCCGGGCCGCCCCCTGCGGTCGCGCCGCATCCCGCTGTCCCGCACGGGCATCCGGGAGTACCCGATGCCGCAGCCGCGCCGGCGCATCCTGCCGCGCCGGGTCCCGCGCACATGCCGCATCCCGTCGTCGTGCCGGGACAGCCTGGCGCCCCGGCGCATCCGGTTCTCTCGGTGCCCCCGCACCCGCCCACCGACGGGGCTTCCGTCGCGGTTCCGGGACAGGCCGTCGATCCGATGCAGGACGAGGTGGAGCGGTATCTGGCGGCCGTCGCCCACCAGATGGCGATGGGCCGGTTGCAGGTCGGCCGGAACTGGATCGGTCCGGTGTGGAGCCTGCTCGGGGTCGGGATGGCCGTGGCCACCGAGTTGAATCCGATCGAGCTGGCGGTGTGCGCGGCGGGCGTCGCGGAGATCACCCCCGCTGCCGTCACCGACTTCCCCTGCCGGGTGGACGAATTCGCGCAGTCTCTGCGCAGGCGCAGCGCCTTCGTCGTCAAGGGTGGTGCCTTCGGGGTGGCCGCGCTGGTCTCGCACCGCGTCCACCCGGAGGCGCTGCGGGCGTTGAAGAACCGGTCCCTCAGCTACGGTTCGGTCATCGTCCCCGCCGTCGTCGACCTGGCCGCGCGGCGCCTCCACATCCCGGACAACACACCCCTGATCGGGTTCGCCGTCTGGGGCAGTGTCCGCTCGCAGGCCCGCACCTACCTGCCCGAGCCCCGTCTCGTCCTCGGCTGACCGGGTCCACTCGTGCTTTGATCGTGACCATCGGACCGACGAGCAGAAACAGGTGTGCCCGATGTCGAAGATCGTGCTGTTCGGGGCGACCGGTTATACCGGCCGTCTGACCGCCGCCGAGCTGGTCGCCCGCGGCGCCACACCCGTGCTGGCCGGGCGTGACGCCGCCGCCCTGGCCGCGCTCGCCGCCGAACTCGGCGGGGCACCGACCGCGGTCGCCGACGTGGGCGACCCCGCCTCGGTGCGGGCGCTGCTGGGGCGCGGCGATGTCCTGGTGACCACGGTGGGCCCGTTCCTGCGCCACGGCCGTCCCGCGCTGGACGCCGCGATCGACGCCGGGGCGCACTACATCGACTCCACCGGGGAAGGCCCGTTCATCCGGAGCGTGTTCGATCGGCACGATCGGGCGGTGGCCACGGGGTCGGTGCTGCTGAGCGCGTTCGGCTTCGATTACGTGCCCGGCAACCTGGCCGCCGGACTGGCGTTGCGCGAGGCGCCCGACGCGGCGCGTGTCGAGGTCGGCTACTTCATCGACCGGCCCGGCACCAGCGGTGGCACCCGCGCCTCCATCGCGGGGATGCTGTTCGAATCCGGCTTCGCGTTGCGCGGCGGCGCGCTCGTCGACGAACGCGCCGGTGCCCGGCTGCGCCGTTTCGACGTGGCGGGCGCGACCCGCGCGGGTGTGTCGATCCCCGCCTCGGAACAGCTCGCCCTGCCGCGCTCCTACCCGAACCTGCGTGAGATCGATGTCTTCCTCGGCGTTCCGGAACTCGCCGGACGCGGTATGCAGGCGACCTCGGTGCTGACCGCGGCGTTAGGTCACCTCCCGCCGCTCGAGCGGGGGCTGCGGGCGGGGGTGACCGCGCTCGTGCGCGGCTCCACGGGCGGGCCCGACGCCGCGTCCAGAGCCCGCACCCGGTCCTGGGTGACCGCCCGGACCTTCGACGCCGCGGGCCTGTCCCGCGCGACCGTGACGCTCGCCGGCGGCGACCCCTACGACTTCACCGCGCGGATCATGGCGTGGGCGGCCGACGCCGTGCGCGACGACGGCGTCTCGGGCACGGGCGCCCTCGGCCCGGTCGACGCGTTCGGCCTCGACCCACTGCACGCGGCCTGCGCCGAGGCGGGCTGGCGTCCGGCGGGCTGACCGGGGTCCCGGTCGGGCCTTCCCCGCGCCGCCACCGCCACGATGCCCGGCGATCCACTCGGCCGACCGGCCGGGTCGGAGCGGATGACCCTGCGCCGTCGGGCCGAGGGCCGAGTCACCGGGCCCCACGACGGCAGTCAGTTCGGGTGCACGGCACCCCGGCTCGGGCGGGATCAGTTCGGGCGCAGGACGACGATGCCCGGGACCGTGCGCAGGTAGTCGGTCAGCGGGGTGTCCACGACCCGGTCGACGCCGGGGACCGAGGAGGCGTTGCGGAAGACGGGGCCGTCGGGGGTCTGCACGACGAGGCCGACGTGGGTGACGTCGAGGCCGGGGGCATCGGCGTAGGCGCCGAGGAAGTCGCCCGTGCGCAGCCCGGCCAGGACGGCGGCGTCCACGGCGGCGGCCGGGATGAAGCCGAGGGTGCGGTCGACGACGGGCAGGCCGGGCAGGTAGGCACTGCCGTCGGCCTTGGCGTTGAGGTGCTTGGTGACGGTGACCGTGGCGGGGCTCAGGCTCGCGGTGATGTCGGTGGCGGCGATCCGGTCGACGTGCGCCCAGTCGGTGAAGAAGTGCTTGCGGTGGGCGAAGTCGACCTGTCCGCCCGCGTAGCGGGTCTCGATCAGGTGCCGCACGAAGTCGTCGCGGTCGCCGGACCGGCTGAGGGCCGCCACGTAGTCCAGGAAGGTGAAGCAGTCCACCCGGCGCAGGTCGACGACCAACTGCTCGGGTTCGCCGGCCGAGCCGATCAGCATGTTCGCCCCGTACGGGGTGCCGAGCAACGGCCGCGACAGCGCCTCGAGCAGCTCACCCGTCGGCAACCCGGCCGATGCCGCGCGCACGGCGAGCAGTTCGTCGATCCGGCGGGCGGTGACCTCGTCGACCGCCACGCCCGGCGCGGCCACCGCGGTGGGCAGCAGCGGGACCAGGCCGCAGACGAGCGCGATCACGACGGCCAGTGCGCGGGCGAGGAACCGCAAGACGCCTCCAACGGGTAGCGGGCGACGGACCCCTCCACGGTAGCCGGGCGCACGCCCGCTCGCGTCAGGTCCGGCACGACGGTTCCGATGCCGCTCGAAGGTCGGGACCGTACCCGGGTGGCCGTCGCCGCGACCCCTCGCCGCCCGCGCCGAACCACCCGGGTACCACCCGCCAACCGGGTACCGCGCTGTCGCGGTGCCCCGGCCCCCTGGTCTCACTCGCGCCCGCCGTGGGCGCTCCGCGAACCGCCTACCAATAGACCCCCGGCACCAGCCGTGCGGCTCGGCGCAGGGCGGTCCCGGTGAGGCGGCGGGCGGTCGACGGGCCGGAAGGTGCCGGTCGCGGGGACGGTGCGGGTAGGTGCGCACCGTTCGCGCCCGCGCTGTCCGAATCGCTGATCTCCCCCTTGGCCGCGGGGGAGTCCGGCAGTGCCCGGTAGTAGCGGTGCAGCACGCGGTCGCGGAACTTCGGGGTGAACAGCGCGCCGAACTCGGCGATCGTGCCGAGCGGCACGTCGATGCGCTTGGGGCGCTCGACGAGCGCGCGCACGATGAGCGCGGCCGCCCATTCCGGCGATTCGGCGCGGCCCTGCCGACCGCTCGGGGCGATCATCGGCGTGCGCACCAGCGGCATGTGGATGGTGGTGAAGGTGACCCCGTCGGCCATCGTCTCCACCGCCGCCACCTCGGTGAACTTGTCGAGCGCGGCCTTGCTCGCCAGATACGCCGAGAACCGGGGCGTGGCGGCCTGCACGCCCGCGCTGCTGATCTGCACGATGTGGCCGGACTTGCGGGCCCGCATCTGCGGCAGCAACGCGAAGGTCACCCGCAGCGCGCCGAAGTAGTTGACCGCCATCGTGCGTTCGTAGTCGTGCAGCCGGTCGGTGGAGCGGTGGATGGCGCGGCGGATGCTGCGGCCCGCGTTGTTCACCAGCATGTCGACGTGGTCGTGCTCGTCGAGGATGGCCTTGATCGTGTGGTCGACGGACTCGGATTCGGTGATGTCGCACTGGTAGCCGTGGGCCTGCCCGCCCGCCGCCCGGATCTCCTCGACCACGGCGGTGAGTTCCTCGCCGCGGCGGGCCAGCAGGAACACGGTGGCGCCCTTGCGTGCGACGGCCACCGCCGCCGCGCGCCCGATGCCGGAGGAGGCGCCGGTGATGAGGACGTGCTTGCCGGTGAGATCGCGCCCGTGGTCGGAGGCTGGGGCCATTGATCGCTCCTCGATGCCGAAGCGGCGCCGGAGTGGGCGCCGGATGGGCTTGAACTTACTCCAAAGTAAGTTAGTTCTCCATCGAACATATGTGCGATACTCGTGCGCATGGCGGACGATCGGATGGCGGACATCTTTGCCGCGGTGCGGCTCGGCAGCGACAACCCGGAGGCGGCCCGCAAGGCGCTCGGGGCGCTGTGGGACGAGCTCGACCCGTCCGCCGCCCCGCTCCAACGCTGCGTGGTCGCCCATCACCTCGCCGTCCTCCAGGACGACGACCAGGAGGCGCTGGCCTGGGATCAGCGCGCGTTGGGCGCGGTGTTCGGTCCCGGCGTCGCGCTGGACGAGGGCATGCGCTGCTTCCTGCCCTCGCTGTATCTGAACCTGGCCGACAGCCATCGCCGCGTCGGTGATTTCGACGCCGCCCGCATGCAGCTGGCCATCGCCCGCGGGCACCTGCGCATCCTCGCCGAGGACGCCTACGGCGAACTGATCCGCTCCGGTCTCGACCGGGTGGCCGCGGCGATCGCGGCCGGCTCGACCGAACGTCTGCGCCGGGAGTAGGCGCATGGGCTGGGGTACCGGACCGCCCTCGTGGTCGGAGCTGGAACGGGTGCTCTCGGGTCGTCCCGGCCGGACGGACCCGGAAGCCATGTACCCCGGCGACGGCGGCGACAGCCCGGCCTGGTCCCGCAAGCGCGAGCCCTACCTGGCCGAGCCGATCCGACCCGTCGACCGCCCGACGGTGCCCTACGCCGAGCTGCACGCGCATTCGGCCTACAGCTTCCTCGACGGTGCGAGCCAGCCGGAGGAACTGGTGGAGGAGGCCGTGCGGCTGGGGCTGGAGGCCATCGCCCTCACCGACCACGACGGCTTCTACGGCACCGTGCGGTTCGCCGAGGCCGCCAAGGAGTGGGGTATCGCCACCGTCTTCGGCGCGGAGCTGTCGCTCGGCGTCGCGCGGCCCGCACCCCGGCGGAGCGCCCGCAAGGCGGCGCGGGGCCGCGGCGGTGCCGTACGGTACGCCGCCACACCGGAATTCGAGCACGCCGCGGCTCCCGACTCGGCGCCGCGCACCGGCGAGCCCGACCCGCCGGGACCGCACCTGCTCGTGCTCGCCCGCGGGCAGGAGGGGTATCGCCGGTTGTCCCGCGAGATCGCGGCCGCGCATCTGGCGGCGGGGGAGAAGGGCGTGCTCCGCTACGACATCGATGCCCTCACCGCCGCGGCCGGCGGGCACTGGCACATCCTGACCGGCTGCCGCAAGGGGCATCTGCGCACGGCACTCGCGGACGACCTGGCGGCGGGCGAGACCGGCCTGCCGCGCGCCGAGGCCGCACTGCGCGACCTGGTCGAGCGGTTCGGCGCCGACCGGGTGAGTGTGGAACTCACCCACCACGGCGTCCCGGCGGACGACGAGCGCAATGCCCTGCTCATCGCCCTCGCCGACCGGGTCGGCCTGCCGGTGCTGGCGACCACCGGTGCCCATTTCGCCGGTCCCGAGCAGCGGCGGCGGGCGATGGCACTGGCCGCCATCCGCGCCCGGCGCAGCCTGGACGAGATGGCGGGCTGGCTGGCCCCGGCCGGCGGCGCGCACCTGCGTTCCGGCGCGGAGATGGCGCGGCTGTTCGCCGCCTGTCCCGACGCGGTCGCCAATGCCGTTGCGCTGTCCCGGGAATGCGCGTTCGACCTGCGCCTGATCGCGCCCCAGCTACCGCCGTTCGCGGTGCCGGACGGTCACGACGAGAACTCCTGGCTGCGCAAACTGGTACTGCGCGGCGCGGCGCGGCGCTACGGCCCGCCGCACGCCAACCCGCCCGCCTACCGCCAGCTCGAACACGAGCTCGAGGTGATCGCCACCCTCGGCTTCCCCGGCTATTTCCTGGTGGTGCACGACATCGTCAGCTTCTGTGAGCGGAACGGAATTCTCTGCCAGGGCCGCGGTTCGGCGGCCAACTCCGCGGTCTGCTTCGCCATCGGCATCACCAATGTCGACCCGGTGGCCAACGAGCTGCTGTTCGAGCGCTTCCTGTCCCCGGAACGCGACGGGCCCCCCGACATCGACATCGACATCGAGTCCGACCGCAGGGAGGAGGCCATCCAGCACGTCTACGCCAGGTACGGCCGGGAATACGCCGCGCAGGTGGCCAATGTGATCACCTACCGCGGCAAGTCGGCGGTACGTGACGCGGCCAAGGCACTGGGGTTCTCGCCCGGCCAGCAGGACGCCTGGAGCAAACAGGTCAGCCGCTGGACCGGGGTCGGCGCCGAGACCGGCACCGACATTCCCGAACAGGTGTTGCGCCTGGCCGCCGATCTCGAGGGCCTGCCGCGGCACATGGGCATCCATTCCGGCGGCATGGTGATCTGCGACCGGCCCATCGCCGACGTGTGCCCGGTGGAGTGGGCGCGCATGGCCGGGCGCAGTGTCCTGCAGTGGGACAAGGACGATTGCGCCGCGGTCGGGCTGGTGAAGTTCGACATGCTCGGCCTGGGCATGCTCTCGGCACTGCACTACATGATCGACCTGGTGCGCGAGCACGAAGGCGTCGAGGTGCGGCTGCACGAGCTCGACCTGAAGGAACCCGCGGTCTACGAGATGCTCTCGCGCGCCGACTCGGTCGGTGTCTTCCAGGTGGAGTCGCGGGCGCAGATGGCGACGCTGCCCCGGCTGCGACCGCGCGAGTTCTACGACCTGGTGGTGGAGGTCGCGCTGATTCGGCCGGGTCCGATCCAGGGCGGTTCCGTGCACCCCTACATCCGCCGCCGCAACGGCACCGAGCCGGTCACCTACGACCATCCGGCGCTGGAGAATTCGCTCGGCCGCACGCTCGGGGTGCCGCTGTTCCAGGAACAGCTCATGCAGATGGCGGTCGACGTCGCCGGCTTCACCGCCGCCGAGGCCGACCAGCTGCGCCGGGCGATGGGGTCCAAGCGCTCGCCCGAGCGGATGCGGCGGTTGAAGGAACGCCTCTACCGGGGGATGGCCGAGTTGCACGGCATCACCGGCGAGGTCGCCGACCGGATCTACGAGAAGCTCTACGCCTTCGCCAATTTCGGCTTCCCGGAAAGTCATTCGCAGAGCTTCGCGGCGCTCGTCTTCTATTCGGCCTGGTTCAAGTTGCACCATCCGGCCGCGTTCTGCGCCGGGCTGCTGCGCGCGCAGCCGATGGGGTTCTATTCGCCGCAGTCGCTGGTGGCCGACGCGCGCAGGCACGGGGTACCGGTGCACGGGCCCGACGTCAACGCCAGTCTGGCCGAGGCCACCCTGGAGAACGGCGGGCGCGAGGTCCGGCTCGGCCTGGCCGGGGTGCGCCACATCGGGTCGGAGCTGGCCGAGCGCATCGTCGCCGCCCGCGTCGAGCACGGCCCCTACACCTCGGTTCTCGACCTCACCGGGCGCGTGGAACTGACCGTCGCACAGGCCGAGGCGTTGGCCACGGCGGGCGCGTTCGACGGTGTCACCGGCCCGTCCGGCGCCGAGCGCTCCGGTGGGCGGCGGGCGGCGCTGTGGGCGGCGGGGGCGGCGGCGCGGGAACGCGCGCATCTGCTGCCCGGCACCGGCCCGGCCGCCGACGCGCCCGCCCTGCCCGGGATGAGCGCGCTCGAACTCGCCGCCGCCGACGTCTGGGCCACCGGGATCTCACCCGGCAGTTATCCGACCGAATTCCTGCGCGCCCGCATGGACGAACTCGGCGTGATCCCGGCGGGTCGGCTGCTCGAGGTGCGCGACGGTTCGCGGGTGCTGGTGGGCGGGGCGGTCACGCACCGGCAGCGCCCGGCCACCGCGGCGGGCGTCACCTTCCTCAATCTGGAGGACGAGACCGGGATGGTGAACGTGGTCTGCTCGGTGGGCTTGTGGACGCGCTATCGCGCACTCGCCCAAAGCGCTTCGGCGTTGCTGGTGCGCGGGCGGGTGCAGAACGCGGAGGGGGCGGTCAGCGTGGTCGCCGAGCATCTGCAGCTGTTGTCGTTGGGCATGGGGTCGCGCTCGCGCGATTTCCGTTGACGCCGCGGCGAACTCCGGCCGTGCGCGGCGCGGTGATCCGTACGATGATCCCTCGTGTCTGTGATCCTCGCGTCGGTGCTGATCCTGCCGACCATCCTGCTCAGCCTGCTGATCGTCGGCACGGCGGGCGCGCTGCTCGGATCCTGGGCGGTCCTGGTGCTCGGCGGCGCCTGGCTGCTGTACGGCGTGGTGCTGGTGTGGATCGCCTGGTACGCGCCGGAGCGCGCGAGGATCGCGGCCGTGCTCGACGGTTACCGCCGGCCCGAGCCCGCCGAGGCGCGACTGCTGGCGCTCGCGTGGGAGCCCGTCGCCCGCGCGGCGGACGTGCCGGGGCGGCATCCGTTGCGGGTACAGGACGGTGCGCGGGCCACCGCGACGCCCGCGCCGTCGTCGGCGATCGCGGTCACCGCGTGGGCACTGCACGATCTGCCCGCGGCACAGGTGTCCGCTCTGCTGGCGCAGGCGCTGGGGCATCACGCGGGCGCCGACCCGCGGCTGCGGCTGTGCGGTGCCTGGTGCGCCTGGCCCGCGGCGATGCTGTGGCGGGTGCTCGCCTTGGTGGGCAGGCCGTTCGACCTGCTCGGGTACCGCGCCCCCGTGGTGCGCGCCGTCCTCGGACTGGTCTCGCTGCCGGTCCTGGTGGTGGTGCTCGGCCACCGTGTCGGGTTGCCTGCCGCGATCTTGCTGGCGGCGGTGCTCGCCGTCGAACCCTTCGCGCGCGCCGCTCGTTCCCGCGCCGCCGAGACGGCCGCCGACCGCTACGCGGTCGCCCTCGGGTACGGTCCGCCGCTCGCCGCGGCCCTGCGCACCTGGGCCGCCGCGCACGAGCCGCCGCTGCCGCTGTGGTATCGCCGCCTGCTCGGCAGCGAAGCGCCGACGCCGGTGCGGCTGCGCGAGATCGAACGGGCCGCACCCGAACGCCCGGTCCCCGGCGGCCGGGCGGCATGACGGTCTCGGCGCCGCGCCGAATCCACTTCCGTCGCCGTCCCGGCCGCTACGCTGCGACCATGCGGAAGCTTGCGGTCCTGTGTGTCGCCCTGCTCGGGTCGGTGTTGCTCGTCTCGTGCGGCGGTGACGGCGAGGATTCCGGCGCCCGGCCCGACATGGGCACCGCCGCGCCCGCGATCAGCCCGCCCGGCCTGCGCGAGCAGGCGCCGAGCCCGGCCGACAACGCCCCCGACACCTCGACGCTCGACCGCAAGGAGGTGGTCACCGGCAGCGTCGAGATCACCGCCGCCGACCCGATCGCCGCGGCGGGCCGGGTCGCCGACCAGGTGCGCGCCGTCGACGGCCGGATCGACAGCCGCACCGAACAACCCGGCACCGACGACACCGACCCGTCGGCCACCCTCACCGTGCGCGTACCCGCCGACCGCACCGACGCCTTCGTCGACGGACTCGGCGGGATCGGCGAACTCACTCGGGTCAGCACCAACCGCGACGACGTCACCATGCAGTGGGAGGACCTCGACGCCAGGATCAAGGCGTTGCAGGCCTCGGTCGACCGGTTGCGCGCGCTCATCGCGGGCGCCACCACCACCGCCGACCTGATCGCCGCCGAGGAAGCGCTCGGCAGCCGCCAGGGCGAACTCGACAGCCTCACCGCCCAGCAGCGCCGCCTCGCCGACCAGGTCGCGCTGTCCACCCTGACCATCTCGATCACCGCCGCCGACAAGGGTTCTCGCGACGACGGGCCGACGAACTTCTGGGACGGCGTGGTGGCGGGCTGGCATTCGCTGGTCGACTGGTTGCAGGACGCGATCGTGTTCCTCGGCAAGGCGGTGCCGTGGCTCGGCTTCCTCGCGCTGCTCGGCGCGCTCGGCTGGGCGCTCCTGCGACTGGTGCGCCGCCGCCCCGCGCCCGCCGCCGGCACCCGACCCACCGCGGCCGTCGGCCCCGATCGACGCGAAAGCGCTCCGCAGACAGGAGGTTCCGGTGCCGACCAAGGTGGTGCGCGCGACGATCAAACCGAACAGCCGTAAGGGCCCGCTGGTCGAGACCGCCGCCGACGGCACCCTCACCCTCTACGTCCGCGCCCCCGCCGTCGAGGGCAAGGCCAACAAGGCCGCCATCGACCTGCTGGCCGCCCACTACGGTGTCCCCAAATCGGCCGTCCGCCTCACCGCAGGCGCCACCTCCCGCCACAAACGTTTCGACATCGACGAATAGGCGCGGCTCCAGCCGACTACGGCCACGCGACTACGGCCACGGCGCCGGACCGGTGGCCGACGCCCACGCGGCCGGCGCCCTGTTGTCCACCAGCCGGATCGCCACCGCTCCGCGTAGGACCGCGCCTGTGGGGTGAATGCGGCCGCCGTCGTCACCACCGCCGCGACATCGAGCACAGTAGCGGCGCCCACCGACAGGCGGGGGCGGATCCGGGGATCAGATCGCGCCGGGGAAGCCCTGTTGGCGCCAGGCCTCGTAGACGGTGACGGCGGCGGCGTTGGAGAGGTTCATCGAGCGGCGGCCGGGCAGCATCGGGATGCGCAGGCGGTCGGTGATGTGCGGGTCGGCGAGGACCTCGGCGGGCAGTCCGGTGGGCTCGGTGCCGAACAGCAGCACGTCACCCGGGCGGTAGGCGATGTCGGTGTAGCGCGTGCTGCCCTGGGTGGTGAAGGCGTACACCCGCTCCGGCGCCAACGCCTCCCACGCCGCCGCCAGGCTCTCGTGCACGGTCACACTGGCCAGGTCGTGGTAGTCCAGCCCCGCCCGCCGCAGCTTCGCCTCCGACAGGTCGAACCCCAACGGCTCGATCAGATGCAGCGCACACCCCGTCCCCGCCACCAGCCGGATCGCATTACCGGTGTTCGGCGGAATCCGCGGCTCATGGAAGACCAAATGGAACACAACGCAGAAGCTTCGCACGACCGCCCGGCGGCGCGGCGGTCCGGTCCGCGACCGTGCCCCTTCGCATGGAAGAATCGCGCGGGTGAGTGATGTGGAGGGTTCCGGCGAGCCGCGGGGCGGGGCGGGCCAGTTCCTGCGTACTCATCTGCCGATGGTGCTGGTGGGGCTGGTGGTGCTGGTCGCGGTGGTGTTCGTGGCCTCCGACCGGTGGCGGCGCGGTGCGCTGATCTTCGGCGGGGCGGCGTTGCTCGCGGCGGCGCTGCGGCTGTGCCTGCCGAGCATCCGGGTGGGGGTGCTGGCGGTGCGCAGCAAACCGTTCGACGTGGCGGCGCTGACGCTGCTCGGCTCGGCGATCGTGTTCCTGGCGGTGACCATCAACACGCTCGGCGTGGGCTGATTCAGCGGTGGGCGCGCGCCAGCCGCATCGTCTCGACCAGCAGTTTGCCGATGGCGGCGGTTTCGGTGAGGAACCCGTCGTGTCCGTCGCGGGAATGCACGACCTCGAGCCGCGCGCAACCGGGTAGCAGGTCGGCCAGCTCCTGCTGGGTGTGCAGCGGGTAGAGCCGGTCGGAATCGACGCCGCCGACCACGCACGGCACCGGGGTGGCGGCCAGCGCGGCCGCGACGCCGCCGCGCCCGCGCCCGACGTCGTGCCGGTTCATCGCCTCGGTGAGCAGCACATAGGTGGCGGGATCGAAACGCCTGCACAGCTTCTCGGCCTGGTGCTCGAGGTAGCTCTGCACCGCCCAGCGCCCGCCGTCGAACGGATCCTCGCCGTCCTGGGCGTGATTGGCGAAGCGGTGGTCGAGCTCGTCCTCGGTGCGGTAGGTCAGGTGCGCGATGCGGCGCGCGATGCCCATTCCGGTGGTGGGTGCGCGGCCGGTGTCGTGGTAGTCGCCGCCCTGCCAGTCCGGGTCGGCGGTGATGGCGGCGATCTGGGTGGTCTGGGTGCCGATCTGGTCGGCGGTGGCGCGCGCGCCGACCGCCAGCACCAGCGCGGCGGCGACCCGCTCGGGGGCACCGACCATCCATTCGAGCACCCGCATGCCGCCCATCGAGCCGCCGACCACGGCGGCCAGCCGGTGGATGCCGATCCGGTCGAACAGCGCGGCCTCGGCGGTCACCTGATCGCGGATCGAGATCGCCGGGAAGCGCGAGCCCCACGGCTTGCCGTCGGGTGCGGTGGAACCGGGGCCGGTGCTGCCCTTGCAGCCGCCGAGCACGTTGGTGGCGATGACGCACCATTCGTCGGTGTCCATCGGCGCGCCGGGCCCGACCATGCCGTTCCACCAGCCGGGCAGCTGGTGCACGTCGTCGGCCGGGCCGACGACGTGGGAGTCGCCGGTGAGGGCGTGCTCGACGAGCACGACGTTGTCCAGGCCGGGGGAGAGCTCGCCCCAGCGCTGCACGCCGAGGTGGACGTCGGGGATGACGGCGCCGCTCTCCAGCCGGATGTCGCCGACGGGCACGATGGCCAGGGTGCCGTCCGGCGGCGGCAGCAGTTCCGCCCCGGTGGCCGAGGGGCAGGGGCTCTGATCGGTGCTCACGGTCACGCGGACCACTCGATCATGTCGGGAAAACCTCCTGCGAGCGCGCTTGCCCCCGACCTTCGGGAGCCCGGTCATCACCCGGAGCACCCCACCGCAGCTGGAGGGTTGCCGGCCAGCGAGCCGGGGCTTGACGCTGGCGCTCATGACCTGACCGCCATGGTAACCGGGCGGGCCGCGATGGCCGAAATCCGGCCCCCGGTGTCATCATGGGTGAGGTGCTCGAGATCACTCCGAGCTTACTGGCCGGTAACCGTCACATCGCCCGCACAGGGCCCCCTCCCCGCACGGTGCGGACGGCGGCAGCAGTACGCTCGTCTTGTTTGCACCACGTGTCCCGCGGACAATGCGGGGCATATACGTTGTCTGTTGAACAGCTGGGGTCCGCTCACAAGCGTGTTCGCCTGGCCGTGCAATGAGGGCACACATCCTAGGAGGACACGAAGATCCATGTCCAAGATCAAGGTTGAAGGCACCGTCGTCGAACTCGATGGTGATGAGATGACCAGGATCATCTGGCAGTTCATCAAGGACAAGCTGATCCACCCGTACCTCGACGTGAACCTCGAGTACTACGACCTGGGCATCGAATACCGCGACAAGACAGACGACCAGGTCACCGTCGACGCGGCCGAGGCGATCAAGCGCCACGGCGTCGGTGTGAAGTGCGCCACCATCACCCCGGACGAGGCGCGCGTCAAGGAATTCGGCCTGAAGAAGATGTGGCGCTCGCCCAACGGCACCATCCGCAACATCCTCGGCGGCACGATCTTCCGCGCCCCGATCATCATCTCCAACATCCCGCGCCTGGTGCCGGGCTGGACCAAGCCGATCATCATCGGCCGCCACGCCTTCGGCGACCAGTACCGCGCCACCGACTTCAAGGTGTTCCAGGGCGGCACCGTGACCCTCACCTTCACCCCCGACGACGGCAGCGAGCCGATCGTGCACGAGGTCGTGAAGATGCCCGAGGACGGCGGCGTCGTGATGGGCATGTACAACTTCAAGAAGTCCATCGAGGATTTCGCGCGGGCCTCGTTCAACTACGGCCTGCAGCAGAACTACCCGGTGTACATGTCGACGAAGAACACCATCCTGAAGGCCTACGACGGCATGTTCAAGGACACCTTCCAGGAGATCTTCGACACCGAGTTCAAGAGCCAGTTCGACGCCGCGGGCCTGACCTACGAGCACCGCCTCATCGACGACATGGTGGCCTCCTCGATGAAGTGGGAGGGCGGCTACGTCTGGGCGTGCAAGAACTACGACGGCGACGTGCAGTCCGACACCGTCGCGCAGGGCTTCGGCTCGCTGGGCCTGATGACCTCGGTGCTGCTGACCCCGGACGGCAAGACCTGTGAGGCCGAGGCCGCGCACGGCACCGTCACCCGGCACTACCGCCAGCACCAGCAGGGCAAGCCGACCTCGACGAACCCGATCGCGTCGATCTTCGCCTGGACCCGTGGCCTCGAGCACCGCGGCAAGCTGGACAACACCCCCGAGGTGATCGGTTTCGCGCAGACCCTCGAGGACGTCGTCATCAAGACCGTCGAGGGCGGCCAGATGACCAAGGACCTCGCGCTGCTCGTCGGCGGCGACCAGGGCTACCTGACCACCGAGGAGTTCCTCGGCGCGCTCGACACCAACCTGGCCCGCGCGCTGCGCTGACCCAGCCGACCCACCGGACACGGGGCGGGCCTGTCGGACCCTCCCCGCCCGGCGCCGGGCACACGGACCCGGTGCCGGATCGAACGGGCACCCGCCCACCGCATGCCGCGGTGGCACGGGTGCCCGAGCCGTCTGCGGGGTCAGGAGGTCACCGGCGCCGCGGTCAGCGCCGCGACCGCGCGGGTGAAGCTGGCCGCGCCATGACCCGCGGCGACCTCGGCGTCGAAGATCCGCTGCAGCGGATCGAGCAGGTCGGTGGCCACCCCCTCGGCCCGGGCGGTCGCGCGGATGTCGGCCAGGCCGCTGCGATTGACCGCAAGGTCGGAGTAGTTCACCGGGTACTCGCCCGAGTCGATCTCCGCGGCGAGGGTGGGCAGCATGTCCAGCAGCGCGCGCAGCCAGGGCGCGAGGTAGGTCTCGGTGAAGCCGACCGCGCCGGCCCGCTCGCCGCGCGTCATCGCCACGGCCTGGAAGAACCCGCCGAACAGCCCGTACATCCCGGCGAGCACGGCCATGTCGTGCCTGGCCGCCGAGCCCGGGTCGGATCCCACGTAGCGGGCCTCGCCGAGCAGCGCGACGACCGCGCCGAACTCGGTGTTCGCCGCGGGCGACCCGCTGTAGACGAGCAGGGTGTCGGGGGTGCCGAGGGTCTGCGGGACACCGAAGACGCCGGCGTCCAGCACCGGGATGCCGCCCAGCCGCGTGGTGAGTTCGGCGGCCTGGTCGGGGCGTCCGGTGGCGACGTTGAGCACCGTGCGTCCGGCCAGCGCGTCGGCGAGCGGGGTGAGCAGTTCGGTCGCGGCCGGGGTGTCGGCGAGCACGGTGATGATCAACCGTCCCGCCGCGACCGCCGTCCGCGGGTCCGGTGCGCGCCGGGCGCCGAGGGCGTCGAGATGTGCGGCTCGGCCGGGGGTGCGGTTCCACACCGTGGTCGGGTGGCCCGCGCGCACCAGGATCTCGGCGACGGCGGCGCCCATCCGGCCGAGGCCGAGCACGGTCACGGGTGTCTTGCTCATGGTTCCTCCGTGGATTTCGGGGTTGTCGGGTGGGCGCCCTGGAATCAGTTTCCGGACGGATGCACCGCAGCGGTGAGTGGCAGAACCGACCACAACCGAACGTTTCCTGCCACACTGGTGCCATGACCGGACGGACCGTCGCGATGGCGATCGCGCCGGGTGCGCTGCACCCCTGGGATCTCTACGAGCTGGGCGTGGTGGCCGCGATCTTCGGGACGCCCCAGCCGGACCTGGCCGACCCCTGGTACACGCTGCGGGTGTGCGCGGTCGCACCGGACCAGGGCGAACAGTCGATCGGCTTCGGCGCCTTCCTGCGTCCCGAACACGGTCTGGCCGAGTTGCTGGCCGCCGATACCGTGATCGTGCCCTCGGTGGCCGCGCACTGCCGCACGGGCGAGCGCGCGCTACCCGCGGAACTGCTCGACGCGCTGGTGGCCGCGCACCGCCGGGGCGCCCGGCTGGTCGCGCTGTGCGACGGGGTGTTCGCGTTGGCGGCGGCGGGCATCCTGACCGGGCGGCGGGTGACGGTGCACTGGGAACACGCCGGCCTGCTGGCCCGCCGCCACCCCGATCTCGTGGTCGACGACTCGGTGCTCTACCTCGACGACGGCGACGTGCTCACCAGCGCGGGCATGACCGCGGCCCTCGACCTGTGCCTGCACCTGGTGCGCCGCGACCTCGGCGCGACCGTCGCGAACCGGCTGGCCCGGCGCATGGTGATTCCCCCGCACCGCTCCGGCGGCCAGGCGCAGTACGTCGACCGCGCGGTGCCCGCCGATCCGCGTGACGACCTCGGTCCGGTACTGCAATGGGCGGCCGCGCACCTGGACCAGCCGCTCACCGTCGACCTGCTCGCCGCCCGCGCGAACATGAGCACCCGCACCTTCCACCGGCGCCTGCAACGGGCCGGCGGGGTCACACCCAAGCAGTGGCTGCTGAACCAGCGCCTGGCCTATGCCAGAAGCTTGCTCGAGTCGACCGACCTGACCGTCGAGGCCGTCGCCCGGATGGCCGGGCTCGGCACCGCCACCAACCTGCGCAGGCACTTCACCACGGCACTCGGGGTGACGCCCGCGGACTACCGCCGCACCTTCGCCCGCCGCGAGCCCGGGACCCCGCCGCGGGACGGCGCGGTGGCGTAACTCACGCGATCTCGGGAAGCGATGCCGGTTGCCGGTCGGTTACATGGACACGTGACGAGTCCCGCGACCATCGCCCCCGTCCGTTCCGACTCCCCGCGCACCGAGTGGCACGTGCCCGCCATGCTGGCACTGGCGCTCGGTGGTTTCGGCATCGGCACCACCGAATTCGTCACGATGGGCCTGTTGCCCGACATCGCCGTGGCCATGCACGTCTCCGAGCCGACCGCCGGGCACGCGGTGTCGGCCTACGCGCTCGGCGTCGTGGTCGGTGCGCCGCTGCTGGCCGCGCTGTGCGCGCGGGTGCCGCGCAAACGTCTGCTGGTGGCCCTGATGGTGGCCTTCACCCTCGGCAATCTCGCCACCGTGCTCGCGCCGACCTTCCACACCCTGGTCGCGGCGCGCTTCGTCGCCGGCCTGCCGCACGGCGCGTACTTCGGCGTCGCCTCGCTGGCCGCGGCCTCGCTCGCGCCGGTCGGCCGGCGGGCGAAGGCGGTCGCCGCGGTGATGCTCGGCCTCAGTGCCGCGAACGTCGTCGGCGTGCCCGCGGCCACCTGGCTCGGCCAGCACTTCGGTTGGCGCGACGCCTTCGTGGTGGTGGCGCTGATCGGCGCGGCGACGGTGGCGGCGCTGCTGCGCTTCGTGCCCGAACTCACCGGGTTGGTGATCACCAACCCGCTCACCGAACTCGGCGCGCTGCGCAGGACGCAGGTGCTGGCCACTCTCGCCGTCGGCGCGATCGGCTTCGGCGGCATGTTCGCTGTCTACACCTACATCGCGACCACCTTGACCGACGTGGCGGGCATGGCCGCGGGCGCGGTGCCGTTGGTGCTGGCGCTGTTCGGCCTCGGCATGGTGGCGGGCAACGTCGCCGGCGGCGTGCTGGCCGATCGCGGCGTGGACCGTTCGATCTTCGCGGCGATGGTGACGATGGCGGTCGTGCTCGCGGCCTTCGCCGCCGCCGCGCACCACCCGGTGACGGCCGCGATCGGCGCGTTCCTCGTCGGTGCCTCGGGCGCCGCGCTGGCGCCGGGCCTGCAGACCCGCCTGATGGACGTGGCCGCCGACGCGCAGACCCTCGCCGCCGCCCTCAACCACGCCGCGCTCAACATCGCCAACGCGGCGGGTGCCTGGCTGGGCGGTCTGGTGATCGCCGCGGGCTTCGGCTACACCGCGCCCGCGTTGGTCGGCGCGGGCCTGGCGGTGACGGGCGTGCTGCTGTTCACCGTGACGGTGTGGGCCGCCCGCCGCGGCGCGCCGGCGGCGCAGTGACCGACAGGCGCATCGACACAGACGCATCGACATCGGACGCACTGACATACAGCTCTGTATGTAACCGTAGAATCGCCGGATGACCACGACCGGCAGGCGGCCGCGGCGCACCCAGGAGCAGCGCAGCACCGAGATGCGCACGCGGCTGCTCGACGCCACCATCGAATGCCTCGTCGAGTACGGCTATGCGGGCACCACGACGCCGCGCATCGCCGAACGCGCCGGGGTCACCCGTGGCGCGCAGGTGCACCACTTCGGCTCGAAGAACGATCTGGTGATCGCCGCGATCAACCACCTGGCCCAGCGCCGGGTGCAGGCGGTGCTGCGCGAGATGGCCGACCTGGCGCCAGGTGCCGATCCGGTCGCGTCCGCCCTCGATTTCCTGTGGGAGCTGCACCAGGATCCGCTGTTCACGGCCACCGTGGAGCTGTGGGTGGCCGGTCGCACCGAACCCGTCCTCGCCGCCGCGATGGCGGAGGTGGAGCCCTTCGTCAACGGCGCCGTGCTCACCGCCGTGGAGCGATTCGTGCCCGACGAGATGCGCCGCAAGGGCGCGCGCGACTTCGTCTACACCGCGATGGACACCCTGCGCGGCATCCTGCTGGCCGGCTCCGGTGACACCGACACCGAGCGTGCGCACCGGCGCTGGCGGCGCGCCTGCGCCCTGCTGCGTGCCGCCGCGCGCACCTCGGACACCTGACCGGCGAGCCGCGCGCCACCCGTTGCGCCGTTACATACAGCTCTGTACGTTTGTGGCAGCTCGATCCGCCGGACTCGGCGAGCGGCGCAGCGACGGGAGTGAACGACGATGTTCGAATGGTCCGAGACCGATCTGATGGTGCGCGACGCCGTGCGCGGTTTCATCGACCGCGAGATCCGGCCCAACCTCGACGCCCTCGACAGCGGCGAGATGCTGCCGTACCCGATCCTGCGAAAGATGTTCGCGGAGTTCGGCATCGCCGCCATGGCGACCGAGTCGCTGGAGAAGTCGCTGGCCGCCGAGGAAGCCCGCACCGAGGGCGGTGACGCGCCCGAGCGCGGTGGGTCCGGTGCGTTCGGTCAGCAATCCATGATGGCCGTGGTGGTCAGCGAACTGTCCGGTGTCTGTCTCGGCCTGGTCAGCGCGATGGGCGTGAGCACCGGGCTCGGCGCGGCCACCATCATGGCGCGCGGCACCCTCGCGCAGAAGAAGCGCTGGCTGCCGGAACTGGTGACGATGGAGAAGGTCGCCGCCTGGGCGATCACCGAACCCGACTCCGGCTCGGACGCCTTCGGCGGCATGAAGACCTACGTGCGCCGCGACGGCGAGGACTACCTCCTCAACGGCCAGAAAACCTTCATCACCAACGGTCCCTACGCCGACGTCATCGTCGTCTACGCCAAGCTCGACGAGGGCGACGCCGGTGTGGACAAGCGCGACCGCAAGGTGCTGACCTTCGTCCTCGACAAGGGCATGGAAGGTCTCACCCAGGGCAAACCGTTCAAGAAGATGGGTCTGCACGCGTCTCCCACCGGCGAACTGTTCTTCGACAACGTGCGGCTCGGGCGCGACCGCCTGCTCGGGGAGACCGAGGAGCACCGCGGCGGCGACGGCCGCGAATCCGCGCGCACCAACTTCGTCGCCGAGCGGGTCGGGGTGGCGTTCCAGGCGCTGGGCATCATCGAGGAATGCCACCGGCTCTGCGTCGAATACGCGAAGAACCGCAGGCTGTGGGGTCAGGAGATCGGGCGGTTCCAGCTGGTGCAGCTCAAGCTGGCCAAGATGGAGATCGCGCGGATCAACGTGCGCAACATGGTGTTCAGCACGCTGGAGCGCGGCCGGGCGGGCAAGCCGCTGTCGCTGGCCGAGGCCTCGGCCATGAAGCTGTACTGCTCGGAGACCGCCACCGAGGTGGCGATGGAGGCGGTGCAGCTGTTCGGCGGCAACGGCTACATGAGCGAATACCGCGTCGAGCAGCTCGCCCGCGACGCGAAATCGCTGATGATCTACGCGGGCAGCAACGAGATCCAGGTGACCCACATCGCCAAGGGGCTGCTCGGCCGCTGAGGCCCCGTCGGTTCGCGGCGATCCGTCGAGAAAGGCACACAGATGAGTTCAGCCGCACGGATTGCGGGCAAGGTCGTCGTCATCACCGGCGGCGCGCGGGGTATCGGGTACGCCACCGCGCGCACGCTGCGCGATCTGGGCGCGCAGGTCGCCATCGGCGACGTCGACGAGGCCAAGGTGAAGGAATCCGGCGCCGAACTGGGCCTGGACGTCTACGGCGCGCTCGACGTCACCGATCCGGACAGCTTCGAGGCCTTCCTCGACCAGGTCGAGCGCACCCTCGGCCCGATCGACGTGCTGGTCAACAACGCGGGCATCATGCCGACCGGCCACTTCGCCGACGAGCCCGACCGCGTCAGCCGCCGCATCCTCGACATCAACGTCTACGGTGTCGTCCTGGGCAGCAAGCTGGCCACCCGGCGGATGCTCGAACGCGGCCGCGGGCACGTCATCAACATCGCCTCCCTCGCCGGTGTCGTCGCCACCCCCGGCCTGGCCACCTACTGCGCCAGCAAGGCCGCCGTGCTCGCCCTCACCGACACCCTGCGCCTGGAGTACCGCGACCGCGGCATCGAATTCTCCGCCGTGACACCGACCTTCACCAACACCGAACTGGTCGCGGGCACGGCCGGCGCGAAGGGCATGCGCAACGCCGAGCCGGAGGAGATCGCCGCGGCCGTCGCGGCCCTGATCACCACCCCGCGCCGTCGCGTCGCGGTGACCAAGCTCGCCGGCAGGCTGGCCAACCTCCAGTACTACGTGCCGGAAAAGGTGCTCGACTTCCTCGGCGACAAGCTCGGCATGAAGGAGGTCTTCCTCAGCGAGGTGGACCAGCAGGCCCGCGCCGCCTACGAACGCCGCGCCCGGGGCGAGGACGACGAATCCTGAAGTCCGGCAATGCGGCGGCCTGCGTGGTGACGCTGCGCTGCCGCCTCCGGCCGCTGACCCGCTCAGGCTGTGTTGGATGTGCCTGAGCGGGGCGGCCTGCGTGGTGATGCTGCGCTGCCGCCTCCGGCCGCTGACCCGCTCAGACGGCGCGCAAGCGGGTGCGGCTGGCGTAGACGTGTTCGGCGATGAGGGTGGCGATCCGGTCGGGTGCTTCCAGCATCGGCACGTGGCCGACCCGGTTGACCAGGATGCGGTCGGCCGAGTCGGGCAGCTCCTTCAGGAACCGTCGCGCGTAGACGCGGTTGGGGATCACCCGGTCGTACTCCGACAGCAGCAGCCGCACCGGCGTGGCCAGATCCGACAGGTCGGCCAGCGCGGGCGCGCGCAGGCTGCCCAGGATCAGCGGCACCATCGCCCGGCAGTTCACCGCCGCGGTGACGGTGGCGACGGCGTCGCGGCGCGCCACCGCGGTGGGATTCTTGACCACCGGGAACAACGCCAGCCGCCGCACCACCGGGTTGCGCGCGGCGAAATCGGCCATCCGCGCACCCAGCCGAGTCACCGGCACCAGCGACAGGAATTTCAGCGCGACCCGGAACTGGGTGAGCGAGGGCACATTCCAGCCGCCGGCCGGTGCGATGAGCGTCAGGGTGCGGGCCCGCCCGCGCCGGGCCAGCTCCACCCCGACCCACGCGCCGAGTGAATTGCCCGCGATATGGCAGGTGCGCCAACCCATCTCGTCGAGTTGCCGCTCCACCGCGTCGGCCAGCGTGGCGATGTCGATGGTGCGCCCCGGCGCGTCCGGCCCACCCCAGTGCCCGGCCAGGGCGGGGGCGAACACCTCGCAGTGCGCGGCCATCAGCGTCGCGGTCTGCTCCCAGCAGTGCGGCGAGAGCAGGAAGCCGTGCAGCAACAGCAGCGGATCACCCGAACCGATGTGCAGCGCCGCCATCGCGGCGGGCCGCTCCACGGGCTTCTTGCGGGCCGGCTTCGCGCCCGTGGCGGCGCTCGCACGCGCGGCGGGGGAGGCGGGGGACGGGGAGGTGTCGGACGTCATCGTCAGCACCCCTTCCTGGACGGCGGAGTCCGGGGCAGGTACATCTGACCAGCATTGTACGGTCGGACGGTGCCGAACATCGTCGCAACGATCAACGTCAACGGGGTCAGGGCCGCCGCGGGCAAGGGGATGCTCGCGTGGCTGGCCGCCACCGAGGCCGACATCGTCTGCCTGCAGGAGACCCGCGCCACCGACGAGCAGACCGCGGCCGCGCTGGCGCCCGCGCTCGCGGACGGATGGCAGCTGGCCCACGCCGAGCCCGGCGCGAAGGGGCGCGCCGGGGTCGGGATCCTGTCGCGGCGGGCACCGGACGCGGTGCGAATCGGGTTCGGCAGCAGCGAGTTCGACGGCTCGGGCCGCTATCTCGAAGCCGATTTCGGGGATGTGACCGTGGCCAGCGTCTACGTGCACTCCGGTGATGCGGGTACGCCACGGCAGGACGAGAAGTACCGCTTCATGACGGAATTCGGCGCGTACCTGAAGGCCCGCACCGGCGATTTCGTGGTGTGCGGCGACTGGAACATCGCCCACACCGAACGGGACCTCAAGAACTGGAAGGGCAATCGCAAGTCCGCCGGATTCCTCCCCGAGGAACGCGCCTGGATCGACGAACTGCTCGCCGCGGGCTATGTCGACGTCGTCCGCGCCCTGCACCCCGACGTCGACGGCCCCTACAGCTGGTGGTCCTACCGCGGCCGTGCCTTCGACAACGACTCCGGCTGGCGCATCGACTACCACCTCGCCCGCGGCGAACTGGCCGGCCGCGCCAAACAGGCCGTGGTCGAGCGCGCCCCGTCCTACGACCAGCGCTGGTCCGACCACGCACCCGTCACCGTCCAGTATCGCTGAGGGAGGGCCGTCCACGATGTCTCCGAAGATGCTTCGACTGGTGGGGGCCTTGGGTGCCCTGGCGGTGGTGGTGCTGATCTCCGTCCTCACCACCCGCGGCTCGGACACCGCGCCGAGCGCGATCTCGGCCACCGCGACGCCCGCGGCGGGTGCGAGCTCGACCGGCAAGCCCGCGGCTCCGGTCACCTCGCCGACGCGGGTGGCGGGCGTGCCCGAGCGGGCCTACACCACGCTCGCCGAGATCGATGCGGGCCGCTGGCCGGATTCGGCGAACGCGCCGGGCACCAAGGGTGGGGAGCGGTGGATGAACCGCGACGGTGATCTGCCGCGCGCCGATGCGGCGGGCAGGGCGATCACCTACCAGGAGTGGGACGTCAATCCCAAGCAACGCAACCGGACCCGGGACGCCGAACGCATCGTCACCGGCAGCGACGGTTCGGCCTGGTACACCGGCGACCACTACCAGACCTTCACGAGGATGCGCTGATGCCTGTTCCGTTGTCGCGATTCCTGGCCCGCCCCACCGAAGCCCGGCCGGAATCCGCTACACCCGAGCCGATCGCCGCCGCCGCGGAACCGGTGTTCGGCGCGCTGGCGGTGAGTGCGCCGGAACTGACCGAGGTGCGCTATCGCGCGCCCGCCGGTTTCGCGGTGCGCGAGTTGCGCGGGACGCGGATGCGGACGGTCGCGGGCGTGTTCGACGAGTGGGCGGCGGCCTTCCAGTTCCCCTACTACTTCGGGCAGAACAAGAACGCTTTCGACGAATGCCTGCGTGATCTCGACGATTTCGTGGGTGAGGCCGCCGGGTATGTCGCGGTGGTGCGCGACGCGGCCGACCTGCTGGCCGAGCAGCCCGCCGAACGGGATTGGTTCGACGAGGCCATGCGCGACTGCGCCGACTACTGGCGCCGCCGCGACGTCAGCTTCCGGGTGGTGTTGCAGGGCGAGCCGGACACCACAGCGGTGGAGCTGGAGCTCGACTAGGGCTTGGGCAGCCGGCCCGCCAGATCCTCGCCGAGCAGCACGAACACGTCGGTGGTGTGCTCGACGAGTTCGTCCCGGTCGAGCGCGATCTCGCCCTGCAACCACGAGGTCAGCGTGTGGACCAGGCCGCCGACCAGGTAGGTCGCGCGGAAATCGATCACCGCGTCGGACACCGGCTCGCTGCGGCCGTAGAAGCCGACGCCCTGCGCGGCGACCATGCGCGCGAACGCGCGGACGGTCTGGTTGCCGCGCGCCCGCAGCTCCGGCGTCGACATGCCCGCGATCAGTGCCGCGCGTGCCTTGCGCGGGTCGTCGGTGAGCAGGTGGATACCCGCGGCGATGGCGGCGTGCGCCTTGGCGCGCGTCTCGTCCGGCGCCTCGCGCAGTGCCGCGAGGATGGCCAGCGCCAGTTCCTCGGCGATCTGGTCGAACAGGGCGGCCAGCACGGCCTCGCGGCTGTCGAAGTTCTCGTAGTAGTAGCGCTCGTTGAGACCGGCGCGCGCACAGAGCCCGGACACGGTCAGTTTGGCCGTGCCCTCGGTGCCGACGATCTCGAGCGCGGCGTTCAGCAGCGCGGTGCGCCGCTGCGCCCTGCGCTCCTCGGCCGAGACGCCGCCGTAGGTCCGCTGCGCAGTCACCCGTCCGATTCTGGCACGCCGACTGTTCTGGAGGTTTTTGGCAGAGTGTCTTGCCAGAATGAGAAATCTGGTGGATTCTGTTGCCAGATGACTCGATGAGGAGGCCGCCATGTCCGAGCCCGGATACTTCGCCGAGCACTCGATGATCCGGCGGGTGATGCGCAAACGCGCGGTGGGCATCACCTACGGACTGCGGGCGCTGGTGATCGGCGCGGTGCACCCGCTGCTGTATGTGGGCACCGCGGAGAGCACCCACCACCGGAGCACGCCCTACACCCGGCTCGCGATCACCGGCAAGCTGTTCGAGGCGGTGTTCCTGGGCAGCAAGGACGAGGCCGACCGGGCGCTGTCCTACACCGGTAAACGCCACGTCCGGGTCAGCGGCGCGCTGCCGGAGGACGCGGGCCCGCACCCGGCGGGCACGCACTACTCCGCGCTCGACCCGGACCTGATGTTCTGGACCATGGCGTTCACCTTCGACTCCGCGGAGGTCATGCACGACCTGCTGGTCCGCAGGCTGACCGACGGTGAACGGGAGGCGCTCTACCACGACTACGTGCGCTGGGGCGAGCTGTTCGGGATGCCGCGCTCGGCCGCCCCCGACAGCTACGCCGGTTTCCGGGCGCGCTACGACGGCTACCTGGCCTCGAACCAGCCGCATCTCACGCCGGAGGCGCGGATGGTGGGCTCGTACCTGATGGGGCAACGGGTGCCCTACCCGCTGCCGGTGCCCGCCCAGCAGGTCACCGGCGGGTACTACCTGCTCGTGCAGGGCAGCCTGCCCGAGCCGGTGCGGCGGTTGTACGGCCTCGACTGGGGGTGGGCGCAGGAACGCCGGTTCCGGCTGCTCGCGGCCGGGGTGCGGGCCGCCCATCTGGCCCCGCCGGTCGGCCCGCGCCTGCTGGCGAACACCCTGCGCGGTCCGAGTGCGCCGCTCTACCAGGTGGCCTCGCGCCGCGAGCAGGACCTGCAACGCTCCGGAAAGCCGAGTATGCCCGGTGTCGATCCGCGCTCGTGGGCGGAGCGGAATTCCGCTTGAGCGGCATGGAAAGATCGGGGGTATGTCCAGTCCTGCATCAGCCCCGGCCGCGGAGCGCAAGCAGCGTGTGCTGTCCGGGATCCAGCCGACCAGCAATTCGTTCCACCTCGGCAACTACCTCGGTGCGCTGCAGTACTGGGTAGGGATGCAGGACGACTACGACGCGCTGTACTTCATCCCGGACATGCACGCGATCACCGTCGCGCAGGAGCCCAAGCAGCTGCGCGCCCGGACCAGGGCGGCCGCGGCCCAGCTGCTGGCCATCGGCATCGACCCGAAGCGCTCGACGCTGTTCGTGCAGAGCCAGGTGCCCCAGCACGCCGAACTGGCCTGGGTGCTCAGCTGCATCACCGGTTTCGGCGAGGCGAGCCGGATGACCCAGTTCAAGGACAAATCGGCCCGCCACGGCGCGGACAACGCCACCGTTGGCCTGTTCACCTACCCGGTGCTGATGGCCGCCGACATCCTGCTCTACCGCCCGCATCAGGTGCCGGTCGGCGAGGACCAGCGCCAGCATCTCGAGCTCACCCGTAACCTCGCCCAGCGGTTCAACACCCGCTTCAAGAAGACCTTCGTGGTGCCCGAGGCGCACATCGTCAAGGGCACCGCCAAGATCTACGACCTGCAGGATCCGACCTCGAAGATGAGCAAGTCGGCGGCCTCGGACGCCGGTCTGATCAACCTGCTCGACGATCCGAAGGTGAGCGCCAAGAAGATCCGCTCGGCGGTCACCGACACCGGCCGCGAGATCCGCTACGACCCGGACACCAAACCCGGTGTCAGCAACCTGCTGGTGATCCTCGGCGCACTGACCGGAACCTCGCTCGACACGCTCGAGCGCGATTACGACGGCAAGGGTTACGGCGACCTGAAATCCGACGTCGCCGACGCGCTGGTGGAGTTCGTCACGCCGTTGCAGGCGCAGGTGCGAGAGTATCTGGCGGATCAGGGCGAACTCGATCGCATCCTCGCCGCCGGAGCCGAGCGCGCGCGCGAGATCGCCGGCAACACTCTCGCACAGGTCTACGACCGGGTGGGTTTCCTGGCACGCTAGCCCGGGTACGACGCTTGCGAGGGTAGGCGTCGAAGGGGTGTACAGGTGCAGGTGATCGACAACGTCAAGGCCGGTATCGAACGTCGCGTGCAAGCGCGACCGTGGCTGGATCACCTGATCCGCGCCGGTGGGCAGTACCAGCGGCAGCGCGGCGACTACTTCGCCGCGGGCATCACCTATTTCACGGTGCTGTCGCTGTTCCCGCTGCTGATGGTCGCATTCGCGATCGCGGGCTTCGTGCTGGCGGGCAACCAGGACCTGTTCACCGAGCTCCAGAACAAGATCGTCGAGAACATTCCCGGCGAATTCGGCACGCAGGTCAACGATCTGGTGGACCAGGCGGTCGAATCCCGCGGCACGGTCGGTGTCCTCGGCCTGATCACCGGCCTGTGGACGGGGCTCGGGTGGATGGCGAACCTGCGCGCGGCGCTCACCGAGCAATGGGAGGGCAAGCACGAGGACGGCAACTGGTTCCTCACCAAGCTCTCCGATCTCGGCGCGCTGCTCGGCCTCGGTGTCGCCCTGGTGCTGTCGCTCGGTCTGTCGGCGGTGGGTTCGAGCGATCTGGGGGAGCGCGTGCTCGACGGCCTCGGCCTCGGCGGGGTGCCCGGTGCGCGGCTGCTGCTGACCGCGGTGTCGATCCTGCTGGCGCTGGTGGCCAGCTGGGCGGTGTTCGCCTGGATCATCGCGCGGCTGCCGCGCGAGCCGGTCACCCTGGCCAGCGCCGCCAAGGCCGCGCTGCTGGCGGCACTGATCTTCGAGGTCTTCAAGTTCGTCGCCTCGATCTACCTGCGCACGGTGCTGCGCAGCCCCGCGGGGGCGACCTTCGGGTCGATCATCGGCCTGATGGTGTTCAGCTACGTCACCTACCGGATCATCCTGTTCGCCACGGCTTGGGCCGCGACCGCCGAGGAGAACCGGAAGGACGCCGAGGTTCCCACGCCCGCACCGGCGGTCATCCGGCCGCGCGTGGTCGATCGCGGGGTGTCCGGCGGGGCGGGTGCGGCCGCGTTCGGAGCGGGCGCGCTGGCGGCGCTGGCGTTGACGATGTTCCGGCGCAAGTGAAGTCGTAACGGTCCCGGTGCCGAAGCCCGCGCCCGAATTCGTGGAACCGACCGGCGGGCTGCGGCGTCCAATCTCATGACGCGATATCCCGATCGGGGATCGCGGGGACCGGCGGGACGAGGGCTGCGTGCGGCCGGTCACGGGACCGGCCGGTGCCCGGCGAGGGGCGGGCACCGGCACGCACCCGAGCGATTCCCCCGCGGGCGGTGTCAGCGGCGGGGACGGCTGACCCGGCGCGCGCCGAGCAGCAGCACGGCGATCGCGACGAGACCACCGACGATCAGCAGCGTGCGGGCGCCCGCGTGCCTGCGTTCGGGTTGTGCGGCGGTGGCCGTCTCGTCGTCGCCCGGCGGCGGCGCGGCCAGTACCACGTTCGGCTCGGTGTCGGTGGCGTCGGTCGCCGCGCCGGGCAACGACCCCACCGAAGCGCCCGCGGGCAGCGCGAAGCCGTAGTCGAGTAGCCGGGCGGCCTGCTCCCACGGACGGATCGGCAGCACGTCGGCCTTGAGCAGGGTCACCACCAGGCGGCGGCCGTCGCGCTCGGCGGCGGCGACGAAGGTCTGGCGGGCGTCGTCGGTGAAGCCGGTCTTGCCGCCGAGGGCGCCCGCGTAGTTGTAGAGCAGCTGGTTGTCGTTGCCGATCGGGAAGCCGGGGTGGTCGGTGTCGTCGGGGATCAGCGGGTTCTTCGGATAGCCGGGGAAATCGATCTGCTCGGTGCGGATGAGTTCGGCGAACAGCGGGATCGTCATCGCCTCGCGGAACAGCAGGGAGAGGTCGTAGGCCGAGGTGGTCATGCCCGGTCCGTCCAGTCCGGAGGGCGTGGCGGCGCGGGTGTCGAAGGCCGACAACGACTTCGCGACCTCGTTCATCCGCGCGACGGTGGCCTTGTCGCCGCCGAGTTGGGCGGCGATGGCGTGTGCGGCGTCGTTGCCCGAGGCCATGATCAGCGCTTGCATCAGCTGCCGGTTGGTGTAGCGGCCGCCGGGGCCGATGCCGACGCGGGTGCCGTCGACGTCGGCGTCGGCCTGGGTGCCGGTGACCACCCGGTCCAGGTCGAGTGTGCGCAGCGCCACGATTGCCAGCAGCACTTTGATGGTGCTGGCGGGACGGTACCGGCCGTGCGGATCCTTGGCCGCCAGCACCTCGCCGGTGTCCAGGTCGGAGACCATCCACGCGGTCGCGGAGATGTCGCGCGGCAGTGGCGGCGCGTCGTCGGGCACCACCACACCGCATTCGCCCATCCGCGCACCCCCGATCGGCGGCACCGGCACCGGCAGCGGGGTGGGCGCCGGCTCACCGGGGGCGGGCACCTCGGAGGTGTCCACCGCGGGCGGCGGGACGTTCTTCTGCGGGCAGGTGTCGGTCTCGGGGGTGGTGAACGGCGCCGTCGTGGTGGGTGGCGTCGGTGCGGTGGGCGCGGCCGCGGCGGGGATCGCGACCGCCGCGCCGAGTGCGGCCGCGACGGTGAGCGCCGCCGTCAGCCTGCGCAGGGGGATGGAGAGGCGAGCAGTCATCGACAGCGAGCCTATCGGGCGCTCCGAGTCCAGCCGCGCGGGCGGCGGCCGGTGTTGCCCGGCAGATATTGACAGATGCTCCGAAATGATAGTTACTATCAAAATCCATCAACTTCCACTTTCGGAGGATTCGTGCGAACCGACTCCGCTTCCCGTCTGCTCGCCCTGGGCGCCCTGTCCGTGGCGACGCTGACCATCGGGCTCGACATGACGGTGCTCACCGTCGCGCTGCCCACGCTCGCCATGGATCTGCACGCCGACGTCGGCGCCCTGCAGTGGTTCAGTACCGCCTACACCCTGGCGCTGGCCGCGCTGATGCTGCCCGCCGGCGCGCTGGGCGACCGCTACGGCCGCAAACGGCTGCTCCTGGCGGCGTTGGTCGTCTTCGGATCGGCCTCCGCCGCGTGTGCTTTCGCGACATCCTCGGGGCAGCTGATCGCCGCCCGGGTGGTGCTCGGCGCGGCCGCGGCGGCGATGATCCCGCTGTCGATGGCGGTGCTGCCGGTGTTGTTCCCCGAGCCCGGAGAACGCGCCCGCGCGTTGTCGATCTGGGTCACCGCGATGGGGCTCGGCCTGCCGCTGGGCCCGGTGCTCGGCGGATGGCTGATCGACAACTTCTGGTGGGGGTCGGTGTTCCTCATCAACGTGCCGATGGTCGTGGTGGCCGCGATCGCGGTGGCCGCGCTGGTGCCCGAATCCCGCGACCACGCCCGGCGACCGCTGGATCTGCCGGGAATGGGACTGTCGACCACGGGCATGCTGGCGCTGACCTACGGACTGATCCGCTGCGGTGAGCAGGGGTGGGGCGACCCGCTCGCCCTGGCCTGCGTCGCCGCCGGTCTGGTCGCCGGTGCCGCACTCGTCGCCTGGCAGCGGCGCGCTACGCATCCGCTCATCGACCCGGGCCTGTTCCGGGCGCCCGGCTTCAGGTGGGGCGCGGTGTTCGCCGTGCTGATCAGCTTCGCGCTGTTCGGGTTGTTCTTCACGGTCCCGCAGTACTTCCAGGAGGTGCTCGGCACCGACGCGCTCGGTAGCGGACTGCGGTTGCTGCCGATGATCGGCGGACTGATCGTCGGCGCCAGGGTGGGGGAGCGGCTGTTGCCGAAAGCCGGCGTGCGCGCGGTGCTGACCGGCGCGATGGTGGTGCTGGCGCTCGGCCTCGGCTGGGGTGCGCTCACCGGCGTGGACAGCCCGTACTGGTTCACCGCCTGCTGGATCGCGCTCGTCGGTGCGGGCATGGGCGCCGGCCTGCCGGTCGCGATGTCGATGGCGCTCGACGATCTCGACCTGGACCACGCCGGCGTCGGCACCGCGTTGCTGCAGGCGGTGCGCCAGGCCGCGGGCACCCTCGGCGTCGCGGCCCTGGGCGCGGCGCTGGCCACGCGGTACCGCAGCGAACTCGGCGCGCTGAACACCGCCCCCTACGACGCCGGGGTCAGTGCCGGGGTCGCGACGGCGAAAGCCACCGGCGACACCGCCGCGCTGGCGCAGGTGCAGTCGGCGTTCACCGGCGGGATGGCGCTCATGCTCTGGGTGTGCGCGGCGGTGGCGGCGGCCGGGGTGGTACTCGCGCTCGCCGCGCTGCCGCGGCGGGCCGACGCACCCGTGGATGCGTCAGAATCGACGCATGTCGGTTGAACCATCGGACGCCGCGCCCGCACCAGGCCTCCGGGAACGCAAGAAGGAACGGACCCGGCGCGCCCTGCGGACCGCGGCGTTCCGGTTGTTCCGCGAGCAGGGGTACAGCGAGACGACCGTCGAGCAGATCGCGGCCGCGGCGGAGGTCTCGCCGAGCACCTTCTTCCGGTACTTCCCGTCCAAGGAACACCTGGTCGTCGCCGATGATCTCGACCCGGTCATGATCGCCGAGATCCGCGCCCAGCCGCGTGGACTGTCGCCCTTCCTCGCCTTCCGCAATGCGATGAGTGCCGCCTTCGCGACGCTCACGCCCGAGGAACTCGCGTTCGAGCAGGAGCGCCAGGCGCTGCTGTATCACGTGCCGGAACTGCGGGCCGCGATCGGCCGGGAACTCGAGCGGGGCATCGAGATGATCGCCGGCCTGCTGGCCGAATACCTGGAGCGCTCGCCCGACGACTTCGACGTCCGCGCGGCCGCGGGGGCGATCGCCGGAGCGGGTATCGCCGTCTCGCTCCGGTCCCCGGTCAACGCCGAAAACCTCGGCCGGGTGATGGAATTCCTCGACGCGGGCATGCCGCTGGGGGCCGGCCGCCCCGGCTGAGCTCCGGACCCGCCCTAGCCTCGTGAGCCGGACCCGCCCTAGCCTCGTGAGCCGGACCCGACGCGCCGCGCGCGCAGCGGGGTCTCGTCGTCCATCTCCGCGAAGAACCCGCCGATCACGTCCTCGATCTGGCCGATCGACTCCGCGCAGTACAGCACCGGCTGATAGTGCGTGATGTCGTAGGGTTCGGTGCCCATCGCGACCACGTCCAGCGGACGCAGCCGGGCCCGCCGGAACTCCTCGATCTCGCCGAACGAGGACAGCAGACCCGCTCCGTAACAGCGGATCTCGCCGCGTTCCCGGACCACCCCGAACTCCATCGAGAACCAGAACACGTCCGCCAGGAACTTCAGCGCCGCCTCGGTACGCAGGCGCGCCACCGCCGCGCCGACGGTCCGGTAGATCGCGGCGAACCGCGGGCTGGCGATCTGGTTCGCGTGCCCGATGATCTCGTGGATGGCGTCCGGCTCGGGGGTGTACAGCGGTGCGGAATGGTGGCGGATGTACTGGGTGGAGTGGAACACCGACTCGGCGAAGGAGCCGAAGAACTCCCGCAGCGGCACCAGACCGGCGGCGGGGACGTAGCGGAACCCGCTGAGCGGGGCCAGCGCCGCGCTCACCTCGTCGAGCTGCGGGATGTGGTCGGTGGGCAGGGCGAGGCGCTCGGCGGCGGCCAGCACCTCGGCGCTGGCGTAGGTGCGGTGCTTGCGCGCCAGCTCGGTCGAGACCATCCGCCAGACCCGCTGCTCCTCCTCGGTGTAATCGACCCGGGGAAGGGCCGCGCCGGGCGTGTAACCCAGCGCCAGCGCGGCGATGGCGTTGCGCCGCGCCCGGTAGTCCGGATCGCGCACGCCGGGGTGCTCGTCGCTCAGGTGCACCGTCACCGCACCATCTCGGTCACGGGTCACCGGCGAGTACAGCTGCGCTTCGGTGAACATGATTCGATGCAAGCACCGGTGCGCCGCCGGGACAACGAACACCCGGACAACTGGACAATCTGCTCAGTTCCCCCGGCCGGTACCGCTCGATTGCGGCAGCGCGGGCGGAATCGATCAGTGGTAGGCGTGCACGACCGCGTGGCCCTTGCCGCGGCCGATCAGCCACTTGTTCACCGGCGTGGTCACCACGAACGCCACCGCGAAGGCCAGGGCCAGTGAACCCCAGAACAGCGCGTCGGTGATGCCGGCGTGCATGGCGCCCGGCACCAGGAGCAGCACGCCGTTGTCGACGATCTCCATGACCGTGATCGACACCGTGTCGGCGGCCAGCGCCACCGACAGTGCGGCGCCGAAGGCGACCCCGGCTCGCATCACGCCGCGCATGGTCAGGCTGTAGCCGAAGACGAAGGCGAGCACGATCGCCAGCACCATGGTCGGCACGTTGCCCCAGCCGAGCGCGGTGCCGATGACCATGCCCAGCACCTCGCCGATAGCGCAGCCGGTGAGGCAGTGCAGGGTGGCGGTCATCGCCATCTGCCAGGTGGAGTGGTCGGTGTGGTCCGTGTGGGCTGCGTGGTCGGCGTGAGCAGCGTGGTTGATGTGGTCCGCGTGGTCGGTGTGAGTGGTGTGGTCCGCGTGGGTGGTGTGGTCGTGGGCAGGGTGATCGGCATGGCCGGAGTGGTGGCCTTGCATGTCCTCCATACCTCGGACTATACCCCTACAGGGTATATCGTCAAGGTGAGTCGTCGCCCCGGTGTCGGTGGGCGGTGGCATGATCGCCCCGTCACATCGGATGGCGAGGGGGATGGGGATGTCGGTACCGATCGCGCGGATGCCCAGCTCACAGCGGCCGCGAGAGCGTCTGCTCACGCTCGGGCCGATGGCGCTCAGCGACGGTGAGCTGCTGGCGCTGCTGCTCGGTCAGGGCCGCCGCGGCGCGAGTGCGCTGGAACTCGCCGCCGAGCTGCTGGCCGACCACGGCGGCATCGCCGGCCTGGCCGCGGCCAGGCCGGAAGAACTGGCCCGCCGCACCGGCGTGGGCTCGGCGAAGGCGGCGGCCCTCATCGCCGCTTTCCACCTCGGCCATCGCGCCCGCGCCGAGTCGGCCGCGGCGCCGCGGCTCACCCACGCCGCCGAGGTCGCCCGCGTCGCCGCGCCCCTGTTCGCCGGTGCCCGCGTCGAACGCCTGCTCGTGCTGATCTGCGACACCCAGCACCGGCTACGCCGCCACGTCTTCGTCGCCGAGGGCGCCGTCGACCGCGTCGCCGTCCCGGTCCGCGAGATCCTCAACACCGTCCTACGCCACGACGGCCGCTCCTTCGCCGTCGTCCACAACCACCCCTCCGGCGACCCACACCCCAGCCCCGACGACCGCCGCGCCACCACCCTCCTGCACGCCGCCGCCACCACCGTCGGCCTCCGCTTCCTCGACCACATCGTCCTGGCCGGCGAACACTGGTCCCGCGCCGCACCCCTGGACGACGGGTTCGTCGAATGACGCGCTCTACTCGAGCATTCCGTGCTCGCGCGCCCACTTCTCGAACCCGCCCGGTGCGAACGGCAACCGGTACTCGTTGATCAGAAGATCGTCGGCGAGGGCCGACACCAGCGGCACCGTCAACAGACCGGTCCGGATCGCCTCGCACAGCAGCCGCAGCGTGGGGCAGTACTCGATGCTGTAGTCGCGCGCCGCGCGCCGACCGGCCGCGTCGTCCACCACAGCGATGCCCGGCAGCGTCCGTGCGAGAGCGAGTACACCGGCCTCCCCCCGATTGCGGTTCCTCCGGACCAGACGCGCCGAGAACTGGGCGAACGCTGCCAGCTCCTGGGGATTACGCAGTTCGCGGTGTTCGATCCAGGGCGCCCGCAGGACCGCACCGATCCGGTCGTCGTTGGACGCCAAATTGCGAAGCTCGAACGCTACGACGTCGGGTATCACCGCCGCCCGGTCGCCGACCACCGCTTTCAACACGCCGAGCCAGTCGGAGCGCGCAAAATGGCACAGCGGGCTGGTGTCGAAGACGAGCGTCCGGGACGCGCTCACACGAAGTCCCAGATCGCGTTCTCGGCGAGCTGGTCCGGTCCGGGGAGCTCGCCCTCCTCGATCGTGTCGAACAGCAGGTCGGCAGCTCGTGCGGTGGAGACCACGCCTGCGCGCAGGAGGCGAAGCACCGACTTCTGATAGCGATGGCTCAGATACGGTGGTTCCAGCTCGTGGCGGGGGACCAGGTCGAACTCGACGATATCGGCGGCAGTCGTGCGCACGGTTCGGATGAATCCGGCTTGCTTGGCCTCGATGACCTCGAGTTCCAGCAGGCGCTGCGCGAGCGTGGTCATGTCGACCTGGTAATCGCTGGCCAGCCGGACGGCCGCCGTGCGAACGCCCTCCGTTGCCGCGTACTCCCGCCATCGCGCGGGCAGTGAGCGGACAGGAAGCAGCACTGCTCGCGCGAACCGGTCCAGGCGGGTCTCCCAGGCGCCGGTGTCCGCGGCGGCGCCGAGCCGCCAATCGACGGTGTATTCGTCGGCGAACAGGTAATGGCCGAACTCGTGCGCCAGCGCCAGTCGGCGTCGGCCGACCTGGAGGCTGCCGTTGATCAGTGCGATTCCCCCCGCGCGCAACAGCAGCGAGGCCGCGTCGGCGGCATCCGCGCCGAGTTCGAAGCTGAAGACGAGCAGGCCTAGCTCCCCCATTTTCCGGCCGATGTCGCGGGCCGGTTCGGCGTCGTCGAGGCCGAGACGTTCGCGGGCCGAGCGAGCGGCTTCCTCCGCTTCCGCGATGGACCCGGGTTTGGCCATCTGCACCGGGCCGTCCAGACCCAGTGCGCGATCGTGCTCGGTCATGAACTCGACATTCCACGCGAGCCGTTCGAGCAGCTTGTCGATTTCGGGGCTGGGCGTGCCGGGTTCTTGCAGGTTGCGATGGGACACGATCGCGGGCGGCGAGGGAAGCACGAACCACTCGATCCGCTCTCCGAGTTCCTCGGCGATGCCGGCCAGTTCCAGCGCCGAGACCCGCCGAGTACCACCTTCGATCTTGGCCAGCGCCGACCGATCGATACCGATGGCGGCGGCCAACTGGGCCTGCGTCAGGCCGTGTCGGCTCCGTGCCTGGGCGATGCGGTCGCCCAGCTCCCCCGCCGGAAGCTCCGTCATGTGTGCGATTCTAGAACATTCCCGCGCGGGGGCGACGGAAAAACGACGAGGGCCGGGTGCTCGCGGCACCCGGCCCTCGAATGTGGCACGAGAAACTCAGCGGGCGAAGAGGAGGGCTCGCTTGACTTCCTGGATGGCCTTGGTGACCTCGATGCCGCGGGGGCAGGCGTCGGTGCAGTTGAAGGTGGTGCGGCAGCGCCACACGCCTTCGACGTCGTTGAGGATGTCGAGGCGTTCGCGGGCGCCCTCGTCACGGCTGTCGAAGATGAAGCGGTGCGCGTTCACGATCGCGGCCGGGCCGAAGTAGCTGCCGTCGTGCCAGTACACCGGGCACGAGGTGGTGCAGCAGGCGCACAGGATGCACTTGGTGGTGTCGTCGAACCGGGCACGGTCGGCCTGGCTCTGGATGCGCTCGCGGGTCGGCTCGTTGCCCGAGGTGATCAGGTACGGCTTCACCGCGCGGAAGGCGTCGAAGAACGGCTCCATGTCCACCACGAGGTCCTTCTCCACGGGCAGGCCGCGGATCGGCTCGACGGTGACGGTGATGCTCTTGCCGTCCTTGGGCAGCATGTCCTTCATCAGCACCTTGCAGGCCAGCCGGTTCACACCGTTGATCCGCATGGCATCGGACCCGCACACGCCGTGGGCGCAGGAGCGCCGGAAGGTGAGGGTGCCGTCGAGGTAGGACTTGATGTAGATCAGGACGTTCAGGAAGCGGTCGGTCGGCAGGACCGGCACCTGGAAGGACTCCCAGTGCGCGCCCTGGCCGTCCTCCGGGTTGAACCGCGCCACCTTGACGGTGATCATGGTCGAGCCCTCGGGCACCGGAGCCGGATTCGACGCGCTGGTCTTCTCGAGTACGGCAGTCATCAGTACTTACGCTCCATCGGCTCGTAACGGGTCTGCACCACCGGCTTGAAGTCGAGCCGGATGTCGGACAGCAGATCCGTGCCCTCCTTGTAGGCCATGGTGTGCCGCATGAAGTTCACGTCGTCGCGGTCCGGGTAGTCCTCGCGGGCGTGGCCGCCGCGCGACTCCTTGCGGTTGAGCGCGCCCACCACGGTGACCTCGGCCAGCTCGAGCAGGAAGCCCAGCTCGACGGCCTCGAGCAGGTCGCTGTTGTAGCGCTTGCCCTTGTCCTGCACCGTGATCCGCGAGTACCGCTCCTTGAGCGCGTGGATGTCGGTGAGGGCCTGCTTGAGCGTGTCCTCGGTGCGGAACACCGAGGCGTTGTTGTCCATCGACCGCTGCAGCTCGGTGCGGATGTCGGCGACGCGCTCGTTGCCGTGGTCGGACAGGATCAGCGCCAGCCAGTCCTGCACCATCTGCGCCGGGTTCTCCGGCATCTCGACGAAGTCGGTGCGCTCGGCGTACTCGGCGGCGGCGATGCCCGCCCGGCGGCCGAAGACGTTGATGTCCAGCAGCGAGTTGGTGCCGAGGCGGTTGGCGCCGTGCACCGAGACGCAGGCGCATTCACCCGCGGCGTAGAGGCCGGGCACGATGTCGTCGTTGTTGCGCAGCACCTCGCCGCGGATGCGGGTGGGGATGCCGCCCATCACGTAGTGGCAGGTCGGGAAGACCGGCACCAGCTCCTTCACCGGGTCCACGCCCAGGTAGGTGCGGGAGAACTCGGTGATGTCGGGCAGCTTCTCCTCGAGCACGTCCTCGCCGAGGTGGGTCACGTCGATGTAGACGTAGTCCTTGTTCGGCCCGGCGCCGCGGCCCTCGAGCACCTCGAGCACCATCGAGCGGGCGACGATGTCGCGCGGGGCGAGGTCCTTGATGGTGGGGGCGTAGCGCTCCATGAAGCGCTCGCCGTCGGCGTTGCGCAGGATGCCGCCCTCACCGCGGACCGCCTCGGAGATGAGGATGCCCAGACCGGCCAGACCCGTCGGATGGAACTGGTGGAATTCCATGTCCTCGAGCGGCAGGCCCTTGCGGAACACGATCGCCATGCCGTCACCGGTCAGGGTGTGCGCGTTCGAGGTGGTCTTGTACATGCGGCCCGAGCCGCCGGTGGCGAACACGATCGACTTGGCGTGGAAGACGTGCAGGTCGCCGGTGGCCAGCTCGTAGGCGACCACGCCGGTGGCGACCGGACCCCGGTCGGTCTCGGTGAGCACCAGGTCGAGCACGTAGAACTCGTTGAAGAACTGCACGTCGTGCTTGACGCAGTTCTGGTACAGCGTCTGCAGGATCATGTGGCCGGTGCGGTCGGCCGCGTAGCAGGCGCGGCGCACCGGCGCCTTGCCGTGATCGCGGGTGTGACCGCCGAAGCGGCGCTGGTCGATCTTGCCCTCGGGCGTGCGGTTGAACGGCAGGCCCATCTTCTCCAGGTCGAGCACCGCGTCGATGGCCTCCTTGGCCATGATCTCCGCGGCGTCCTGGTCCACCAGGTAGTCACCACCCTTGACGGTGTCGAAGGTGTGCCATTCCCAGTTGTCCTCTTCCACGTTGGCCAGCGCGGCGCACATGCCGCCCTGGGCCGCGCCGGTGTGGCTACGGGTCGGGTACAGCTTGGTCAGCACGGCCGTCCGGACGCGCGGGCCCGCCTCGATGGCCGCGCGCATACCCGCGCCGCCGGCACCGACGATGACGACGTCGTAGCGATGTTCCTGAACAGGACGGGCTGCGACGGCGCCGCTGTTACGTTCGCTGGACTCACTCATGCGAGGTGGCCTGTTCCTAACTGATGTTGGGGTCGAAGGTGAAGATGACGTAGGTGCCGACGCCCATGATCAGGATCATCGAGACCGCGAGCAGGGTCTTGAGCCAGAAGCGGGTCGAGTCCTTGCGGGAGTAGTCGTCGATCACGGTGCGCAGGCCGTTGCCGCCGTGCAGCTGGGCCAGCCAGAGCATGGTGAGATCCCAGATCTGCCAGAACGGCGAGGCCCAGCGGCCGGCCACGAACGCGAAGTTCAGGCGCTGCACGCCGCCGTCGATCATCAGCATGATGAACATGTGACCCAGGACGAGCACGATCAGCAGCAGCCCGGAGAAGCGCATGAACAGCCAGGCGTACTTCTCGAAGTTGTTGCCCGCGCGCCCGCGCGGCGCCCGGGGCAGGTCCAGGCTGGCGGGGCGGTCGTAGGACTTGCCGAGAACAGGTGCGGTCATCGTGATCAGTGCTCCGTCAGCAGGTAGAAGAACTGGCGGCCGACACCGGCGGCCGAGGCCACGATCCAGATGGCGAGCACGATCCACAGCATCTGGCGCTGGAAGCGCGGGCCCTGGGACCAGAAGTCGACGAGGATCACGCGGACGCCGTTGAGCGCGTGGAACAGCACGCAGACGACCAGGCCCATCTCCATCAGGGCGACCAGCGGGTTCTTGTAGGTCTCGATGGCTTCGTCGTAGACCTCCGGGCTGACCCGGACCAGCGCGGTGTCCAACACGTGCACGAAGAGGAAGAAGAAAATCGTGACACCGGTGATGCGGTGCAGCGCCCAGGACCACATTCCCGGGTCGCCTCGATACAGCGTCTTCCGCTTCGGCTGGGCCGGAGCTTCGATCGTGGTCATAGAGTGCGGTGCCTCCAACGTCGTTGATGGACCCGGTTTCAGGTCCGGTGCCGACCGCGTGGGAGGGGCGAATGCCCAGGTGGCTGCGCTGTGCTCCTGAAGCGCATGCCCGCTGCCGGGAACCTGAACCGATCTGTCTTGGACTCTAATCCCCTCCGATTCGCGGAACTAATTCGGCGTGCCGTGCGTTGCGTGGTAATGCGGTGGGTTAGGTTTACCTTTGTTGCTGCGTAACGGGGTGCGCTGCGGCACTCGCGCGCGTGGGTGCGGCCCGTGGAGGAGAAGGTCCGCTGTGCCCGAAATCGACTGGAATTCTTTGCGCGACAATGCTTTTCGGGTAATGCATAACGCCTATGCGCCGTACTCGCGGTTCCCGGTCGGCGCGGCGGCTCTCCGTGCCGACGGCGGAATTGTGAGCGGATGCAATGTGGAAAATGTCTCATACGGACTCGGCCTCTGTGCCGAAACTGTACTGGTCGGTAACTTCATCGCGGGTGGGGGCGGGCGGTTGCTGGCGGTCTCGGTGACCGATTCGCGCGGCGAAATCCTGCTGCCCTGCGGGCGCTGTCGCCAGGTGCTCTACGAGCACGGGGGAGCGGGGTTGCTGGTGGACCACCGGGCCGGTCCGGTTCCGCTGGCGCGGTTGCTGCCCGATGCCTTCGGCCCCGACGACCTCGCCGCCGGGCAGCGGTGAGTGCCAGACTGGCCGCGTGACGGCTCTGGACGCGGTTTCCCTCATCACCACCAAACGCGACGGCGGACAGCTCTCCGACGAGCAGATCGACTGGGTGATCGACGCCTTCACCCGGGGCGCGGTCGCCGACGAACAGATGGCGGCGCTGGCGATGGCGATCCTGCTGCGCGGGATGACCAGGCGCGAGACCGCCCGCTGGACCGCCGCCATGATCGCCTCCGGGCAGCGCATGGACTTCACCGACCTGCCCCGGCCCACCGTCGACAAGCACTCCACCGGCGGCGTCGGCGACAAGATCACCCTGCCGCTGGCGCCACTGGTCGCCGCCTGCGGCGCGGCGGTGCCGCAGCTGTCCGGCCGCGGGCTCGGGCACACCGGCGGCACCCTGGACAAACTCGAGTCGATCCCGGGCTGGCGGGCCGACGTCCCGGTGGCGCGGATGCGCGACATCCTGGCCGACCCGGCGATCGGTGCGGTGATCTGCGCGGCCGGCGCCGACCTCGCTCCCGCCGACAAGCGCCTCTACGCACTGCGCGACGTCACCGGCACCGTCGAGTCGGTGCCGCTGATCGCCAGTTCGATCATGAGCAAGAAGATCGCCGAGGGCACCGCCGCACTGGTCCTCGACGTCAAGGTCGGCTCCGGCGCGTTCATGAAGGACCGCGCGACCGCGACCGAATTGGCCACCACGATGGTCGAGCTCGGCGCCGACGCGGGCGTGCGGACGGTGGCCTTGTTGACCGCGATGGACAGCCCGCTCGGCCGCACGGCGGGCAATGCGCTCGAGGTCGCCGAGGCGGTGGCGGTCCTGGCCGGTGGCGGGCCCGCCGACGTCGTCGAGCTGACCCTGGCACTGGCGCGCGAGATGGTCGCCCTCGCCGGCCTGGACACCGATCCGGCCGATGTGCTCGCCTCCGGCCGCGCGATGGACCACTGGCGCGCGATGGTGCGCGCCCAGGGCGGCGACCCGGACGCGCCGCTGCCGCGCGCCACGCACACCGAGATCCTGCGCGCCGACCGTGACGGCGTACTGACCCGCCTCGACGCGATGGGCGTCGGTGTGGCCGCTTGGCGGCTCGGCGCGGGGCGGGCACGTCAGGGCGACCCGGTGCAGCACGGCGCGGGCGTGGCACTGCATGCCGGGGTCGGCGACCGCGTCACCGCTGGCCAGGCGCTGTGCACCCTGCACACCGACACCCCCGAGGCGTTCGACTCCGCGGCCGCCGCGCTGCGCGAGGGGATCGAGATCGGCGACGCCGCCGCCGGCACGGGCCCGCTCGTGCTCGACCGGATCGGTTGAGCGCCGGACGTCCCGCGTTCAGCCGAGCGTGGGACGCCAGTTCCGCGAGGTAGCCGGCGACCGGTCCCGCGGTGAACAGCCCGCCCGCCGCCTGCGGACTCGGCGGCCGCGGGCAGCAGCGCCGCGTGCGCACGCGCGACGGAGTCGCGGCCACCGGCCAGCAGCGCGTCGCGACCGATCACGCACCACAGCGCCTCGGCGTGCGGGTCCGCCGGCGGATCGGGCAGGTCCCGCAGCGCGGCGCGGGCGCAGGCGAGATCGCCGTCGGTGGCGTGCAGCAGCGAGATCCGGGCCGCCTGCCTCGCCGCATCCCGTGCCGCGGTGCCATCGATCGTCGCCGACTACCGCGCCTCCGCGACCGTCGACGTGGAGCACGACCGCGCCGACCGGGCGGCCGGGCGCACCCTCGGCATGCCGGTCGCGGTGCTCCCGCAGGACTGGGGAGCCGCGCTCGGTTACGACGCCGCCGCACTGTGGCGAGCCTGGGCGCCCGACCTGCGCCATCGCACCGTCTCGGCCGGTCGTTTCCTGGCCGGGCAGGACCCCGCCCTGGTCGCCGCGGAGATCCGCGCCCTGCTCGCTCGCCCGGCCCCGGATCGGGCGGCCACACGGTCGTGATCGCACCCCTCGGCCCACCGTCGAATGGCCGCGGACCGACAAGTCCGTGACCGTGCGGCGACGGGTGTGTGGACCGCGCCCGTGTCGCCTGCCGAATCGGCCGGGCGCGGCTACCGTGTGGACATGACAGGACCGACGCCGCTGACCCTCGCCTCGATCCGCCGAGCACCCAAGGCCCTGCTGCACGACCACCTCGACGGTGGCCTGCGGCCCGCGACGGTGCTCGAACTGGCCGCCGAGTGCGGCTACGACGAATTACCCGCCGACACCGAGGCCGAGCTGGCGGCCTGGTTCCGGGAGGCCGCCGACAGCGGCTCGCTGGAACGGTATCTGGAGACCTTCGCCCACACCGTGGCCGTCATGCAGACCTCCGAGGGGCTGCGCCGGGTCGCTCGGGAATGCGTCCTCGATCTCGCCGCCGACGGCGTGGTCTACGCCGAGGTGCGTTACGCGCCCGAGCAGCACCTGGAACGCGGGCTCAGCCTCGACGAGGTGGTCGAGCACACGCTGGCGGGCTTCCGCGAGGGGGAGCGGGCGGCCGCGGCCGCCGGCCAGCCGATCGTGGTGACCTGTCTGCTCACCGCCATGCGGCACGCCGCGCGTTCCCGCGAGATCGCCGAACTCGCGGTGCGCTGGCGCGATCGCGGGGTCGGCGGTTTCGACATCGCCGGGGCCGAGGCCGGATACCCGCCCACCCGGCACCTGGACGCCTTCGAGTACATGCGCGCCAACAGCGCGCACTTCACCATCCACGCCGGTGAGGCCTTCGGGCTGCCGTCGATCCACGAGGCACTGGCCTTCTGCGGTTGCGACCGCCTCGGGCACGGCGTGCGGATCACCGACGACATCCGGGTCGGTGATTCGGTGGCCGACGCCGAACTCGGCCTGGTCGCCCGGTACGTGCGCGACAAGCGGATCCCGCTCGAGCTGTGCCCGTCGTCCAACGTGCAGACCGGCGCGGTGCCCTCGCTGGACAAGCATCCGTTCGACCTGCTGGCCCGGCTGCGCTTCCGCGTCACCGTCAACACCGACAACCGGCTGATGAGCGACACGAGTATGAGCCAGGAGATGCACAAGCTGGTGCAGACCTTCGGCTACGGCTGGAGCGACCTGGAACGGTTCACGATCAACGCCATGAAGTCGGCGTTCATCCCGTTCCCGGAACGGTTGCGCATCATCGACGACATCATCAAGCCCGGCTACGCCGTGCTGATCGGCTGACGTCTCACTCGCTCACCAGGCGCGCCTCGAAGTTGCGTTCCAGCTCGCGCCAGGCCTGCGCCTCGGCCGCGTAGGGCGGGTTCGGGGCCAGCCTGGTCGGGTCGGGGTTCAACAGGTAGGAGACGTACCAGCCCAGCGGCGTGGACTTGGCCAGCGCGGTTTCCACCGCGTCGTCGTCGGCGTAATCGGCTGCGTCGGTGAACAATTCGACCGCCAGGTCGAGCTGATCGATGTCCACCGCACGCGGGCCCTCGGCCAGATCCTCGGCCAGGCCGGGCAGCACGTAGACGTTCTCGTCGGTGACCTCGACCTCGAGCGAGCCGTCCACGGCGGCGGTCTGCACGTCGCCGTAGGTGCTCACCCGGGCCAGGTCGTGATCGTGGTCGTCGGCCAGGTAGCGGGCCAGCGCGCGCTCGGAACCGAACACCAGGATCGAGCCGTCGCGGCCCAGGAAGATCGGTTCGTCGTCGAGGTAGCAACGCAGCGTGAAGTACGTGCCCTCGGAGGTGACGATCTTGACCGGGTCGATGCCGACCTCGTGCCAGAACGACTCCTCCTCGTCCTCGTCGTCCGCGTCCAGATCGACGGGCTCGAACTCCTCTTCCTCCTCGGCGTCGGCGACGTCGTCGGCGTCGACCACGTTCTCCTCGGCGGCGAGCAGCTCCGCCTCGGCCACGGCGAGCGCGTCGGCGTCGACCTCCGGAATGCTCACCACGGTGTCGACCGCGTCGAGTACCGCGTCCCAGTCCTTGGCGATGGCGGCGCCGATCTGGTCCCACAGCTCCTCGCCGTCACGGCCGACGAACGCGCTCACCCCGCTCGGCAGCGCACCGAGCACCGGGTGGGAGCTGAAGAACTTGGTCACCGTCTCCAGCTCGCAGACATCACCGATGTTGCGGACCATCTCGAGGGTCTCCTCGAGTTCGGCGATGGTCTCCGGATCCGGATCGCCCGCCGCCAGCTCGGGAACGCCGACCAGATCGTAGGAGTAGTTCTCCTCCGGCTCCAGCTCCGCCGCCGACAGCCCCACCACCACCTTCCAGGCGGGATGGTCGACGAGATCGTTGTCGGAGTTGGTCCGGACGAACGCCGCCAGCTCGGCGACGCCCTCGAAACCGTAGAGGGTGTCCTCGTGTCCGAGGAACGCCATCCACTCGTCGTCACCGTCACGCCAGCGCGGTGCCCACAGGGTGACGAGATCGCCGTCGGTCAGGCCGAGCTCGATCGGGACGATGTCTCCAGAAGCCATGTGCGGAAGCCTATCGACCTTCCGGCTCAGGCACTATCCGGCCTGCCTCCCGGCGACCCCGGAACCGAGGTCGTGTCCGAAGCGAACGATTCGTTCAGTGTCGCAACGACCTTCGACCGCTGGGCGCCCGCGTCCTCGGCGGCCTGCCGGCAGGCCCACACGATGAGCTGACCGACGTCGGCGGGCGCCATCGCGGTGACCGCCTCCGACAGCCGCAGGCCGACCAGCGCGCCGTCGCTGTTCACCTCCACGCTCACCGCGCCGTCCTCGGTGGTGAAGGTGCCTTTCACCTGCTTCAGGCCGTACAGCGCGGCTTCGAGCGCCTCCAGTTTCGCGGTCGCGCCGGCGACCAGGGCATCCATTTCCGCGCTCATGCTGTGCCTCCCTCAACGCGCATCGCGCGCCCTCCCGTCATACCGGCCTCATCCAGCTCGTCGGACCGGTGTCGGCGTCATCGATGCGGTCCAGCTCGTCGACGGCCTGCTGCCGGGTGGGCAGCCCGAGCCGGTCCAGGATGTCGGCGGGCATGCCCGATTCGGCCAGCACCTCGCGGCGCTTGGCCCGGGCGGCGACGGCCGAGCGCTGCGTGAGCCGCAGGATCTCGTTCGCCAGCGCCTGTGCGCCGTAGCGGTATTCGCTGCGCTCGAACTTGATCTCCACCGGCATGCCCTGGTCGGTGGCCTTGACGGCGATGGTGCCCGACCGGTTCTGGCTGACCGCGACCGTGACGTTCGGGATCTGCTGCTCGCTCATGCGGTGGGCCTGTAGAAGCCGTAGAACTCCATACCCATGTTCTCCGTTCGGATGGAACTGATCGAGACCGGATCACCGGCCTCCACGAGCTGCCCGTTGCCGATGACCATCGCGACGTGGCCGTCCCACACGGCCAGGTCGCCGGGCATCAGGTCACCGGGCGAGACCTGGGGGTGGCCGATGTGCTGTTCCTGCGCCAGCCGCGGCAACTCCACCCCCGCCTCGCCGTAGGCGTACTTGGTGAGACCGCTGCAGTCGATGCCCGAGCCCGGGTCGTTGCCGCCCCACACATAAGGCGTGCCCACGGCCCCGATCGCGGCCTGCACCGCCGTGGCGGCCTTCTCGTTCGGCGCCTCGACCACGCTGCCGTCGGGCAGGGTGATCTTGACCCCGTCGGTGGTGGCGGTCGTCGACGTGGACGAGTTCGGGTTCTGCCCGCTGGGCGCGGCCGAACTCGGCGTCGTGCCGGTGTTCGCCGCCTTCGACACCTGCTTCAGCGGGGTGCTCGCCATCGTGGTGGCGAGTGAACCCGCCTGGCCCACCACGCCCATCAGGCCCTGTAGGCCCGAGGACGCGCCGCCCGCGAGCGCGCCGGGCAGCGAGGCAACCGGCGGGGTGGAGGGCGGCGGGGTGAGCTGGGTGATGGCGGCGGTCTGGGTGTCGAGTTCGCTGCGCACCCGCCCGACCACCGCCAGGCCCTGGTTCAGGTGTTCGATGGCCGAGCCGACCAGCACCGTGAGGCCCTGCGGCGTCGCCAGCGTGGGACCGAGCGCGGTGGCGGTGTTCACGAAGGACTGGACGATGCCGTTGAGATCCTTCTGGCCCGTCTCCACCTGGGCGGCAGCCTGATTCACCACGGTGGCCATCTCGGTGCCCCGGTCGGAGATGGTGGCGGCGGAGGTCTGCACCCGCAGCGCCTTGGCGGTCGCGGCGTCGGCGGCGACCCCGTCCCAGGCGCTGTTCATCTGGTTGATGCTCGTGCGGCCCTGCTGGTGCAGCTGCTCGAGGGCGGTGGACGCCGACACCAGCGCGTCGGAGGGGCCGCCGCTGGGCAGCACGCCGGAGCCGAAACTGCTCAGCAGGTCGAGCAGCGGTTTGACGAGCACGTTGATGTCGATCACCGGCTCATCCGTCCAACTCGGCGCCGCGCAGGGCGGCGGCGTTGGTGAGGTCCGTCTCGGTGAGCACCGTGGCCGCGCCCGCCGCGGCCCCGCCCATGCTGGACAGCACGGCCGACAACTGCGCGATCGAGGCGACGTGCCCGGCGTGCGCCGCGCTGTAGGCGGCCACGAAATCGCCGCCGATCAACCCCATGATCGGCCCGAGCAGCGCCGGTGCGGCGGCCGCGGCCCCCGCCGCGACACCCGCCATCTCGCCCGCCATGACACCGGCGGTCGCGCCATACGCGGCGATGCCCTCGGTATCCGCCGACATCTTCGACATAGTGCTTCCCCCATCCGTTGTTCCCAGGCAGAGTACGTCATCCACCTAGTTCGACGCGCCGCCTCGCCCCGCGGTTCCACCCCCGCGGCAACATTTTCCACCGCCTCGCCCGACTGCGCACTCGCGTCGACCTTATCGTTCCCTCATGCGCACGCACACCGTGGATCACCCGCTGGCCGCTGCCCTGTTGACGACGATGCGCGACGAGCGCACGCCCAATGCGGTCTTCCGCGCGGCGCTGTGCGATCTGACCGGCATCCTGGTCTACGAGGCGCTGCGGGAGGCGCCGGTGGACACCTACGAGATCAACACGCCCGTCGCCCCGGCCACCGGTGCCCGGCTCGCGCAGCCGCCGCTGTTGGTGCCGGTGTTGCGCGCCGGGCTCGGCATGGTCGATGCGGCCGCCGGGTTGGTGCCGGACGCGCGGGTGGGTTTCGTCGGGATCGCGCGGGACGAGAGCACCCATCAGCCGGTGCCGTACATGGAGTCGCTGCCGGAAGACCTCGCGGGCGTGCCGGTGTTCGTGCTGGATCCGATGCTGGCCACCGGCGGGTCCATGCGCCACACCCTGGAACTGCTTGCCGCCCGCGGCGCCACCGACATCACCGCCCTGTGCGTGGTCGCGGCGCCGGAAGGCATTGCCACGCTGGAACGCAGCGGCCTGCCGGTACGGCTGGTGACCGCCGCGGTCGACGAGGGATTGAACGAGAACGCCTACATCGTGCCCGGTCTGGGTGACGCGGGCGATCGGCAGTTCGGGCCGCGCTGAGGGAGCGCGGCCCGAACGCGATCGTGGCCGGTGTCAGAGCCTGCGGCAGTAATGTCTGAGAGCCTGCGGCAGCAATGTCTCAGAGCCTGCGGCAGTAATCCGCCAGCTCCGCGAGCCGTTCCCGCGCAGCCTGTTTCGCCGCGGCCAGGGCCGCGGGTGCGCGTACCGGCTCCACCACCTCCAGGTAGCACTTGAGCTTGGGCTCGGTGCCGGACGGCCGGATCACCACCCGCGAGCGTTCGCCCTCGAAGATCAGCGCATCGGTGCGCAGCCGGCCCCGCACCCGCAGCTGGTCGGTGTAGCGCATCGGTTCGCCCGCGAGTGCCGCGGGCGGGTCGGCGCGCAGCCGTTCGACCACGGCGGCCGCGGCGGCGGTGTCGGCCGTCCGCAGCGAGACCTGGTCACCGGCGTGCACGCCGAATCGCACCGCGTAGTCGTCGAGTTCGTCGAGCAGGGTGCGTCCGGCGGCCTTGCCGGCGGCCACCATGTCGGCGGCCGTCACCGCCGCGGAGATGCCGTCCTTGTCGCGCACGGTGGCCGGGTCGACGCAGTGCCCGATGGCCTCCTCGTAGGCGTACACCAGGCCGTCACCGGCGCGGGCCAGCCACTTGAAACCCGTCAGGGTCTCGGCGTAGCGGGCGCCGCGCGCGGCCGCGACCTTCGACAGCAGCCGTGAGGACACGATCGTGGTCGCCACCAGCGCGTCGGCGGGTGCGGTGCGCAGGACGCGGTCACCGAGCAGCACGCCGGTCTCGTCGCCGCGCAGCATGCGCCACCCGTCCGGGCCGGGTACACCCAGCGCGCAACGGTCGGCGTCCGGGTCCAGCGCGATGGCCAGATCCGCGCCGACCCGCCGCGCGGTCGCCAGCACCAGGTCGGCCGCGCCGGGTTCCTCCGGGTTGGGGAAGGCGACGGTCGGGAAGTCCGGATCGGGGTCGAACTGCTCGGGCACCACGTGCACGTCGGTGAAGCCCGCGGCGGCCAGGGCGCGCACCGCGAGGTCGCCGCCGACGCCGTGCATCGGGGTCAGCGCGATCCGCACGGCCGCGCGCGGGCCGGGTCCGCCGATCAGCGACGGCAGCGCGGCCACCCGCGCGAGGTAGTCATCCACCAGCTCCGCGCCCGACGGCGCGACGGCCGCCCGGTCGAACGGGGGCCGCGCGGCCTCGATACACCGTTCGATCTCGGCGTCGGCGGGGGCGATGAGCTGCGATCCGCCGTCGAGGTAGAGCTTGTAGCCGTTGTCGGCGGGCGGGTTGTGCGAGGCGGTGATCTGCACGCCCGCGACCGCCCCCAGCGCTCGCACCGCGTAGGCGACCACCGGGGTCGGCAGCGGTTCGGGCAGCAGCGTCACCGGGAAACCCGCCGCCTGGAAGATCTCGGCGGTGACGGCGGCGAACTCGGCCGAACCGTGCCGGGCGTCGCGCCCCACCACCACCCGGCCGCCGCCGAGGCAGCGGCCGCGCAGCCACTCGACCACGCCCGCGGTCGCGCGCGCGACCGTCTCGGTGTTCATCGCGTCCGGTCCCGGTCCGACCGGTCCGCGCAGTCCCGCCGTCCCGAAGCGCAGCATGGCTAGCGACCGTGTCCTTTCCACCCGCCGCGCCGGATCACGGTGCGTCGCCGGGACGGGACGATCGACGCGATCATGCGGCGCCGTCGGGCGCCGAGCCGAGCCGCTCCAGCACGCCGCGCAGGAGTTTGCCCAGTCGCGGCGCGGCCGCGTTGCCCTCGGCGAGCACCTCGGCATGCGAGAGATGTTCCCCGGTGACGCCGGCGGCGAGATTCGTGACGAGGGAGATGCCGAGCAGGCGGGCGCCCAGCGACCGGGCCGCGATGGCTTCGAGGACCGTCGACATGCCGACCAGGTCCGCGCCGACGGTGCGCAGCATCCGGATCTCCGCGGGCGTCTCGTACTGCGGACCGGTCAGGCCCGCGTACACGCCCTCGGTGAGTTCCGGGTCCAGTTCCCGTGCCAGGGCCCGCAACCCCGGATCCCAGGCGTCGACGAGATCGACGAAGGTCGCGCCGGCCAGCGGGGAGCGGCCGGTCAGATTCAGGTGATCGGCGATCAGCACCGGCTCGCCGACCCGCAGGCCCGCTCTGATGCCGCCCGCGGCGTTGGTGAGCACGACGGTCTCCGCGCCCGCGGCCACCGCGGTCGCGACCGGGTGCACCACCTCGGCGGGGGAGTAGCCCTCGTAGAGGTGCTGCCTGCCCATCAGCACGAGCACGTGCTCGGACCCGACCGGCACCGAATGCAGCACGGGCACGTGGCCCTGGGCGGACGGGGTGCCGAAGCCGGGCAGCTCGGGCATCGGCACCGACGCCGACGGCTCGCCGATCTCGGCGGCCGCGGCCTGCCAGCCCGATCCCAGCACCACCGCGGCCCGGTGCCGCGGCACCCCGGTACGTTCGGCGATCGCCTCGGCGGCCTCTGCGGCAAGCATGGGTCAAGTATCGCCGTGATCGGCCGCGCGCGCCGGGCAGGGGGTGCTACCCACGAGTAGCACCGCGCTCCGGTTGGTTAGGCTGCCCGCATGCCGTATCTGGAACGTCAGGGCGATGTGTTCGTGCTCCACCTCGGAAACGAGGGACAGACCGACAGCGAGAACCGCTTCCATCCCGACTGGATCGACCGGTTCAACGCGCTGCTCGACGAGGTCGAGGCCAGTGAGGGCCCCGCGGCGCTGGTGACCACCGCCACCGGCAAGTTCTACAGCAACGGCCTGGACACCGACTGGCTGTTCGGCAACCTGAAGCAGATGCACGGCTACCTGGACCGGGTGCACGCGATCTACAGCCGCCTGCTCACCTTCCCGCTGCCGACGGTCTGCGCGATCAACGGGCACGCCTTCGGCGCGGGCGCCATGCTGGCCAGCTCGCACGACTTCCGGGTGATGCGCGCCGACCGCGGCTTCTGGTGCCTGCCCGAGGTGCACCTGGGCATGCCGTTCACCGTCGGGATGAACGCCCTGCTCACGCATCGCCTCGGCAACCAGGTCTGCGTGCAGGCCATGACCACCGGTCACCGGTTCCCGGCCGCCGAAGCCCGCGCCGCGGGCATCGTCGACGACGTGGCCGAGGCGGACGCGCTGCTCGAGCAGGCCGTGGCGCGCGCGGCGGCGCTGGCGGCCAACCGCAAGCCGATTCTGCCGATCATCAAGCGGGCGCTGCACGCCGACGCCCTGGCCGGACTCGCCGTGCACACCACGCCGGAGAACCTGGCCTTCGCCCTGGGCTGACCCGGCGCCGACCCGCCCCCGCCGGTGCGTGCCGCGCCGCGGGCGGCCAGCAGTGCCAGACTGTGTCCCATGCCACCGCCTCCGCCCGTCCCGCCGTCCCGCGACGGCGCGCGGGCGGACGCGGGCGCGCGGGTGGACGCGGCGGCGCGCGCGGATGCCGCGATCGGTGCCGCCGGACCGCGGTTGATCGCCCTCTCGCACGCCATCCACGCCGAACCGGAGCTGGCCTTCGCCGAGCACCGCAGCGTCGCCAAGACGCTCGAGCCGCTGGCCGAACGCGGCTTCGAGATCACCACCGGCGTCGCGGAGCTGCCGACGGCCTTCCGCGCCGTCTACGGCAGCGGATCGCTGACCGTCGGACTGTGCGCCGAATACGACGCGCTGCCCGAGATCGGCCACGCCTGCGGGCACAACATCATCGCCGCCGCGTCGGTCGGCGCCGGACTGGGCCTGGCCGAGGTGGCCGACGCGCTCGACCTCACCGTGGTGGTGCTGGGCACTCCGGCCGAGGAGAGCGGCGGCGGCAAGGTGCTGATGCTCGAGCGCGGTGTGTTCGACGACATCGCGATGGCGATGATGGTGCACCCCGGCCCCTGCGACATCGCCGGTGCGCGGTCGCTGGCCCTGGCCGACATCGCGGTGCGCTTCCACGGCCGCGAGGCGCACGCCAGCGCCGCACCCGACCAGGGCCGCAACGCGGGCGACGCGGTGACGGTCGCGCAGGTGGCGCTGGGTCTGCTGCGCCAGCACCTGAAACCCGGCCAGCAGCTGCACGGTATAGTCAGCGACGGTGGCATCGCCCCCAACATCGTGCCCGGCCATGCGGAACTGCTGTACTACCTGCGCGCAGCCGACTCCGCGTCCCTCGACGACCTGATGCGACGAGCGTCGGCCTGCTTCGAGGCGGGCGCCCTGGCGACCGGCTGCACCCACGAGATCCGGACCCTGGCGCCGACCTACACCGAGCTGACGCCCGACCCCGGCCTGTTGCGGGTGTACCGGGAGCAGATCGCCGATCTCGGCCGGGTGCCGATCTCGGCCGACCTCGAGGCGGCGCGCCCGCTGGGCAGCACCGATATGGGCAACGTCACCAACGTGGTCCCGGGCATCCATCCGGTCATCGGCATCGATGCGGGCGGGGCGGTGACGCATCAGCCGGGTTTCGCCGCCGCCAGCGTCAACGCCTCGGCCGACCGGGCGGTGATCGACGGCGCGCGCGCCCTCGCGCGTACCGCCATCGCGGTGGCCCGCGATGAAGAACACAGAGGCAGGTTGTGGCAACGGCTGGTTCGACGACAGGAGGACATTCGGTGAGCACATCCGGGCAACCCGTCGGGCATGCGAGCGGCTCCGCGGCGGCGGCATGCGTGACCGCTCAGGCGGCGCCGCCGACGCGTCCGCCCGCCCCGGATGTGACCGTGCGCGCGGTGGCCGACGCCCCGGACGGTGAACCGGTGCCCGAGCCCGCGTTGGACGGCCGCGCGGCGGTCGAGCGGTGGCTGGCCGCGCACGGTGCCGACCTGATCCAGTGGCGCAGGCACATCCACGCCAACCCCGAACTGTCCCGCACCGAGTTCGCCACCACCGAATTCGTCGCCAACTGGCTCACCAAGGCCGGGCTCACCCCGCGGCGGATGCCGGGCGGCACCGGTCTGCTGTGCGACATCGGACCCGAGGACGGGCCGCGCATCGCCCTGCGCGCCGACATGGACGCGCTGCCGCTCCAGGAGTTCACCGGGCTGCCGTTCTCCTCCACCGTGCCGGGCGTCTCCCACGCCTGCGGCCACGACGCACACACCACCATCCTGCTCGGCACCGCCCTGGCGCTGGCCGAGGTGCCCGAGCTGCCGGTCGGCGTGCGGCTGATCTTCCAGCCCGCCGAGGAGGTGATGCCCGGCGGCGCGCTGGACATGGTGGCCGCGGGCGCGCTGGACGGCATCGAGCGGATCTTCGCGGTGCACTGCGATCCCCGGCTGGAGGTGGGCCGGGTCGGCATGCGGGTGGGTGCCATCACCTCCGCCGCCGACACCGTGGAGCTGGTGCTGGACTCGCCCGGCGGGCACACCTCGCGCCCGCACCTGACCAGCGACCTGGTCTATGCCATCGGCACCGTCATCACCGGGCTGCCCGGCCTGCTCAGCCGCCGCATCGACCCGCGCACCAGCACCGTGATGGTGTGGGGCGCGGTGTCGGCGGGCAAGGCGCCCAACGCCATCCCGCAGACCGGCATGCTCACCGGCACCGTCCGCACCGGCGACCACGCCACCTGGTCGCTGCTCGAGCCGATGGTGCACGAGATCGTCGACGGCCTGCTCGCCCCGACCGGTGTGCGCTACCAGCTGAACTACCGTCGCGGCGTGCCGCCGGTGGTCAACGACGAGCACTCGGCCCGCCAGTTCGAGGACGCGATCCGCGCGCTCGGGCCGGACGCGCTGTCGGACACCCCGCAGTCCGGCGGCGGCGAGGACTTCTCCTGGTACCTCGAGGAGGTGCCGGGGGCGATGGCGCGCCTCGGCGTGTGGTCCGGGCACGGCGAGCAGCTCGATCTGCACCAGCCGACCTTCGACATCGATGAGCGGGCGCTGGCCGTCGGCGTGCGCGTGTTCACCAACCTGGTGCTGCAGCAGCGACCCCGCTGAGACGCCGTCGAGCCCCCGGTTCCCGCGTCGGAACCGGGGGCTCGACGGGTGTCGCTCAGCCGGAGAAGTTGCCCGGGCCGACGTTGCGGCTGTTCCTGGTGCGCAGCGCGTGCACGTAGTCGGCGGGCGCGCCCGCCTTCTCCGCCGCGTCGGCCATCACGCCGAGGTACCGGGCCGAGGGCAGCCCGCCTTCGTAGGCGTCGAGCACGTACAGCCACGCCAGGCGCGGCTCGGTGCCGCTGCCGGGGTTGGGGGTGACCCGCAACCGGATCTTCTTGTGGATGCCGAAGTCGGAACCCTCCCATCGGTCCAGCCGCTGCTCGTCCTCCGGCGAGACGTCGTAGAGCACGACGAACACCCGCGAGCCCGGGTCCTCCACCACCGTCGCCAGCGGCCCCTCCCAGCCGATGTCGTCTCCGGCGAAGGTCAGCCGCCAGCCCTCCAACCAACCGGTCCCGGACATGGGGGAGTGCGGACAGCGCTCGAGCATCTGCGACGAGTCCATGTTCGACCCGTAAGCGGCGTAAATCGGCACGTAGCAAAGGTTAGCCTGCTCGGTGCACAGTTCGCCGGGCATACGCGCGTGGGAATGCGGGCACGGCACGGCAGGTGTGTGGCGAAGACGACACCGGGGGGCCGATTAACGTAAGCCTCATACCGGAGATCCCGGTCGACGAGCTGAAGGGGAGTACCCATGACCCGTATTGCGATCATCGGTGGCGGACCGGCCGGTTACGAGGCCGCGCTGGTGGCGGCGCAGCACGGCGCCCAGGTGACACTGATCGACCGCGACGGGATCGGTGGCGCGTGCGTGCTGTGGGACTGTGTGCCGTCGAAGACCTTCATCGCCTCCACCGGCATGCGCACCGATCTGCGCCGGGCCCGCGATCTCGGCATCACGCTCGACCCGAGCCAGGCCGCCGTGCAGTTGCCGGAGGTGAACGCGCGCGTCAAGGCGCTGGCGTTGGCGCAGTCCTCCGACATCCGCTCCAAACTCCTGTCCGCGGGCGTGACATTGATCTCGGGTACCGCGTCCTTCACCGACCCGGCGCCCGGCCGGGCGCCGCACCGCATCACCGTCCGGCCCACCGGCGAGCGCGCCGGTGAGCGGGTGATCGACGCCGAGGTGGTGCTCATCGCCACCGGCGCCAGCCCGCGGGTGCTGCCCGGGGCCGAGCCGGACGGCGAGCGTATCCTCACCTGGCGTCAGCTCTACGACCTGCGCGAGCTGCCGGAGACGCTGGTGGTGGTCGGCTCCGGTGTCACGGGTGCCGAATTCGTCTCGGCCTATACCGAATTGGGTGTGCAGGTGAAGCTGGTCTCCAGTCGCGACCGGGTGCTGCCCGGCGAGGACGCCGACGCGGCGCTGGTGCTGGAGGAGGCGCTGGCCGAGCGCGGTGTCGAACTGGTCAAGCATGCCAGGGCCGACGCGGTGGAGCGCACCGCCGACGGCGTGGTGGTCAAGCTCTCCGACGGGCGCACCGTCACCGGCACGCACGCGCTGATGACCGTCGGCTCCACCCCCAACACCGGCGACCTTGCGCTGGACAAGGTCGGCATCGAACTCGACCGCGGCGGATACCTGCGGGTCGACCGGGTCTCGCGGACGGCGGTCTCGGGCATCTACGCCGCCGGTGACTGTACCGGCCTGCTGCCGCTGGCCTCGGTGGCCGCGATGCAGGGCCGCATCGCGATGTACCACGCGCTGGGCGAGGGCGTGAGCCCGATCCGGCTCAAGACCGTCGCCTCGGCGGTGTTCACCCGCCCCGAGATCGCCACCGTCGGCGTCAGCCAGACCGCCATCGACAACGGCGAGGTGCCCGCCCGCACGGTCATGCTGCCGTTGAACACCAATCCGCGCGCCAAGATGTCGGGCCTGCGCCGCGGTTTCGTCAAGATCTTCTGCCGTCCGGCCACCGGCGTGGTGATCGGCGGTGTGGTGGTGGCGCCGATCGCCTCCGAGCTGATCCTGCCGATCGCGCTGGCGGTGCAGAACAATCTGACCGTGAACGACCTCGCCCAGACATTCTCCGTTTACCCCTCGCTCACCGGCTCGGTCACCGAAGCGGGCCGGCTGCTCATGCGGCACGACGACCTGGACTGACCCGCCGCGCACCGGCGCGAGTGCCGTTGCCGGTGGACGGCTTTCGGTCGCATTGCCTCGAACCGCGCTGATGTGGTTGACTCGCTCGCGAGAGACGCGATCGGCGGGCGGTCGCGGGGTTCTGGTGGGGGATCGTCCTTTTCCGGGCCTCGTACAGTGCACGGGGTCGCCGGTGGTGCCGTGTGCCCGCACAGGCGGGCACCAGCCCAGGGGGTGACCGTCGGTCATTCGGCGACCGGACGCGTCTCGTCAGGGACGAACTGAGTGCGACCGCCTCGGCCGCACCCGGGAAGGGATTGGCGAAAAGTGAAACATCGTAAGCCGAGTCGGGCGCAGCGAGCGATGGCCAGCACATCGTTGCCTCTGGCCACCGCGGCGGCTGTGGCTACCCTGTTCGCTGCGCCGGCGGGGGCCGTTCCGAACGAGCCGAGCACACCGGCCACGCCGGCGCCGGTGCAGCCGGGCACCAACGACGCACCGCAGGGGACCGACACGCCCGGCACCGCGCAGCCCGGGCAGGGCTCGCCGGAGCAGGGCTCGCCGGGTCAGGGAGACGAGAAGAAGAAGCCGGAGAACAAGCCGACGCCGAGCCAGCCGGGTGTCACCACGCCGGAGCCGGAGCAGGTGATGCCGGAGCCGGAGAAGGATCCGAAGCTGGCCACGCCGACCCAGCCGGGTGTCACCACCCCGCGCGTCGCACCGCTGCCGGTGCCGGGTCAGAGCGACCAGCCGCAGCCCGCCGTCGCGCCGGAGAACGGCGCCCAGACCCCGGAGTCCGTCGCACCGGGCGCGGGCGAACAGGGCGCGCAGCAGGACACTCCCGCCGCCGACGACGGCCAGGCACGCCCGGCCCAGCCGGAGCGCCGGGTGACCCCGAGCCAGCCGGAGTCGCAGACCGAGACGCTGGTGCAGGAGCCGCGCTGGGAGGCGCCGCGCCTGGAGGCCGCCCCGGCCGCCCCGGTCGTCGAGATGACCGGCCCGCACCAGGAATTCGGCGCGAACGTCGACGGTGGTGCGGTGCTGCCCGGCTACGTGGCCAACACCCACCACTTCAGCAACGAGGCCGGCTACGTCGGCACCATCGGCTACCGCACCCCCACCGGCGCGGGCGAGGCCGGCGCCTCGGTCGAGTTCCTCGACGTGAACACCGTCAAGGTCACCACCTACACCGGTGGGGAAGGCCTGGCGGACAACAAGAACGCCTTCGTGCTCGACACCACGCAGGTCAACGCGGCCAAGGCGGCCGTGGAGCAGTGGATCGCCGCGCAGCCGGGCGGCGCCGCCGCGCTCGAAGCCGCCGCGCAGGTTAAACTGCCGCCGCTCGTTCCCGCCGGCGACCTGGCGCCGCAGACGGTGAACGTCGCAGGCGTGACCACCCAGTGGGGTGGTTCGTTCCAGTACTGAACGGGATGATTCGACGGGTGGGGCGGTCGTTCGCGGCCGCCCCACACGTGTGTCCCGGGGAGAGGAATGGGTGTGGTTTCCGAGGATGACGCGAAGGATCGCGACACCGATCGGCCCGGGTCGCAATTCGGTTCACCGGTAGGCGATTTCGGCCCACCGGTCGGCGACTTCGGTCCTCCGGTGGGCGATTTCGGGCCGCCGGTCGGCGACTTCGGTCCTCCGGTCGGCGAGCCCCCGACGGCCGATTTCGGGCCGCCCGTGGCCGAGTTCACCGGCCCGCCGCTGGCCGAGACCGGGCCGCGCTGGCAGCCTGCGGGTGAGCAGCCCGAGATCGGCTGGCGTCCCGCCGATCAGCCGCCGCCGCCCGCCACCGCGCCGGGTGGCCGGTTCCGCGCGCCCGAGAGCGGCCCGGCTCCCGAGACCTCCGCGCCCACCCGCCCGCCCGCCGGCGCCGAGCGCCCTGGCCGGAGTGAATCCGAACCCGACGTCTCCACCGAGGAGACCGTGCGGCACGGCGCACCCGTGCCCGAAGCCACCCCGCAGCGGTGGTGGAACAGCCCCACCGAGTCCGGCGAGGTGCCCAAGCCGCCCGCCGAGCCCGCGGGACTGTCCTGGGCCGACGACCCGATCGCGCAACGCCTGGCCCCCGGCACGCCCGCGGCGGGCCCGAAGAAGTCCGGCGGCGACAACCGGCGCATCCTGCTCGGTGTGGCCGCCGCCGTGGTGGTGCTGATCGGCCTGGTGGTCACCATCGTGTCGGTGTCCGGCGGTGACGACGGCACCGGCCGCGCGGCGGGCCCCACCACCACCGCCGCGCTGAGCTGCCCAGCCACCAAGGACGGCAAGGTCGCCGTCGGCAACGGCCAGGGCTCCACCGCGAGCGGGCCGGACGCGATCCTCGGCTTCCAATACGCCTTCTACGTCGAGCGCAGCGGGGAGCGGGTGCGCAGGTTCGTCGCGCCGGACGCGGAGAACATCTCCACCGCGGCGATCATCCAGCAGGCCATCGACGAGCAGATCCCGGTCGGTACCACGCATTGCCTGCGCATCACCGAGGTCGCCGCCGACACCTTCGAGGTCGACCTCACCGAACACCGCCCCGACGGGACGACCACGGTGTATCCGCAGACGGTGACCACCGTGAACCGGGACGGCAAGACCCTGGTGTTCGCCATCCGCGAGCGGCTCTGATCTCGGAATCTGGGATACCCGTTTCACTCTCTGGTCGGGGATGTGAAACAGTGGGGTATCCCGTTCCGTGCCGTTCCCGGAGGTTTCGATGTCGTCGACCCTGCCACCGCTGGCCGGTAAGCTCGGCGGACTCACCAGCTCGGCGATCCGTGACCTGCTGAAACTCACCGCCCACGCCGACATCGTGAGCCTCGCCGGCGGCCTGCCCGACGCCGAGCTGATGCCGCGGGAACGCATCGCGGCCGCCGCCGACGCGGCCCTGCGCGGCCCCGGCTGTCTCCAGTACACCGAATCGCCGGGGTGGGGGCCGTTGCGGGAGGTGCTGGCCGCACGCGAGTCCGCCCGGCTGGGCCGGACCGTGCCCGTGGCGGAGGTGTTCGTCACGCACGGCTCGCAGCAGGCGCTGTCGCTGCTGGCGGAGGTGTTGCTCGACCCGGGCGCCCTGGTCGTGGTCGAAGACCCGGCCTACGTGGGCGCGCTCCAGGTGTTCCGCGCCGCCGGTGCCCGCATCGTCGCCGTGCCGCTGGACGCCGAGGGCATGCGGGTGGACGTGCTGCGCGAGCTGCTCGGACGCGGCGAGCGGCCCGCCGTGGTGCACACGGTGAGCAATTTCCACAACCCGGGCGGGGTCACCATGAGCCCGGCCCGCCGCCGCGAACTCGCGGAACTGGCCCAGACACACGGCTTCTGGGTGATCGAAGACGATCCCTACGGCGAACTCTGGTTCGACCGGCCCGCACCGGCGCCGGTGGCGAGCCACGCCCCCACCGTGATCCGGCTGTCCAGCGCCTCGAAGATCATCGCGCCCACCCTGCGAGTCGGCTGGATGGTCGCGCCGGACCCGGTGTGCCGGGCGGTCGAGCTGCTCAAACAGGGCGCCGACCTGTGCGGTTCGGCGCTGACCCAGCAGATCGCCGCCGAGCTGCTGGCCGACACCACCTGGCTGACCGGCCACGTGGACCGGGTGCGCGCGGTCTACGGCGCCCGGGCCACCGCCCTGGTGCACGCGGTGCGGGAGACCTTCGGTGAGCGCATCGTCTGCACCGATGCCGCGGGCGGCATGTTCGTGTGGGCCGACTTCACCGACGGCACCGACACCGGACAGATGCTGCCGCGCGCCCTCGAAGCCGGTGTCGCGTACGTCCCCGGCCAGGCCTTCGCGGTGAGCGAGGGATACCGCGGCTCCCTGCGGATGTGCTTCACCACCTCCGAAGCGCCGGTGCTCAGCGACGCGGTGCAGCGCCTGGCGAAAGCCCACGCGGCGGGCTGACCCGGCTCAGGCTGTATCCGCCCGCCTGTGCCGGGGCGCACCTTCGTGGTGATGCTGCGCTGCCGCCTGCGGGCGCTGACCCGGCTCAGGCTGTGTCTGTCGTGCCTGTGCCGGGGCGCCCTTCGTGGTGACGCTGCGCTGCCGCCTCCGGGCGCTGACCCGGCTCAGTCGGTCCAGTTGTAGGTGCGTTCCACCGCCTTGTTCCAGGCGGCCAGGTGGGTGGCGCGGTCCTGGTCGCTCATCGTCGGGCGCCAGGTGGTGTCGGCGGCCCAGTTGGCGCGGATGTCGTCGGTGCCCGACCAGTAGCCGACGGCGAGGCCGGCGGCGTAGGCGGCGCCGAGCGCGGTGGTTTCGGCGACCACCGGGCGCACCACCGGCACGTCGAGGATGTCGGACTGGAACTGCATGAGCAGATCGTTGGCCGTCATGCCGCCGTCCACCTTCAACGTCGTCAATTCCAGGTCGAGCTGCTGGGATTCGGCGTCGGCGCGCATGGCGTCGACCACCTCGCGGGTCTGGAAGGCGGTGGATTCGAGCACCGCGCGGGCCAGGTGCGCCTTGGTGACGAACCGGGTGAGGCCCGCGATCACCCCGCGCGCGTCCGGACGCCAGCGCGGGGCGAACAGGCCGGAGAAGGCGGGCACGATGTAGGCGCCGCCGTTGTCGTCGACACTGCGCGCGAGCGGTTCGATCTCGTCGGCGGAGGAGATCAGGCCGAGGTTGTCGCGCAGCCACTGCACCAGCGACCCGGTGACGGCGATCGAGCCCTCCAGGGCGTAGACGGCGGGCTGGTCGTCGAGCCGGTAGCACACCGTGGTGAGCAGGCCGTGTTTGCTGAACACCGGCGTGGTCCCGGTGTTGAGGAGCATGAAATTGCCGGTGCCGTAGGTGTTCTTGGCCTCACCGGGCGACAGGCAGGCCTGGCCGAAGGTGGCGGCCTGCTGGTCACCGAGGATGCCCGCCACCGCGACACCGGCCAGCGGGCCCGCGGTGATCTCGCCGTAGATCTCCGAGGAGCTGCGGATCTCCGGCAGCATGGCGGGGGGCACCCCGAAGTCGGCGCAGATGTCCTCGTCCCACCGCTGGGTGCGCAGATCCATGAGCATGGTGCGCGAGGCGTTGGTGACGTCGGTGATGTGTGCGCCGGTGAGGTTCCACAGCAGCCAGCTGTCCATCGTGCCGAAGCACAATTCCCCGGCCTCCGCGCGCTCCCGCGCATCCGGGACGTGGTCGAGGATCCAGCGCAGCTTGGGTCCGGCGAAGTAGGTCGACAGCGGCAGGCCGGTCCGGTCCTGGTAGCGGGTCGGCCCCTGCGCGCCGCCGAGTTCGCCGACGAGGCGGTCGGTGCGGGTGTCCTGCCAGACGATGGCGTGGTGGATGGGCTTGCCGGTGGCGCGCTCCCAGACCAGCGTGGTCTCGCGCTGATTGGTGATACCGACGGCGGCGATGTCGACGGCGCTCAGCTCGAGGGTCCGCATCGCCTCGGCGAGGACGAGTTCGGTGTTGCGCCAGATGGTTTGCGCGTCGTGCTCCACCCAGCCCGGGCGCGGGAAGATCTGCTCGTGCTCGCGCTGGGCCAGGCCGAGCACGCGACCGCCGTGGTCGAAGACGATGCACCTGGTCGAGGTCGTGCCTTGATCGAGGGCGGCCACATAGCGACGCATGGCAGCAGGATACGCAACGGCGAGCTCGCCGGGGATCACATCGCGACCGCTGCCCGCCGGGACTAAGCTCCGTAGTTACCGGCGAGTAGTCCGTGTCGACGCGGGGACGACCGCGTGCGGCCGGGGTAGCTCGTGGATTGCCTGAGCCGGTCAGCGGCCGGAGGTGGCCGCGGAGTGTGACCACGGAGGCCGCCCCGGCTCGGGCAGATGGGCACAGCCTGAGCGGTTCGTCGCCCGGCGGCGGACGCGGAGTGCGACCCCGCGGGGCGTACCGCTCGGGTGACCGGGGAATTGCTTAGCCTGTAGGGAAGCGCTCGCAGACCAGTCGGCTGGAGGAGTCGAGATGACCAAGAGACCGCAATCGCAGTGCCTCGGCCCCGAGCAGCGCCGCACGGCCTGGGAGCGACTCGGCAAGGAGCATTTCGACGTGGTCGTCGTGGGCGGCGGCGTGGTCGGCGCGGGCATCGCGCTGGACGCGGCCACCCGCGGCCTGGACGTGGCGCTGGTGGAGGCACGTGACCTCGCCTCCGGCACGTCGAGCCGCTCGTCGAAGATGTTCCACGGCGGCCTGCGCTATCTCGAGCAGTTGGAATTCGGCCTGGTGCGCGAGGCGCTGCGCGAGCGCGAGCTGGCGCTGTCGACGCTCTCGCCGCACCTGGTGAAGCCGCTGCGGTTCCTCTACCCGCTGACCCATCGCGGCTGGGAGCGGCCGTACGTGGCCTCGGGCCTGGTGCTCTACGACACCATGGGCGGCGCCAAATCCGTTCCCGGGCAACGCCACCTGACCAGGCACGGCGCGCTGCGGCTGGCACCCGGCCTGCGCCGCGACGCGCTGATCGGCGGGGTGAGCTACTACGACACCGTGGTCGACGACGCCCGCCACACCATGACCGTGGCGCGCACCGCCGCCCACTACGGCGCGGTCATCCGCACCTCCACCCAGGTGGTCGGGTTCCTGCGGGAAGCCGACCGGGTGGTCGGGGTGAAGATCCGCGACACCGAGGACGGGCGCACCGGCGAGGTCAGGGCGCACGTGGTGATCAACGCCACGGGGGTGTGGACCGACGAGGTGCAGGCGCTCTCGCAGACCCGCGGCCGGTTCCACGTGCGCGCGTCCAAGGGTGTGCACGTGGTGGTGCCGCGCGACCGGATCGTCAGCGACACCGCGCTGATCCTGCGCACCGCGACCTCGGTGCTGTTCGTCATCCCGTGGGGCGCGCACTGGATCATCGGCACCACCGACACCGACTGGAACCTGGATCTGGCGCACCCGGCCGCCACCAAGGCGGACATCGACTACCTGCTGGACCGGGTGAACCAGGTGCTGGTCACCCCGCTGACCCACGACGACATCACCGGTGTGTACGCCGGGTTGCGCCCGCTGCTGGCCGGGGAGAGCGATTCGACCTCCAAGCTGTCGCGCGAGCACGCCGTGGCCAGGATCGCGCCCGGCCTGGTGGCCATCGCGGGCGGCAAGTACACCACCTACCGGGTGATGGCCTACGACGCGGTCGACGAAGCCGCGCAGGACATCCCGGCGCGGGTGTCGCCCTCGATCACCGAGAAGGTGCCGCTGCTGGGCGCCGACGGCTATTTCGCGCTGGTGAACCAGACCGTGCAACTCGCCGAGATGTACGGCGTGCACCCGTACCGGATCAAGCACCTGCTCGATCGCTACGGCTCGCTGATCGACGAGGTGATGGTGCTGGCCCAGGACCGCCCGGAGCTGTTGCAGCCGATCACCGCCGCACCGTCCTATCTGCGGGTGGAGGCGGTGTACGCCGCGGCGGCCGAGGGCGCGCTGCACCTGGACGACATCCTGGCCCGGCGCACCCGCATCTCCATCGAGTACGCCCACCGCGGCGCGGACTGCGCCGAGGAGGTCGCGCGGCTGGTCGCGCCGGTGCTCGGCTGGGACGAGGCCGAGATCGAGCGCGAGATCGACACCTACCGCTCCCGGGTGGAGGCCGAGGTCCGCTCGCAGACCCAGCCCGACGACGCCTCCGCCGACGCGCTGCGCATCGCCGCGCCCGAGCCGCGCCCGCAGATCCTCGAACCGGTGCCGAGCGAGGGCTGAAACTCAGTCCGGCGCACCCTGTTCGACGCGTACCGCCCAGGCCACCAGGGAGCGCAGGTAGCGCAGCACCACCTCGTCCGGACACGCCACCGGATCGGCCAGGTGCTGACGCAGCAGTTCCTCGAGCGCGGCGTGCACCAGCCGCTGGGTGGGCCCGTCCGGGTCCACCGGCACCCCCGCGTAGCGGGACAGGTGCCTGGCGCCGATGGCGCGGGCGTAGCGGCGGCCGATCTCGACACGTTCGCGCAGCAGGGCCGGGCCGCCCTCGGGCGGGCTGAGCAGGATGCGCCAGCTGATCGGCGCGGCGTGCAGGTAGGCGAGAATGCCGCGGCCGACCCGGTCGATGTCGGCGTCGGCCCAGTCCACGGTGAGCATGCCGCGCAGGGCGGTCTCGGTCTCGCGTTCGAGCAGCGCGGTGGTGAGTCCGGTCAGATCGCCGAACTGCTGGTAGATCAGTGCCCGCGCGACCCCGGCGATACGGGCGACGCGGTCGATGCCGACGGCGGCGAAGCCTTCGGCGACCACGATGTCGCGGGCGACGTCGAGCAGTTGATCGCGCCGGTCGGCCGCCGACATACGCCGCCGCGGCTCGCCCACGTCCGCTCCTCCCGATCAACTGACGGATTGTCAGTCAATCCGGCGGTGCGGCCGGGCGTCAAGGGTGCGGTGCGACGATCGCGGGCCGCGGGGTCTCGGCGGTGCCGGCCGGCGTGGGCAGTTGCAGCAGGGCATAGCTGAACAGCGCGGTCGCGGCGCAGCAGAGGACGGCGACGAGCAGCCTGGTGGCTACCGCGAGGATCGGCGGCCCGGCGGTGCGCGGTCGGCGCGGCATGGTCGTTCTCCCGGGGATCGGCGGGTTCGGCGCGCGGTGGACGGCGCCGTTCGATCTGTCGCGCGCGGCGGCCGGGTTGTTAGCAAACGTAAGGCAACGGGATGGTCAGGGGAGCCGGAGGCTCCAGCGGCCGCGGTGATGCAGGCGCACCACGGCACCGGGGCCGACGTCCAGGCGCCAGAACGCGGCGGGCGGCGCGTCCAGCGCGACCACCAGGGCAGCCCGGATCACCGCCGGATGCGTGACCGCGACGGTGGATCGCCCGGAGTCGGCCACGTCCGCGAGCCACCGGCCGGTCCGGGCGAGCACGTCGAGCACCGATTCGCCGCCGTGACCGCGGAATTCCGGGTCGCTCAGCCAGTCCCGCAGGTGCTCCTCGGGGATCGCGGCCAGGTCCGCGCCCCGCCAGGCACCCGCGTCCAGGTCGCGCAGCCGCTCGTCGACCGTGGCGGTGAGGCCGAGCAGTTCGGCGGTTTCCACGGCCCGGCGTTCCGGCGCGGTGAGTACCGTCGCGGCGCGCGACGGCCGGCGCCCGGCCAGTGCGTTGCGGCCGCCCTCGGTGAGCGGCTCGTCGGCGGGGAAGCGGGCGGCGCGCATCGCCTCGGTCATGCCGTGGCCGACCAGGTCGAGTCCGAGCACCGTACGCACGCACCGAAGCGTACGGGCACTCGCGCGGCGGCGCGGGTCGGCGGCGGCGGGCCTGTCGGTGCGCGGGTGCACACTGAACTCATGGTCTCGTTCTCCACCGCGGTGTTCTCCCGCGCGACCCAGGAGTGGTTCGACGGCGCCTTCCCCGCGCCGACCTCGGCCCAGCTGGGCGCGTGGCAGGCCATCGCGGCCGGGGAGCACACCCTGGTGGTGGCGCCGACCGGCTCGGGCAAGACCCTCTCGGCGTTCCTGTGGGCCATCGACGAACTCGCCGCCACCGCGCCGGACCCGGACGCGCCACCCGGCACCACCGTGCTCTACATCTCCCCGCTCAAGGCGCTGGCCGTGGACGTCGAGCGCAACCTCCGCGCGCCGCTGGTCGGCATCACCCAGACCGCCAAGCGGCTCGGGCTCGACCCGCCCGAGATCACCGTCGGCGTGCGCTCCGGCGACACCCCCGCCGCGGCCCGGCGCAGTATGCAACGCACCCCGCCCGACATCCTGATCACCACGCCGGAGTCGCTGTTCCTCATGCTGACCTCGGCGGCGCGGGAGACGCTGCGCACGGTACGCACGGTCATCGTCGACGAGGTGCACGCCATCGCCGGTTCCAAGCGGGGCGCGCACCTTGCTCTGTCGCTGGCCCGGCTGGACATGCTGACCGAACGGCCGGTGCAGCGGATCGGGCTCTCGGCGACGGTCCGTCCGGCCGAGGAGGTGGGCCGGTTCCTGGTGGGCGCGGCGCCGATCACGATCGTCTCCCCGCCCGCCCCGAAGACCTTCGACCTCACCGTGCGGGTGCCGGTGCCGGACATGACCGAGCCGGGCGAGTCCGACCAGCCGGGCTCGATCTGGCCGCACGTGGACGAGGCCATCGTGGATCTGGTGCTGGCGCACCGCTCCTCGATCGTGTTCGCCAATTCGCGCAGGCTCGCCGAGCGGCTCACCGCCCGGCTCAACGAGGCCTACGCCGCGCGCGTCGGTGACCCGGTGTCCACCTCGCACGCTCCGCCCGCGCAACTCGGTCCGTCCACCGAGGTGATCCACGGCGCCGAGCAGTTGCTCGCGCGCGCCCATCACGGCTCGGTGAGCAAGGAGCAGCGCGCCCTCATCGAGGACGATCTCAAGAGCGGGCGGCTGCGCTGCGTGGTGGCCACCAGCAGCCTGGAACTCGGTATCGACATGGGCGCGGTCGACCTCGTCGTGCAGGTGGAGGCGCCGCCGTCGGTGGCGAGTGGGCTGCAGCGGATCGGCCGGGCCGGGCACCAGGTCGGCGAGATCTCGCGCGGTGTGCTGTTCCCGAAGCACCGCACCGACGTCATCCACTGCGCGGTCGCCGCCGAACGAATGGTCACCGGCCGCATCGAGGCACTGCGCATTCCCGCGCACCCGCTCGACATCCTGGCCCAGCAGACCGTGGCGGTCTGCGCGCTCGAACCGATCGACGTCGACGCCTGGTTCGACGCGGTGCGCGCCACCGGCAGCTTCGCCACCCTGCCGCGGTCGGCCTACGAGTCGGTGCTCGATCTGCTCTCCGGCCGCTACCCCTCCGACGAATTCGCCGAGCTGCGGCCCCGCCTGGTGTGGGACCGGGACGCGGGCACGCTCACCGGCCGGCCCGGCGCGCAGCGGCTGGCGGTCACGTCCGGCGGCGCCATCCCCGATCGCGGCATGTTCGCGGTGTACATGGTGGGGGAGAAGAACACCCGGGTCGGCGAACTCGACGAGGAGATGGTCTACGAGTCGCGGGTGGGCGATGTGTTCGCCCTCGGCGCGACCAGCTGGCGCATCGAGGAGATCACCTTCGACCGGGTGCTGGTCACCCCGGCGTTCGGGCAGCCGGGCCGGTTGCCGTTCTGGCACGGTGACGGGCTGGGCCGTCCCGCCGAATTGGGTGCCGCGCTGGGTGAATTCGTGCGCAAGGCCGCCAAACAGACCGCGAACCGGGCGGACGCCGCCGCCGACACCGACCTCGGCGGGTTGCTGGCCGGGGCCGGCCTGGACGCCAACGCCGCCGCGAATCTCGTTGCGCTGCTGGACGATCAGCGCGCGGCCACCGGGCACCTGCCCACCGACAAGACACTGGTGGTGGAGCGGTTCCGGGACGAACTCGGGGACTGGCGGTTGGTGCTGCACTCCCCGTTCGGGCTGCCGGTGCACGCGCCGTGGGCGCTGGCGGTCGGGGCGCGGCTGCGCGAGCGCTTCGGCGTCGACGCCGCGCCGAACGCCTCCGACGACGGCATCGTGGTGCGGCTGCCCGACACCACCGACGATCCGCCGGGCGCGGAGTTGTTCGTCTTCGAACCCGACGAGATCGACGACCTGGTCACCGAACAGGTCGGCGGTTCGGCGCTGTTCGCCTCCCGGTTCCGGGAATGCGCGGCGCGGGCGCTGCTGCTGCCGCGCCGCGACCCGGGCAAGCGCGCGCCGCTGTGGCAGCAGCGGCAGCGCTCGGCGCAGCTGCTCGACGTGGCCCGCAAGTTCCCCGACTTCCCGATCCTGCTCGAGACCGTCCGCGAATGCCTGCGCGACGTCTACGACCTGCCCGCCCTGCGGGATCTGCTCGGCCGGGTCGCGCGCAGGCAGGTGCGCTTGGTGGAGGTGGAGACCGCCACGCCCTCGCCGTTCGCGAACGCGCTGCTGTTCGACTACATCGGCCAGTTCATGTACGAGGGCGACAGTCCGCTGGCCGAGCGCCGCGCCGCCGCCCTGTCCCTGGATTCCGGCCTGCTCGCCGAACTGCTCGGCCGGGTGGAACTGCGCGAACTGCTCGACACCGCCGTGCTCGAACAGACCGAACGCGAACTCCAACGTCTCACCCCCGAACGCCGCGCCCGCGACGCCGAGGGCCTGGCCGACCTGCTGCGGCTGCTCGGCCCGCTGACGCCGGAGGAAGCGGGGCAGCGGTGCGTGCGCGGGCGAGCCGACGAGGTCGCCGACACCGGGCTACCGGAGGCCGATCCGTCCGTCGCCGCGGCGACGCGGTCCGCGGACGATGCGCCGGACGGGTCGATGGCCGGCGCCGAACCGGAGCCGTCGGAGTTCCCGGCGGACGACGGGACCGGCCCCCATCACCGCTGGTTCGCCGAACTGGTCGCCGCCCGGCGCGCCCTCGAGGTGAGTTTCGCCGGCCGGACCTGGTGGGCCGCGGTCGAAGACGCGTCCCGGCTGCGCGACGCGCTCGGCGTGCCCTTGCCGATCGGCACCCCCGCCGCGTTCATCGAGCCGGTGGCCGATCCGCTCGGCGATCTCGTCGGCCGCTATGCCCGCACGCACGCCCCGTTCGGCCTCGACGCGGTAGCGCGGCGCTTCGGGATCGGACCGGCGGTGGCCGCCACCGCGCTGCACCGCCTCGTGACCGAGAAACGTGTCGTGGAGGGCGAATTCACGCCGGGCGCGAGCGGCCGGGAGTGGTGTGACACCCAGGTGTTACGGCGGCTGCGGCGCCGTTCGCTGGCGGCGGCACGGCACGAGGTCGAGCCGGTCGCCACCGCGGCGTTCGGCCGGTTCCTGCCCGCGTGGCAGCACGTGGGCACCGGGGAGCTGCGCGGCGTCGACGGCGTCGCCACGGTGGTGGAACAACTGGCCGGGGTGCCCGCGCCCGCCTCGGCGTGGGAATCGCTGATCCTGCCCGCCCGGGTGCGCGACTACACCCCCGCCATGCTCGACGAGTTGACGGCCACCGGCGAGGTGATCTGGTCCGGGCACGGCGCCATCACCGGCAAGGACGGCTGGATCGCCCTGCACCTGGCCGAGCAGGCGCCGTTCACGCTGCCCCCGCCCGACGACATCGAACTCTCCGAGACCCACCTACGGCTGCTGGCGGCGCTCGGCGCGACGCCCGCCCCGCGCGCCGGCGCCGACGGCCCGGTGCCGTTGCCGCCGGTCCTGCACGGCGGCGGCGCCTACTTCTTCCGTCAGCTCAGCGATGCCACCGGCCTGCTCGACGACACCGCCGTCGCCGCGGCGCTGTGGGAGCTGGTGTGGGCCGGGCTGGTCGCCGGGGACACCTTCGCCCCGGTGCGCGCGCTGCTGTCGGGCACCACCCGCACCACCACCGCGCACCGCACCCCGCGCCGCGCCCCCGTGGCCGCGCCTACCTGCCACGTCCCAGCCTGCCGACGCGCACCGGCCCGCCCGCCGTGGCCGGGCGCTGGTCGCTGCTGCCCGAGCGGGCCACCGACAACACCGTGCGCGCGCACGCCACCGCCGACATGCTGCTCGAGCGCTACGGCGTGCTCACCAGGGGCTCGGTGCAGAACGAGGGCGTGCCGGGCGGCTTCGCGCTGATGTACCGGGTGCTCACCGAGTTCGAGGATCGCGGCCGCTGCCGCCGCGGCTACTTCGTCGACTCGCTGGGCGGCGCCCAGTTCTCCACCACCGACGTGGTGGATCGGCTGCGCTCCCACGACACCGACCGCGGCAGGCCGGGCGATCGTGCCCCCGCGCCGAGCGGTCTGGTGCTGGCGGCCTGCGACCCCGCCAACCCGTACGGGGCGGCACTGCCCTGGCCCAAGAACGAGGGGGAGGGTGGGCACCGGCCCGGCCGCAAGGCGGGCGCGCTGGTCGTGCTCGTCGGCGGTGAGCTCGTGCTGTACCTGGAACGCGGTGGCAAGACGCTGCTCACCTTCACCACCGACCCCACCGCCCGCCGGGCCGCCGCGACCGCCCTGGCGGAGGTGGTGTCCCACGGCCGCGTCGATGCGCTGGTGATCGACCGCATCGACGGGGAAACCGTGCACGGCAACACCTTCGCCGCCTTCCTCACCGACGCCGGTTTCGCCGACACCCCGCGCGGCCTGCGCCTGCGGAGCACCCATGCCCGAAGGTGACACCGTCTTCCGCGCCGCCCACCGGCTGCACCTGGCGCTGGCCGGAAAGACGCTGGTGCGCAGCGACTTCCGGGTGCCCCGCTATGCCACGGTCGACCTGGTGGGCGAGCGGGTGGAGGAGGTGACCAGCTACGGCAAACACCTGTTCATCCGCACCGCCGACGCCAGCATCCACACCCATCTGAAGATGGAGGGCGTGTGGCGCACCTATTGCGTCGGCGAGCGCTGGACCCGTCCGCGGGTGCAGGCCAGGGTGGTGCTCACCACCGACGACACGGAGGCGGTCGGCTTCGCCCTCGGCAAGGTCGAGGTGCTGCGCCGCGCCGACGAACACACCGTGATCGACCACCTGGGCCCCGACCTGCTCGGCCCGGATTGGGACCCCGCCGAGGCCGAACGGCGGCTGGCGAGCGTGCCCGAGCGGCCGATCGGACTCGCGCTGCTCGACCAACGCAACCTGGCCGGCATCGGCAACATCTACCGCAGCGAGATCTGTTTCCTGCGCCGCGTCCACCCCGCCACCCCGGTCGCCGCGGTACCGGATCTGCCCGCGGTCGTCAGCGAGGCACATCGCGTGCTCGGCGCCGCCGCGCACCAGCCGCCGTGGCGGCCGATGGTCTACGGACGCACCGGCCTGCCGTGCCGCCGCTGCGGCACCCGCATCCAGGCGCGCCCGCTCGGCGAACCCACCCCGGTCTCCGACCGCATCGTGCAACGCGAACGAGGAATCTTCTTCTGTCCGCGCTGCCAACCGACCGGCGAGTAACCAGAAAACTCCGCTTTACTCCGGTAATTCACCGGAGTAGGTTTCAGGTCGTTCTGATCTATGTGAGCCGCAATTCATGTTGCGTTGCCACACCACGGCCTTGGAGTCACACCCTATGGAGCTCTCGGCAAAGCAGCGCGCGGCGCTCGAGCTGATCTGCGACACCTTCGCCCCCGGAGACGGGCTCGCGCTACCGTCGGCCACCCAACTCGGCGTGCCCGACGTCATGCTGCGCATGCTCGGCCGCGACCCGAACGAGGCGGCGGGCAAGCAGTTGGCGACCCTGCTCGGCATCTGGGACACGCCACTGCTCGGGCTGCTCGCGGGTGCGGGGCTGCGCCCGTTCTCCCGGCGCTCGCCCGCCGAACGCGAGCAGCTGCTGCTGAAGCTCGGCGCCTCCCGGCTGGGCGTCAAACGGGCCCTGTTCCAGGCGCTCAAGCAGGGCTCGCTGCTGTCCTACTACGTCACGCCCGGGCCGGACGGCTTCAATCCGCTGTGGAAGGAGATGGGCTATCCCGGTCCGCCCGGACAGCTCGCCGCCGCGCCGAGGCCCGCGCTCGACCCGCTGCGCTGCACCGCGCCCACCACGCTGGACTGCGACGTCGTCGTGGTCGGTTCCGGCGCGGGCGGCGGCACCGCGGCCGCGGTGCTGGCCGAAGCCGGCCTGGACGTGGTCGTGCTCGAGCGCGGCGACTACTACGACGACGCCGACTTCGGCAACGGCGAACTCGACGCCCTCACCCGCCTCTACGCGCCCGGCCCGAACGCCACCGCCGAGGGGCAGCTGACCCTCGTCTCGGGCACCTGCCTGGGCGGCGGCACGGTCGTCAACTGGAGCACCTCGCTGCGGACGCCGGATTCGGTGCGCGCGGAATGGGCGAGCCTCGGTGCCACCCAGTTCGCCGAGGACGAGTTCGGCACGGCCCTGGACGCCGTCGAGCGGCGGTTGTCGGTCACCTACGACAAGTCGCCGATCTCGCGGCGCGACAGCGTGCTCGAGCGTGGCGTGCGCGCGCTCGGCTGGGACATCGGTCCGCTGCCCCGCAATGTCACCGACGCCTGCGACGCGGGCGAGGAGTGCGGGCGCTGCGGCTACGGCTGCCGGGTCGGCGCCAAGCAGTCGGTGACCAAGACCTGGCTGGCCGACGCCGCCGCCCGCGGTGCGCGGCTGGTGGTCGGCGCCGACGTGCGCCGCATCGTCGTGCGCGGCGGCACGGCCGAGGGCGTCGTCGCGGTCACCGACAGCGGCGCGGAGCTGACCGTGCGGGCCAAGGCGGTGGTGGTGTCGGGCGGCGCGATCCAGACCCCGGCGCTGCTGCGCCGATCCGGCCTGCGTAACAAGAACATCGGCGCGCACCTGCGGCTGCACCCGGCCTCGGCGGTGTTCGGCACCTTCGAGGAGGAGGTGCGCCCCTGGGAGGGCGGCCTGCAGACGCGGATCTCGCGCAAGCACGCCGATCTCGACGGCGCGGGCTACGGCGTCATCTACGAGACCGGGCCGATGCATCCCGGCATGCTGGTCGGCTTCATGAACTGGCGCGGCGGCGCCGAACACCGCCGCGCCATGCTCGATCTCGCGCACACCGCCGCCATCGGTGTCATCACCCGCGACCGCGACAGCGGCCGGGTGGAGGTGGACAAGGCGGGCCACCCGATCGTGCACTACACGATCTCCGATCGCGACCGCGACCACCTCCACACCGGAATCCTCGGTGCGGCAAGCATTCTGGAGGCCGCGGGGGCGAAGAAGATCTTCTCCGGCCATCAGGCGGGCCCGGTCTACCAGCCGGGCGTGCGCGGGTCGCACGCGGAGTTCGCGGCGGCCTGCCAGGCGGCGGGCTACCGGCCCGGCCGGTGCGGCATGGCGGCGCTGCACATCATGGGCTCGGCCCGGATGGGCGGCAGCCGCGACACCTGCGCCCTGGATCCGGACGGCGCGACCTGGGAGGTGCCCAATGTCGTCGTCGCCGACGCCTCGTGCTTCCCGACCTCGTCGGGGGTGAACCCGATGGTGTCGATCGAGGCGATCGCCTACATGAACGCCACCCGCCTCGCCGCGCGCTTGTCCTGAACGACAGGCGGTGGCCGGTTCCCGGAGGGATCGGCCACCGTCGTGCCGAGGTCGACCGGCCCGCCGCGATGACCGCCCTGCTGGGAGCAGCGTCAGAGTGCCTGGATGCCGCGCAACACCGCCCGCAGCGTGCCCAGGTCGCGTGGTCCGGCGTCCGGGGTCGGCTCGGGCGCCCGGAAGTCGAGCAGACCGTCGTCGATGAGATCGCCGACCAGCACCTTCGTCGTGGTCAGCGGCAGATGCAGCTGCGCGGCGAGTTCGGCGATGGATTGCACCGTGCGGCTGAGCCGCAGGATCTCCGCGTACTCGGGCTCGGTCCGGCGCAACGTCCCCGACCCCGAGTACACCACGAGCGTGAGCATGTTCAGGTCCGGACGAGCGTCCGACCGTCCGCGGGTGACCGCGTACAGCCGGACGAGCGGACCCGCCTCGTCGTCGAACCAGGACTCACGCCGGTTGTTCATGGCTGCCGCATACCGACCTCATCGAAGGGATGAGGCCGTGGGTCGACGGACAGATGCGCGCCGACGCGCTGCACCGTCTGGTTCATCTCGTAGGCGACCATGCCCATGTTCGCCGACTCGGAGGTGAGCACGGCCAGGCAGGCGTTGTCACCCGCGGCGGTGATGAACAAGACGGCTCGGTCCAGCTCCACCACCGTCTGGCACACCCCACCCGCCTCGAAGTGCACGCCCGCGCTGCGGGCCACGCCGTGCAGGGTGGAGGCCATCGCGCAGAAGCGCTCGGCATCGGAGCGGTCGATCTTGGTGCTGTGCCCGAGCAGCAGGCCGTCGGTGGACAGCACCACGGCGTAGCGGACATCGGGCAGCCGCTCGATGAGATCGTCGAGCAACCAGTCGAGGCTACGGGGCTTGGAAATCGTCACCAGCACCTTCTTCGTGATCGGACGCCGTGGGCGTGGAGTCGACGTCGACGCGGTTCAGCCTGCCCTGCCGGGTGCCGTTCTCGATCGCCGACATGAGATTGCGCGCCTGTTCGGCGGTGCGCGGTCGCGCCGTGGTCGGGGCGGCCGGTGCGCTCGCCGTCATCGGCTGGGTGGCGGCGGGCGACTGGCGCCGCCGCCGCGGCAGCGCCGGACGCGCCGCCGGTGCGGCGGGAGCCGCGGATTCGACCGCGGACCCGGTGGTGGCCACCGCGCTCACGGTCGTCACCGGCGGGACGAACCCGTTGAACGAGCCCTTGCTCATCAGGTTCGTCGGCGGCATCGTCGTGGTGGTCGACGCGGCCGCCGGCACCTGGGCCGGTTCTCGGCCGGTGGACAGCAGCTGGGTGGGCACCAGCACGATCGCCTTGACCCCGCCGTAGTCGGATTCGGTCAGTCGGACCGAGATGCCGTGGCGCGACGCCAGTTTCGCGACGACGAACAGGCCGAGGCGGGCGTCGCCGGACAGCGCCGCGACGCTGAAGTCCGGCGGCTCGGCCAGCAGCGCGTTGCGCTCGGCCAGCTCCGCCTCGGACATCCCGAGGCCCTGATCGGTGATCTCGAGCGCCAGGCCCTTGCCCACCAGGTTGCCCGAGACCTCGACCCGCGATTCCGGTGGCGAGAACGCGGTCGCGTTGTCGGTGAGCTCGGCGATGAGGTGGATCAGGTCGGCCACCACGTTGCCGAGGATGCGGACCTCGGGCAGCTTGCCGGTCTGGATGCGGGTGTAGTCGAGGCTCTCGGCCACGGCGCTGCGGACCAACTCCACCAGCGGCACCGGGTTGCGCCACTTGCGGCCCGGCTGCTCGCCGCCCAGGATCACCAGGTTCTCGGCGTTGCGGCGGGAGCGGGTGGCCAGATGGTCGAGCTGGAACAGCAGGTCGAGCCGGTCGGGATCCTCTTCCTCGCGCTCGGCCTTGTCCAGCAGCACCAGCTGCCGGTGCACCATCACCTGACTGCGGTGGGCGATGTTGAGGAACACCGCGTTCACGCCCGCCCGGGTCTTGGCTTCGGCGACCGCGGCCGCCACCGCGGCGGCGTGGGCGCGGTTGAACGCGTCGGCGACCTGGCCGATCTCGTCACCGCCGAAGTTCAGCGGCGCCATGTCGTCGGGCTGGACCTCCTTGCCCGCGCTGAGCTGGCGGATGGTCTCGGGCAGCCGCTCGTCGGCCAGCTGCAAGGTCTCCCGGCGCAGCCTGCGCATCCGGCCGACGAACCGGTTGGCCAGCAACATGGCCGCGACGAACGCGAGCAGCGTCAGCGCGGCCACACCGGCGCCCGCCCACGACGAGCCGGTCGCCTGATCGTCGCCGATGGCCTTGGCCAAGGCGTGCGAGTCGCGGCTCTGGTCCTCCCACAGCTTGAGCAGCTGCGCGGTGACGGCGTCGGCGGCGTGCTCCCAGTCCTCCGCGGTGAGCGGCAACTCGACGTCGTCGGTGGCGCTGCCGGAACCGGTGGTGGATCCGCTGCCGGAACCACTGCCGGTGCGGGCGGTGCTGTCCTCGGGCAGTACCGGGCCGCGCTGGATGAAGGCGTCCTCCATGGCGGTGAGCCGCTGCCAGTCCGGACCGGCGACGATCGCCTTGGCCTGCTCGAGCCGCGGCCCGGTGAGCACCGCGGTGACGTAGCCGACCTCACCGCGGGCATCGCCGACATAGCGGCTGAATTCGGTGAGCTGCCCCGGCGGCAACTGCTCGGTGAGCAGCGCCGTGATGCCGAGCGCGCCCGCGCGCGACACGGCCTCTCCGGCGCGCAGCGCGTGCACGGCCTTGTACAGACCGACGGACACCTCGGCGCTCGGCGCGACCTCGGCGGCCAGCAGGGAGGCCTGCACGATGGTGTCGATCACCAGCCCGAAGGCGGCGAAGACCTGCGCGGCGGGTACGGCGCGCGCGTCGATGCCGCTGCGTAACTGCGGAAGTTGTTGATACAGCTGGTCGTAGCTGTCGATGTCGTCGACGACGTCGCCGCGCAGCTTCTTGGCCGCCTCGCCGTTGGCGAACAGGCCGTCGATCGCGGCGTCGGAATTGCGGCGGGCCGCGGCCAGGCTCTCGGTGCCCCGCGGGTCGCCGGACAGATGCAGCATCGAGGCCCGCCGCTCCTCCTGCATCGCCTCGATCATCCGGATGGCCGGTTCGGTGGTCGAGGCCGCGACGTCGGCGAAGTCCTTCGCCTTGCGGCCGTCCTGAACGAGATACACTGCGCCGCCGATGCCGATCGCCAGCAGCGCCACGCTCGGAATGAGCACGATGGCCAGCAAACGGGTTCTGACTCCGATGGGTCCGCGGAAACGTGCGCGAGAACTCGGCTTCAGCACATCGGTCGGTAATACGCGCTTGATACTGCTGCTGATCACCGATCTTGCCTACTTCTGGGCAGTGAACGCCCTTTGCGGATTTGGGCGTAACACTATCCAGTGCGGGAGGGGGCCGCAACCAATTCGTGATCCGAAATGCCCGATCCGGCAAGCCCGCTCGGCAATTCCGCGCGCGTGCCGAGTTATTCGGATCCGCTACCGCCGGAGGCGTCGAAATGCCGCCGGGAAAAGCGGAAGGCTCCCGGAGAATCTCCGGGAGCCTTCGTAGTAGCGGGGACAGGATTTGAACCTGCGACCTCTGGGTTATGAGCCCAGCGAGCTACCGAGCTGCTCCACCCCGCGTCGGTGTGGAACCAACCCTACACACAGCCGGTGGTGCATGCCTAATCGCCTGGTCGGCGGCCGGTTCTCAGCCGAACTCGACGCCCTGGGCCAGCGGTAGCTCGGTGGAGTAGTTGATCGTGTTGGTGGCCCGGCGCATGTAGGCCTTCCAGGCGTCGGACCCGGATTCCCGGCCGCCGCCGGTGTGCTTCTCGCCGCCGAACGCGCCGCCGATCTCCGCCCCGGAGGTGCCGATGTTGACATTGGCGATGCCGCAGTCGGATCCGTCCGCGGCCAGGAAACGTTCGGCCTCGCGCTGATCGGTGGTGAACACCGCCGAGGACAGGCCCTGCGGCACCCCGTTGTGCAGCCGCACCGCGTGCTCGAAATCCCGATAGGTGAGCACGTACAGGATCGGGGCGAACGTCTCCTCCCGCACGATCGCGGTCTGCGCGGGCATCCGCACGATGGCGGGACGCACATAGAACGCGTCGGCACCGAACCCGGGCACCCGCTCACCGCCGAACACCAGCTCGCCGCCGTCGGCCAGCGCGCGGTCGAGGGCGGCGCGCATGTCGCGGTAGGCGCCCGCGCCGATGAGCGGGCCGACCAGCACGCCGTCCCCGCGCGGATCGCCGACCGCGAGGCTGCGGTAGGCCCGGGTCAGCCGGTCCAGCAGCGGCCCGACGACGTCGACGTGCGCGATCAGGCGCCGCAGCGTGGTGCACCGCTGACCGGCCGTGCCCGCGGCGGCGAAGACGATCCCGCGCGCGGCCAGCTCCAGATCCGCCGACGGCGTGACGATCGCCCCGTTGTTGCCGCCGAGTTCGAGCAGGCAGCGCCCGAACCGGGCGGCCACCCGCGGCGCCACGGCGCGGCCCATCCGCACCGAGCCGGTCGCGCTCACCAGCGCCACCCGCTCGTCGTCCACCAGCACCGCGCCGACCGCCGCGTCGCCCTGGATCAGCTGGTGCACCTCGGGATCGGCGCCCACGTCGGCGGCCGCGCGGCGCAGCAGGGTGTGGCAGGCCAGCGCCGTGAGCGGAGTGGTCTCCGAGGGCTTCCAGACCACCGCGTCACCGCACACCAGCGCGATCGCGGTGTTCCACGACCACACCGCGACCGGGAAGTTGAACGCCGAGATCACCCCGACCACGCCGAGCGGATGCCAGGTCTCCATCAACCGGTGCCCGGGCCGCTCCGACGGCATGGTGCGTCCGTAGAGCTGGCGCGCGAGGCCGACGGCGAACTCGCAGATGTCGATCATCTCCTGCACCTCGCCCAGCGCCTCGGCGCGGATCTTGCCCGCCTCCAGCGTCACCAGCCGGGCCAGGTCCGCCTTGTGCGCGACCAGCAGCTCGGCCAGCCGGCGCACGACGGCGGCCCGGACCGGCGCGGGCACGGTCCGCCAGCGCTGGAACGCCGCGCTCGCGCGCTCGACGGCGGCCTGTGCCTCGGCCGGGGTGTCGGCGGGCAGGGTGAGCAGCCGCTCGCCGGTGATCGGTGTGCGGGCGACCAGGTCGCCCGGCGGCGGCATGTCGACGCCGAGGGCGCGCAGGACGGCGGCGGCCTCGTCGCCGAGGTCGGTGCGGGCGGCGGTGCCGAGGGTGTCTGTCATCGGTTGTTCCCCTTCGTCTTCGGGCCGGTGCGGCGGTTCCGATCCCGCCGCGCCGGGTGGGCCGGCATCGCGGCGGTGATCGCGGACAAGTTCTCGACACGGGTCGCGTCGGCTGGGTTAGCCTTCGCTGATGGCGGATACACCGGCAAAACCCGTACTCGACGACATCGATCGCCTGCTGATTCGTGAACTGATGGCCGATGGTCGCGCCACCCTGTCGAATCTGGCCGAGAAGGCGAGTCTGTCGGTCTCCGCCGTGCAGTCGAGGGTGCGCAGGCTGGAGGCACGCGGGGTGATCCGCGGCTACACCGCCAAGGTCGATCCGGAAGCGCTGGGGCAGTTGCTCTCGGCATTCGTCGCCATCACTCCTCTCGACCCGTCGCAGCCCGACGACGCGCCCGCCGTGCTGCAACACATCCCCGGCATCGAGGCCTGCCATTCGGTGGCCGGTGACGAGAGCTACGTCCTGCTGGTCCGGGTGGCCTCGCCGCGGCATCTGGAGCAGCTGCTGCAGGAGATCAGGGCCACCGCGAACGTTCGCACCCGCAGCACCATCATCCTGCAGACATTCTACGACAGGTAGTCGTTGGATGTAATTTGTCCGTTAAGTCATGGAGTTTGCCTGAATATTTTCGTACCCTACGGGTGTGACCCTCGAACTGGACCGCACCTCATCCGGTGCCGAGAACGCGCAGGACGTCCCCGCGACCCGGGTGCACGACGTGCTGTCCGCGCATCTGCTCGCCGACGGGTTCCCGCTCGTGCTGGATCTGCGCGCGTCGCGGGGCTGCCTGCTGGTGGACGCCCGTGACGGCAGCACCTACCTCGACATGTTCGGCTTCTTCGCATCCAACGCGCTGGGCATGAATCACCCAGCGCTGGCGGACGATTCGCTGTTCCGTGCGGAACTGGCCACCGCCGCGGTGAACAAGCCGAGCAACTCCGACGTCTACACCGTCGAGATGGCGCGCTTCGTGGCCACCTTCGCGCGCGTGCTCGGTGATCCACGGTTGCCGCACCTGTTCTTCATCGACGGCGGCGCGCTCGCGGTGGAGAACGCGCTCAAGGTCGCCTTCGACTGGAAGAGCAGGCACAATGAAAGCCGCGGCAGGCCGGCTGATCTGGGCACCAAGGTGCTGCACCTGACCGGTGCCTTCCACGGCCGCACCGGCTACACGATGTCGCTGACCAACACCGAGCCGGTCAAGACCGCGCGCTTTCCGAAGTTCGACTGGCCACGCATCGACACCCCCTACCTGGCGCCGGGCCGCGACATCGAGGCCGCCGAGGCCGCCGCCCTGGCCCAGGCACGGCGCGCCTTCGCCGAGAACCCGCACGACATCGCCTGTTTCATCGCCGAACCGATCCAGGGCGAAGGCGGCGACCGGCACCTGCGCCCGGAGTTCCTGCGGGCGATGCAGCGGCTGTGTCACGAACACGACGCGTTGGTCGTGCTCGACGAGGTGCAGACCGGCGCGGGCGGCACCGGAACAGCCTGGGCCTACCAGCAACTGGGTCTCGCGCCGGACGTCGTCGCCTTCGGCAAGAAGACCCAGGTGTGCGGGATCATGGCGGGCGGGCGGGTGGACGAGGTGCCCGAGAACGTCTTCGCGGTCAGCTCCCGGCTCAACTCCACCTGGGGCGGCAACCTCACCGACATGGTGCGGGCCCGCCGGATCCTCGAGGTACTCGAGCGCGACCGGCTGATCGAGGCGTCTCGCCCGCTCGGCGCCCACCTGCTGAGCAGGCTCACCGACCTGGCCGCCGCGCATCCGGCGGTCGACGACCCGCGCGGACGCGGCCTGATGTGCGCGATCACGCTCGCCTCCACCGAACTGCGCGACGCCGTGGTGACCGCGCTGCGCGACCGCGAGCACGTGCTGATCCTCGGTACCGGTACCCAAGGCATCCGGTTCCGGCCGCCGCTCACGGTCACCGTCGAGCAGCTCGACCGCGCCGTCGACGCCCTCGACCGGGTCCTGACCGAGCTGGCCTGAGACTCAGGCGGTGCGCAGGCCGAGCGCCCCCTCGGCGAACCGGGCCACGGCCGTGCGGGCCGCCGCCAGGGCGGGTTCCTGCCCGGCGCGGGCCCAGCCGGTGATCTCCGCGGTGCCGTCGGCACCCGGGGTGAGCACGATCTCGGCCATCAGCTCGGCGGTGGTCGGCTCGCAGACCGCCCACGAATAGCGGGTCTCCTCGGCCCAGTCGGCGGCGCGCCGCGCCACGTGCTCCGGGTCGGTGATGCCGCCCTCGGCCAGGGCGGGCCGGTCATCGATGCGCTCGTCGGCCCGCAACGCCCGCAGGTACCAGGTGCCCGCGTTGATCTCGATCGGTTCCATCACGTCTCCCACATCGACAACCCGCTGCCCCGCTCAGGCGAGAGCCAGTACAGCCTAGTGGGGGTCTGCGAACTCACACTGCTGGGCGTTTCCGGGTCCGGGTACGCTCCAGGTACGGCTCGGCCCGGTGAACTCGGTGACGTGGACAGGACTTCCGCCGGGACGCCCCGGTGCCGGCGGCGGGAGGTGTGGCGATGGAGGCGGCGCAGTTCGGTCCCTACCGGCTGGAACGGCCGCTCGGCAGCGGCGGGATGGGCCAGGTCTGGGCAGCGCACGACACCCGCCGCGGGCGGCGCGTCGCACTCAAACTGCTGCCCGCCGACCTCGCGGCCGACGACGGCTATCGCGCCCGCTTCGAGCGGGAGGCCGAGCTCGCCGCGACCTTGCGGCACCCGCACATCGTGCCGATCCACGGCCACGGCGCGGTCGACGGACGGCTCTACATCGAGATGGAACTCGTCGAGGGCACCGACCTGGGCGCCCGGCTGGCGGCGGGAGGACCGCTCGACCCGCCCACGGCCCTGGACATCCTCGATCAGGTGGCCGCCGCGCTGGACGCCGCGCACGCCGCCGGTCTGGTGCACCGCGACGTCAAGCCCTCCAACATCCTGCTGCGGCCGGACGGCTTCGCCTACCTCATCGATTTCGGCATCGCGCGCGGGGTCGGCCAGACCTCGCTCACCGCCACCGGCCTGACCATCGGCACCTGGGCGTACATGGCTCCCGAACGCTTCAGCGGGCACGCCGACGCCCGCTCCGACGTCTACTCCCTGGCCTGCGTGCTCTTCGAATCCCTCACCGGCCGCCGCCCCTACGGGGACACCGATCCCGCACAGCAGATGCACGGCCACCTCATGAGCGACCCGCCGCGCGCCGCCGCCGTGGACCCCACCATCGGCCCGCGCCTGGACGCCGTCATCGCCCACGGCATGGCCAAGGACCCCGCGCACCGGCACGCCTCCGCCGGCGAATTCCTCCGCGCCGCCCGCGCGGCCCACGCGGGCGCGGGCGCGCCCCCACCGACCCGAACACTGCCCGCCTCCGGCCCCACGCCGACCAAGGCCGTGACAGCGCCCGAGCCTGCGGGCCGGGTACCGCCGGGTGCTGTCGCGGGTGGTTCGCTGGGTGCTGTCGCGGGTGGTTCGTCGGGTGCTGTCGCGGGCGGTTCGCCGGGTGCTGCCGCGGGTGGTTCGTCGGGTGCTGTAGCGGGTCGCTCGTCGGGTGTGGTCGCCGCCCCGGGGCGGGACGCCGTGGGGTCGTCGCCGGTGCCCGATCCGGCCCACCCCGGTGTCGGCGCGGGTTCGGCGGTGCCGGGCCGGAACCCGCATCCGACGAAGGTCATGCTGGCGCCGATGACGGGAACGACCGGCACCCCGGCCCCGGTGCATCGAGAACACGTCAGAGCGCGGTGGGTCCCGCCGTCGGCTCCAGCGCTGGATCCATTGCGGCACGACCCACCCGCCCCGGAACCCTTGCGGCACAACCCACCTGCCCCGGACCCGGCGCGGGGCACCCCACCTGCCGCGGATCGGGTGCGGGGCACCCCACCTGCCGCGGATCGGGTGCGGGGCACCCCACCGGCGTCGATTCCGGCGCGGCGCAATCCGCTCGTGCCTGCTCCGGCGCGGCGCAACCCACCCGCGCCGGCGCCGTCCCGGGGAACCGCTCCCGCGTCGATCGCGCGGCCGGTGCTGCCCGCACCCGGCGCACGGCAGTGGTACCTGCGCCGGAAGGCGTCGACCCAGAACGCGGTCCGCCGCACCTGGGGTCCCGCCTGGCCCGCGCGCAGGCCGGGCCCCGTCGCACCGCCGCCACCCCGGCGCAGGCGGCGGGGCGGACTGGTCCGGAAGCTGCTGTGGGCGACACTGCTGGTCGTGCTCGCGCCGTTCGTGCTGGCGGTGGGCTGCCTGGCCGCGTTGGCGGCGAACTCCGGCGAAGGCGGCGAGCCCGCCACCGGTGCGCCACCGCCCGCCGCGGTGGTCGAGGAACCGCCGCCCGGCGAGCCCGACCCCGCCGGTCCAGATGCCGGACCCGCGCCCGCCGGCACCCCCGTCCGCGACGGGAAATTCGAATTCCGAGTCGCCGCGATGGAGTCCGGCGTGCCGCGGGTGGGGCTGCAGACCGCGCGCGGTGCCTTCGCGATCGTCACCCTGGCCGTGCGCAACATCTCCGACCAGCCCAAGTGGTTCCTGCCGTTCGGGCAGAAGCTGGTCACCGGCGACGGCACCGTCGTGGAACACGACACCACCGCCACGGCATGGCAGGCCGTACAACACCGCCTCGGACACAGTTTCGAAGTGGCACCCGGAGCGTCCGGCACCGCGGTCCTGGTCTTCGACGTCCCCGCCCACACGGCGCCGGCGCACCTCGAACTCCACGACTTCGTCCTCTCCGGCGGTGTCACCGTCGCGGTGAGCTAGCCCGCCGGCGCTCGGGCGGGCGGACATGACCGCGGGCGCGGCCGAGCCCCCGGGCCGGCAGACGAACGGAACTCAGCTCGTGGTGACCGGCGCCAGCGACGAATGCACCGCTCGGCGGCCGAGTTCCAGCGCGCGGCTGAGCAAGCCGGTGTCGCGGGCGGTGCCGTCCACGACGGGGGAGCCCGGCGGGGGATGGATCTGCCACACCTTCTCCCCGAGGTCGGCCAGCAGCCGGTCCTCGGCGCGCTCCTGGTCGGGCCGCGCCAGCCAGGCGCGGTAGGCGCCGGGCGCGCGTCGGCGCAGGTAGCCACCGCCCACCAGCCGGTGCACCCGGGAGGCGGGTGGCCGGGACTCGTCGGCGCGGCGGGTGCGCAGCACCAGGAAATGCGTGCCGCCGCCGCGCACCGCGGCGTGGATCGGAATCGGTTCGGCGAGCCCGCCGTCGAAGTAGGGCACACCGTCCAGCAGGATCGGCCCGCCCGCCAGGATCGGCAGATTGGCGCTGGCCCGCAGGGCGCGCATCAGGCTGCGCTTGTCGTAGATGTGCGGGCGCAGGTCCACCGCGTTGCCGGTGCGCGCGTCCGTCGCGATGGGGTGGAACGTCGTCGCATGGTTCAGGATGGCGTCGAAGTCCATCGGCTCCACGCCGTCGTAGACCCGGTGCACCAGATACCGCACATCGAAGGCCGCGCCGCCGCGCAACAGTCGCGCCGGATCGATGACCGCGCGCATGATGTCGGGATTCGACCACGACCGCATGCCGGGCACCGCCCGCCCGCACAGCAACCAGGCCCCGTTGATCGCGCCGGCCGAGGTGCCGTACACGGCGTCGAACACCGCCGACAACCCCAGCTCCTCCAGCCCCTGCACCATGCCGCTGGAGTACACCCCGCGACTGCCGCCGCCCTCGATCACCAGGACCAGGCGATGACCGTCGGCCCGGGAACCGGAGGTGCTGCGGCCGCGGATGATCTCGGCCACGGTATCGCTGGACACCCGACCACGATACGACAAGAGCGGGTGCGGACCCGGTCCACACCCGCTCTCGACGGTCGGTCCTACTTGATCTCGGCCAGCACCGTGCCCTGGGTGATGGCGGCACCCGCCTCCACCGCGAGACCGGTGACCACACCGGCCTTGTGCGCGTTGACCGGGTTCTCCATCTTCATGGCCTCGAGCACCACGATCAGGTCGCCCGCCTCGACGGACTGGCCTTCCTCGACGGCGACCTTGACCACGGTGCCCTGCATCGGGGCGGTCACGGCGTCACCGGAGGCGGCGCCGCCGCCCGCGCCACCGCGCTTGCGCGGCTTGGGCTTCTTGCGGATCGCGCCGCCGCCACCGTTGCCACCGCCGCCGCCGATGCTGAAGTTGCCGGGCAGCGAGACCTCGACGCGACGCCCGCCGACCTCGACGACCACCTTCTGGCGCGGCCCGTCCTCGTCCTCCTCCGCGGGAGCGCCACCGCCGGTGTACGGCTCGATGGTGTTCTCCCACTCGGTCTCGATCCACTTGGTGTAGACGTCGAACTTCTCGCCGTCACCGATGAAGGCGGGGTGCTCGACGATGGCCCGGTGGAACGGGATGACGGTGGCCAGGCCCTCGACCTCGAACTCGGCCAGCGCGCGACGGGCACGCTCGAGCGCCTGGGTGCGGTTCTCGCCGTACACGATCAGCTTGGCCAGCATCGAGTCGAACTGACCGCCGATCACGCTGCCCTGCACCACGCCGGAGTCGACGCGCACGCCGGGACCGGCCGGCTCGCGGTACACGGTGACCGGGCCGGGGGCGGGCAGGAAGTTTCGGCCGGCGTCCTCGCCGTTGATGCGGAACTCGAAGGCGTGCCCGCGCGGGGTCGGGTCCTCCTTGATCTCCAGTTCCTCACCGTTGGCGATGCGGAACTGCTGGCGCACCAGGTCGATGCCCGCGGTCTCCTCGGTGACCGGGTGCTCGACCTGCAGGCGGGTGTTCACCTCGAGGAACGACACGGTCTCGCCCTGCACCAGATACTCCACGGTGCCCGCGCCGTAGTAGCCGGCCTCGCGGCAGATCCGCTTGGCGGATTCGTGGATCTTGGCGCGCACCTCGTCGGACAGGAACGGCGCGGGCGCCTCCTCGACGAGCTTCTGGAAACGGCGCTGCAGCGAGCAGTCGCGGGTGCCCGCGACCACGACGTTGCCGTGCTTGTCGGCGATGACCTGGGCCTCGACGTGGCGGGCCTTGTCCAGGTACTGCTCGACGAAGCACTCGCCGCGGCCGAAGGCGGCGATGGCCTCGCGGGTGGCCGACTCGAACAGCTCGGGGATCTCCTCGATGGTGTGGGCGACCTTCATGCCGCGACCGCCACCGCCGAAGGCCGCCTTGATCGCGACCGGCACGCCGTACTGCTTGGCGAACTCGACCACCTCGTCGGCGTTCTTCACCGGGTCCTTGGTGCCCGCGGCCATCGGCGCGTTCGCGCGCTCGGCGATGTGCCGGGCGGTGACCTTGTCACCGAGGTCGCGGATGGACTGCGGCGACGGGCCGATCCAGATCAGGCCCGCGTCGATGACGGCCTGGGCGAAGTCGGCGTTCTCGGAGAGGAAGCCGTAACCGGGGTGGATGGCGTCGGCGCCGGACTTGGCCGCGGCGTCGAGGATCTTGTCGAACACGAGGTACGACTCGGCCGAGGTCTGGCCGCCCAGCGCGAAGGCCTCGTCGGCCAGCTTCACGAAAGGTGCGTCGGCATCGGGCTCGGCATACACGGCGACGCTGGCGATGCCTGCGTCCTTGGCCGCCCGGATCACGCGCACGGCGATCTCGCCGCGGTTAGCTACGAGTACCTTCGTGATCCGCGCGCTGGCATGGCTGGGCACTGAGCCTCCTGGTTTGCAATCTTCTGGTCGCTTCGCGGGATGGTGGCCGCGCGGCCCGATCCCGGTAGGGGTACGAACACCGCGCAGGCTCCGCGCCCGTGTCGACAATGTACGTCTCGGGCGAGTGTAGGCAGTCTGCCAATTCGCGCCGAACTCGGATAGCCCTACTGAACAGTAGGTGGCGGATCACACTCGGCCACGGTTGTGTGCGGAGTCCTGTGTGCGGGCATCCGCCCTCACTTTAGCGTGCGGTCACCGCGCCCGTGCACGCCGCCCGGGTCGGACCGGCGCCTCGCCCGGCTCGTCGCCCTTGGCGATCGGCAACCGTACCGAATTGCCCCATTCGGTCCAGGAACCGTCGTAGTTGCGCACGGCGGGCAGGCCGAGCAGGAAGGTGAGCACGAACCAGGTGAGGCTGGAACGCTCGCCGACCCGGCTGTAGACGATCAGTTCCTCGGACCCGGCCAGCTCGCGGTACACCTCGTCCAGCTCCGCGCGCGACCGGAACCGGCCGTCGGCGCCGAACGCCTCGGTCCAGGGGATGTTGCGTGCGGTGGGGATGTGGCCGCCGCGCAGCGCGCCGTCGACGGGGTTGCCGGGATCGTGCGCGAGTTCCCCGGAGTACTCCCGCGGCGAGCGCACGTCCAGCAGCGGTTTGCCCAGGTGGGCGAGCACGTCGTCGCGGAAGGCGCGGGCGGTGGTGTCGTCGCGTCGCGCGGCCGGGTAGTCGCTGACGGTGAGGTAGGGCGGCTCGAAGGTGGTGTCGCGGCCCTCGGAGATCCAGGCCTCGCGGCCACCGTCGAGCAGCCGTACGTCCTGGTGCCCGAACAAGGTGAACAGCCACAGCGTGTGCGCGGCCTGGGCGTTACCGCGGTCGCCGTAGATCACCACCGTGTCCTCGCGACCGATGCCCTTGGCCCGCATCAACTCGGTGAAGCGCGGGCCGTCGATGTAGTCGCGCATCAACGGATCTTCCAGATCACCGCGCCAGTCGATCTTGATGGCGCCGGGCACGTGGCCGATGTCGTAGAGCAGGATGTCCTCGTTCGACTCCACGATCTTCAACCCCGGCGCGCCGATGTTTGCCGACAGCCACTCCGTGGTTACCAATCGGTGAGGATGTGCGTAGGCACCGAATGGGGTGTGAGGGTCCGGGGCAACGGGCACGATCGGTTTCCTTCGCACGAGTAGGCGGTGTCACGAAGTTCGGGTCTCACAGCGATGGTAGAGGTGGGTCGATACTGAAACTCGTTTCAGATGCCCAATCGACCGAATGGACGAATAGATCGAACCGGCATCCGATAAAGTCTCCGGAGAGGAGGGGTGAGCTATGTCCGATTCTTGGCCGCGGCGGCGACTGCTCGCGATCCTACGTGGCGCAAGCGAGCCCCTCGATGCCCAGGAACTGGCCAGAATCACCGGACAGCACGTCACCACGGTTCGTTTCCACCTCGATGTACTGACCAAGGAATCGCTGGTCCGGCAATTCCAGCAACCGCCCCGCGGCCGGGGCAGGCCACGCATCGGCTATCGCGCGGTGCAGCGCACCCTCGGTTATCAGGAATTGGCCCAGGTGCTCGCCGAGCAGCTCGGTCCGGATTCGCGCAGCCGTTCCGAGGCGGCGGTCGCGGCGGGCCGGGCCTGGGGTGCGAAGCTCGACGCCGAGGAGCGCCGCATCGAGACACTTGCCGACGTGCGGGAGGTCACCGTCGGCCTGCTGTCCGAACTCGGCTTCGCCCCCGAACGCGACCCCTCCGGCGAGGAGAGCGATCAGGTGGTGATCCGGATGACCGGCTGCCCCCTGCGCGATCTGGCGCGCACCCACACCGACGTGGTGTGCGGTGTGCATCTGGGGCTGATCGAGGAGGTGCTCGACCGCAGCGGCGAGCGTGGCGCGGTGAACGTGCGCCTGCATCCGTTCGTGGAGCCGGAGCTGTGCGTGGCGCGCCTGGAGCTGGCGCGCCGGGCCGCCGTGCCGATCGGCGCGGAGAACGAGGCCGAACCGGCCCTCACGCCGCCCTCAGCGGGCCGGGTGGCGCCACAGCTGCGCAACACCGACCCCAACGTCGCCAAGCAGTCGGCGCAGCAGTGGTAGGCCGATCCCGATAACGCTGGACGGGTCGCCCTCGATCCGGTCGACGAACCAGCCGCCGAGCCCGTCGAGGGTGAACGCACCGGCCACCTGGAGAGGTTCACCCGAGGCCAGATAGGCGTCGAGTTCCTCGGGCTCGGGCTTCGCGAAATGGACCGTGGTGGCGCTGCAGTCGGTCGCCTCGGCGACGACGGCGCCCCCGCGCAGCCGCAGCACGCAGTGCCCGGTGACGAGTTCGGCGCTGCGCCCGGCCATCTGCGCCCAGCGGGCGCGCGCCACCTCGGGAGTATGGGGTTTGCCCTGTAGCTCACCGTCGAGCAGCAGCATCGAATCACAGCCGACGACAACGCAATCGGTGGCGTACTCGGGAATGTCGGCGGCCACCGCCGCGGCCTTGGCGCGGGCGAGTTCGACCACCACCGTCGCGGGCGCGGTGTCCGGCGGCAGTGCCGCGGCCACCGCGTCCTCGTCGACGTCGGAGACCCGGACGACCGGGTCGATGCCCGCCGCGCGCAGAACCTGCCTGCGCGCGGGGGACGCGGACGCGAGAACCAGCGTCGAGGTCATGTCCCGCCGTCAGCGCAGCTGCGACAGCTGCGGGAACGCGTACGGCGAGAAGGGCGACGTCCCGCGGTGCATGAGGGTCGGCCTGCCCCACATGTCGAGGGGCCGGGCCGGACCGGAGTCCTGGCCGCCGTTGCCCGCCGCCGCCGCGAATACGCACACCAGCGCGGCGATTTCCGCATCGGTGGGTGAGCCCTTGAGGATGCGCAGGAACGGAGCCGCACCGGCCTCCGCCGTCGGCGCGTCGGTGCTCGCTTCGCTCTCGGCCGCGTCGGTGACCGGTTCGACGGCGAGATCCAGCTCGGCGGCGGTCAACACCTCTTCTTCTGCCACGGTCGTCACAGTGCCAGATCCTCTCTCTATCTCGATCAGGCGTGTTCCCTCGGATCGGCTCATCGCCTCTCGTTACCAGTGTGCGCGGCCTACCGAGGGTATCGCTTATTCAGAGCGGGATGTTGCCGTGTTTCTTCGGCGGCAGAGTGACCATCTTGCGCTCGAGCAGACGCAGCGCCGAGACGATCTGGCCCCGGGTGTGCGAGGGCGGGATGACCGCGTCGACGTACCCGCGCTCGGCGGCGACGTAGGGGTTCACGAGGGTGTCCTCGTACTCGTTCTGGAGCTCGAGCCGCAGCGCATCGACGTCGGCGCCGTCCTTGGCGGCCTGCTGCAACTGCTTGCGGTAGACGAACCCGACGGCGCCGGAGGCACCCATCACGGCGATCTGCGCGGTCGGCCAGGCGAGGTTCACATCGGCGCCCATGTGCTTGGAACCCATCACGTCGTAGGCGCCGCCGTAGGCCTTGCGGGTGATGATCGTGATCTTGCCCACAGTGGCCTCGCCGTAGGCGTAGAGCAGCTTCGCGCCGCGGCGGATGATGCCGTTGTACTCCTGGCCGGTGCCGGGCAGGAAACCGGGCACGTCCACCAGCGTGATGATCGGGACGTTGAACGCGTCGCAGGTGCGCACGAACCGTGCCGCCTTCTCCGAGGCGTCGATGTCGAGGCAGCCGGCGAACTGGGTCGGCTGGTTGGCCACGATGCCCACGCTGCGGCCGTCGATGCGCCCGAAGCCGACGATGATGTTCATCGCGCGCTCGGCCTGCACCTCGAGGAACTCGTCGTCGTCGAGCAGGCGACGGATGACCTCGTGCATGTCGTAGGGCTGGTTCGGCGAGTCCGGGATGATCGTGTCCAGCTCGAGGTCCTCGTCGGTGAGCGAGTCCTCGATGGCGCCCTCGATCGGGTCGGAGGCCGGGAACCGCGGCGGCTCGGCACGGTTGTTGCTCGGCAGGTAGGACAGCAGATCCTTGACGTAGTCCAGGGCGTCCTGCTCGCCGGAGGCGACGTAGTGGGCCACACCGGACTTCACCATGTGGGTGTGGGCGCCGCCCAGCTCCTCCATGGTGACTTCCTCGCCGGTGACGGTCTTGATGACGTCGGGACCGGTGACGAACATCTGGCTGGTCTGGTCGACCATCACCACGAAGTCGGTGAGCGCGGGGGAGTAGACGTGCCCGCCCGCGGCCGGGCCCATGATCAGCGAGATCTGCGGGATCACGCCGGAGGCCTGGATGTTGCGGTGGAAGATCTCGCCGTAGAGGCCGAGCGAGACCACGCCCTCCTGGATGCGCGCGCCCGCGCCCTCGTTGATGCCGATCAGCGGACGGCCGGTCTTGAGCGCCAGGTCCATGACCTTGACGATCTTCTCGCCGTAGACCTCGCCGAGGCTGCCGCCGAAGACGGTGACGTCCTGGCTGAAGATGCAGACGTCGCGGCCGTCGATGGTGCCGTAGCCGGTGACCACGCCGTCGCCCAGCGGGCGGTTGTTCTCCAGGCCGAAGTTGACGCTGCGGTGCCGGGCCAACGCGTCGAGCTCGACGAACGAGCCTTCGTCGAGCAGCGCCAGGATGCGCTCGCGGGCGGTCATCTTGCCCTTCGCGTGCACCTTGTCGACCACGGCCTCACCCATCGGGTGTTTGGCCTCTTCCAGCCGATTCCGCAGGTCAGCCAGCTTCCCGGCGGTGGTGTGGATATCGGGGGAGCCCGCCGAACCTGATGCGGACTGCTGCTGGACACTCGTCATGGCTTCGGAGTGTAACCAGAGACAGGAATGGTCTGTAACGGCGCGGGGGCTACCCGTGAGTAGAAAAGCGCAGGTCGAACCCCACGTCGAGCCCTCTTGCCACGGCTCTGCCCTGCGCGAATGATCCCTCCGGCCCGGCGGTAGCCTCACCGTGTGCAAAGCCCTTCGTCGGATGCGTCACGGCGCCCGCCCCTGGATGTGACCCGGCTGCGGCGCGGTGTCGAATCACCGGAGTTGTCGTTGTTCTCGCGGGTCGAGGTGGTCGAGGCCACCGGATCGACCAACGCCGACCTGATCGCGCGGGCGAGCGACCCCGGCGCGGCGGGCACCGTCCTGCTCGCCGAGACGCAGCAGGCCGGGCGCGGCAGGCACGCCCGCAGCTGGACCAGCCCGCCGCGTGCGCAGATCGCCATGTCGATGCTGGTGCGCCCGCGCGGGCTCGAGCCCGCGGTGCTCGGCTGGCTGCCGCTGCTGACCGGGGTGGCCGTGGTGGACGCGCTGCGCGCCGCCGCGGGCGTGCCCGCGGATCTCAAGTGGCCCAACGACGTGCTCATCGGCGGGCGCAAGGTCGCGGGCATCCTGGCCGAGGTCGCCGCGAGCGGCGGCACTCCCGCGGTGGTGGTCGGCGTCGGCGTCAACGTCAGCCTCTCGGCGGCGGAACTGCCCGTGCCCCATGCCATCTCGCTCGAGCTCGCCGGTGCGGCCCAGGTGGACCGCACCGCGGTGGTGCTGGCGATCCTCGCCGAGTTCTCCCGCCGGTTCGACGCCTGGCGCCAGGCGGGCTGGGACACCACCGAACTCGCGGCCGCCTACCGGGAGCGGTGCGCCACCATCGGCGCCCAGGTCATGGCCGAACTGCCGGGTGGGCGCACGCTCACCGGCATCGCCACCGGCATCGACGACGCCGGGCGTTTGCTGATCGGCGACGACGCGGTCTCCGCGGGCGACGTCACGCATCTGCGCGGACAGTACTGAGTTCGCGCGACCGGCGAAATCCGCTGTGATGGCCCGTGTCACGGGCCGGGTTGCCGGGCGCGTGACGGTCGCGAGAGTAGGGTTTGCCCACATGGGTTACCCGGAGGATGTGCTCGCGCCCGACGAGCACCTGATACTCCACCGCCATCCGCATTGGAAGATGCTGTTCTGGCCCATCGTGACGCTCATCGTCGCCACGGCCCTCGCAGGATTCGCCGGCGGACTCGCCTACCGCACCACCGAGGGCACGCTGCGGACCGCGCTGTTGATCCTGGTGCCCGCGCTGTGGGCGGTTGTGGTGGTGTGGCGCGTGGTCGCGCCCGTGCTCGCCTGGAAGTCAACGCATTTCATCGTCACCGAGCGCCGGGTGCTGGTGCGGCAGGGCGTGGTGACCCACACCGGCATCGACATCCCGATGAGCCGCATCTCCAGCGTGCAGTTCCGCCACGGGCTCTTCGACCGGCTGCTCGGGACCGGCACCCTGATCATCGGCTCGTCGTCGGAGGAGCCGCTGGAATACGACGACATCCCGGCCGTGCAGAAGGTGCACGCGCTGCTCTACTACCAGGTGTTCGAGGCGCAGCGCGAGCACTGAACCGTAATCTGGTGGCATGACCGCCGTACTCCTGGCCGAAGACGACGAGGCCATCGCCGCCCCGCTGTCGCGCGCCCTGGGGCGGGAGGGCTACACCGTCACCGTGGAGAGCTTCGGCCCGGCCGTGCTGCGCCGGGCCCTGGAGGGCAATCACGATCTGCTCATCCTCGACCTCGGCCTGCCCGGAATGGACGGGCTCGAGGTGTGCCGCCAGGTCCGGGCCCGCGGCGCCGACCTGGCGGTGCTGATGCTCACCGCGCGCACCGACGAGGTCGACTTCGTGGTCGGCTTGGACGCCGGTGCCGACGACTACGTGGGCAAACCCTTCCGGCTCGCCGAACTGCTCGCCCGGGTCCGGGCCTTGTTGCGGCGCAGCGGCATCGGTGACGAGGCGGTGGAGGTCGGCGGCATCCGGCTGGAGCCGGCCGCGCGGCGGGTGCTGGTCAACGGCGTCGAGGTCGGTCTGGCGAACAAGGAATACGAGCTGCTCAAGGTGCTGATCGACCGGGCGGGCCAGGTGGTGCCGCGCGAGACGATCCTGCGCGAGGTCTGGGGCGACGCCGAACTGCGCGGGTCCAAGACCCTCGACATGCACATGTCGTGGTTGCGCCGCAAGATCGGCGACGAGGGCCCGATGGCCGAACGCCGCATCGTCACGGTGCGCGGTGTCGGCTTCCGGCTGAACACGGACTGACGTGCGCCGCCGGATCCTGCGGTCCATGCTGGCCGTGCTGACCATCACCACGGTCGTGCTCGGCGTGCCGCTGACCTACCTGGCGTGGCTGTGGGTGGAGGACATCACCCGCAACGATCTGCGCAATCGCCTGGACCGCATCGCCGCCGAGGTGGTGGCCCAGGAAGGTGTCGACGGGATGGTGCACGGCGGGCTCGACGTGCGGGCGGTACGTGCGCTGGTGCCGGTGAACGGCAAGCTGACCGTCGTCTATCCGGCCCCCCAGGACAACGCCTCCCGGGTCGACCTCGGCGCGGCACACGTCGACGATCCGCTGGTGGAGTCGCTGGCCATGGGCACCTCGGGTTCGCTGCGGCTCGAGGTGCCCGCGGCGCCGATGAAGGAGATGCAGCGCCAGGCGGTCGCGGTGGTGGCGTTGGCGGTGCTGGCCTCGCTCGGCGCCGCCGCCAGTGTCGCGGTGGTCACCGCGCGCCGGGTCGCCGACCCGCTGCGTGACGTCGCGGCCCGGGCGGCGCGCCTGGCGATGGGCGATTTCCGTCCCGATCCGCGCAGGCACGGCATCGCCGAACTCGACCGCGTCTCCGACGTGCTCGACTCGGCGACGGTGGAGATCGCCGGCCGCCTGCAACGCGAGCACGCGCTCGTCGCCGACGTCTCCCATCAGCTGCGCAGCAGGCTCACCGCGGTGCGGTTGCGGCTGGACGAGCTGTCCGCGCACACCGACCCGGAGGTGGTGCACGAGGCCGAGGAGGCGATGGCGCAGGTCGACCGGCTCACCGAGGCCATCGACGATCTGGTGCGCGCCTCCCGCGACGAGGACGCCGCCGACCGCGACCCCATCGCGGTGCTGGAGGAGCTGCGCGGTGTCGTCGAGGAGTGGAAGCACCCCTTCGACGAGGCGGGCCGTGCCCTACTGCTGGCCGGGGACGAGACGCTGCGTGCGCCGGTGACCGCGTCCCGGCTGCGCGAGGCGGTGACCGTGCTGGTCGACAACGCGCTCATGCACGGCGACGGCACCTGCACCGTCTCGGTGCGCTCGGTGCGCCCCGGCTACGGCCGCGAGCCGCTGGTGTGCGTGGAGGTCGCCGACGAAGGGGAGGGTGTGCGCGACGAACTCGCCCCGCACATCTTCGATCGCGGCTTCTCCGCGGGCGGTTCGACCGGCGTCGGCCTCGCGCTGGCGCGCGCCCTTATCGAGGCCGACGGCGGCAGGCTCGAACTGCAGCGCCGTCGCCCCGCGTTGTTCCGGGTGTTCCTGGGGTCCTCCGCGCCGAACCGGCCGGTCGCGATCACCCCCGAGCCGCGTTGATCAGCTGCGCCCGAGCTGCTCTTCCTCCATGAGCTCCTCGAGCTCGGCCTCCAGTTCCCCCATCTCGTCGGGGAACACCCAGCGGCGCATGGCCCAGAACCGGAACGCCATCTGCAGCAGGTTGCCGATGATGAAGGCGCTGACGAAATCGGCGATGTTCTCCACGGTGAAACTGACCGCGGGTTGCCGCAGGTCGAACACGTAGCTCGAGATCCACAGCGGGATGTTGCTCAACGCCACGCCGATGCCGCTGACCACGAAGAACAGCAGGGCCTCGTGATGGCGCTCGCGGCCGCCGCGATTCTTGAACGACCATTCGCGGTTGAGCACGTAGGAGGCGATCACGGCGACGACGCCGGAGATGATCTTGGCGGTGACCGGCTTCTCGGTGAGCACGGTCCACTTCAGGGCATAGAAGATGCCGCTGTCGATGACGAAGGTGGTGGCCCCGACGATGGCGAACTTGATCAGCTCGTGGTGGCGGTAGGCGATCTCCCGCAAGGGCTCGGGGAGGACGCTGACCGCGTCGTCGGCAATGGACACGAGTGCCGAGTGTACCGGTAGGGGTCCCGCGGACCCGACGTGACAAGATTGCATGACGTGAGCACCCGTAGCTTCGATCCCGCGACCATGCCCACCGTCACCATGATCGGCGGCGGGCAGTTGGCACGGATGACCCACCAGGCCGCGATCGCCCTCGGCCAGCGGCTGCGGGTACTGGCCGAGAAGGTCGACGACCCGGCCGCCCAGGTCAGTCCCGAGGTCGTGCTCGGTTCGCACACCGATCTGGCCGCGCTGCGCAAGGCGGCCGTCGGCTCGCACGCGCTGACCTTCGACCACGAGCACGTGCCGACCGAACATCTCGAGGTGCTGGTCGCCGAGGGCGTCAACGTCGCGCCGCCGCCCACCGCGCTGGTCTACGCCCAGGACAAGCTGGCCATGCGCACCCGGCTCGCGGAACTCGGCCTGCCGGTACCCGCGTTCACCGCCGTCACCGCGCCCGCCGAGGCGATCGCCTTCGGCGACGAGCACGGCTGGCCGTTCGTGCTCAAGGCCGTCCGCGGCGGCTACGACGGGCGCGGGGTGTGGATGCCCGCCGACGCCACCGAGGCCGAGCGGCTGGTCACCGACCAGCTCGCCCGCGGCACCCGGTTGCTGGCCGAGGCGAAGGTGGACCTGCGTCGTGAGCTGTCGGCGATGGTGGCCCGCTCGCCCTTCGGGCAGGCCGCGACCTGGCCGGTGGTGGAGACCGTGCAGCGCAACGGGCAGTGCGCGGTGGTCATCGCGCCCGCGCCCGATCTGCCCGACGAGATCGCGACCGCGGCGGAGACGATGGCGCTGAACCTGGCTCGTGAACTCGGCGTCGTCGGGGTGATGGCGGTCGAGCTGTTCGAGACCCACGCGGGCGAGCTGCTGGTCAACGAGCTGGCCATGCGTCCGCACAACTCCGGCCACTGGGGCATGGACGGCGCCCGGACCGGTCAGTTCGAGCAGCACCTGCGCGCGGTGCTGGACTATCCGCTCGGCGACACCGCGCCGCTGGCGCCGGTCACCGTGATGGCGAACATCCTCGGCGCGCCCGAGGCGCCGGCGATGTCGATGGACGAGCGGCTGCACCACCTGTTCGCCCGGATGCCCGAGGCCAAGGTGCACCTGTACGGCAAGGGGGAGCGGCCCGACCGCAAGATCGGGCACGTCAACGTGCTCGGCGACGACGTCGCCGTGGTGCGGGAGAAAGCAGAGCGGGCGGCGCACTGGATGTCGCACGCCGTTTGGACCGACGGATGGGATCCGCATGAGTGAGATGGACACCGCAGGCCCGGCCGTGGGGCTGATCATGGGCAGCGACTCGGACTGGCCGACGATGGAGGCCGCCGCCGAGGCGCTGGCCGAGTTCGGCGTCCGGTTCGAGGTGGGTGTCGTCTCCGCGCACCGCACCCCGCAGCGCATGCTCGACTACGCGCGCCGGGCCGCGGACCGCGGGGTGAAGGTGATCATCGCCGGTGCGGGCGGCGCCGCCCACCTGCCGGGCATGGTCGCCTCCGCCACCCCGCTGCCGGTGATCGGCGTGCCCGTGCCGCTGAAGTACCTCGACGGCATGGACTCCCTGCTGTCCATCGTGCAGATGCCCGCGGGCGTGCCCGTGGCCACCGTCTCCATCGGCGGCGCCCGCAACGCCGGCCTGCTCGCCGTCCGCATCCTCGCCGCCCCCGACCCCACCCTGCGCGCCCGCATGGAACAGTTCCAGGCCGACCTGGAAAAACTCGTCCTCGACAAGGACGAGGCCCTCCGCACCAAACTCCTCGGCTGAACCGGACGGTTTACCGCCCAGTCCGCAACGCGGCGACGGATTCGACCAAGCCGGCGCTCTCGAGTGCCTCGAGCACGTCGTCGACGGTCTCGGGAGGGTTGCGGCGAGAATCCGCGATCTGTTGGACGCAGGCCCACACCACGCGATCGTCGAGGTGCACTTGGTCGAGGACGAACTCGTCCGGGCCTCGTGCCTCGATGTCCCACTGCCGCAGCTGGGCAGCGGGGAAGTCGGCCAGGTTGGCGGTGACTATCACCTGGGCGCCCGCCTTGATCGCGGCCGCCAGCACGTGCCGGTCGTCGGGGTCGGGTAACCGGAGTCCGGCGATCAACGGCTCGTAACCCTCGACCAGGCAATCGGGTACGGCCGCGACGATCAGTTCGCGCAGGCGGTTCAGCTTGGATTCGGCGATGTCGGGTCGCTTCGCCGCTAGTGTCCGCATGGTCTCGTCGAGGATCGCATCGGTCCATTTCGCCTGGACGACCCCGGATCGAGCGAGGCGGATCAGCATGTCGCGCAGCGTGTTGCCGTAGAGAACATTCGCGTCGTACAGGGCGATGAACGGCATCAGATGCCGAGCTCCTGACCGAGGTCGGACAATTCGTCGGCGGCGGCGCGGCTGTGTCCCTCGCTACGCCGCTGGTACTCCTTCAAGTCATCGAACCTGATGCGGCGGTGGGTGCCCACCAGTCGGAACGGGATCTCGCCCGATTCCAGGAGCCCGACGACATAGGGGCGGGAGACGTTCAGAATGTCCGCAGCCTGCTGGGTGGTCAGTTCGGCGTTGGACGGAACGAGGGACACGCCTCGTCCGGCGGCCGCTTGGGCGAGGATGAACGCAACCATGTCCACCACGGCACGCGGCAGAACCAGCGGCTCGTCCGGCCCCGTTTCCGCGGTTACCGGGACCGTTTCTTCGGCGGGGTGCTTTACCAGGTAGTCCTTGATCCGCCGCATCGCTCGGGCGGCGAGCTCGGCGTCGATGGTGCCTGGCTCGATGCGTTTGGCTGCGTGGGTTGGAGACATCGCACACACCTCCTCGCTATCCGAATATACGCAATAAACGAAATATTCGAAACGTTCTCGGTCGGGGAAGCCCGGTCGTCCAGCCGATACGGTTGGGGGGTGAGCGAGGAGAGTGGGCGGGCGCGGGTGGGTGTGGATCCGGCGCGGTTCCGGTTGACGGTGGTGGATCAGGCGCTGCGGCTGTTCGCCGACAAGGGGTACGAGGCGACCACGGTCGACGAGATCGCGGAGGCGGCGGGGATCTCGCGGCGCACCTTCTTCCGGCAGTTCCGGTCCAAGGAGGACGTGATCTTCGCCGATCACGAGGCGCAGCTGGCCGCGGCGTCGGCGTTCCTGGAGGCGGCGCAGGGCGATCCGTGGGACGCCGTGTGCGAGGCCGTCGTGCAGGTCTTCGAGCGGTTCACCCAGTGGCGCGACATCGCCGCGCGCCGGTATCGCGTGGTGCGACGCGTGCCCGCGTTGCGCGAGCGCGAGATCGTCACGGTGTTCCGCTACGAGCGGCTGTTCACCGACTACCTGCGCGACCGGCTGCCGGATTCGCCCGATCTGGCCCGGGTCCAGTTCACCGCCGCGGTGACCGCCACGCACAACTACCTGTTGCGGCGCATGGTGCGGGGCGAGTCCGACGCCGGGGCGGCGGATCTGCGGGTGGAGCTGGCCGCCATTCCGCGCGGCACCGAGCGCCCGGCCGCGTCCGACGAACTGGTGGTGGCGGTGTTCCCGCGGGATCTGCCGCCGCGTCGCGTCGCCGACCTGCTCACCCGCAGACTGGGTAGTCTGTGATCGGGCGCACGGCCCCGGTGTGACACCGAGTGCCATAACGTATCCCCAAGTGCCTCCCTGGTTGTGCGTATACTGGGAGGCGGCATGGCACTGAGTGCCGAGATGCACGGTGCCGATGTGCCGAGAGGCTGCTGACCGCGGCGAGACCCACCCGAAACCCAGGAGCGTGCCCGATGGCGGGAAACCCCGATTTCGATCTGTTCAAGCTCGAAGACTTCCATGACGAACTGCGTGCGGCCATCCGCGCGCTGGCGGAGAAGGAGATCGCGCCCTACGCCAAGGACGTCGACGGCAACTCGCGCTTCCCCGAGGAGGCGCTGAGCGCGCTCAACGCCGCGGGCTTCAACGCCGTGCACGTGCCCGACGCCTACGGCGGGCAGGGTGCCGACTCGGTCGCCACCTGCATCGTGATCGAGGAGGTCGCCCGCGTCTGTGGTTCGTCCTCGCTCATCCCCGCGGTCAACAAGCTCGGCACCATGGGCCTGATCCTCAACGGCTCCGAGGAGCTCAAGCAGAAGGTGCTGCCCGACATCGTCAACGGCGAGATGGCCTCCTACGCGCTGTCCGAGCGTGAGGCGGGCTCCGACGCCGCGAGCATGCGCACCCGCGCCCGCCAGGACGGCGACGACTGGATCCTCAACGGTTCCAAGTGCTGGATCACCAACGGCGGCAAGTCGTCCTGGTACACCGTGATGGCGGTGACCGACCCCGACAAGGGCGCCAACGGCATCTCCGCGTTCATGGTCCACAAGGACGACGAGGGCTTCGTGGTCGGCCCGCTCGAGCACAAGCTCGGCATCAAGGGTTCGCCGACCGCCGAACTGTACTTCGAGAACTGCCGCATCCCGGGCGACCGCATCATCGGCGAGCCCGGCACCGGCTTCAAGACCGCGCTGCAGACCCTCGACCACACCCGCCCGACCATCGGCGCGCAGGCCGTCGGCCTGGCCCAGGGTGCGCTCGACGCCGCGATCGCCTACACCAAGGACCGCAAGCAGTTCGGCCAGGCCATCGCCGATTTCCAGAACACCCAGTTCATGCTGGCCGACATGGCGATGAAGATCGAGGCGGCCCGTCTCATGGTCTACACCTCGGCCGCCCGTGCCGAGCGCGGTGAGAAGAACCTCGGCTTCATCTCCGCCGCCGCCAAGTGCTTCGCCTCCGATGTGGCGATGGAGGTCACCACCAACGCCGTGCAGCTCTTCGGCGGCGCGGGCTACACCACCGACTTCCCGGTCGAGCGCATGATGCGCGACGCGAAGATCACTCAGATCTACGAGGGCACCAACCAGATCCAGCGCGTGGTCATGAGCCGCGCCCTGCTGCGCGGCTGACCCGCCCGACGCGAAGGGGTGGCCCGGAACCTCCGGGCCACCCCTTGTGCTCGTCGATCCCTACGGGGCGAGCAGGTCGGCGTATTCGCGGTGCTCGGCGATGAACTTCTCCACATACCAGCAGGTGGGGACGACCGTGAAGCCCGCGGCCCTGGTGTCGTCGAGGGCGTATTCGACGACCTTGCCCGCGATGCCCTGCCCGCGGAACTCCGGGAAGGTGATCGTGTGGTGGAAGTCGCGGACCTTGGCGTCCTCCCGCTCGGCGTAGTCGGCGTACCCGGCGAGGGTGTCGTCGACGTAGATCTCGTAGCGGGTGTCGGCGGCGTTGTGCTCGAGCCTGGTCGTCATGATCGGATGCAACTCCTTCGCTGGCGGGAATGTTCCTCGGCGGTCAGAGGATGGCGCCGGGGTTGAGGATGCCGTGTGGGTCGAGGGCGTCCTTGATGCGCTTGGTCAGCGCGATCACGTCCGGCCCGAGCTGATCGGGCAGCCACGCCTTTTTCAAGCGTCCGACACCGTGTTCGCCGGTGATGGTGCCGCCCAGGGCGATCGCCAGCTCCATGATCTCGCCGAAGGCGCGGTGCGCGCGGGCGGTGTTGTCGGCGTCGGTGGGGTCGTGCACGATCAGCGGGTGGGTGTTGCCGTCGCCCGCGTGCGCGATCACCGAGACGGTGACCTCGTTGCGCCGGGCGATCTCGGCGATCCCGGTGACGAGCTCGCCGAGCCGCGGCAGCGGCACCCCGACGTCCTCGAGCAGCAGCGGCCCGAGCCGCTCCACCGCCGGGATGGCGAATCGCCGCGCCGCGGTGAACGCCTCGCCCTCCTGCGCGTCCTCGGTATGGAAAACCTCGGTGGCGCCGGACTTCTCGCATGCCTCGGCCATCAGCTCGGCCTCCCGCGCGGCGAACTCGCCCGGCGCGTCGGAGCGTGCGACCAGCAGCGCGGCGGCCGAGCGGTCCAATCCCATGCGCAATTCGTCCTCGACCGCGTTGATCGCCACGCTGTCCATGAACTCGAGCATCGAGGGCCGGAGCGCGGCGGTGATGGCGAGGATGGCCTCGGTGGCGGCGGACAGGTCGGCGAAGCTCGCCACGACGGTGCTCTGCCGCGGCTGGGCGGGCAACAGGCGCAGGGTGAGTTCGGTGATGATGCCGAGCGTGCCCTCGCTGCCCACGAACAGCTTGGTCAGCGACAAGCCCGCGGAGTCCTTCAGGCGTGGCCCGCCGAGGCGCACCGGGGTGCCGTCGGCGAGCACCACTTCCATGCCGAGGACGTAGTCGGTGGTGACGCCGTACTTCACGCAGCACAGCCCGCCCGCGTTGGTCGCCGCGTTGCCGCCGATCGAACACATCTCGAACGAGGACGGGTCCGGCGGATACCACAGGCCGTACTCGGCGACGGCGCGCTTGACCTCGGCGTTGAGCAGCCCGGGCTGCACCACGGCGGTGCGGGTGACCGGGTCGACGGTGATCGCGCGCATCCGCTCGGTGCTCACCACGATGCCGCCGTCGAGGGCGGTGGCCCCGCCGGACAGCCCGGAGCCCGCCCCGCGCGGCACCACCGGCACCCGATGCTCGTTCGCCCAGCGCAGGGTCGCCACCACATCGGCGGTTCCGGCCGCGCGGACCAGCGCCAGCGGTACGCCGGCGGCGGGATCCTTGGCCCAGTCCTGTCGGTAGGATTCCAGCAGGTCGCGGTCGGTGTGCAGGGCGCCGTCGGACAGCGCGGCAGCAAGGTCGTGCAGGTCCACCCGTGCCACGCTACCCGGAGCGCCCGGTGTTCCGGGCGGGTTGTCCGGATGTGAATTGGTACGCCCGGGCTGGTATTTCGCACGTTGCCGGGCAAGAATCGCCGGGTCGGGTCGTCGGCGAAGCAGGACCGTTGGAAAGCGAGAACGACCTCGGGTAGCAGCGCTCCGCGCGCACCCGGGGATGAGCCCAGAGAGGTTATGCGATGCGCACCGAAGGACCGGACCTCGACCTCGTCGCCGCCGTCTTCGCCGACGATCTCGGCGACACCGCGGTCGACCTCGACACGCTGCGCCGGATCCACGCGGGCGAGTTCGGCCCGTGGGCGGCCGCCCTGGAGGGCTCGGGGTTGTTCGACAAGCAGGCGTTGGAACGGATCGTCGGGCGCTGGCGGCGGGATCCGCGGACCCTGCTGGACGCGCTGCTCGCCGACGCCGACGACGTCACCCGGCGGCGGTGGGCCATGGCCTGGTCGGCCCTCGAGCGTCCCGAACCGGTCAGCCGCATCGGCTGACCGACCGGATCGTCTCCGGTTCGCCCGATGATCATCCGGCCGTCACCTGTCGCTGCCATCCTGGCGGCGTGCCCGCCGCTGTCACCACCGACAACCTCGCCGACCGGTTCAGCGCCTGGTGCGCGGCCGTGGTGCGACGGCTGCCGTGGGGGCTGGACCGGATCGTCCCGCCGACGTTCCTCGGCTTCGCGCTGATCAACAGCGGCACCTTCGGGCTGGATCTGCTGCTGTTGACCGCCATGCACGGTGGTCTGGGCTGGCCCCTGCCGGTGGCGATCTCGATCGCCTACGCCTGCGCGTTCGGCGTGGCCTTCGTGCTCAACCGCACCCTCAACTTCCACTCGCACGCACCGGTCGGCCGTCAGCTGGTCGTCTACGTCGTGGTCGTGGTGGTGAACTATCTCGCGTTCATCCTCGGCGTGGGCAGCGGGCTGGCGGCGGCGGGCCTCGACTACCACCTGGCGCGGCTGGTGGCGGGCGGGTGCGAGGCGATCTACATGTACTCGGCGATGCGCTGGATCGTCTTCCGCCGCTGACCCGTCCGCGCAGGCACGGCCGGGCAGATCGGTCCGGGAGTGCTCACCCCAGCCGTTCGAACTCGTCCCCGTCCACCACCAGTACCTCGTCGTCGGTGAGCGCGTGGTGCGGCACCCCGGCCGCCCGGTACCTCTCGGCGATGCGACGGCACGCGCCGTCCGGGTCGGTGGGGGAGTCGAGATGCGGGACGATCCGGTAGGGCACCAGGCCGAGGCCGTCCCAGCGCGGCGCGACGCCACAGGCCGTGACCACTTCCTGCGGGTCGTCGACGGCGTCGAGCCCGTGCAGGTCGGGCGTGAGCACGCACGCACCGGCGCTGTACCCCGCGTAGGCGAGCCGGTCCTCGGCCAGCAGGGCGGGAATCACGCGGTCGGCCCCGCTGCGAGCGAACTGCGCCCGCAGCACGAAGGTGTTCCCACCCCGCACCCACAGCAGCGGGAACTCCCGTAGCCGCCGCTCCAGCGCCGCGGGCTGTCCGAGGTGGTCCCGCAGGTCGACCACCTCGGGGGCGTAGCCCGCCCGCCGCAGCGGCACCAGGTCGCTGGTCACCGCCGCTTGCCAGGCGCTCGGCCAGGCGTCACAGGCGTTGGGCACCACCGCGACCCGGCCCGGCCCGCCGACGAGCCGGGCCAGCCGCTGCGCGTGCCGCCCGAAGCGGTAACTCGCCAGGAACAGGCGCACGGTTCAGATCGTGAACGCGAGGTTGCGGACCACCTGGAGTCCGAGCTGCTCGTCGCCGGTGATGTCGACGTCGCCGAGGTGGTCTTCGATCGGGGTGCGTCCGCCGCCGAGTCGCACGAAGAGACCGGAGTCGAGGGTGATCTCGACGCCGGCGGGCTCGGCGAAGCGCTCGACGAACGCCGCGCGCTCGCCGACCTCGATGCGCAGGGTGCGCGCGAGCTCACCGGTGAGCACGAACGCGATGCGGGATCCGGCGGGCGCCTTGCCGAGTTTGGCGACCACCCGGGGGAGGGAACCGGCGAATTCGGCGAAGGCCACCTCGCCGCGGCGGCCGCCCTCGGCCACGCGCACCCCGAGGGCGTCGGCGATGTCGAGTTCGTGCATCCAGCAGTCGAACAGCCGCACCCGCATGAACCGGCCGTAGGGCACCTGGCCGATCGGGGACACGGTGGGGGTCGCCCACTCGGCGTCGGTCTTGTCGGCCAGTGCGGCGCGGCGGCGGTCGGCGACCTCGCGGAAGAGCGCGAGCAGCCGGTGGCCCGGCATCGGCCGCAGCCGGTCGATCCAGATCTCGTTCAGCACGGCGGTTTCGTTGCGCACGTGCGGAAGTGCGCGCACGTCGGTCTTGGGCCGCACCGGATCGTGCGGCGGTGGCTTCTCGCCGAGCAGCCAGGATTCGGTGCCCACGACGTGGGCGACCACGTCGAACACCGTCCAGCCCGGCAGCGGCGACGGCTGCCGCCAGGCGGGCTCGTCGAGGTCGGCGACCAGGCGATCGATGGCCGTCCACTGTTCCGAGAGCAGCGGTACCAGTTCGTCCTTGGCCAGGGTGGGGTCGTTCACGGCTGGGTTCCTTCCTCCAGTGCGGTCAGGCCGGCCCGGATCGCGGCGGCGGTCGCCCCGGGGTCGTGCGGTCTGCGCAGCAGAAAGCCTGTGGCGAAGCGGATTCGGTCGCCGTCGCGGCGTGGGATGACGTGCAGGTGGACGTGTCCGACGGTCTGGAAGGCCGCCCGGCCGTCGTTGAGCACCAGGTTGGCCCCGTCCGCGGCGAGCCCGCCGCGGCGCATCGCCAGCGCGATCCGGTGCGCGGCACGGAACATCGCCGCGCCGAGTTCGGGGTCGAGGTCGGGGAGCTCGGCGGCGTGCTGCTTCGGGATCACCAGTGTGTGCCCGCGCGCGATCGGCCTGATATCGAGGAAGGCGCACAGCGTTTCGTCCTCGTAGACCTTGGTGGCCGGCGCCGCGCCGGCCACGATGCGGCAGAAGACGCAGTCGTTCACACCCGCGACCATACGGTGTACGGGCCGGGCGGGGACAGCCCGGCTCCCGCGGACGGGAACCGTGTGGCGACGGTGTTCGCCGCAGCTGGACGTGGGTACAGAACCGACGAATCGGTCTTATCCGGCTGCGGCTGTGACGGGCATCTCAGCTAGGCTCACCGCGAGCCGGGTACAGTTGCGAGGATTTCAGGCGAACTTACTCGTGAGTAGCTTCGTCCGGCCGTCACTCGGTGGTTCCGACCACCCTGAGAAGGAAGTCTGACAAGTGGAGACAACGCAAAACGTGGGCGATTCGTCCCCGCGCGGAGCGCGTGTCGGAGTCGTTCGCGAGACCAACGCGGGCGAACGGCGTGTCGCATTGGTACCCAAGATCATTCCCGCCCTGCTGAAGCAGGGCGTGGAGGTGGTCGTGGAGTCCGGCGCCGGGCACGGTGCGCTCATCCCCGACCAGGCGTACGTCGAGGCGGGTGCGGTCATCGGCGACCCGTGGTCGGCCGATGTGGTCGTCAAGGTCGCCCCGCCCAGCGACGCGGAGGTGGCCAAGCTGTCCAAGGGGCAGACCCTGATCGGCTTCCTCGCCCCGCGCAACGCCGAGAACCAGATCCAGGCGCTGAAATCGGCCGGGGTGCAGGCCTTCGCGGTGGAGGCGATTCCGCGTATCTCGCGCGCGCAGGTGATGGACGCGCTGTCCTCGCAGGCGAACGTGGCCGGGTACAAGGCGGTGCTGCTGGCGGCCTCCGAGTCGACGCGGTTCTTCCCGATGCTGACCACCGCCGCGGGCACCGTGAAGCCGGCGACGGTGCTGGTGCTCGGCGTGGGCGTGGCGGGTCTGCAGGCGCTGGCCACGGCCAAGCGACTCGGCGGGCGCACCACCGGTTACGACGTGCGGCCCGAGGTGGCCGACCAGGTGCGGTCGGTGGGTGCGCAGTGGCTGGACCTGGGCATCGACGCCGCCGGTGAGGGCGGTTACGCCCGGGAACTCACCGACGAGGAGAAGGCCAAGCAGCAGCAGGCCCTCGAAGACGCCATCAAGGGGTTCGACGTCGTGATCACGACCGCGCTGGTGCCGGGCCGCCCGGCGCCGCGGCTGGTCACCGCCGCCGCGGTGGAGGGCATGAAGCCCGGCAGCGTGATCGTGGACCTGGCCGGGGAGACCGGCGGCAACTGCGAGCTGACCGAGCCGGGCAGGACCGTGGTCAAGCACGACGTCACCATCGCCTCGCCGCTGAACCTGCCCGCCACCATGCCCGAGCACGCCAGCGAGCTGTACTCGAAGAACATCGCGGCGCTGCTGGAACTGATGCTGGTCGACGGTGCGCTGGCGCCGGACTTCAGCGACCAGGTGCTCGCGGATTCCTGTGTCACACGTGAGGTGGACGCCTGATGTATTCCGAACTGCTGGCCAACATCGCGATCCTGGTGCTGTCCGGGTTCGTCGGGTTCGCCGTCATCTCCAAGGTGCCCAACACCCTGCACACCCCGCTGATGTCGGGCACCAACGCCATCCACGGCATCGTCGTGCTCGGTGCGCTGGTGACGCTGGGCAAGATGGAGGATCCCTCGATCGGCATCCAGATCATCCTGTTCGTCGCGCTGGTCTTCGGCACATTGAACGTGGTCGGCGGCTTCGTGGTCACCGACCGCATGCTCGGCATGTTCAAGGGCAAGAAGGCCCCGGCGGCGAAGGCTGGTGAGTGAGTCCGATGGACAATCTGGTCAACATCCTCTACATCATCGCGTTCGCGCTGTTCATCTACGGTCTGATGGGTCTGACCGGCCCGAAGACCGCGGTGCGCGGCAACTGGATCGCCGCGGCGGGCATGGCCATCGCCGTGGTCGCCACCCTGATCGCGGTGCGTGACACCGGCAACTGGATCCTGATCGTCGCGGGCCTGGTGCTCGGTGTCGTGCTCGGCGTGCCACCGGCCAAGTACACGAAGATGACCGCGATGCCGCAGCTGGTCGCGGCGTTCAACGGTGTCGGCGGCGGCACCGTCGCGCTCATCGCCTGGGCCGAATTCCTGGACACCAGCGGCTTTTCCGCCTTCAAGCACGGCGAGGAGCCCACGGTCCACATCATCGTCGGCTCGCTGTTCGCCGCGATCATCGGCTCGATCTCGTTCTGGGGTTCGCTGATCGCCTTCGGCAAGCTGCAGGAGATCCTGCCCGGCCGCCCGATCGGGCTGGGCAAGCTGCAGCAGCCGCTGAACCTGCTACTGCTGGTCGGCTCGGTGGCGGCCGCGGTCGTCATCGGCCTCGGCGCCGCCGACGGCGGTGCCGCCTGGTGGTGGATGGTGCTGCTGCTGCTGGCCGCGGGCGTGCTCGGCCTGATGGTCGTGCTGCCCATCGGCGGCGCGGACATGCCGGTGGTCATCTCGCTGCTCAACGCCCTGACCGGCCTGTCGGCCGCGGCGGCGGGCCTGGCGTTGAACAACACCGCCATGATCGTGGCGGGCATGATCGTCGGCGCGTCCGGCACCATCCTGACCAACCTGATGGCCAAGGCCATGAACCGCTCGATCCCGGCGATCGTGGCCGGCGGGTTCGGCGGTGGCGCCGCGGCCGCCGGTGGTGGCAGCGGGGAGCAGAAGCAGGCCAAGGCCACCTCCGCCGCCGACGCCGCGATCCAGATGGCCTACGCCAACCAGGTGATCGTGGTGCCCGGCTACGGTATGGCCGTCGCCCAGGCCCAGCATGCGGTCAAGGAGATGGCCGCGCTGCTCGAGGCCAAGGGCGTGGAGGTCAAGTACGCCATCCACCCGGTCGCGGGCCGCATGCCCGGTCACATGAATGTGCTGCTGGCCGAGGCCGAGGTCTCCTACGACGCGATGAAGGAGATGGACGACATCAACGGCGAATTCGCCCGCACCGATGTCGCCTTGGTGATCGGCGCCAACGACGTCACCAACCCGGCCGCCCGCGAGGACGCGGCCAGCCCGATCTACGGCATGCCGGTGCTCAACGTCGACCAGGCCAAGTCGGTGATCGTGCTCAAGCGCTCGATGAACTCCGGCTTCGCCGGCATCGACAACCCGCTGTTCTACGCCGAGCACACCTCGATGCTGTTCGGCGACGCCAAGAAGTCCGTCGGTGAGGTCACCGAGGAACTGAAGGCGCTGTAGCACATCGGTTTCGGTGAACCCCGGCGCTCCCGTCCACGGGCGCGCCGGGGTTCACCCGTTTCTGCGCTGTTCACCGGCGCCCCGGGCCGCTCAGCGGTTCCCGCGCGCCCGCTCCTCGACGGCGGCCACGGCCTCGCCGAGCCCCGCACCCGGGTCGACCTGGCGGTACTTCTTGACCGCCTCGATCTTCTTCCCCGCGCGCACCAGCGCGTCCACCTCGGCCAGGCCCTGGACCGAGCGCGGGTCCTCGAGCCCCAGATGCGCCAGGATCAGATCGAGCTTGCGCTCGACGCGGGCCAGCCGGTGCTCGAGTCTGTCGTTGCCGAACATGCCCCGACCCTACCGAGCGCGCGCGTGGGCGGGACGGCCCGCGCCGACCACCCCCGCGCTCAGCGCACAGGCCAGCACCGCGAGCAGCGGCACGATCAGCGCGGCGGTCAGCGGGATCAGCTCGGTCAGCCAGCCGATGATCGCGGGCCCGGCGAGCAGGCCGAGGTACCCCAGCCCGAACACCCGCGACATGTCCGTCGCGGCGGTCGTCGAGCCGAGATTTCCCGCCGCGGTGAAGATCTGCGGCACGCTGCCGGACAGGCCGAGCCCGCACAGGGCCCACCCGGCCAGCGTCAGCGGCACCCACGGCGACACCATGATGACCGCCAATCCCAGCGCGGCCAGCAGGGTGCCGTAGCGGACCACCGCGACCGGACCGAAGGCGCCGCTCACCCGGTCGGTCACCAGGCGGCCGCCGGTCATGGTGACCGAGAAGGCGCCGAAGGCCAGCGCCGCGGTCGCGTCGTCGGCGCCGAGTCGCTCGCGCATCTGCAGGGTGCTCCAGTCCGTGGCCACGCCCTCGGTGAGCAGCACCGCGAACGCGATCACGGCCAGCGCCAGCACCTTCCGGCCGTGCGCGGACGGTCGCAGGCGGGCACCGGGGCCCTCGCGGGTCGGCGCGCCGGGGCCGGTGTGCTCGGCGGCGGTGCGGTGCTCGGCGGCGGGTATGTGCTCGGCGGCGGTGTGCTCGGAAGCGGTGCTCGGCTCGACGGCCGGGGCCGGGCGATCGGCGAGCAGCCGCGGCACGCTCAGCGCGACCAGCGCCAGGCAGGCCAGACTCGCCAGCACGAGCGTGACGCGCAGGTCGAGACCGGCGCGCAGGGCGGCCGCGCCGAGCAGGGAGCCCAGCAGACCGCCGCCGGAGAACAGCGCGTGGAACGCCGACATGATGGGACGGCGATAGGCCCGTTCCACGTGCACGGCCTGTGCGTTCATCGAGACGTCCAGCGCGCCGTTGCCGAAACCGAAGCAGGCCAGCGCGATCGCCAGCCCGGCGGGCGCGGTGGCCAGGCCGGGGCCGATCACCGCGAGCGCGGCGACCACGGCGGCCGCCGCGACCAGGGTCCGGCTGCCGAACCGGTCGGCCAGCGGCCCGGCCGCCCGCATCCCGACGATGCCCGCCCCGGCCATCAGCAGGATGAACATGCCCAGCGTGGAGTGCGCGATCCCGGTGCGGTCGGTGACCACGGGGATGTGCACCACCCACATCGCCAGCAGGAAGCCGTTCAGGCCGAAGACGGTGAACACGGCCGCGCGCGCGATACGCAGGCGTCGATCGATCGGAACGTCCAGCACTGTGTCGACGGTACCGAGCGATCCGGCGCCGACTAGGGTCGGCCGGGTGACGCAGCAGTATCCCGTGCTCTGGCCGATGCCGACCCGGTGGGCCGACAACGACCACTACGGCCACGTGAACAACGTGACCTACTACTCCTACTTCGACACCGCGGTCAACGCGTGGCTGATGAAGGCGACCGGCACCGACATCCGCGAGCTGCCCGCCCTCGGCGTCGTCGCGCAGACCTCGTGCCGGTACCACGGCTCGATCAGTTTCCCCGACCGGTTGCAGGTGGGGCTGCGGATCGCGCGGCTCGGCCGCTCCAGCATCACCTACGACCTGGCGATCTTCCGGGAAACCGACGACGGGCTGGAACTGTCCGCCACCGGTGAGTTCGTGCACGTCTACGTCGACGCGCAGACCCGCAAGCCCGTCGAGATCCCCGCGGTGATCCGCACGGCGGCCGCCGAACTCGTCACCGACTGAGGCCCTCGCCCAGCAGCGCGGACTGGAACCGGCGCATGCCAGCCAGCCAGCGGTCGTAATCGGCGCCCTTGCGCCGGTACATCTCCAGCACCTCCGGGTGCGGCAGGATCAGGAACTGTTCGGCCGCCATCCCGGCGATCACCACGTCGGCGACCTCCTCGGGGGTCAGCACCGCGCCCGCGGTGGTGACGGCCTTGACGGCCAGCGTGGCGGCCTCGGCGTTCCCCGGTACCAGGTCGCCGTGCAGCAGCCGGGTGTCCACCCCCATCGGGCACACGCAGCTCACCCGGATCCCTCGGTCGCCGTAGGTGACCGCCAGCCATTCGGCGAAGCCGACGGCGGCGTGCTTGGTCACCGAGTACGGCGCGGAACCGATCTGGGTGAGCAGCCCGGCCGCCGAGGCCGTGGCGACGAAATAGCCCGTGCCGCGCGCCAGCCAGCCCGGCATCAGTGCCCGGGCGGCCCGCACGTGCGCGAGCACGTTGACCTCGAGCGCCGCCGTCCACTGCGCATCGGTGCTGTCCAGGCCGGGGCCGCCGCCGATGCCCGCGTTCGCGAAATACAGGTCGACCGGGCCGAACTCGGACTCGGCCCGCTCGATCATGGTGGCGATCACCTGTTCGTCGGCCACGTCGCCGGCCACCGGCACCGCCGCCGCGCCGATGGCCTCCGCCACCTCTCGTGCGCCCGCGGGGTCGATGTCGGCGACCACGACCCGCGCGCCGCCCGCGGCGAGCCTGTGCGCGAGCGCCGCCCCGATTCCCCCGCCGGCCCCCGTGACGATGGCTACCTTGCCCGAAATCTCCATGCCCGCACAGTAACGGTGCCCGCGCTACCCGGTGCCCGCCAGCCGCTCCAGCAGCGGAGCGGTGCGTGGGCCGACCAGCTCGCGCATCACCAGCGCCATGTCGGTGCGCTCCACGCCGGGGATCTGCAGGATCTCCTCGGCGAGCCGGTAGAGGTCCTCGGCGTCGCGGGCCACCACCCGCACCGTCAGGTCGACCCGGCCGGTCATCCCGCACACCTCGGTGACCTCGGGGATCTCGGCGAGCGCGTCGACCACCGCGTCGAGGCGGTGCTGATCGAGCACGACGGAGACGAACGCGGCCAGCGGATAGCCGAGCGCTCGCGGACGCACCCGCCGCTCGACACTGGCGAGCATGCCGGTGGCCTCCCAGCGCGCCAGGCGCGCCTGCACGGTGTTGCGCGACAGGCCGAGCCGGGTGGCGAGTTCGACGCCGGTCGCGCGCGGCGTCGCGATCAACTCCAGCAGCAGGCGCGCGTCGGTCGCGTCCAGGGTCGCCTCGACCTGTTCAGTACTGGGCATACGACGCAGTATGACACCGCGGCCCCGGTGTGAATTGAGCATTGTGCACATTCCCGTGTCGATCACTTGCGCATGCCGCTGAACGGTGCATGCTGTGAGGTACAACACACGCACGAGTCGACCGGCCCACAAGGCCGCGACTCGACCGTGATCGGAGGAGGCGCCACCCATGCCGGACAAGCCCGCGTACCCCGTACAACTGATCCAGCCCGACGGGGCAAGGGTCCTCGACCGCGAGCACGCCGCGCTCGTCGCCGACATCGGCCCGCACGAGCTGCGCGAGCTGTTCGCCGACATGACGGTGGCGCGCCGGATCGATGTCGAAGCCACCGCGCTGCAACGGCAGGGCCAGCTGGGTCTGTGGCCGCCGCTGCTCGGCCAGGAGGCCGCCCAGGTCGGTTCCGCCCGCGCCCTGCACCCCGACGACTACGTGTTCTGCAGCTACCGCGAGGCCGCCGTCGCCTACTGCCGCGGCGTGCGTCCCGGCGAACTCACCCGGTTGTGGCGCGGGGTCGCCCACCACTGCTGGGACCCGGACGCGGTCGGCATGACCAACCCGAACATCGTCGTCGGTGCCCAGGGCCTGCACGCCACCGGGTACGCCTACGCCGCGCACCTCGACGGCGCCGAGATCGCCACCATCGCCTACTTCGGTGACGGCGCCACCAGCCAGGGCGACATCGCCGAAGCCTTCGGCTTCGCCGCGAGCTGGAGCGCGCCGGTGGTGTTCTTCTGCCAGAACAACCACTGGGCCATCAGCGCCCCGGTGCGCGTCCAGAGCGCCACGCCACTCGTGCGACGCGCCTACGGCTACGGCATGCCCGGCCTCCAGGTCGACGGCAACGACGTGCTCGCGGTGCTCGCGGTCACCCGGCAGGCGGTCGCGCGCGCCCGCACGGGCGGCGGTCCCTCGTTCATCGAAGCGCTCACCTACCGGATGGGCCCGCACACCACCGCCGACGACCCCACCCGCTACCGCGCGGCCGCCGAGACCGAGGAATGGACGCGGCGCGACCCCATCGACCGGCTGCGCAGGCTGCTGGAACGGGAAGCGCTGTGGGACGCGGCCTTCGAGCGCGAGGTGGGCGAGCGGGCCGACACCGCGGCCGCCGAACTGCGCCGCGCCACCCTCGAGATGCCCGACCCCGATCCCGCCCAGCTGTTCGACCACGTCTACGCCGCACCCCACCCCCTGATCGAGGCGGAGCGGCGAGCCTTTGCGGAGTACGCGGCCGGCGATCCCGGCGCCGCCTTCGCCCGACCGGAAGGAGTCAGCCGATGATCACCACCTTCGCAGGCGCCCTCAACACCGGCATGCGCCGGGCGCTCGAGGACGACCCCAAGGTCGTGCTGATGGGGGAGGACATCGGCAGGCTGGGCGGGGTCTTCCGGGTCACCGACACGCTGCAGAAGGACTTCGGCGACAACCGGGTGATCGACACCCCGCTGGCCGAGTCCGGCATCGTCGGCACCGCGTTCGGCATGGCGTTGCGCGGTTACCGGCCGGTGTGCGAGATCCAGTTCGACGGCTTCGTCTACCCGGCCTTCGATCAGATCGTCTCCCAGGTCGCCAAGATCCACTACCGCACCGGCGGAAAAGTCAGCGCTCCCATCACCATTCGCATCCCCTTCGGCGGCGGCATCGGATCGGTGGAGCATCATTCGGAGTCACCGGAGGCGTACTTCGCGCACACCGCCGGGCTGCGGGTGGTCACCCCCAGCACGCCCGCCGACGCCTATCACATGCTGCGCCAAGCCATCGCCGCCCCCGATCCGGTGATCTTCTTCGAACCCAAACGCCGCTACTGGGACAAGGCCGACGTCGATTTCGACGCGCCGCCGGAGCTGCCGCTGCATCGGGCGCGGGTGTGCCGGGCGGGCACCGATGCCACCGTCGTCGCCTACGGCGGCACCGTCGCACCGGCACTGGCCGCCGCGGAGATCGCCGCCACGGAGGGGCATTCGCTCGAGGTGATCGACCTGCGCAGCCTCGCGCCGCTGGACGTCGACACGGTCGCCGAATCGGTGACCAGGACGGGTCGGCTGGTGGTGACCCACGAGGCCCCCGTGTTCGGCGGTCTCGGCGCCGAGATCGCCGCGCGCATCACCGAACGCTGCTTCTACCACCTGGAGGCGCCGGTGCTGCGCGTCGGCGGCTACGACATCCCGTACCCGCCCGCCAAGCTGGAGAAGCACCACCTGCCCGACCCCGACCGCATCCTCGACGCGGTCGACCGTTCGCTGGCCGCCTGAGTGGGTCAGCGGCCGGAGGCGGTAGCGCAGCGTGACCACGGAGGCCGCCCCGCGCAGGCGCAGTCGACACAGCCTGAGCGGGTCAGCGGCCGGAGGCGGTAGCGCAGCGTGACCACGGAGGCCGCCCCGCGCAGGCGCAGTCGACACAGCCTGAGCGGGTCGGCGGCCGGAGGCGGTAGCGGAGCGTGGCGGTACCACCGCATGCGACCCGATGCGAAGGAAGGTGACTTGTGCACGACGACGGCAACGTCCTGGAGTTCCGGCTGCCGGATCTGGGGGAGGGACTCACCGATGCCGAACTGGTGTCCTGGTCGGTCGCCGTCGGCGACCACGTGGACCTGAACCAGACCATCGCCGAAGTGGAGACCGCGAAGGCCGTGGTCGCCCTGCCCTGCCCGTACGCGGGGACGGTGGCGGCACTGCTGGCCGACCCGGGGGAGACGGTGCCGGTGGGGGCGCCGCTGATCCGGGTCCGGGCGGATGGCGCGGGGTCGGCCGTGGGGAGCGGTGGTGATGCGGCGCGCCGTGCCGAGAACGATTCCGGCGCCGGGAGTGGAGGTGGCGCCCCGGGCGGTCGCGGAGCCGCCACCGCGGACGGTGCCGATATCGGGAACGGCGGCGGGTCGACGGTCCCCGCCGAAAACGCCGGTGCGGGTGGCGGTGCGGGCGCCGATGCCAGTGCCAGTGCCAGTTTCGATGCCGGTGCCAGTTTCGATGCCGGTGCCGGTGCCGGTGCCGGTGCCGGTGCCGATGTCGGTGCCGATGCCGATGCCGATGCCGGTGGCGGTGGCGGTGGCGGTGGTGCTGGTGCCGACTCCGATGCCGGTGCGGCGAGCGGGAACGGCAGGCGCTCGGTGCTCGTCGGCTACGGGCCCGAAGCCGAGCAACAGACCCGGCGCCGGCGGACGACCGGCCCGGTGCCGGTCGCCCGTCCGGCCGCGGTCGCCGCGCGCCCGGCCGCCACCCCCGCGGCCCGGAAGCTGGCCCGCGAGTTGGGGGTGGATCTCTGGCAGGTCGACGGCTCGGGCCCGAACGGGGCGGTGACCGTCGACGACGTGCGCGCGGCCGCGACACCGACCGGTGCCGCCGTGGCCGAGCCCGGCCAGGCGCGCGAGGAGCGCACCCCGGTCACCGGGGTGCGCAAACGCACCGCGGCCGCCATGGTCACGAGCGCGACGACGATCCCGCAGGCCAGTACCTTCGTCACCGTCGACTGCACCGCGACGATGGAGCTGATCGACCATCTGCGCACCACCCCGGCGTTCGCCGGGCTCAGCCTGACCCCGCTGGTCGTGGTGGCCAAGGCGGTGCTGGCGGCGCTGGCGGAGTTCCCCGGAGTGAACGCGCAGTGGGACGAGGAGCGGCAGCAGATCGTCACCAAGCGCTACGTCCACCTCGGCATCGCCGCCGCCACCGACCGCGGCCTGCTCGTGCCGTCGGTCAAGGAGGCGCACCGGCTGAGCCTGCGCGAGTTGTGTGCCGAGATCGGCCGGACGATCGAGGCCGCCCGGGCGGGCACCGCCACCCCGGCCGACCTCACCGGTGGCACCTTCACGATCACCAACGTCGGCGTTTTCGGCGTGGATTCCGGTGTGCCGCTGGTCAATCCGGGGGAGGCGGCGATCCTGTGCCTGGGCGCGATCGGCAGGCGGCCGTGGGTGGTGGCCGACGAGCTGGCGGTCCGCTGGGTCACCACGCTCGGGCTGAGCTTCGACCACCGGCTCATCGACGGCGAACTCGCGGCCCGTTTCCTCGCCACGGTCGCGGGTCTGCTGACCGATCCGCTCACGCTGCTGAGCCGGTTGTAGCGGCCGGACGCGAGAAGTCGCTCGCGCGCGCCCATCGGTGCGTAGGGTGGTCCGGGTCGGCGCGCGAGGGTGACTGGACGAGGAGCTGGGGTTGAGCGCGGTACTGATCTCCGCGGAGGAACTGCGGAAGGAATTGGCGGACAAGCGGGTACGGCTACTGGATGTGCGCTGGGCGCTCGGGGACCCGGACGGCCCGCAGCACTATCTCGACGGCCACATCCCGGGCGCGGTGTTCGTGGACCTGGAGACCGAACTGGCCGCGCCGCCCTCACCGGCCCGCGGGCGGCATCCGCTACCCGATCTCGCCGCGCTGCAGAAGTGTGCGCGCAGCTGGGGTATTCGCGAGGGTGACCCGGTGGTCGTCTACGACGCCACGGGCGGGATGGCGGCGGCGCGGGCGTGGTGGCTGCTGCGCTGGGCGGGGCTGGCCGACGTGCGCATCCTCGACGGCGGGCTGCCCGCGTGGACGGCGGCCGGCGGGGCGACGGCCACCGGCGCCGAACCCGATCCCGAGCCGGGCGACGTCACCCTCACCGCGGGCAACCTGCCCGTCGTCGACGCCGACGGCGCCGCGAAGTGGCCGGGTGTGCTGCTCGACGCGCGCGCGGCGGAACGCTACCGCGGCGAGGTGGAGCCCGTGGACCCGCAGGCGGGCCACATCCCCGGCGCGGTGAGCGCGCCGACGGCCGAGAACCTGGACGAGACCGGGCGTTTCCACGATCCGGACCGGTTGCGCGCCCGGTTCGGGCGGTACGGCGCCGGTCCGTTCGCGGTCTACTGCGGGTCGGGCGTCACGGCCGCGCACCAGATCGCGGCGCTGGCGGTCGCGGGCATCGACGCCGCCCTCTACCCCGGCTCGTGGTCGCAGTGGTCCAACGACCCCAAGCGCCCGGTGGCGACGGGCGACTGATCCGCCGCTGCGCTCAGGGGCAGGTGCGCGCGATGGCGTGCAGCACCGCGTTGTCGGCGGCGGTGACCGGCAGGTCGTAGCGCACCGCGACGGTGAGGTACTTGCCCGCGTAGAAGCAGTGGTTCGCGCGCGCCGGGGGCAGCCACTCGGCCGGCGTGGCATCCCCTTTCGCCTGGTTGACCGCGCCCGCGGTGGCGAGCAGGTTGGTCACCGTGTCATTGGCGAAGCGCACGCGCTGTTCCGGGCTCCAGCCGGCGGCCCCGAGATCCCAGGCCGCCGCCAGCGGATACACGTGATCGATCTGCACGTCACGCGCGTCGGCCTTGCGGAACTCCAGCAGGCGCCCGGTGTAGGGGTCGCGCAGGGTTCCCGCCACCACCACGCAGTCCCGGGTGCCCTCCCGGTACCGCACGTCGCTCAGCTGCGCCGCCAGCACGTCGTTGCGGGTGTCGCAGCCGTTGTGCCCCTCGGCTCCGCCGTGGTCGTCGGTCCAGGCCGGCCCGAACACGCATCCGCCGCCCCGGCCGCAATCGCGGTCGTATCCGCCCGGCCGTCCGCGCTCGGCCACCACCCGCACCCGCCCGAGCAGGTCCTCGACCTGCGCGCGCGTCGGACTCCCCGGCGCGGGCTCGACCTGCCCCACCCGCACCTGCCCGCACCCGGCGACCGCCGACGCGACCACCGCCATCAGCACGACGACCGCAGGCACGACGACCGCCGCCGGTAACCGCACCACCACCCGCTCACGCACCCCGTCACTTCTACCCGTTCCCCCGGACGGTCGGGTCCTCACCGTCGGCGCGGTTGTGGATTACGTGGCGTCCACAATTCCGGTGCCACGGGTGCGGCCGTGCACCGGTCAGGGCCGCCGACGCGGCGCCGCCGGACATCCGGTGGCCGAAAAGGCGTCGGCCGAAGAGGCGTCGGCCGACGGCGCGTCGGTGGGGTAGAGGCTGCGGAACGCCTCGCGCAGGGGTCGCGCCGCGGCGGCGTGCACGCCTTCGACGCCGGTGACGACCTCCTCGAGTCGCAGGCGGTCGGCGGGCACCAGGCACCCGGACGTCACCGCGGTCATCGCCTCGTGGGCCGCCTCCTCGGGCCTGCCCGCGGCGAGCAGCGCGAGCCCGAGATCCAACCGGGCGGCGGCGAGGCGCCGGGGGCGCAGGTAAAGCGAGTTCTCGATGTGGCGGATCACATGGCGGGCGAACGATTCCGCGGCCCGGTCGCCCAGCCAGGCGAGCGTGGTCGCCATCGCGCTGTCGGCCTGGACGGTGTCGAAGCGGAAGCGGTGTTCGGCCATCTCGACGGTCGGCAGGTCGGCGACGAGCCGCGCCAGGGTGCGCAAGGCGGTGTAGGCGTCCTGCTTGTCGCCGTACCGGGCCAGCGCCGCCGCCTCCTGCGCGGTCGCCTGGATCATGGCGTAGCTGCCCCGCGGTGCCGCCTGCTGGGCGATCTGCGCCGCCACCACCGCGACCAGGTATTCGCCGAGGGCGAGCTGCTGCCGGGCCATGATCTCGGCGCGCCAGGCGTCGATCTCGGTGTGTTCGGCTTCGATCGCCACCTCCCGCGCCACCCACAGTTGCGCGGCGGCGGCCCTGCCCTCGCCGAGATCGACGTGGCAGGCCGCGGCCAGCATCGACAACCAGCCGAGCACGACCATCAGCCTGCGATGCTCCATCAGGGTGGTCCGGCCCTGGAGCAGCGCCCGGACCCCGCGGATGCGCCACTGGATCTCGGCCAGCAGCTGATCCGGCCGCGACTTCGGGTAGGCGCGGGAGAGGTCGTCGGCGATGAACTCGAGAAACGCGGGCAGGCTTTCGGGGAGCTCGGAAGTGATCACCCGCGGCACTCGATCACCCTGCGGTTCCGGTGTTTCCGCGCGCAGCGAGCCCGGACCGAGAATCAGTTCGTAGGCGGCGACGACCTCGCGCGTCACCGGCCGCTTCCCGGTCTCGATCAAGCTCAGATACGACGGTGCGAAATGCACCAACTCCGCCATGGCGCGCAGACTCCACCCGGCCGCTTCCCGCGCCGTCCGCAGCTGTGCTCCCTCGATCACGCCCACCCCCCGAAAAACTCCCGGAACTGCTGTCAACAGGTCTGTGAACACGGATTTCCGCGTACGCCAACGCCTCTGCGCCACGCTACTACCGGAGCATCCGCCCGGTGCCGAACCGGCGGCTTCCACCACCCCATTCGACACGGCAGAGGGAGCAGATCGATGCCAGGCGAACGCCGACCCGCGATCGGTGTGATTCGACGATCGTCCGTCACCTCGACGAATTCGCGGCGGCGGTGACGCCTCGTCACCCCATCGCGCGCCGACCCGCGCGGCTACCGCTGGCCCGGACGGGAGGACGAAGTCGGAGAAATCCTGGCAACCACTGGCGGAGCCGAAGGCGCGCACGGACAATCGGACCATGACTGCGCTCGTGTTGACACCGGAACGTCGATCGGAGCTGGCTGCGCTGCTCGGGGACGGATTGCGGCTGCGGGCTGAGTTTCCCAAGGTGGCGGACTATCTCGACATCGCGCCGATGTTGGCCGGGACCGGGGATCAGGAAGCCGATGCCGCGTTCGACCTGCGGTTCGTGCACTACATGACCGGCGGCAGCGAGGAGTCGGCGAACCCGTACTGGGACATCGTGGCTCCGTCGATCACGGTCGACGGGGAACGCCGGGTAGTCGACGGGGGGAATCCGGGCGGAAGTGCCCGGCTGGGATTTGTACAGACGATCTTGCAAAGTGCGTACGCCTACGCGGTCCCCTCTCCGGAGACGCTCGGCTGGATTGGAGCGTTCAGCGAAGGACGGCGTGTGCTCGAACTAGGCGCAGGGCGTGGTTACTGGGCGAAGCAACTGGCCGACCACGGCGTCAACGTACGTGCCTTCGATGCGGAACCACCAGACAGCACAGCCAACCCGTCCTTTCCCGGAGCCGAAGGCCAACGAGACGTGTGGTTCCCGGTGTCGGGTCTTGATGAGTTCGACGCCGATTTGGACGGCGAATCGGTTCTGTTCCTCTGCTGGCCGCCGGGCTGGGGTGACCCGATGGCCTCCGCGGCGTTGGAGAAGTTCGAGACGCGAGGCGGTCGGCGCGTGATCTTCATCGGGGAACCGCAGGGCGGCAAGACCGGCGATGACGCGTTCTTCGCCCGACTCTCGGAGGCGTGGAGATTGGAATCGGAGGATCCGCATCACGTCTCGTGGTGGAACCTCGGGGATGTTGCTCAGGGCTGGGTGCGCCCCGGATAGCCGACCAACAAAAGATGGCCCGATCGTAGGCGTCGGGCCATATCCGACGGGCTGTGCCTAGGACTCCGGTTCGAGCGTCATCCGGAAGACGAACGATTCGTACCGGTCCTTCGGGTAGGACACGTCCGACACCATCAGAATCCTCCCGTGCCGGAGAAAGCGCTGGCGAATGGCCTTCACCAGGTCGCCCGCCGGCACCTTCAGCCATACCGCATGCGTCGGCGCGGGCACCTTGTCGGCAATGGTCTCCTCGAGAACGGTCGCGGTGGCAACATCGGTGCCGGGCAGCTGATAGCTGTCCGAGATGGAGACCGGTCGGCCGAGTTCAGCGACCGCTGTGACGATGTGCTCGACCTCGGTGCCCGGGTTGATCCCGAGCAGTCCCGCCACTTCATCGTCGGCGGGAACCAGAGTTGTCGTGCGCTCGATCCGCACATCATCCACCCTGTGGGGTGACTCGTTGCCGAAGGTCGTTGCCGGGTCTTCCATTTGACGTTCGGGTGATACTCGAACCAGCGTCGGCCGAGCGGCCACGAAGGTCCCCCGGCGCTCGATTGTGTAAACGAGACCTTGGCGCAGCAGCAGGTCGATGACCTTCCGAATGACGATCTCGGACACGCCGTGTCGCTTCGCCAGCTCGGAATAGCTCGGCAGCTGTGTCCGTGCGGGTAGGGCGCCTGCGCGGATCTCCCGCGCGATCTCCCCCGCGATCGATACGTAGGCAGGCTCACTCATGGCTCCACTCCTCGGGGTCGGCGTCGGCGTTTGAGCATACACAACTGCGTATACACACCACAGCCTATTCGGGATCAGCATCTGTCGCGAAGGCGCTGCGTCACGGCTCGGGCACAGCCAGCTTGTGCGTATACGCAACTGCGTATACGCTGCTGTGTATGCGCAGAGGCGGGCGGCCATTATCCGAAGGTAAGGAGGCCGGGACGGGCCCGTTGCCAGGCTTGGCGTTTCCCGATCGAGTTCGGCAAGGCGTTCTCGCAGGGTTGGAGCTGCGTTGGTGATATCGCGCCGGCGAAGTGCAATCCGAACCCGCGTCCGGTGCCGGAGCGTATGGGCGGTATCGACCCGAAGACCGGCAAAGAATGGGTCAGGCGGAGTGGCGAACTCGGGAATCCCGCGCCGTCCGCAGCTGTGCACCCTCGATCACGCCCACCCCCGAAAAACTCCCGGAACTGCTGTCAACAGGTCTGTGAACACGGATTTCCGCGTACGGCAACGCCTCTGCGCCACGCTACTACCGGAGCATCCGCCCGGTGCCGAACCGGCGGCTTCCACCACCCATTCGACACGGCAGAGGGAGCAGATCGATGCCAGGCGAACGCCGACCCGCGATCGGTGTGATTCGACCAGAACTCCTGCGCGGCAAGCAGATCGACCTCACGGCGATCGCCGGGCCCGATTTCCGGTTGGTGTTCACCGTCTTCCTCGACGCGGGTCCGATGCTGACGGCACTCGCGATCGCCCGCCACCTCGACGAATTCGCGGCGGCGGCCGTGGTGACGCCCGGCCTCGAACACGTCGACCCGGTCCGTCACGTCGTGACCGACCTGGCCGCCCTCGTCACCCCGTCGCGCGTCTACCCGCGCGGCTACCGCTGGCCCGAACGGGAGGACGAATGAGTCTGGCCGACGGCGTGCTCGTGGTGCTGGTCCTCGGGCTGATCGGCCTCACCGTGGCGCTGTCCTGGCCCGTCGCCGAAGACCCCGTCGACGAGGACGACGACCGTGACCGGGAAGACGATTGACCCACCGCAGGAGGGGGCGGACATGGACGAGGACGCGGACCGGACCGCAGGGCACGAGGAGGACGTACGGCGGCTGCCGCGGCGCACACCGCCCACGGACCCGCCCTGGCGGCCCGGCACCCACGAGCCACTGCCGATCGAGGTGCTGGCCCGAGTCGACGACGCGTTGCGCGCCTGGGCGGCGCGGCCGCCGGAGCGGGACTAGCCGGCCGAGCGCACCGAAGGCGCTCGGCCGCAGGTCAATCCAGCTGCGGTGCGATCTCGGCCGCGACCAGTTCCAGGTGGTCCAGATCGCCGAGGTCGAGGGTTTGCAGGTAGAGGCGGGTGATGCCGGTCTCGGCGCGGTAGCGGCCGATCTTGTCCACGACCTCGGCGGGCGTGCCGGCCAGGCCGTTCTCCTTCAGCTCGGCGACCTCGCGGCCGATGGCAGCGGCGCGCCGGGCGACCTCGGTGTCGTCGCGGCCGACACACAGCACCTGCGCGGCCGAGCGCACGATCTCACCCGGATCGCGGCCGATCGCGCGCGCGGCGTCGGCGACCCGCTCGAACTGGGCGGCCGCGGAGGTGGCATCGCTGAACGGGAGGTTGAACTCCTGGGCGTAGCGGGCGGCCAGCTCCGGGGTCTGCTTCTTGCCGGTGCCGCCGATGATCACCGGCGGCCGCGGCGACTGCGCGGGCTTGGGCAGCGCCGGGCTGCCCTGCAGCTCGTAGTGCTTGCCGACGAAGTCGAAGGTCGACCCCTCGGGGGTCTCCCACAGGCCGGTGATGATGGCCAGCTGCTCGGCGTAGCGGTCGAAGCGTTCGCGCACCTCGGGCAGGGTGATGCCGTACGCGGTGTGCTCGGCGTCGAACCAGCCCGCGCCGAACCCGAACTCCACCCGGCCGCCGGACATCCGGTCCACCTGCGCGACGGAGATGGCCAGCACGGACGGATGCCGGAACGTGGCCGAGGTGACCAGCGTGCCCAGCCGGATGCGGGAGGTCTCCCTGGCCAGCCCGGCCAGCGTGATCCAGGCGTCGGTGGGGCCGGGCAGGCCGGACACCTCGCCCATCTTCAGGAAGTGGTCGGATCGGAAGAAGGCGTCGAAGCCCGCGTCCTCGGTCGTCTTCGCGACCCGCAGGAGGTCGTCGTAGCTCGCGCCTTGCTGGGGTTCGGTGAAGATGCGTAGGTCCACGGTGACCACGGTAGTCGGCGCGGTGGCGAGCGCACGGTGAGCTGCGGCATGGTGGGCGCCGGCGGCCCGCCGGGTGTCGGTGCCACCTGCTTGGATGGACGGATGCTGCACGGACTGTGGTCACCGGGGTCCGGCCTGGTGCTGTGGACCGAGGGCGAGGTGCCGCCCGCGCTGCCCGACCCGGCCGGTGCGTTGCTGCGCGCATCGCGGTTCCGGCATCGGGCGCAGGTGCTGGTGCCGGGTCCCGCCGGCCCACAGCTCACGCAGGTGCGCGCGCACGCCCTGGTGCCACAGGCCGCGGTCGACGTGCTGCGGCAGCGGTTACCCGTCGAATCGGTGGCGGGTGACCTGCGCTTTCTCGCTCACGTCGCCGACGGGATCGATCGGTGGGTGCGGGCCGGTCGCGTGGTGCCCGACCTGCACCGGGCCGACGGACAGTGGTGGGCGCGCTGGCGGCTGGTCGGCGGTGCCCGGCAGCGGGCCTGGCTGGCCGAACTCGCGGTGGCGATGCCCGCGGCGCTGCGGGTGGCGGGGCAGCCCGCGGCGGTGCTCGACGATCTGGTCACCGAGCTGACCGATCCGATCGTGCGCGCCAGGCTCGCCGACGCGCCGGTGACGCACCCGCTGGTGCGCGCACTGGTGCGGGACCAGCCGCTCGAGACGGGTAGCCACCAGCTGGCCGAGGTGCTGCGGCGCTGGCGCGAGAGCCTCACCGTCGACGAGCCGGAGCTGGTGTTGCGGCTGCTGGAACCGGACGGGGAGACCGGTATCGACGGGGACGGCGGGGACGACACCGTGGCGCTGTGGCGGCTGGAGGTCTGCCTCCGCACCGAGGGCGAGGCCCCGGCCCCGGTGCCGACGACCGCCGACCCGAACCTGCTGCGCATCGCCGTCGAGCAGCTCGGCCGGGCGCAACGGGCCTACCCCCGGCTGCGCGATCTGCCCGGCGATCCGCACAGCCTCGACCTGCTGTTGCCCACCGAGGTGGTGGCCGATCTCGTCGCGCACGGTGCGCAGGCGTTGCACGAGGCGGGGGTGCGGTTGCTGCTGCCGCGCGCCTGGACCATCGCCGAACCCACCCTGCGGCTCGCGGTGAGCAGCGCCGCGCCCGCCGCGGAGAGCACCGTGGGCATGCAGGGCCTGCTGTCCTATCGGTGGGAACTGGCGGTCGGCGACAAGGTGCTCACCCGCGCCGAGATGGAGCGCCTGGTCCGCGCCAAATCCGACCTGGTGCAGTTGCGCGGGGAATGGGTGCAGGCCGACCACAAGGTGCTCGCCGCCGCCGCCCGCTACGTCGCCGCGCATCTGGACACGTCGCCGGTCACCCTCGCCGACCTGCTCGGCGAGATCGCCGCCACCCGCGTCGACAAGGTGCCGCTCACCGAGGTCACCGCCACCGGCTGGGCGGGCGAGTTGTTCGACGGCGGCCGCGAGCCGGTGGCGACCCCGGGTGGGCTGAAGGCGCAGCTGCGCCCGTATCAGCTGCGCGGCCTGAGCTGGCTGGCGACGATGAGCCGGATGGGCTGCGGCGGCATTCTCGCCGACGACATGGGCCTAGGCAAGACGGTGCAGGTGCTGGCCCTGCTGGTGCACGAGCGCGAGACCAGCACGGCACCGCCCGGCCCGACACTGCTGGTGTGCCCGATGTCGGTGGTCGGCAACTGGCAGCGCGAGGCGCAGCGGTTCGCCCCCGGGCTGCGGGTGCTGGTGCACCACGGCGCCGACCGCCGTCGCGACGCCGAACTCGATGCCGCGGTGGCGGATTCGGACCTGGTGCTCACCACCTACGCCATCCTGGCCAGGGATGCGGCCGAACTGTCGCGCCAGTCGTGGGACCGGGTGGTGCTCGACGAGGCGCAGCACATCAAGAACGCCGCGACCAGGCAGGCACGTGCCGCCCGTGCCCTGCCGGCCCGGCATCGCCTGGCGCTCACCGGAACCCCGGTGGAGAACCGGCTCGAGGAGTTGCGCTCGATCATGGATTTCGCGGTGCCCAAGCTGCTCGGTACCGCACCGACCTTCCGCGCCCGGTTCGCCGTCCCCATCGAACGCGAGCAGGATCCCAACGCCCTGTCCCGCCTGCGCTTTCTCACCCAACCGTTCGTGCTGCGCCGGGTCAAGACCGATCCGGCGGTCATCGGCGATCTGCCCGACAAGCTCGAGATGACGGTGCGGGCGAACCTGACCGTCGAGCAGGCCGCCCTGTACCAGGCCGTCGTCGACGACATGCTGGTGAAACTGCGCAGTGCCAAGGGCATGGCCCGCAAGGGCGCGGTGCTCGGCGCGCTCACCCGGCTCAAGCAGGTGTGCAACCATCCCGCGCACTTCCTCGGTGACGGTTCCCCCGTGCTGCACCGCGGCAGGCACCGCTCCGGCAAGCTCGCCTTGGTCGAGGACGTGCTCGACACCGTCGTCGCGGACGGGGAGAAGGCGTTGCTGTTCACCCAGTTCCGTGAGTTCGGCGACCTGCTCGCGCCCTATCTGTCCGAGCGGTTCGGCGCGCCGATCCCGTTCCTGCACGGCGGCGTGACCAAGAAGAACCGGGACACGATGGTCGAGCGCTTCCAGTCCGGCGACGGCCCGCCGGTCATGCTGCTGTCCCTCAAGGCCGGCGGCACCGGGCTCACCCTCACCGCCGCCAATCACGTGGTGCACCTGGATCGCTGGTGGAATCCGGCGGTGGAGAACCAGGCCACCGATCGCGCCTTCCGCATCGGCCAGCGCCGCGACGTCCAGGTGCGCAAGCTGGTCTGCGTCGACACCATCGAGGAACGGATCGACGAGATGATCACCGGCAAGAGCAGGCTCGCGGACCTGGCCGTGGACGCGGGGGAGAACTGGATCACCGAGCTGGGCACCGAGGAGCTGCGCGAGTTGTTCACCCTCGGGGCCGAGGCGGTGGGGGAGTGAGCCCGGCGCGCGGTGACCGTTACGGCAGGCCACGCCCCGTGGACGGCGGGGTGAAAGCGCGCAGCGCCCGCGGCGGCTTCGGGCGCACGTGGTGGGGGAAGGCGTTCATCGAGGCGGTGGAGGCGATGTCGGAGCCGGGCAGGCTCGCCCGGGGCCGCAGCTACGCGCGTGCCGGGCAGGTGGTGAGCTACCGGATCGGCGCCGGCAGCGTGGTCGCCGAGGTGCAGGGCAGCCAGCCGCGTCCGTTCACCGCCGAATTCACCGTCCGTCGGCTGCGCGAGGAGGAACTCGAGCTGCTCGTCGAGACGATCCGCGACACCCCCGGCATGCTCGCCGACATCGCCTCCGGTGTGTTGCCGCCCGCCCTCGGCCCGCACCTGCTACCCACCACCGCCGCCGACCTCGACTTCTCCTGCACCTGCCCGGACCCGGGCTGGCCGTGCAAGCACGCCGCCGCGGTCTGCTATCTGCTGGCCGAGCGGCTCGACGAGGCGCCGCGCGAGATCCTGACCCTGCGCGGTCTCGATCTGGACACCCTCATCGGCGGCCTGGAACGCGAGCCGTCGCCGGAATCCGACGACGATCCCTACGGCGAGCGCGGCACCCTGCCCGCCCTGCCCCGCCTCGAATTCCACGCCGCCCCGGACGATCTCGATCCGGTGCTGCTGCGCAAGGCGGCGCGGATGGTGTCCGAGGACGAGACCGCGGCGGCGACGGCGGTGCGGGAGCTCGAGGCGCTGTACGAACGCCTCGACCGGACCTGAGCGTGTTCGGCTGGTCGGCACCCGGCAGCGGGGCCGATCGCGGCGGCCGGACTTCGTCGGGCGGATCCCGTCCGGTGCGCGGGCTCGGAACATCCCGGCGCCGGGTGCCGATTCCCAGTGTGCGGCGCGGGCCGTGACCGGCGGAACGTCCCGGCACTGCCCCGCCGCTGCCCGAACACCGCACTCGGGCGGTACGCCTCACCTAAGCTGGCGCAGGTGACGGCCGTGATCCGGGACGACCTCGGCGCCGAGGTCCCGCTGTCGGCGCCCGCCCGGCGGGTGGTCTCCCTGGTGCCCTCGCTCACCGAGGCGGTCGCGCACACCTGCCCGGAGACGTTGGTGGCGGCGACGCGATGGTGCACGCACCCGGCGGAGCTGGCGGTCGAACGGGTGCGTGGCACCAAGAACCCCGACGTGCGCCGTATCGTGGCTCTGGCGCCGGACCTGGTGCTGTGCAATCAGGAGGAGAACCGGCGTCTCGACGTGGACCGGCTGCGTGCCGCGGGCGTGCCGGTGTGGGTGACCAGGATCGAAACCCTCGCCGAGGCCGTCGCCTCGCTGGCGCGGCTGTTCACCACCGCCTTCGGGCACGAGGTGCCCGCGTGGCTGGCCGAGGCCGAGAACGCCTGGGCCGCACCGCCACCGCGCCCGCCGATTCCGGCGGTGATCCCGGTCTGGCGCAACCCCTGGATGGTCGTCGGCCGCGACACGTTCACCGGCGATCTCGCCGCCCGCCTCGGCCTGCACCTCGTCCACGCCGACCGCCCCGAGCGTTACCCCACCCTCACCGACGCCGACCTCACCCGGGGCGTCGACCTCGCGGTCCTCCCCGACGAGCCCTACGTCTTCACCGCCGACGACGGTCCCGACGCCTTCCCCGGCATCCCGGTGGCCCTCGTCGAAGGCCGCGCCCTCACCTGGTACGGCCCCTCGCTGACCACCGCCCGAAGCCACCTGACCGCCCGGATCGAGGCGGCGATCGGCTGAACGGTCAGCCCGCCCAGGCGAACCGGTAGTCGTCGAGGTCGAAATGGCCGCTGCGCCAGGCTGCTTCGAGCGTCGTGGTGGGGCGCAGCGGCACGTCGCCGTGTTTGTCGAAGTAGTAGCTGTTGGCACGGGCGCAACTGGCCTCCCAGAACACCTGGCCGCCGCGGCGGGCCAGCATCTCCTGGAAGTAGCGGTCGTTGGCGGCCTCGGTGACCTCGACCAGGGTCGCGCCTCGCTTCCTGGCGTGCCGCAGGCAGCGCAGGATGTGGCGGACCTGGTTCTCGATGAGCGCGAAATAGGACGAGCCGTTGTAGCCGTAAGGGCCGATCACCGAGAAGAAGTTCGGGAAGCCGGGCACGCTCACGCCCTCGTAGGCCTGGAGCCGGTGCTCGTCCCACCACTGTTCGAGGTTGCGCCCGCCCACGCCGAGCAGTTCGAAGGTCGGCATGTTGCCCGACTCCATCACCTTGAACCCGGTGGCCAGGATCAGCACGTCGGCCGGATGCTCGGTGCCGGTGGTGGTGCGCACGCCGCCGCGGGTGATCTCGGCGATCGGGTCGGTCTCCAGCGTCACGTTCGGCCGGTTGAACGTGGCGAGATAGTCGTTGGAGAAGCTGGGGCGTTTGCAGCCGAGGGTGTAGCGCGGGGTGAGCGCGTCGCGCACGACCGGGTCGTGCACCTGACGCCGCAGGTGGGCCAGCGCGAGCCGCTCCGCGACCGCGGTGGTGGGCACCGTGTTGTGGTAGTGCGCCGCGATCGGGAAGGTCAGTTCCACGTAGGTCTGGCTGGCCAGGCGGGTGAGCGAGCGGCCGCCTGGCACCCGCAGCGCCAGCCGCAGCGGCGCGGGCAGCGGCAGGTCCGGGCGCGGCAGGCACCAGATGGGGGTGCGCTGGAAGACGACCAGCCGCTCCACCGTGGGTGCGATCTCCGGGATGACCTGCACCGCCGAGGCGCCGGTGCCGATGATCGCCACCCGCTTGCCTCGCAGGTCTCGACGGTGGTCCCAGCGCGCGGTGTGCATGGTGACGCCGCCGAACTCGCGCATGCCCGGGATGTCGGGCAGCTTCGGCCGGGTGAGCACCCCGGTCGCGCCGACCACGAACCGCGCCCGCAGCCGCTGTCCGTCGGCGGTGCGCAACGTCCACACATGCCGCTGCTCGTCGAATTCGCCCGCGGTGATCGTGGTGGAGAAGCGGATGTTGGGCCGCAATCGGTAGGTGTCCACGCACCAGTCGGCGTAGGCCTTCAACTCCCGCCCCGGCGCGTACACCCGCGACCAGTCCGCCCGCTGCGCGAAGGAGAACTGATAACTGAACGACGGAATGTCCACGGCGACACCCGGATAGGTGTTCCAGTGCCAGGTTCCGCCTGCGCCGTCGGCGTCGTCGACGACGAGGAAGTCCTCGAACCCGGCCTCGCGCAACTTGATCGCGGCCCCGATCCCGGAGAAGCCGGCGCCGACGACGATCACCTCGTGGTCGAACTCCGCTGTCATGGCTGTTCTCCTCCCGCTCGGCTCCGCCCGCTCACTCCGGCGGTTCGATGCGATAGACCCGTTCGGCGTTGCCCCCGAACACCCGCGCCAGATCCGCGCGGTCGCCCCCGTGCTCGGTGAGCGCGGTGCCCACCGCCTGCGCGCTGTCGGCGATGGTGGTGATGGGTTTGTCGACGGGGAAGTTGGAGCCCCAGATCAACCGCTCGGTGCCGAAGCAGTCCATGGCGTGGGTGAGCAGCGGCCGGATGCGGTCGAGCAGCACCGGCGCGGTGGTGGTGCTGCCGCGGCGGGGCACCGGGTGCCCGAGGATCGGCATGGCCAGGCCGCTCACCTTGGCCACCACGTTCGGGTGTTCGGCGAGCGCGGCGAGGTCGTCCTGCCAGCGCAGCAACAGGTCCCGGCGGTCCTCGGGGGTGCGGCCGGTGTGCTTGCCGATCCGGCCGAACAGGCCGACCGGGGTGGCGAGGTGGTCGAGCACGATGGTGGCCTCGGGGTAGCGCTTGGCCAGGCCGGTGACCTGCGGCAGCTGGTTCGAGTACACCCAGGCCTCGAAGACGAGGCCGCGGCGGACCAGCTCGGCGAACCCGTCCAAAAACGCCGACGAGGTGAGGGCGTCCTCGGTCGGCGCGAACTGCCGCACGCCGGGGTCGGGATGATGGGCCACCATCGTCCGGATGCCGCGGAACAGCGGCGAGGCGGTCTGGTGGGCGTCGAGCAGCTCGGGGAAACCGGGCGCGGCCGGGTCGGCCGAGCCCAGGATCGCGGTCAGCCGCGGCGTGTCCACCCCGAACGGCAGGCTCGCCACCCAGCGGGTCTCGTCGGCCTTGGCGGTGGGGCCGGTGTTGCTCCAGTCGACCTCGATGTGGGCCACGCCCGCCACCGGCACGCCCACCGCGTCGGCGCGGTAGTCGGCGGGCAGGTACGGATGCGCGTAGGCGGTGGGGTCGCCGACGAACTCGCGGTCACTGCGGCGCGCCAGTTTGGCGGCGAGATGGATCGGCACGGGCAGGTACCTGAACAGCCGGGCGAGGTGGCTGAAGTCGCGCGGCGTCGCCAGCGGGTCCCACTGGTGGATGTGGGCATCGATGATGCGCAAATCGCTGAGGTCCATGCAGGCCCGTCCTGTCCTCGTCGATCGGTACGGCTGGCGCGATTCTCACACGCCCGTGGCCCGGCCCGGCGGCAAACGCATACCCGGGCCGCGCCGACTTCACACGTTGCGCCGGTACTGTCCGCCGACGGTGAAGAACGTCTCGGTCACCTGCTGCAACGAGCAGACCCGCGCGGCGTCCATGAGCACCTCGAAGATGTTCTCGTCGGTGCGGGCGACCTCCTCGAGCCGGGCCAGCGCCGCCTGCGCCTGGGTGCGGTGCCTGCGCTGGAACTCGCGCACCCGGTCGAGCTGGGACTGCTTCTCCCGTTCGGTGGCGCGGGCCAGCTCGAGCGTGCGTTCCGGCTCGCCGTGTGGATTGCGGAAGGTGTTCACGCCGATGATCGGCAGCGAGCCGTCGTGCTTGCGGTGCTCGTAGAGCATCGACTCGTCCTGGATCTTGCCGCGCTGGTAGCCGGTCTCCATCGCGCCCAGCACGCCGCCGCGCTCGCTGATCCGCTCGAACTCGGTGAGCACCGCCTCCTCCACCAGGTCGGTGAGCTCGTCGATGATGAAACTGCCCTGCAAGGGGTTCTCGTTCATCGCCAGCCCCCATTCCCGGTTGATGATGAGCTGGATCGCCAGCGCCCGGCGCACCGAGTCCTCGGTGGGGGTGGTCACGGCCTCGTCGTAGGCGTTGGTGTGCAGGCTGTTGCAGTTGTCGTAGATGGCGATGAGCGCCTGCAACGTGGTGCGGATGTCGTTGAAGTTCATCTCCTGCGCGTGCAGCGAGCGGCCCGAGGTCTGCACGTGGTACTTCAGCTTCTGCGAGCGCTCGGCGGCGCCGTACTTGTCGCACAGCGCGATCGCCCAGATCCGGCGCGCCACCCGGCCGATCACCGAGTACTCCGGGTCCATGCCGTTGGAGAAGAAGAACGACAGGTTGGGCGCGAAGTCGTCGATGTGCATGCCGCGCGCCAGGTATGCCTCCACGTAGGTGAAGCCGTTGGCGAGCGTGAAGGCCAGCTGGCTGATCGGGTTCGCGCCCGCCTCGGCGATGTGATAGCCGGAGATCGACACCGAGTAGAAGTTGCGAACCTTGTTGCGCACGAACCACTCCTGGATGTCGGCCATCATGCGCAGGCTGAACTCGGTGGAGAAGATGCAGGTGTTCTGGCCCTGATCCTCCTTGAGGATGTCGGCCTGCACGGTGCCGCGCACGGTGGCCAGGGTGCGCGCGCGGAGGTCGGCGGCTTCGTCGGCGGTGGGCTCGCGGCCCTCGGCCGCCCGGAACCGGTCCAGCGCCTGGTCGATCGCGGTGTTGAGGAAGAAGGCGAGGATGGTCGGCGCGGGGCCGTTGATCGTCATCGACACCGAGGTGGTGGGCGCGGTGAGGTCGAAGCCGTCGTAGAGCGCCTTCATGTCGTCGACGGTGGCGATGGAGACCCCGGAGGTGCCGACCTTGCCGTAGATGTCGGGCCGCTCGTCGGGGTCGCGCCCGTAGAGGGTCACCGAATCGAACGCCGTGGACAGGCGTTTGGCCTCGGAATGCTCCGAGAGCACCTTGAACCGGCGGTTGGTGCGGAACGGGTCGCCCTCGCCGGCGAACATCCGCGCCGGATCCTCGTTGTCGCGTTTGAACGGGAACACCCCGGCGGTGAACGGGAAGTGCCCGGGCAGGTTCTCCGAGCGCAGGAACCGCAGCAGCTCACCGTGGTCGGTGAAGCGCGGCAGCGCCACCCGCGGAATACTGCTGCCCGACAGCGATTCCCGCCGCAGCGTGGTGCGGATCTCGCGATCGCGCACCCGCACCACCTGTTCGGGTCCGCGGTAGCTCTCGGCGACCTCGGGCCAGCGCGCCAGCAGGGCGGCGTTCTCGGGGTCGAGCTCCGCGCGGGCGCGGGCCAGCAAGTCGGCGACGGCCGCGTCGCCGGGCAGCTCCGCGGCCACCAGTTCCAGCCGCTGCACCCGCTGCGCCGCCGCCACCTGGTCGCGGGTGCGCGCGTGATGAGCCCGCACGGTGTCGGCGATCTCGGCGAGGTAGCGCACCCGGGCGGTGGGGATGATCTGGGCGAAGCGGGTGGAGACCCGGGTCTGCACCCGGGGCAGCACGCCCTCGTCGACCGGGAGTCCGCGCGCGCCGAGCAGCTCGAGCAGATGCTGGTAGAGGGCGGTGACCCCGTCGTCGTTGAAGGTGGCCGCGCTGGTGCCGAAGACCGGCATGTCCGCCGGGTCGGCACCGAACGCCTCGCGGTTGCGCAGCAGCTGGCGCGAGACGTCCCGCACGGCGTCCGCGCCGCCGCGGCGCTCGAACTTGTTGATCGCCACCACGTCCGCGAAGTCGAGCATGTCGATCTTCTCCAGCTGCGAGGCGGCGCCGAACTCCGGTGTCATCACGTACATGGCGACGTCGACATGGTCGACGATCGCCGCGTCGCCCTGGCCGATGCCCGGCGTCTCCAGGATCACCAGGTCGTAGCCCGCCGCCTTGCACGCGGCGATGACGGCGTCGATGTCGTGCGGGAGTTCGTGCCCGCCGCGGGTGGCCAGCGAGCGGAAGAACACGTGCGTGCCGTCGAGGGAATTCATCCGGATCCGGTCGCCGAGCAGCGCGCCGCCGCCGCGGCGCCGCGTCGGGTCGACGGCCAGGATCGCCACCCGCAGCTTGTCCTGCTGGTCGGTGCGCAGCCTGCGGACCAATTCGTCGGTGAGCGAGGACTTTCCGGACCCGCCGGTACCGGTGATGCCGAGCACCGGCACCGTCCGGTCGCGGGCGGCGGCCAGCAGCGCGTCGCGGTCGGCGGCGGGTAGCGCGTCCTGTTGCAGGCAGGTGATGACCCGGGCCAGCGCGGTGCGCTCACCGGCCAGCACCGCCTCGACGGCGAGCCGCTCGCCGGTCAGGTCCACATCGCAGGTCTGGATCAGCTCGTTGATCATGCCCGGCAGGCCGAGCCGCTGGCCGTCCTCGGGCGAGAAGATCCGCACTCCCGAGCGGGCCAGCCGCTCGATCTCCTCGGGCACGATCACCCCGCCGCCGCCGCCGAAGACGCGCACGTGCCCGGCGCCCGCCTCGCGCAGCGCGCTCGCCAGGTATTCGAAGTACTCGACGTGGCCGCCCTGGTAGGAGCTGACCGCGACGCCCTGCACGTCTTCCTCGACGGCGGCCGCGACGACCTCGTGGACCGCGCGGTTGTGGCCGAGGTGAATCACCTCCGCGCCCTGGCTCTGCAGGATGCGCCGCATGATGTTGATCGCGGCGTCATGCCCGTCGAACAGGGCGGCCGAGGTCACGAAGCGGACCGGATGGGCGGGTTGGTGGAGCGTGCTGTCGGCCACGGGAGTCCTCCGGCGAGTCCTTATGGCGCCCGATACTAGGACGTCATAGGAAGTCTACGGTGATGTCGATCACACCGCCATGCGAGCGGCCGCCGCGTGACGCATCGGCGATTCGGTTCTTTCGGGTGGTATGAATCACACTGCGCTTTTTACTTGGATGTCCAACTATAGGATGACCGAGATCGCGCGGGTGCCGCGCGTCGCGACGACAAGAGAAGGACTGACATGGTTCGGGAACTCACTCACTTCATCGGCGGGCAGCACGTCGCGGGCACGTCGGGCAAGTTCGGCGACGTCTACGACCCCAACATCGGCCAGGTGCAGGCCAGGGTGCCGCTGGCGAGCAAGTCCGAGGTCGAGGCCGCCATCGCGAACGCCGAAGCGGCGCAGCAGGAGTGGGCCGCGTTCAACCCGCAGAAGCGTGCCCGCGTCATGATGAAGTTCCTCGCCCTGGTGCAGGACGAGATGGACAGCCTGGCCGCGCTGCTGTCCAGCGAGCACGGCAAGACCATCGCCGACGCCAAGGGCGACATCCAGCGCGGTCTCGAGGTCATCGAGTTCGCCGTCGGCATCCCGCACCTGCTCAAGGGCGAATACACCGAGGGCGCGGGCACCGGCATCGACGTCTACTCGATGCGCCAGCCGCTCGGCGTCGTCGCGGGCATCACCCCGTTCAACTTCCCGGCCATGATCCCGCTGTGGAAGGCCGGACCGGCGCTGGCCTGCGGTAACGCCTTCGTGCTCAAGCCCTCCGAGCGCGACCCCTCGGTCCCGCTGCGGCTCGCCGAGCTGTTCCTCGAGGCCGGCCTGCCCGCGGGCGTGTTCAACGTGATCAACGGCGACAAGGAGGCCGTCGACACGCTGCTGCACGACCCGCGTATCAAGGCCGTCGGCTTCGTCGGTTCCACCCCGATCGCGCAGTACATCTACGAGACCGCCACCGCCAACGGCAAGCGCGCCCAGTGCTTCGGCGGCGCGAAGAACCACGCCATCGTCATGCCCGACGCCGACCTCGACGACGTGGCCGACCAGCTCATCGGCGCGGGCTACGGCTCCGCAGGCGAGCGCTGCATGGCGATCTCGGTGGCGGTGCCGGTCGGGGAAGAGACCGCCGATCGGCTGGTCGCCAAGCTCACCGAGCGGGTGCACAAGCTCAACGTCGGCCGCTCCGACGACCCGGGCGCCGACTTCGGCCCGCTGGTCGGCAAGGACGGTGTGGACCGGGTGAACAACTATGTGCAGATCGGCATCGACGAGGGCGCCGAACTGGTCGTGGACGGCCGTGGCCTGACCGTCGAAGGCGGCGAGGACGGCTACTTCGTCGGCGCGACCCTGTTCGACAAGGTCACCCCGGAGATGCGCATCTACAAGGAGGAGATCTTCGGCCCCGTCGTCTCGGTGGTGCGCGCCAAGGACTACGAGGAGGGCCTGCGCCTGGCCAACGAGCACGAGTACGGCAACGGCGTGGCGATCTTCACCCGCGACGGTGACACCGCCCGCGATTTCGCCGCCCGCGTGCAGGTCGGCATGGTCGGCATCAACGTGCCGATCCCGGTGCCGATCGCCTACTACACCTTCGGCGGCTGGAAGCGTTCCGGCTTCGGCGATCTCAACCAGCACGGCCCCGACTCGATCCGCTTCTACACCAAGACCAAGACCGTGACGCAGCGCTGGCCGGAGGGCGGAAGCCGAGCTGTGCTGTCGGGACGCTCCGCAGCCTCCGCGTCCAACGCGTTCGTCATCCCGACCATGGACTGATCGCGGCGATGTTCACACTCGACGAGGACGAAAAGGCGATCCGCGACACCGCGCGCGAGTTCGCCGACGAGTTCCTGGCACCCAACGCGCTGGACTGGGACGAGCACAAACACTTCCCCGTGGACGTACTGCGCAAGGCGGGCCCGCTCGGGCTCGGCGGCATCTACGTGCACGAGGACATGGGCGGTTCCGGCCTGCGCAGGCTCGACGCGGTCCGCATCTTCGAGCAGCTGGCCACCGGCTGCCCGTCGGTGGCGGCCTACATCTCCATCCACAACATGGCCACGTGGATGATCGACGCATACGGCTCGCCCGACCAGCGGTCCCGCTGGCTGCCCGGGCTGACCGCGATGGAACTGCTGGGCAGCTACGCGCTCACCGAACCCGGCGTCGGCTCGGACGCGGCGGCGCTGAGCACCAAGGCGGTGCGCGACGGCGACGACTACATCCTCAACGGCGCCAAGCAGTTCATCTCCGGCGCGGGCGCCAACGACGTCTACGTGATGATGGTGCGCACCGGCGACGACGGCGCGCGCGGCATCTCGGCGTTGATCGTGCCCGCCGACACCCCGGGCCTCTCGGTCGGTCCGAACGAGAAGAAGATGGGCTGGAACGCTCAGCCCACCCGTCAGGTGATCCTGGAGGATGCCCGGGTGCCGGTGGCCAACCGGCTCGGCGCAGAGGGTGACGGCTTCCGTATCGCCATGAACGGACTCAACGGCGGCCGCCTCAACATCGCCGCCTGCTCGGTCGGCGGCGCGCAGGCCGCCTTGGACAAGACCGTGCCGTATCTGGCGCAGCGCAACGCCTTCGGCAAGCCGCTGCTGCGCAACCAGGCCCTCCAGTTCGACCTGGCCGACATGCGCACCCAGCTGGAGGCGGCCAGGACGCTGCTGTGGCGGGCCGCCGCCGCGCTCGACGCGGACGCCCCGGACAAGGTGGAGCTGTGCGCGATGGCCAAGCGCTTCGCCACCGACGCCGGGTTCGAGGTCGCCAACAAGGCCCTGCAACTGCACGGCGGCTACGGTTACCTGGCCGAATACGGCCTGGAGAAGATCGTCCGGGATCTACGGGTGCACCAGATCCTGGAGGGCACGAACGAGATCATGCGGGTGGTCGTCGCCCGCTCGGTGGTAGGAGCAGCATGACCGACACGTCCGACGTCATCATCGACAAGCGCGACGGGCTCGGCCTGATCACGCTGAACCGGCCCAAGGCCATCAACGCGCTGAACCATCCGATGGCACTGGCCATCACCGAGGCGCTGCGCGCCTGGGCCACCGACGACGAGGTCCGCACGGTCGTCGTCACCGGCGCGGGGGAGCGCGGCCTGTGCGCGGGCGGCGACATCGTCGCCATCCACGCCGACGCGAAAAGCGGTAACACGGGCGCCGATTCGCCCACCGGCCGGTTCTGGCGCGACGAGTACATCCTCAACGCGCTCATCGGCCGCTACCCCAAGCCGTACGTGGTGGTCATGGACGGCATCGTCATGGGCGGCGGCGTCGGCCTGTCCGGCCACGGCAGCCACCGCATCGTCACCGAGCGCTCCAAGGTCGGCATGCCCGAGGTCGGCATCGGCTTCGTCCCCGACGTCGGCGGCACCTACCTGCTCTCCCGCGCGCCGGGGGAGATCGGCACCCATGTCGCGCTGACCACCGCGCGGATGAGCGCCGGTGACGCGATCGCGGCGGGCTTCGCCGACTACTTCGTACCGTCCGAGCACATCCCGGCGCTGCTGGACACCCTGCGCAGCGAGACCGCCGACGTGGCCATCGCCAAATTCGCCACGACCGCACCGGAATCCGCGCTCGTCGCGCAGCGCGACTGGATCGACAGCTGCTACAGCGCGCCCACCGTCGAGGAGATCGTGGAGCGGCTGCAGACCGCCGACGCGCCCGAGGCCCGCGCCGCCGCGGCCGACATCCTCGGCAAATCGCCGGTCGCGCTGAAGGTCACGCTGCGTTCGCTGCGCGCCGCGCGGGAACTCGGCAGCCTGGAGGCCGTGCTGGACGAGGAATATCGGGTGTCGATCGCCTCGCTCGGCTCGCACGACCTGGTCGAGGGCATCCGCGCCCAGGTCATCGACAAGGACCGCAACCCGCGATGGTCCCCGGCCACCCTCGCCGAGGTCACCGACGAGCAGGTCGCGGCCTACTTCGCCGAACTCGGCGACAAGGAACTCGCACTGGCGACACCGGAGGCACAGCAGTGAGCAAGAAGATCGGATTCCTCGGCCTCGGCCACATGGGCGCGCCGATGGCGGCCAACCTGGTGAAGGCGGGCCACGACGTGCTCGCCTACGACCCGGTGCCCGCCGCGCAGGAGCAGGCCCGCGCCGACGGCGCCACCGTCGTCGCCACCGCCGTCGAGGCGGCCGCCGGCCGCGAGATCGTCATCACCATGCTGCCCAACGGCAAGCTGGTCCTCGACGTCTACGCCGAGCTGCTGCCCGCCGCCGCGCCCGGCACCCTGTTCATCGACTGTTCGACCATCGACGTCGCCGACGCCAAGGCCGCCGCCGAACGCGCGGTCGCGGCGGGGCATCGCGCGCTGGACGCCCCGGTCTCCGGCGGGGTGGCCGGTGCGGCCGCTGGCACGCTGACCTTCATGGTCGGCGGTGCGGCCGACGATTTCGCGGCCGCGCTGCCGGTGCTCGAGGTGATGGGCGGCAAGGTGGTGCACTGCGGCGGCGCCGGCGTCGGCCAAGCCGCCAAGATCTGCAACAACATGCTGCTCGGCATCTCGATGATCGCGCTGTCGGAGGCGCTGGTGCTCGGCGAGAAGCTGGGCCTGAGCCACCAGTCCTTCTTCGACGTGGTGTCCACCGCGTCGGGCCAGAGCTGGGCGTTGACCAGCTACTGTCCGGTGCCGGGACCGGTGCCGACCAGTCCGGCCAACAACGACTACCAGCCGGGATTCGCCACCGCGCTGATGACCAAGGACCTCGGCCTGGCCGCGAACGCCTTGCGCGCCAACGGCGTCGACGGGCAGCTCGGCGCGCTCGCCGCCGAGATCTACACCCGGTTCAACCAGACCGATGCCGACCGGGACTTCTCGGCTATCGTCACCGATGTCCGCAACCGATCCGAGCAAGAGGGTGACCAGTGACCGACTTCGAGACGATTCTGCTGGAGCGCAAGCCCACCAGCGCCGGTAAGGGCGCGGTCGGGTGGATCACGCTGAACCGTCCCAAGGCCCTCAACGCGCTCAACGCGCAGGTCCTCGACGACGTCATCGCCGCGCTCGACGAGCTGGAGCGCGACGACGAGGTGGGCGCGGTCGTGATCACCGGTTCCGAGCGGGCCTTCGCCGCCGGCGCCGACATCAAGGAGATGCAGCCCAAGTCGTACATGGACATGTTCATGGACGACTACTTCGCGCGCTGGGACCGGCTGGCCAACTTTCGCAAGCCCACCATCGCCGCGGTGGCGGGCTACGCGCTCGGCGGCGGCTGCGAGCTGGCGATGATCTGCGACATCCTCATCGCCGCCGACACCGCCAAGTTCGGCCAGCCGGAGATCAAGCTCGGCGTCATCCCGGGCATCGGCGGCTCGCAGCGCCTGACCCGTGCCATCGGCAAGGCCAAGGCGATGGACCTGGTGCTCACCGGCCGCAACATGGACGTCGAGGAGGCCGAGCGCGCCGGACTGGTGTCGCGGATCGTGCCCGCCGCCGAGCTGCTCGACACCGCGCAGCAGGTCGCCGAGACCATCGCCTCGATGTCGCTGCCGGTCGCGATGATCGCCAAGGAAGCGGTCAACCGGTCCTTCGAGACCACGCTGGCCGAGGGGCTGCGCTTCGAGCGGCGGGTGTTCCACTCGCTGTTCGCCATCGAGGACCAGAAGGAGGGCATGGCCGCGTTCGTGGAGAAGCGGCCCGCCCAGTTCGGCAACCGCTGAGCGTTTCCCGCACCGACGGCTCGCACGCGTACGGCGTGCGGGCCGTTCGTGTCAGTGCAGGTAGCCGTCGTAGTGGCCGACCGCGTACTGCCCGCCCTGGAACGACTGCGCCAGATCCATCCCCGCGAACGCCGGGGGCGTGCGCCCGTCCACCGCGAACCGATACAGCGCCGCCTGGTACACCGCGTTGGCGGCGGAATAGAAGGCCAGCGCGGTGATGAAGGCGCTCAGCCCGAGCCAGCAGCCGATCGTCGCCATCGTGACGCCGCCGATCATCGCGTCGACCAGGGCGCCGATGGCCGTGCCGAGCACCATGCTCAACAGGCCGCCCACCAGCACCAGGACGTAGCCGAGGGTGCCCAGCCGCGTCGTGCCCGCCACGCCGGGACCCCACACCCGGCCCAGGCAGTCCCGCGCCGCGCGCACCGCGTCCACCGGGCCGCGCCGCTCCAGCACGATCATCGGCAACACCAGGTAGGCGACATCCGACCACGGGGTGGCGCGGTTCGGGCGCGGCACGCCGGGCTCGCCGGCGTTGCGCTCGACCAGGCGCAGCACCGGCAGCACGATCGCCACCGCGAACGACCAGGTGAGCACCGCGAAGAACCGGCTGTTCGCCGCCCGCCTGCCCGCCGCGGTGCTCGGGTAGCCGCCACGCAGCACGATGTCGGCCTGCGAGACGAGGGCGGCGTTGCCGAACGTCGTGACGATCACACACAGCAGGTACAGCGCGGCCACCAGCGGATACGGCACCGCGGAGGTGGCGTCCAGGCCGGTCAGGTGCAGGGTGATGAAGGTGGCGCCGGTCAGGCCCGCGCCGACCAGCGCCGAGGTCACCGGGAACCGGCGCAGTCCGCGCTGGGCACCGAGCAAGCCGTTGGCTGTGCTGAACATGGTTCGCGCGGTCGTGTACGACACGTGGCACCCCCGGGTCGAGCGGTCGATCGGTCCGCCGCCCATGCTAGTCACGCGGTGCCGGTCCTCATTTCGTCGGCAGTGGCGCGACCGTGCCCAGCTCGATCCTGGTGGGCGCCGAACCCCCGCCCGGCCGGTCGGCCGAATCCCGTTCCAGCGCGAGCAGCCCGGCGACGGCCCCGCCGAGCGCGACCGTGACCGCGGCCGCCGCCAGCACCTTGCGCCTGCCCACCCCGGGGCGGGGGAGTGCGGCCAGGGCGGCGCGCGTGCGCACCCGCGGCATGTGCACATCCCCCGACGGCCGCTCGGCGGCCAGCAGCACCGCACCGCGCGCCGAGACCACTTCCGGTTCGGGGTCGTAGACGATCGGCAGATCGATCGCCCGCACCAGCTCGGAACGCACGATCGGACTGCGCGTGCAGCCGCCGACCAGCACCAGCGCCGCGGGCGGCACGCCCGTCTCCTCGATCAGATGCCGCACCAACGCCGCCGAATGCTGCACGCCCGCCGCGCACAGGTCCGCCAGGTCGCTGTGGGTGAGTACGGCCCGGTCGCCGGACTCGGGATCGATCGCGGTCACCACCCGCGCACTGCTGAGTTCCTCGCGGTGCCTGCGGGTGGCCGCTCGGTCCGCCCGCACGCCCGCCCGCGCCAGCCTGCGCCGCAGCAGCAGGTCGTAGCCGTCGCCGCCGAGCACCGTGCTGCGCGTGCCCGCGATCACCGCCTCCGACCGGCAGTCGGCCTGGGTGAGCGTGAGTCCGGAACTGCCCAGGTCGTAGAGGATCACCGAGCCGGACTCCGGCAGTCGGCCGGTGAACCGCAGATAGCGCAGCTGCGCCAGCGGCTCGTCCACGATGGTGAGGCGGGTGCGCCCGGCCGCGCGCCGGATGGCCTCGGCGTGCAAGGGGCAGCGGCAGGTCACCGCGGTGCTCGCGATCAGCTCGTCGCGCTCCTCGGCCGAGCGGCACATCTGGCGGATCGCGTCGAACACCGGCTCGTCCACCCCGCGCCCGGGACGGCGCGCGACCAGGCAGGAATCGATCGGCGGTAGATGCGGCTGGTCGGAGTGCGTGAGGATGGCCCGCGCACCGCCGGCGCCCGCGGAAACCCCCAAGACCAGCACCATGGGTCAATGGTGGACCTTCACCGACCGGCTGCCAAGAGCAAATGTGCTTACAGATGTGCGATCACTCGCCTGCCGGGCGGCCGGTTCGTTCGCGCGAGCGGGTGTTCCCGGTCGAGTCGGGGGCCCGGCCGCGCGATGCCGGGAGCGGTTCGGCGGGGCGGAGTGATCAGCCGTTGCGCGCCCAGCGCACCGGGGCGTCGCCGGTGTCGAAGTCGCCCGCGGCATGGCGGAACTCGGCCAGCAGTTGCAGCAGGGTGTGCAGCCGCTCCGGCGGGAGGCCGGGCTGGGCGAACACCTTGTCGTTGAGCTCCTTGGTCGCGCGGGCCACGGAATCCCTTCCGGCCTCGGTGATCTCGATGAGCGTCGCGCGCCGGTCGCTCGGATGCGGCACCCGGGTCACCAGGCCGGCGGCCTCCAGCCGATCGACGGTGTTGGTGACGCTGGTCGGGTGCACCTGCAGCCGCGCGCTGGCCTTCGCCATCGGCAGCGCCCCCGTCTTGCTGAAACTCAGCAGCCGCAACAACTCGTAGCGCGAGAACGTCAACCCCGTCGGCCGCAACGCCTCGTCCACCCGCGCCATCACGATCTGCTGCGCCCGCACCAGCGAGGTCACCGCCGCCATCCCGTCCGCGGCATCGCCCCACCCGTGGTCGACCCACTGACGGTGGGCCTCCTCGATCGGATCGAGCGGAAGCGGACGTGGCCGAGACATGGTCCCGATCATCGCACGTCACCCGCCCCCCGACACCACTCCGCGACACCGGAACCGCCCGATTCCGCACAACCCTTCCGATCACCCTGACCACAACCCTGTCCCACCCCACCCCTGTCCAGGCACCCTGAACAGGCCGCGCGGGCGTGGCTGAGAGGTTTAGGCAACGGTCTGCAAAGCCGTGCACGCGGGTTCGATTCCCGCCGCTCGCTCCCCTGCCGGGCACGGGGGTATCGGTCGTCACCCGACCGATACCCCGTCCCCGGACCACATCTCGGCGCGACGTCGTCGCCACAGCCACCTGAGCCCCAGCGTTTTTCGTAGCAGACCGACGACGGCCCCGTCATGGTCCCGGCGACACCGAACTCCACGGTTGCCGAGTCGGTGCAGCCGGCGCACCCGAAGCTCGCCCTGAACCAGCTCGTCCCCAACACCTCGGCGCCCAGGGTCTCTGGTAGTCGCGGGTGCCTGTTCGTGGGGCCGGGTCCGAGACCAGGCGGATTCGGGTGCCGCCATGGAATTGCTCGAACTCCACCTACTCGGACGCCTGGTACATCGCGCTCGCCCGCCGCCTCGCCTACCCGTTGATGACGTTGGACGACGGGATGCAGAAGGCCGCTCGAAGCCACGGCGTGGCAGTGATCGGTGCGCCGGGCTGATGGGTGTCGACGACATCAGTGGTGTGATCGTCGAGTGAGAAAGGCCGAAGGCCCCGACCAGCAGGACTGATCGGGGCCTTCGGCAGCTGTGCCCTCGGCAGGATTCGAACCTGCGGCCTTCTGCTCCGGAGGCAGACGCTCTATCCCCTGAGCTACGAGGGCGGGATAGCGGGCGATCGGGGCGCGGGGCCGGTCGATCGGGCGGGGCAAGCGTATCGCATGGCCGGGGTGGACACCAAAACGGTGGTGGGGTGGGTCAGTTGAGGGGCAGGGGGGTGCCGCCGCGGGCGGTGAGCATGGTGGTCAGCAGGTCGGATTCGTTGCGTTGGCTGGCGACCATGCCCGCGGCGAGGGTGCGCACGGCGGTGGTGGCGGCGTGCTCGGCGGCGTACTCCATCATCGGCATGCCACCCTGGTGGTGGCGCAGCATGAGGCTCAGGAACAGGGTGTCGGCGGCCGGGGAGGACGCGTCGCGCAGGGCGGTCAACTCCTCGCGGGTTGCCATGCCGGGCATCGCCGACACCGGCCCGCTGTCGCCGTCGGCCTGGCCGCCGTGCCCGTGGCCGCCGGTCTCGGCCATCCAGCCCATGTATCCGTCGACGGCCTGGACGGGCTGGTCCCACAGCTGCAGCCAGCCCTGCATCCGCCCGACCTGGCTCTGCTGCGTGGTCAGGATGTCGTAGGCGATCCTGCGCACCTCGGTGTCGGTCGAGCGCAGCAGCGCGATGCCCGCCATCTCCACGGCCTGCGTGTGATGGACGGACATGTCCTGCAGGAAGCCGATGTCGACGGCGTTCGGATCGGGTTGCGGGTCGCCGTCGAGCGGCAGCCGGATCAGGGCGCCGATCGCGATGCCGAGCAGGATCGCGCCGAGCGCGCCCAACACCAGCAGCGCACCGCGCTGCCGACGGACCTGCGCGCCGAACCCCTGTTCCGCGGAGGTCTCCATCTACTGCGTCGGCTGACCGGGAACGGGCGCGCTCGGCACCCCGGGAATGCCGGGCACACCGGGCACCATGCCGCCGAACTCCGAGACGTCGGCCGCGATGCCGCTGCCGTCGACGGGCTTGGCGTCGGGGCCGGGCGGCGTGGGATCGAACGGGTTCGGGTTCTCGCCGAACGGCGGGTTGGAGCAGGAGCCGCCCACCTCGGGATGGGTGTAGGGGTTCTGCCGCAGGGCGGTGATGAACTGGTTGATCCGCTTGTCGTCGGGGCTGTCCACCTTCAGCTGGTGTCCCCACGCCTGCAACGAGACCGCGGCGTCCAGGCCGGGGTAGGGCGACATCATCGTGTACTGCTTGCCCTCGACCTTGCCCTTCAGCGTGTCGAGACCGGCGTTGTCGATCTTGTCCGGGTTGTAGGCGATCCACACCGCGCCGTGCTCGAGCGAGTGCACCGCGTTCTCGGTGCGGATCGGCTGGTCGTAGACGGCCCCGGTGCAGTCGGCCCACTCCTGGTCGTGGGAGCCGCCGAAGGCCGGGGTGCGGTCGTAGGCGACCCGCTCGGCGGCGCTGACGTGCTTGCCGGTGGCCCCGCTGTAGTCGACCTCGACGATGCCGGGGATCTGCTCGGCGGGATCCTGCTGCTCCGCGCTGGGGGTGTAGCGCTCCAGCTCGGCCTGCTCGCGGTATTTGGGGACCAGGCTGTAGGCGAGGGCGCCGACCAATGCGATGATGACCGCTGCCGCGCCGATGGCCAACCACGGGATGGGGCGTTTGGTCGGCAGCTGGCCCTTGCCACCACCCCGTTTGCGGGAAGAGGTCTTCCCGGCGGCGCGGACGGCCTTGGCCGACTTCGAGGCGCTGTTGCTACTCGGCATCGCTCGTGTGTGCTCTCTCGATGTGGTGAACCGTGTGGGGTTCGTTACGGACCGGTCCGCGGCGGTGCCCGCCCGAAGGTGTTCACCTGCCCAGACCATAGGATAGAGACTCGTGACTCCAGCTGACCTTGCCGATCTCCTTCGTGCCACCGCGGCGAAGGTGCTAGCCGAACGCGGGCTGGACCCCGCGGTCCTGCCCGACGAGGTCACCGTGGAGCGTCCCCGTAATCCCGAACACGGCGACTATGCCACGAATCTGGCGATGAAGGTGGCCAAGAAGGCGGGTACGAATCCGCGCGATCTGGCCGGCTGGCTGGCCGAGGCGCTCGGCGCCGCCGACGGCATCACCTCCGCCGAGGTCGCCGGTCCCGGCTTCCTGAACATCCGGCTGGCCGCCGCCGCGCAGGGCGCCGTGCTCGAGCAGGTGCTCGCGGCCGGGTCCGGCTACGGCACCGCCGACACTCTGCGGGGCACCAAGATCAATCTCGAGTTCGTCTCGGCCAACCCGACCGGGCCGATCCACCTCGGCGGCACCCGCTGGGCGTCGGTGGGCGACGCGCTGGGCCGCATCCTGGCCGCCCAGGGCGCCGACGTGACCCGCGAGTACTACTTCAACGACCACGGCGCCCAGATCGATCGCTTCGCGAACTCGCTGGTCGCCGCCGCGACCGGGCAGCCGACCCCGGACGACGGTTACGCGGGCGCCTACATCGGCGAGATCGCCGAGCAGATCGTGGCCGAGCACCCCGAGGCGCCGACCCTGCCCGCCGACCAGCGCCACGAGCTGTTCCGCGCCGAAGGCGTGGAGTTGATGTTCGCCCACATCAAGCGGACCCTGCACGAGTTCGGCACCGATTTCGACGTCTACTTCAACGAGAGCACGCTGTTCGCCTCCGGTGCGGTCGAGCAGGCGGTCGAGACCCTGAAGGCCTCCGGCGACCTGTACGAGAAGGACGGGGCGTGGTGGATCGCCAGCTCCGAATACGGCGACGACCAGGACCGCGTGGTGATCAAGAGCGACGGCAACGCCGCCTACATCGCCGGTGACATCGCCTACTTCCAGAACAAGCGGTCGCGCGGGTTCGACCTGTGCATCTACATGCTCGGCGCCGACCACCACGGCTACATCGGCCGGTTGAAGGCCGCCGCGGCCGCGTTCGGCGACGACCCCGCCACCGTCGAGGTGCTGATCGGCCAGATGGTCAACCTGGTGCGCGACGGCCAAGCGGTGAAGATGAGCAAGCGCGCGGGCACCGTCGTCACCCTCGACGACCTGGTCGAGGCCATCGGCGTCGACGCCGCCCGCTACGCGCTGGTGCGCTGGTCGGTGAACTCGAGCGTCGACATCGACCTGAACCTGTGGACCAGCCAGAAGAACGAGAACCCGGTCTACTACGTGCAGTATGCGCACGCCCGCACCGCCTCGATCGGCCGTAATGCCGCCGCGTTCGACTACGCGAGCGTCACGCCGGATCTGTCGCAGCTCACCGCCGAGGAGGAGGGCGAGCTGATCCGCACGATCGGCGAGTACCCGCGAGTGGTGGCGAGCGCGGCGAGCCTGCGCGAACCGCACCGGGTGGCCCGCTACCTCGAGGAACTCGCGGGCGCCTACCACCGTTTCCAGACCAACTCCAAGCTGCGCGTGCTCCCGCTGGGCGACGACCCGGTGAGCCCGCTGAACGCCGCTCGGCTCGTCCTGGTCAACGCCACCCGTCAGGTGCTGGCCAACGGCCTGGCCCTGCTCGGTGTCAGTGCGCCGGAGCAGATGTGATGAGCTGCTGCTGTAGGAAGGACGCCCCGTGAGCGCGCACCCCGCCGGTCCCCGGCATGCCGAATCGAGCGCCACCCCCCATCTGGCGCAACGGCCGGTCGACCCGAAGCAGATGATCGAGCTGCCCGCCAACGTCTGGCCGCGCAACGCCACCCGCGACGAGGCGGGCCAGGTGCGGCTGGCGGGTGTGCCGGTGCGCGAACTGGCCGAGCAGTTCGGCACGCCGCTGTTCGTGGTCGACGAGGACGACTTCCGGTCGCGCTGCCGCGACATGGTGCGCGCCTTCGGCCCCGACGCGCGGGTGCACTACGCCTCCAAGGCGTTCCTGTGCGGGGAGATCGCGCGCTGGCTGCGTGACGAGGGCCTCTCGCTGGACGTGTGCTCCGGCGGTGAGCTGGCGATCGCGCTGCACGCGGGCTTTCCCGCGGAGCGGATCGCGTTGCACGGCAACAACAAATCGGTCGCCGAGCTGGAAGCGGCGGTCGCCGCGGGCGTCGGCCACGTGGTGGTCGACTCGCTGATCGAGATCGAGCGGCTCGAGGCGGTCGCCGAGCGCGCGGGCGTGGTGCAGGACGTGCTGGTGCGTGTCACCGTCGGCGTGGAGGCCCACACCCACGAGTACATCTCGACCGCGCACGAGGACCAGAAGTTCGGCTTCTCGATCGCGGGCGGCGACGCGATGGAGGCGCTGGCGCGCGTGTTCGATGCGAGCAACCTGCGCCTGGTCGGCCTGCATTCGCACATCGGCTCGCAGATCTTCGAGATCGACGGCTTCGAGATCGCCGCGCGGCGCATGCTCGGCCTGCTGCGCGCGGCCATCGACACCTTCGGCGTCGAGCGCACCGCGCAGATCTCCACCCTGGATCTCGGTGGCGGTCTCGGCATCTCCTACCTGCCCGAGGACAACCCGCCGCCGCTGGACGAGTTCGCCGCGAAGCTGCGCGCGATCGTCGCCGAGGAGGCGGCCCGCGCCGGCCTGCCCGAGCCGACCATCGCGGTCGAGCCCGGCCGTGCCATCGCCGGACCCGGCACCGTGACCGTGTACGAGGTCGGCACCATCAAGGACGTCTCGCTCGACGCCGGGCTGCGTCGCCGCTACGTCAGCGTGGACGGCGGCATGAGCGACAACATCCGGCCCGCGCTCTACCAGGCCGACTACGACTGCCGGCTGGTCTCGCGGCCCTCCGAGGCCGAGGCGGTGCTCGCCCGCGTCGTCGGAAAGCACTGCGAGAGCGGCGACATCGTCATCCGCGACACGTGGATGCCCGCCGATGTCGGCCCCGGTGACCTCATCGCGGTGGCCGCCACGGGCGCGTACTGCTATTCCATGTCCAGCCGGTACAACCAGCTGACGCGTCCGGCGGTCGTCGCCGTGCGCGACGGCAGCGCCCGGCTGGTGCTGCGCCGGGAGACGGTGGCGGATCTGCTGAGTCTGGAGGTTGAGTCATGACCGAAGTGGCCGAGAACGGTGGCTGGGGCGCCGATCGCCCGATCGGTGTCGCGGTGCTCGGAATGGGCAACGTGGGCACCGAGGTCGTGCGGATCCTGCGCGAGCACACCGACGACCTGCGCGCCCGGGTCGGCGCTCCGGTGGTGCTGCGCGGTGTCGCGGTGCGCAACCTCGACAAGGATCGCGGCCTGCCCGCCGACCTGCTCACCACCGACGCCGAAGCGCTGGTCGCCCGTCCCGACGTGGACCTCGTCGTCGAGGTCATCGGCGGCATCGACCCGGCCCGCGCGCTGATCCTGGCCGCTCTCAACGCGGGCAAGTCCGTGGTGACCGCGAACAAGGCGCTGCTGGCCGACTACACCGGCGAACTGGCCGCCGCCGCCGAGCGCAACCGGGCCGACCTGTATTTCGAGGCCGCGGTGGCGGGCGCGATCCCGGTGGTGCGGCCGCTGATCCAATCGCTGTCCGGCGACCGGGTCAACCGGGTGGTCGGCATCGTCAACGGCACCACCAACTTCATCCTGTCCGCGATGGACGAGACCGGCGCCGACTACTCGGCGACCCTCGCCGAGGCGACCCGTCTGGGCTACGCCGAAGCCGACCCGACCGCCGACGTCGAGGGCTACGACGCCGCCGCCAAGGCCGCGATCCTGGCGTCGCTGGCCTTCCACACCCGGGTCACCGCCGCCGACGTCTACCGGGAGGGCATCTCCCGGATCACCGCCGAGGATCTCGAGACCGCCTCCGCGGTGAACTGCACGGTCAAACTGCTGGCTATCTGCGAGCGGGTCGCCGCGGGACCGGGCGAGCCCAGCCCCGCCGAGGGCGGCAAGGAGCGCGTCTCGGTGCGCGTCTACCCGGCGCTGATCCCGCGCAAGCATCCGCTGGCCGCGGTCAGCGGCGCATTCAACGCCGTGGTCGTGGAGGCCGAGAACGCGGGCAGGCTGATGTTCTACGGCCAGGGCGCCGGCGGCGCGCCGACCGCGTCCGCGGTGCTCGGTGACCTGGTGATGGCCGCGCGCAACAAGTTCTACGGTGGCCGCGCGCCGGGCGAATCGGTTTATGCTGAGCTACCGATCGCGCCGATCGGCGATACGCCCACCCGCTATCACGTGAACCTGCAGGTCGAGGACCGTCCCGGTGTTCTGGCGAAGGTGGCGGGCGAGTTCGCCAAGCACGAGGTCAGCATCTCGACGGTCCGCCAGGAAGGACACGGCGAGGGTGCGCGCCTGGTCGTCGTGACCCATCACGCGATGGAGTCGGCGCTCGCGGACACCGTCGCCGCCCTGGCGGAGATGGAGTCCGTCACGTCCGTGACAAGTGTCCTGAGACTGGAAGGCACCGAAGAATGAGTACCGCAGGAGTCGCCCCCCAGGCCGGCGTGCATTCCCGCTGGCCGGGTCTGATCGCGGCCTACCGTGATCGGCTCGCGGGCGCGGCCGACTGGGAGCCGGTCACGCTGTTCGAGGGCGGCACCCCGCTGGTGCCCGCTCCGTACCTGTCGGAGCTGACCGGCTGCGAGGTGTACCTGAAGGTCGAGGGCGCCAATCCGACGGGGTCGTTCAAGGACCGCGGGATGACGATGGCGATGACCGACGCCAAGTACCGCGGCCAGCAGGCGGTGCTGTGCGCGTCCACCGGCAACACCTCGGCGTCGGCCGCGGCCTACGCCACCCGGGCGGGCATGACCTGCGCGGTGCTGATCCCGCAGGGCAAGATCGCGATGGGCAAGCTGGCCCAGGCGGTCATGCTGGGCGCGCAGATCATCCAGGTCGAGGGCAACTTCGACGACTGTCTCGAGCTGGCCCGCAAGGTCACCGCCGAGTTCCCGGCCGTGGGCCTGGTCAACTCGGTCAACCCGGCCCGCATCGAGGGCCAGAAGACCGCCTCGTTCGAGATCTGCGACGTGCTCGGCAAGGCGCCGGACGTGCACGCGCTGCCGGTGGGCAACGCGGGCAACATCACCGCCTACTGGCGCGGATACCGCGAGTACTACGCCGACGGCATCACCGGCTCGCTGCCGCGCATGCTCGGCGTGCAGGCCGCGGGCGCGGCGCCGCTGGTGCACGGCGCGCCGGTGAAGGAGCCCGAGACCATCGCCACCGCCATCCGCATCGGCGCCCCCGCCTCGTGGAATGGCGCGGTCGCGGCCAAGGAGGAGTCCGGCGGTGCGTTCCGCGCGGCCACCGACGAGGAGATCCTCGCCGCGTACCGCCTGGTGGCCGCCAAGGAAGGCGTGTTCGTCGAACCCGCCTCGGCCGCCAGTGTCGCCGGTGTGCTCGCCGCGCGTGCGGAAGGCTGGCTGGAGCCCGGGCTCACCGTGGTGTGCACGGTGACCGGCAACGGCCTCAAGGACCCCGACACCGCGCTGCTCGGCATGCCGCAGGTGGAGGCGATCAAGGTCGACCCCGTGGCCGTGGCCACCCGACTCGAGCTGGCCTGAGTTGAACCCGCGCGAGAGTCAGTTGATGACACGGACGCTGCCCGCCGGTCTCACCGTGACCGCGCGCGTGCCCGCGTCGAGCGCCAACCTCGGGCCCGGATTCGACTCGCTGGGCATGGCTTTGGGCATCTACGACGAAATCGAGGTGCGCACCACCGATTCCGGGCTCACCATCCAGGTCGAGGGCGAGGGCGCCGACGACGTGCCCTGGGGCCCTTCGCATCTCGTGGTGCGCGCCATCGAGCGCGGCCTCGAGCATGCCGGGGTGTGGGCCGACGGCCTCGATGTGGTGTGCCGCAACGTGATTCCGCATTCGCGCGGGCTCGGCTCCTCCGCCTCCGCGGTGGTCGGCGGCCTGGCGGCGGGGTGCGCGCTGGCGGCGAAGCTGGACGAGAGCCTGGCCACCGCGGCCGACGAGCTGGTGCAGCTGGCCTCCGAATTCGAAGGCCACCCCGACAACGCGGCGGCCAGCGTGCTCGGCGGCATCGTGGTGTCCTGGACCGAGACCTCGGCCGAGGCGCAGGCCGAGGTGCCCGACCACGGCCGGGTCTACCGCGCGGTGCGGCTGGATCCGCACCCCACGCTGCGCCCGGTGGTGCTGATCCCGGAGGTGCGCTCGTCCACCGCGCACACCCGCGGGCTGCTGCCCGAATCGGTGCCGCACGGTGACGCGGCGTTCAACGTCAGCCGGGCCGCGCTCGCGGTCGTGGCGCTCACCACGCGGCCCGACCTGCTCATGCCCGCCACCGCCGACCGGCTGCACCAGGCCCAGCGCGCGCCCGCGCTGCCGCTGACGACGCGCTGGATCGACCGGCTGCGCGCGGCGGGCATCCCGGCCACCGTGTCGGGGGCGGGGCCGACGGTGTTGGCCCTGGGTACCGGGGAATTTCCCGCCGAGCTCCGCGCACTGGCGGCGGAGGAGGGGCTGCGGGTCGTCGAGCCGGGACTCGCCGAAGGCGTCCTGGTCGACTGACGGCGAGTCTGCCTTGCCGAGCTTCACCGTTGCCAGCTATCCTGGGCAAGTCCGTACATCGTGCGCATCAGACGCCGGTGCTTCATCAGGGCAATCGCTCCAGCAGGCTCCAGGCTCGAGCCTCCAGGCCATGGGGGTACTGCGTAGCTGCGCAACTGGAATGATCTCTCCCACCTTTCATCACCGGTGGCGAAGCCTCCGGTCCGGCGGGGCAGGCGATACGGCAACACCGAGTCCGGCACAGTGCCCGGACTGCGGGACGAACCCTCGAAACAGCAGACGGCAGTCGAGGGAAGGAAAGGATTTCCGTGACAGATACGGACCTGCTCGCGACACCCGGGGTGGATTCCAACCCAAGTTCCTCGGGCGGCCGCGAAAGTGAATCCGGACAGATTTCGAAGATGAGCGAACACACCGACGTCGCACGATCGGGGCTGACTGGGATGTTGTTGCCGCAGTTGCGCGCCCTCGCCGGGGAGCTCGGTATCCGAGGTACCTCCGGGATGCGCAAGGGCGATCTGATCGCCGCCATCAAGGAGAATCAGGCCGGCCGGGCCGCCAAGGCCGACAAGCCCGCTCGCTCCGAGGCGAAGTCCGAGCAGACCGCGCTCGACGTGCAGCCCGCGAAGGACAAGACCGCGCCCGCCGAGAGCAAGGCCGCCGAGGTGAAGGACGCCGCGCCGACCGCGCAGGCCGCCGCCCCGACGCAGGCCCCGGCCGCCGCCGCGCCCGAGCGGTCCGCCGAATCCGCCCCGGCCGAGTCCGGCGCGGGGGAGGGCAAGACCGCCGAGGGCAAGGCTGCCGAGAGCGGTGAGGACACCGGTCGCGAATCGGGTCAGCGTGGCCGTGGTCGCCAGCGGCGTGGCCGTGACCAGGCGCGTTCCGGCGGTGGCGAGAACGCCGAGGCTCAGGAGTCCAAGACCGATGCCGACCAGGGTGAGCGGCGTCGTGACCGCAACCAGGGCGACCGGCAGGGTCAGGGTGAGCGCGCCCAGCAGGGTGAGCGTGCCCAGAACGCCGAGCAGCGCAACCAGAACGCGGGTGGCCGCAACGACGGCGGCCGCAACGACGGTGGCCGCAACGACGGTGGCCGCACGGACGGGCGCGGCGGTGACGACGAGGAAGGCGGCCGCGGCCGGCGCGGGCGCCGGTTCCGCGAGCGCCGTCGCGGGCGTGACCGCGAGAGCGGCGGCGGTGAGAGCCGCGAGCTCGAGATCCGCGAGGACGACGTCCTGCAGCCGGTCGCGGGCATCCTCGACGTGCTCGACAACTACGCGTTCGTGCGCACCTCCGGCTACCTGGCCGGGCCGAACGACGTGTACGTGTCGATGAACCTGGTCCGCAAGAACGGCCTGCGCCGCGGTGACGCGATCACTGGCGCCGTGCGCGCCCCGCGCGACGGTGAGCAGGGCAACCAGCGGCAGAAGTTCGATCCGCTGGTGCGGCTGGACACCGTCAACGGCGGCGACGTCGAGGCGGCCAAGCGGCGCCCCGAGTTCGGCAAGCTCACTCCGCTGTACCCGAACCAGCGGCTGCGGCTGGAGACCACGCCGAACAAGCTGACGACCCGCGTGATCGACCTGATCATGCCGATCGGCAAGGGCCAGCGCGCCCTGATCGTGTCGCCGCCGAAGGCCGGTAAGACCACGATCCTGCAGGACATCGCCAACGCGATCGCGACCAACAACCCCGAGTGCTACCTGATGGTGGTGCTGGTCGACGAGCGTCCGGAAGAGGTCACCGACATGCAGCGGTCGGTGAAGGGCGAGGTCATCGCCTCGACCTTCGACCGTCCGCCGAGCGATCACACCTCGGTCGCGGAGCTGGCCATCGAGCGGGCCAAGCGCCTGGTCGAGATGGGCAAAGACGTTGTGGTGCTGCTCGACTCGATCACTCGACTCGGCCGCGCCTACAACAACTCCTCGCCCGCCTCGGGTCGCATCCTCTCCGGCGGTGTCGACTCGACCGCGCTGTACCCGCCCAAGCGGTTCCTCGGCGCGGCGCGCAACATCGAGAACGGCGGCTCGCTCACCATCATCGCCACGGCCATGGTGGAGACGGGTTCGACCGGTGACACGGTGATCTTCGAGGAGTTCAAGGGCACCGGCAACGCCGAGCTCAAGCTCGACCGCAAGATCGCCGAGCGGCGCGTGTTCCCCGCGGTGGACGTCAACCCGTCCGGTACCCGTAAGGACGAGCTGCTGCTGAGCCCCGACGAGGCCGCGGTGCTGCACAAGCTACGGCGCGTGCTGTCCGGTCTCGACTCGCACCAGGCGATCGACCTGCTGATCGACCGCTTGAAGAAGTCGAAGAACAACCTCGAGTTCCTGATGCAGGTCAGCAAGACCGCGCCGGGCGCACTCGACGAATAGTTCGCTCGCCACCGAGAGGGCCTCGCGCACGCGGGGCCCTCTCGGCGTCTGCGGCCGGAAGAACACCAGCCCGATCGTCGCCGCGCCGGAGATCATGCAGGTGAACAGCGCCGCGAGCGACGCAAGCGCCGCGTCGACGTCGGCGGGTGTGGTGGCCGGGTAGGAGGTCAGCTCGGCCTCGGCGGTGGCGGGTTCGGGCGGCAGCGCCCAGCCGAGTGCGGCGAGAAGTACCAATGACACGAAGATCGCCCCGGCGATGCGACCGGTCATGGTGCTCCTTCCCGCGCTGTACGGAAGATTCGGTGTGGTGGGCCACCGTGGATTCCCGGATTCACGGTAGAAGTGGGACGGTCGTCCCTACGCGGGTAGCCGGCTACTCGAATCTCGGGAAGGACGCGGAACAAAGTGGTGCGCCGGGGTGTTTTGGGTGGGTGACGGCGGTTCTGGCATACTGGATCGCTGTGCGTCTGCGGCTCGCGCAGACAATCCCGCCTAGTCGGTTCCGGTTCACGTTCACGCCCGTGGGCGACCCGGCGACCAATATCGAGAGGACATCCATGAAGGCAGGAATCCACCCGGCCTACGTCGACACCACCGTCGTCTGTGGCTGCGGCAACACCTTCCAGACTCGCAGCACCAAGGAGTCCGGCCACATCACCGTCGAGGTCTGCTCGCAGTGCCACCCGTTCTACACGGGCAAGCAGAAGATCCTGGACACCGGTGGTCGCGTGGCCCGCTTCGAGGCCCGCTACGGCAAGCGTGCCGGCAAGAAGGCCGACGCCAAGTAGCTTCCTCGCCGACGCCCGGTCCTGCTGTGCAGGCCGGGCGTCGGTGTTTTGTCGGGCACCCGCACCAGAGGAAGAGGAAGCACCATGACGCAGCCGTCCGCGATCGACGACATCCTGGCCGAACACGCCGGCCTGGAGACCCAGCTGGCCGATCCGACGCTGCACAACGACCCGTCGGCCGCCCGCCGGGTCGGCAAGCGATTCGCCGAGCTCGCGCCGATCATGGCCACCTACCGCAAGCTGGAGTCCGCGCGCGCGGATCTGACCGCCGCCCGGGAACTCGCCGCCGACGACGCCTCGTTCGCCGCCGAAGTTCCCGAGCTGGAACGCCAGGTCGACGAGCTGGAGCAGGCACTGGCCGATCTGCTCGCCCCGCGCGACCCGCACGACGGTGACGACGTGGTGCTCGAGGTCAAATCCGGCGAGGGCGGCGAGGAGTCGGCCCTGTTCGCCGCGGATCTGGCGCGCATGTACATGCGCTACGCCGAGCGCCGCGGCTGGCGCGTGGAAGTGCTCGACGCCACCGTCTCCGACCTGGGCGGCTACAAGGAAGCGACGCTGTCGATCAAGAGCCGCGACGCCGCGCGCGACGGAGTGTGGTCGCGGTTCAAGTTCGAGGGCGGCGTGCACCGCGTGCAGCGGGTGCCGGTCACCGAGTCGCAGGGCCGCATCCACACCTCGGCGGCGGGCGTGCTCATCTACCCCGAACCCGACGAGGTCGCCGAGGTGCAGATCGACGAATCCGATCTGCGCATCGATGTCTACCGCTCCTCGGGCAAGGGCGGTCAGGGCGTCAACACCACCGACTCGGCCGTTCGCATCACCCACCTGCCCACCGGCATCGTGGTGACCTGCCAGAACGAGCGCTCCCAGCTGCAGAACAAGGCCCGCGCGATGCAGGTGCTGGCGGCCCGGTTGCAGGCGCTGGCCGAGGAACAGGCCGAGCAGGAGGCCGCGGCCGGGCGCGCGAGCCAGATCCGCACGGTCGACCGGTCCGAGCGCATCCGCACCTACAACTTCCCGGAGAACCGGATCACCGACCACCGCATCGGCTACAAGTCGCACAATCTCGACGCCGTGCTCGACGGCGACCTCGATGCCCTGCTCGACGCGCTGGGCAAGGCCGACCGGGAAGCGCGGATGGCCGCGGAATGACCGGAATTCCGGCATCCGCCGCTCACGGCCGGGCGATCTCGGGCACAGTGATGGCGTGAGTCGAACAGCGTTGCGCCCGGTCATCGAGGAAGCCGCCGAGAAGCTGCGGGTGGCGGGCGTGCCCAGCCCCCGCACCGATGCGGAATGCCTGGCCGCGCATCTGCTCGGCGTGGAGCGCGGGCGGCTGGCGCTGGTCCCGCTGGCCGAGCCCGAGGTCGTCGAGCGCTACCGCGAACTGATCGACCGCCGCGCCGAGCGGGTGCCGTTGCAGCACCTGACCGGCGTCGCGGCGATGGGGGAGATCGACCTGGCCGTCGGACCAGGGGTGTTCGTGCCGCGGCCGGAAACCGAACTGCTGTTCGCCTGGGCGCTGGCCCACCTGGAGACGCTGCCGCACGATCACCAGCCGATCGTGATCGATCTGTGCACCGGATCGGGGGCGCTGGCGCTGGCCATCGCGCACGCCAGGCCGGACGCGCAGGTGCACGCGGTGGAACTGGACCCCGCCGCGCTGCGCTGGGCCCGGCGCAACGCCGACGAGCGCATCGCCGACGGCGACACTCCCATCACCCTGCACGCCGACGACGTCACCGATCCGAGCCTGCTCACCGACCTGAACGGCCGCGTCGACCTCGTCGTCGCCAATCCGCCCTACATTCCCGAGGGCGCCGTGCTCGACCCCGAAGTCGTCGACCACGACCCGCACCTCGCCCTGTTCGGCGGTGCCGACGGACTCGACGTGATCCGCGGCATGGTGCCCACCATCGCCCGCCTGCTGCGTCCCGGCGGCGCCACCGGCATCGAACACGACGACTCCAACGGCAACGCGCTCGCCGCGCTGCTCACCGCCCACGGCGAGTTCAGTGAGGTCGTCGAACACCCCGACCTGGCCGGAAAACCGCGCTTCGTGGTCGCCGTCCGCAGCTGAGCGCGGCCGTGGGTTCCCCGGTCGCCGCCAAGGTGGCGGGGGATGGTGGAGCGGGCGCGCTCGCGTGACAGGATGGTTACCGTGAGTACCGTCTACGACTGCGCGGATCCCGACTCGCGCGCCGCCGGACTGACCGCGGCCACCAGTGCCCTCAAGTCCGGGCGACTCGTGGTCATGCCCACCGACACCCTGTACGGCCTGGCCGCCGACGCCTTCGACTCGACCGCGGTGGCCGAGCTGCTGGCCGCCAAGCGGCGCGGCCGTGACATGCCCGTCCCGGTGCTGGTCGGATCCTGGAACACGATCGATGGACTGGTGTTCTCGGTGCGTCCGCAGGCCAGAGACCTGATCCGGGCGTTCTGGCCCGGTGGCCTGAGTCTCGTTGTGCAGCAAGCTCCTTCGCTGGCCTGGGATCTCGGGGACACCCGCGGCACGGTGATGCTGCGGATGCCGCTGCACCCGGTCGCGCTGGACCTGCTGCGCGACGTCGGCCCGCTGGCCGTGTCGAGCGCCAACGTCTCCGGACAGCCGCCCGCCACCACCGCCGCCGAGGCGCGCGAGCAGCTGGGCAGCCTGGTCTCGGTCTATCTGGACGGTGGCCCGGCCGCGCACGCGGTGGCCTCCACCATCGTCGATCTCACCGCCGACCGGCCGCGGATCCTGCGCGAGGGTGCGGTCTCGGCCGCCGAGATCGCCGAAGTGCTCGGCATGTCGCCGGACGAACTGACCGGCACCGCGGCGCGGTGAGCCGCATGCAGCGACGCATGATCGGGCGGTATCGCGGGTGATGCTGGCGTTCTCGCCGTTGGCAGGCTCCGGTTCGGTGGTCCCGCTGCGCGAGCTCGTGCTGGTCCTGCTCGTCTCCGCCACGGTGACCTTCCTGGCGACCGGCGGCGTGCGGGTGCTGGCGATCGGCTTCGGCGCGATCGCGGTGCCGCGGGAGCGCGATGTGCACCTCGAGCCGATTCCGCGGATGGGCGGGGTGGGCATGTATGTCGGCGTCGTCGCCGCCGTGCTGTTCGCGCACCAATTGCCCGCGCTGCGAAGGGGTTTCGACTATGCCCCGGACATTCCGGCGGTCCTGGTCGCGGCCACGCTGATCGTCGCGGTCGGCATCGTGGACGACCGCTGGGGTCTGGACGCGCTGACCAAATTCGCCGGGCAGGTCACCGCCGCCGGGGTGATGGCGGTGATGGGCCTGAGCTGGTACGTCATCTACAACCCCTTCGACGACTCCACCGTGGTGCTGGACGCGCTGCAGGGCGGCCTGGTCACCGTCGCCATCACGGTGACGCTGATCAACGCGATGAATTTCGTCGACGGCCTGGACGGCCTGGCCGGCGGGCTCGGCTTCATCGCCGCGGGCGCGGTGTTCGTGTTCTCGGTCGGTCTGCTCTACGAACAGGGCGGCTCGGTGGACACCTATCCGCCCGCCCTGCTCGCCGCCGCGCTGGCCGGTGCCTGCCTGGGATTCCTGCCGCACAATTTCCAGCCCGCGCGGATATTCATGGGCGATTCCGGATCGATGCTGATCGGATTGATGCTGGCCGCCGTCTCCACCGGCGCGTCCGGGCGAATTCCGCTCCAGGGATACGGCCCGCGCGACATCGTCGGTCTGCTCTCGCCGGTGCTGTTGGTCGGCGCGGTGATGTTCATTCCGGTGCTGGATCTGCTGCTGGCCATCGTGCGCCGGGTGCGCGCCGGGGTGAGTTTCTCCACCCCCGACAAAATGCACCTGCACCACCGGCTGTTGCAGATCGGGCATTCGCACCGCCGCGTCGTGCTGCTGATCTACCTGTGGGTCGGGGTACTGGCCTTCGGCGCCGTCGGCACCTCGCTGATGGATCGCAGGCTGGTGGTGCTGTTGATGGCGGGCGGACTGGTGTTCGCGCTGGTGGTGACGGCCGTACCGGGCCTGCGACGTGGGGAGGCGGCGCAGCGCCGTCCGCCGTCTGGGTAAAGTCGGTGGCGTGAGTTTCACCCCCACCCCCGTCCCCGGTCCCGACGCGCCGCTGAAGTCGGCGCTGCGCTACGGCCTGATCGGGCTGGCGGTGCTGGTCGTGCTGAGCGCCGCGATCGCGGGCGCCGCCGCCGGCCTGCCCGGGCTGTGGGGGGCGCTGCTCGGCGCGGCCATCGGCGGCGTCTTCATCCTCACCACCGCGGCGGTCGTGCTCTTGGGCGCCAAGCTGCCGCCGAGCACCGCGGGGCTGGTCATGCTGGTCAGCTGGGTCGCCAAGGTGCTGCTGGTGCTCATCGCGGTGGCGATCCTGAACCGCTTCGACTTCTACGACCGGGTGGCGCTGTTCCTCACGGTGATCGGCGCGTTGGTGATCGTGCTCGGCGCCGAGACGTACGGCGTTCTGCGCCAGAAGGTTCCGTATGTCACTACCACTGCGGGCGACCCCGACCCCGCCGATCGGGCGGACTGACTTCACCCCCCTACACAGCGTCGTAGATACCTTGGTAAAGTGTTGGTAAGCAAGCGACCAAGCGAGGGGCACTCACCTCGATGGCCCTCCGTGCCGCTATGCTTACTGCCGTGCCGGACTCCGAGGGTTCCGGTTCTGCATGTCGACGATGTCGCCGACACACGTACAGACGCCTAAGCGGTTTGCCGCACAGCTGCTGACGAACTTCGAGCCGACCTGAGTCGACCAAATTGATCGTCAATGTCCGATCGAACCGCGGGAATGACCGAACCCGCGGCCCGAACACGGGAGAGAACGCTGAGCGTCACCACTTTGGCGGCGGGTGAGTTCCACGCGCCGTCGCTAACCGACTTCTTCCCTCCAGCTGTGCTGTTCGAGGGAACGCCGTTCGAACTCGATCGTTTGATGCTGGTCCGGCTGCTGATGACCGCGGTGCTCGTGGCCGTGATGCTGCTGGCATTCCGCAGCCCCCGGATCATTCCGCGCGGCCTGCAGAATGTCGCCGAAATCGGCCTGGTCTTCGTCAAGGAACAGATTGCCGAAGAGGTGCTCGGCAAGGAAACCGGCCGCAAGTTCTTCCCGCTGATCGCGACGATCTTCTTCACGGTCCTCTTCCTGAACTTCTCCGGCATCGTCCCGCTGCTGAACATCTCCTCGAACGCGCGGATCGGTATGCCGCTGGTGCTGGCCGTCGTGGCGTACATCGCGTTCAACTACGTGGGCATCAAGAAGTACGGCTTCTTCACCTACATGCGCAGCAGCATCGTCGTGCCGAACGTGCCGCCCGCGCTGCACGTGCTGCTGATCCCGATCGAGTTCGTCTCGACGTTCATCCTGCGTCCGTTCACGCTGACCGTCCGACTCATGGCGAACATGCTGGCCGGCCACATCATGCTGGTGCTGTTCTTCAGCGCGACCTGGTACTTCCTGTTCGACGCGACCGCCTGGATGAAGGTGTTCTCGCCGTTCTCGCTGCTCGCGGGGCTCGGGTTCACCCTGTTCGAGATGCTGGTCATCTTCCTGCAGGCCTACGTGTTCGCCCTGCTGACGGCCGTGTACATCGGTCTCGCCGAACACGCCGACTCCCACTGACCGCACTACCCATCACCGCCAGACCTGCTACACCGCGCCACCCGGCGGGTGAGCAACAGAAAGGGAAAGAAGACTCATGAGCCTCTCGTACCTGGCCCAGGAAGCTGCCAACGAGTCGACGCTGAAGGGCCTCGGCGCCGTCGGCTACGGCCTGGCCGCCATCGGCCCGGGCATCGGCGTCGGCATCGTCGTCGGTAAGGCGATCGAGGGTATCGCCCGCCAGCCCGAGCTGCAGGGCACGATCCGCACCAACATGTTCCTCGGCATCGCGTTCACCGAGGCGCTGGCCCTGATCGGCCTCGTCGCCGGCTTCATCTTCTGATTCCGATGTACGAGTACTCAGTACTGGCAGCGGAGAGCGGAGAGGATGTGAATCCTCTCATCCCCGCAACGTACGACATCGTCTGGTCGGTCGTCTGCGTCGCGATCATCGCGGTCGTCTTCTACAAGTACGTCATTCCGCGCCTGACCAAGGTGCTGAACGAGCGGGCCGACAAGATCGAGGGCGGTATCGCCAAGGCCGAGGCCGCGCAGGCGGAGGCCCAGCAGACGCTGGAGCAGTACCAGCAGCAGCTGGCCGACGCCCGGCTGGAAGCCGCGCGCATCCGCGAGGACGCGCGCACCCAGGGTCAGCAGATTCTCGCGCAGATGCGCGCGGAGGCGCAGGCCGAGAGCGACCGCATCGTGGCCGCGGGCCACGCGCAGCTGGAAGCCCAGCGCCAGCAGATCCTGACCGAACTGCGCTCCGAGGTCGGCCGCACGGCCGTCGACCTGGCCGAGAAGATCATCGGTCAGTCGGTCTCGGACGAGGCCAAGCAGGCGGCATCGATCGAGCGCTTCCTGAGCGAGCTCGATTCCTCCGATGCCGGCATCGGGGTCGGAAGGTAACGACGCGAAAGTGAGAAGCATGTACGCAGCGAGCCGCGAGGCCAGCTCCCGGTCCCGGGAGGCGCTTCGGGCCGCGCTGACCGGAAGCGACAGTGTTGCCGCCACGACGGGCTCGGAACTGTTCGCCGTTGTCGCCGTGCTGGACGACCAGCGTTCGCTGCGTGTTGCGCTCGCGGACGTGTCGGTTCCCGGCTCGGCGCGCGCCGAGCTGAGTGAGCGGGTCTTCGGCGGCAAGGTCAGCGTCGCCACCCAGGCGGTGCTGACCACCGCCGTGGCGCAGAACTGGTCGCGCACCTCCGACATGGTCGACACGCTGGTGCTGCTCGGTCAGGAGGCGCTGCTCGAGTCGGCCGCCAACGCGGGCAGGCTGGACGCGGTGGAGGACGAGCTGTTCCGGCTCGGCCGGATCATCGCCGACAACGCCGACCTGGAGCAGGCGCTGTCGGATCGCGCGAAGCCCGCCGCGGCCAAGCGCGAGCTGCTCGCCCGGCTGCTGGCGGGTAAGGCCGAGCCGGTCACCATCTCCCTGGCGGAGCAGGTGGTCGGCCGCAACACCACCCGCATCGGCGCGGCCTTCGACGAACTGTCCGATCTGGCGGCGGCCCGCCGCGATCAGATCGTCGCGCACGTGCGCGCCGCGATCGCCCTGACGTCGCAGCAGCGGGAGCGGCTCGCCGCCTCCCTGCAGCGCATCTACGGCAAGCCGGTCACGGTGCACGTGCAGGTCGACCCGAGCCTGCTCAGCGGGCTGGTCGTCCGGATCGGCGACGACGTGATCGACGGCAGCGCCGTCGGCCGACTGGAGCGGCTGCGCCGGGAACTGGCCTAGGGCGGGCCGGCGCCACGGGCGGCCACCACACCGACATTCGAGACCCTTACAGCGAGAGCAGGAAGAACATGGCGGAGCTGACGATCTCCTCCGACGAGATCCGTAGCGCGATCGAGAGCTACACCCAGAGCTACACCCCCGAGACCTCCATCGAAGAAGTGGGTGTCGTCACCGACACCAGCGACGGCATCGCGCACGTCAGCGGCCTGCCCTCGGCGATGGCCAACGAGCTGCTCGAGTTCCCGGGCGGCGTGCTCGGCGTGGCGCTCAACCTCGAGGACCGCGAGATCGGCGCGGTCATCCTCGGCGAGTTCGCCGAGATCGAAGAGGGCCAGCAGGTGCGCCGCACCGGCGACGTGCTCTCCGTGCCGGTCGGCGACAAGTTCCTCGGTCGCGTCGTCAACCCGCTCGGCCAGCCGATCGACGGCCTGGGCGAGATCGAGGCCGAAGAGCAGCGCGTGCTCGAGCTGCAGGCCGCGACCGTGCTGCAGCGCCAGCCGGTCGAGGAGCCGCTGGCCACCGGCATCACCGCCATCGACGCCCTGACCGCCATCGGCCGCGGCCAGCGCCAGCTGATCATCGGCGACCGCAAGACCGGCAAGACCGCGGTCTGCATCGACGCGATCCTGAACCAGAAGGCGAACTGGGAGACCGGCGACCCGACCAAGCAGGTCCGCTGCATCTACGTCGCCATCGGCCAGAAGGGTTCCACCATCGCCGGCGTCAAGGCCGCGCTGGAGGAGCACGGTGCGCTGGAGTACACCACCATCGTCGCCGCCCCGGCCTCGGACTCCGCCGGCTTCAAGTGGCTGGCCCCCTACACCGGCTCGGCCATCGGCCAGCACTGGATGTACCAGGGCAAGCACGTCCTGATCGTGTTCGACGACCTGACCAAGCAGGCCGAGGCCTACCGCGCCATCTCGCTGCTGCTGCGCCGCCCGCCGGGCCGCGAGGCGTACCCGGGTGACGTCTTCTACCTGCACTCGCGCCTGCTCGAGCGTTGCGCCAAGCTCTCCGACGAGATGGGCGGCGGCTCGATGACCGGTCTGCCGATCATCGAGACCAAGGCCAACGACATCTCGGCGTTCATCCCGACCAACGTCATCTCGATCACCGACGGCCAGGTCTTCCTCGAGTCCGACCTGTTCAACAAGGGTGTCCGCCCGGCGATCAACGTCGGTACCTCGGTCTCCCGCGTCGGTGGCGCCGCCCAGACCAAGGGCATGAAGAAGGTCGCCGGTTCGCTGCGTCTGGAAATGGCGCAGTACCGCGAGCTGGAGGCGTTCTCCGCGTTCGCCTCCGACCTCGACGCCGCGTCGCTGGCGCAGCTCGAGCGCGGCGCGCGCTGGGTCGAGCTGCTCAAGCAGGACCAGTACTCGCCGGTTCCGGTCGAGGACCAGATCGTCTCGATCTTCCTGGTCGACCAGGGCTACTACGACTCGGTGCCGGTCGGCGACATCCGCCGGTTCAACGCCGAGCTGCTCGAAGACCTGCACCGCTCCGCGGCGGACGCCTTCAAGTCCATCGAGGGCGGCAAGGTGCTCGAGGGCGAGGCGGCCGAGGCCATCAAGGCGGCCACCGACAAGTTCAAGCAGGGCTTCCTGGCCTCCGACGGCAGCCGTGTCGTCAACGAGGCCGCGGCGGGCGAGCTGGGCCACGAAGAGGTCGAGTCGCTGTCGGTCACCCGCAAGCACGTCGAGAAGTAATCGGTCGAGCAATGCGCTATTCGATTGTCGGCATCACGCCGACCACAGCGAATGAAGGGGTGAACCGTGGCTAGCTTGCGCGAATTGCGCTCCCGCATTCGTGGTGTGAATTCGATCAAGAAGATCACCAAGGCCCAGGAGCTGATCGCGACCTCGCGCATCTCCAAGGCGCAGGCCAGGGTTGCCGCCGCGAAGCCGTATGCGGAGGAGATCACGAAGGTGCTCGGCGAGCTGGCGAGCGCGTCGAAGAACCTCTCGCATCCGCTGCTGACCGAACGCCCGAACCCGCGCCGGGCCGCCGTGCTGGTGATCACCAGTGACAGCGGCATGTGCGGTGGTTACAACTCGAACGTGCTCAAGCGCGCCGAAGAGCTGATGACCACCCTGCGCAACGAGGGCAAGGAACCGGTGCTCTATGTGATGGGCGCCAAGGGCCTGACCTACTACACCTTCCGCAACCGGCCGTTCGTGTCGGCGTGGACCGGGTTCTCGCAGCAGCCGAAGTACACCGATGCTTCGGCCGCCTGCCGCCACCTGGTCGACGCCTTCATGGTCGGGTCGGACGGCGAGGTGCCGCACCCGAACGGCACCGGCGACATCGCCGGCGTCGACGAGCTGCACATCGTCTACACGCGGTTCGTCTCGATGCTCACCCAGACCCCGGAGGTGCGCCGCCTGGCGCCGATCCAGGTGAGCTTCGTCGACGAGAACTTCGACATGGGCGAGGACTCGTTCTCCGATTCCCCGACCGCCGAGGTTCAGGCGCAGTACGAATTCGAGCCCGACGCCGATGTGCTGCTGGCGGCGCTGCTGCCGAAGTACGTCAATACGCGTATCTACGCGTCGTTGCTCGAGGCAGCGGCATCCGAGTCCGCGGCTCGGCGCACCGCAATGAAGGCGGCCACCGACAACGCCAACGAACTCGCCAGCGTGTTGCAGCGTGAGGCGAACTCGGTGCGCCAGGCCCAGATCACGCAGGAAATCAGCGAAATCGTCGGCGGTGTGAACGCGCTGGCGTCGAGCTCGGACCGCGACTAGAAGCGCCGCGGCATGAGCGAACGGCCCGAAGGCGGGAGCTTGCGTAGCCACGTAGGGCCCGCGAATGCCGCCAACCGACACAGAGAGAACCAATCCAAATGACCGCAGCTGTCACTCAAGACAACACGAGCCGGACCGGCGCCGCCGCAGGCCGCGTCGTCCGGGTCATCGGCCCCGTCGTGGACGTCGAGTTCCCGCGTGGCGCGATTCCTGAGCTGTTCAACGCTCTGCACGCCGACATCACGCTGACCTCGGTGGCCAAGACGCTGACCCTCGAGGTCGCCCAGCACCTCGGCGACAACATCGTCCGCACCATCTCCATGCAGCCGACCGACGGCCTGGTCCGCGGCGCGACCGTCACCGACACCGGCAAGCCGATCTCGGTGCCCGTCGGCGACGTCGTCAAGGGCCACGTCTTCAACGCCCTCGGCGACTGCCTGGACACCCCCGGCCTGGGCCGCGACGGCGAGCAGTGGGGCATCCACCGCAAGCCGCCGAGCTTCGATCAGCTCGAGGGCAAGACCGAGCTGCTCGAGACCGGCATCAAGGTCATCGACCTGCTGACCCCGTACGTGAAGGGCGGCAAGATCGGTCTGTTCGGTGGCGCCGGTGTCGGCAAGACCGTTCTGATCCAGGAGATGATCACCCGTATCGCGCGGGAGTTCTCCGGCACCTCGGTGTTCGCCGGCGTCGGCGAGCGCACCCGTGAGGGCACCGACCTGCACCTGGAGATGGAGGAGATGGGCGTCCTCCAGGACACCGCCCTCGTCTTCGGCCAGATGGACGAGCCGCCGGGCACCCGTATGCGCGTGGCGCTGTCCGCGCTGACGATGGCGGAGTACTTCCGCGACGTCCAGCACCAGGACGTGCTGCTGTTCATCGACAACATCTTCCGGTTCACCCAGGCCGGTTCCGAGGTCTCGACCCTGCTGGGCCGCATGCCCTCGGCCGTCGGTTACCAGCCGACCCTGGCCGACGAGATGGGTGAGCTGCAGGAGCGCATCACCTCGACCCGTGGCCGGTCCATCACCTCGCTGCAGGCCATCTACGTGCCCGCCGACGACTACACCGACCCGGCGCCGGCGACCACCTTCGCCCACCTGGACGCGACGACCGAGCTCTCCCGCCCGATTTCGCAGAAGGGCATCTACCCCGCCGTCGACCCGCTGACCTCGACCTCGCGCATCCTCGAGGCCTCGATCGTCGGCGACCGGCACTTCGCGGTGGCCAACGAGGTGAAGCGGATCCTGCAGAAGTACAAGGAGCTGCAGGACATCATCGCCATCCTCGGCATGGACGAGCTCTCCGAAGAGGACAAGGTCCTCGTCGGCCGCGCCCGTCGCCTGGAGAAGTTCCTCGGCCAGAACTTCATCGTGGCCGAGAAGTTCACCGGTCAGCCGGGTTCGGTCGTGCCGCTCGAGCAGACCATCGACGACTTCGATCGCGTCTGCAAGGGCGAGTTCGACCACTACCCCGAGCAGGCGTTCAACTCCTGCGGTGGTCTCGACGACGTCGAGAAGGCCGCCAAGAAGATCGCCGGAAAGTAGTCACCGATGGCGGCTGAGTCCACGAAAGACATGTCGGTTGATCTCGTCGCGGTCGAGCGGCGGCTCTGGTCGGGCCAGGCCACGTTCGTCAGCGCGCAGACCACCGAGGGCCAGATCGGCATCATGCCGGGTCACGAGCCGCTGCTCGGCCAGCTGGTCGAGGGCGGGATCGTGAACATCGTCCCGGTGGAGGGCGAGCGGATCGTGGCCGCCGTGCACGGTGGCTTCTTCTCGGTCACCGCGGGCACGGTGCGCATCCTGGCCGAGTCGGCGGAGTTCGCCGGTGAGGTCGACGTCGACGAGGCTCGCAAGGTGCTGGCGGATTCCGCCGCCAGCGACGAGGAGCTGCGCGTGGCGCAGGGCCGGGTGCGCGCGGTCGAGCAGGTCGCGAGCGCCTAGCTTCTGGTTCGAGAACATCCCCGTTGTCGGCGGCGAAGGTAATCTTCGCCGCCGACAACGCTATTCGGGACCGGTGCGAGTCGGTTTGTAGACTCGTGTTTGAATGTCCCCACGGATGGGTATCCGGCACCGTTGCGCACGGGTCGCCGAACGAAAGGACGGACCGCATTGCAAACCGGGATGGTTGTCTTGATCATTCTGGTGTTGCTGCTGGTCGCGGTCGCTGTGGTCTCGCTCTACCGGCTCGTCATGATCCGGCGCGGGGGCACCTCGGCCATCCTGCGGGTACTGCCCGCCAGCGGCGGTCAGGGCTGGCGGCACGGTCTCATCCGCTACGACGAGGATCGCCTCGTCTTCTTCAAGCTCACCAGCCTCAAACTGGGCCCGGACGCGGTGATCCATCGCCGCGGTATCGACATCGGCAATCGCCGGGGCCCGGTGGGCGACGAATACGACATCATGACCGACGAGATCATCGTGACCGAGGTCTCCGATTCCGAAGGCCGCTACGAGCTCGCGCTGGACCGCGGGGCCCGGGCGGCCTTTCTGTCCTGGGTGGAATCCCGCCCCTCCGATCGCGCCCGGCGCATGCGGGGACTCTGAACTCCCCTCTAGGCTGGACGCGTGAGCGTGCACCTGACGCGGATCTACACCCGCACCGGCGACGACGGCACCACCGGCCTGAGCGACTTCTCCCGGGTCCCCAAGACCGACCCGCGCCTGGTCGCCTATGCCGACTGTGACGAGGCGAACGCCGCGATCGGTGTCGCGCTCGCGCTGGGTGACCCCGACGAGCGGGTGCGGCCGGTGTTGCGGCAGGTGCAGAACGACCTGTTCGACGCGGGCGCGGATCTGTCCACCCCGGTGGTCGCCGAGCCGAAGTACCCGCCGCTGCGGATCACCCAGGACTACATCGATCGCCTGGAGAAGTGGTGCGATGAGTTCAATGCCGAACTGGCGCCGCTGAATTCGTTCATCCTGCCCGGCGGCACCCCGCTGGCCGCGCTGCTGCACACCGCGCGCACGGTGGCGCGCCGCGCCGAGCGCTCGGCCTGGGCGGCGGTGCGGTCCTACCCGGACGACACCAGCGTGCTGCCCGCCAAGTACCTCAACCGGCTCTCGGACCTGCTGTTCATCCTCAGCCGCTACACCAATCCGGACGGCGATGTGCTCTGGCGGCCCGGCGGTGCCGAATCCGCGCGGTGAGGATGCCCTACACGCGGGTGTCGCCGGCCGGCGGTGGATAAGCTACCCGGTGTGAGTGAACGGTTTCTGGTCACCGGGGGCAATCGGCTCGTCGGCGAGGTCGCAGTGGGAGGCGCGAAGAACAGCGTCCTCAAGCTGATGGCGGCCGCGCTGCTGGCCGAGGGCACGACGACGATCACGAACTGCCCGGACATCCTCGACGTTCCGCTGATGGCGGAGGTGCTGCGCGGCCTCGGTTGCGAGGTGACCATCACCGACGACGCGCCGGGGGACCGGTCGGTGGTGACCATCACCACCCCGGCCGAACCGAAGTACCACGCCGACTTCCCGGCAGTCACCCAGTTCCGCGCCTCGGTGTGCGTGCTCGGGCCGCTGATGGCCCGGTGCAAGCGCGCGGTCGTGGCACTGCCCGGCGGTGACGCCATCGGTTCCCGTCCGCTCGACATGCACCAGGCTGGTCTGCGGCTGCTCGGCGCGACCAGCGAGATCGAGCACGGCTGCGTCGTCGCCCGCGCCGAGGAACTGCGCGGCGCCCGGATCCGCCTCGACTTCCCCTCGGTGGGCGCTACCGAGAACATCCTCATGGCGGCGGTGCTCGCCGAGGGCGAGACCGTCATCGACAACGCCGCCCGCGAGCCCGACATCGTCGACCTGTGCAACATGCTCGTGCAGATGGGCGCCCGGATCAGCGGGGCGGGCACCTCGGTGCTCACCATCCAGGGCGTCGAGCGCCTCCATCCCACCGAGCATCGCGTGATCGGCGACCGCATCGTCGCCGCCACCTGGGGTATCGCGGCCGCCATGACGATGGGCGACGTGCGGGTGACCGGCGTGAACCCCAAGCACCTGGCCCTGGTGCTGGACAAGCTGCGCTCGGCGGGTGCGCGAATCTCCTTCGATGTGGACGGCTTCCGGGTGGTGCAACCCGATCGCCCGCGCGCGGTGAACTTCTCGACGCTTCCGTTCCCCGGCTTCCCGACCGACCTGCAGCCGATGGCCATCGGCCTGGCCGCGATCGCCGACGGCACCTCGATGATCACCGAGAACATCTTCGAGGCGCGGTTCCGGTTCGTGGAGGAGATGATCCGGCTGGGCGCCGACGCGCGCACCGACGGTCACCACGCCGTGGTGCGCGGAATCCCGCGGCTGTCGAGCGCGCCGGTGTGGTCCTCCGACATCCGGGCGGGCGCCGGCCTGGTGCTGGCGGGCCTGGTCGCCGACGGCACCACCGAGGTGCACGACGTCTTCCACATCGACCGCGGGTACCCGAACTTCGTCGAGCAGCTGCAGTCGCTCGGCGGGCTCGTCGAGCGGGTGGGCGGCGCGGAGTAGGTGGTCCGGGCCGGAGCCGCACGCCGACAGCGCGCGAAAACGGTTCCTGACCAGGCGATTTGACATGATCATCCGCAGCACGTAACTTATTCCAGGTCAGAGCGACACGGACACCGACCCGGAGCCGCAACGCTGAGCGGAAACGCTGAGCCGGACGCCGAGCCGAGAGGCTGGGCGGGGCCTGGGAAACGAGGTAGGACGAGGAGCGCCTGACGGTCACACTGGCTCGACCGAGACCCCGATTTGGTTCGGGAGAACGGCCGCGCTAAACTGGTGAAGTTGCCTCACTGAAACTCGGAAGAAGTTCCGATCGGATGTGTGTGCGTGTGTTCTTTGAGAACTCAATAGTGTGTCGATGAATGTCAGTGCCAAATTTTTTTTGGTTCCGGTTCCTCATACCCCCGTGTGAGGGTCGGATATTTTTTGTCAGCTAATTTCCGGCTGGCGATTGTTTTGCTGGGTTTTCGGACTCTAGTTTTGTACTTTTGATTGCGCCCTGTGGGGTGTGATTGTGAGTCTTCAACGGAGAGTTTGATCCTGGCTCAGGACGAACGCTGGCGGCGTGCTTAACACATGCAAGTCGAGCGGTAAGGCCCTTCGGGGTACACGAGCGGCGAACGGGTGAGTAACACGTGGGTGATCTGCCCTGTACTTCGGGATAAGCCTGGGAAACTGGGTCTAATACCGGATATGACCTTACATCGCATGGTGTTTGGTGGAAAGATTTATCGGTACAGGATGGGCCCGCGGCCTATCAGCTTGTTGGTGGGGTAATGGCCTACCAAGGCGACGACGGGTAGCCGGCCTGAGAGGGCGACCGGCCACACTGGGACTGAGACACGGCCCAGACTCCTACGGGAGGCAGCAGTGGGGAATATTGCACAATGGGCGAAAGCCTGATGCAGCGACGCCGCGTGAGGGATGACGGCCTTCGGGTTGTAAACCTCTTTCGACAGGGACGAAGCGCAAGTGACGGTACCTGTAGAAGAAGCACCGGCCAACTACGTGCCAGCAGCCGCGGTAATACGTAGGGTGCGAGCGTTGTCCGGAATTACTGGGCGTAAAGAGCTTGTAGGCGGTTTGTCGCGTCGTCCGTGAAAACTTGGGGCTCAACCCCAAGCTTGCGGGCGATACGGGCAGACTTGAGTACTGCAGGGGAGACTGGAATTCCTGGTGTAGCGGTGAAATGCGCAGATATCAGGAGGAACACCGGTGGCGAAGGCGGGTCTCTGGGCAGTAACTGACGCTGAGAAGCGAAAGCGTGGGTAGCGAACAGGATTAGATACCCTGGTAGTCCACGCCGTAAACGGTGGGCGCTAGGTGTGGGTTTCCTTCCACGGGATCCGTGCCGTAGCTAACGCATTAAGCGCCCCGCCTGGGGAGTACGGCCGCAAGGCTAAAACTCAAAGGAATTGACGGGGGCCCGCACAAGCGGCGGAGCATGTGGATTAATTCGATGCAACGCGAAGAACCTTACCTGGGTTTGACATACACCGGAAACCTGCAGAGATGTAGGCCCCCTTGTGGTCGGTGTACAGGTGGTGCATGGCTGTCGTCAGCTCGTGTCGTGAGATGTTGGGTTAAGTCCCGCAACGAGCGCAACCCTTGTCCTGTGTTGCCAGCGCGTTATGGCGGGGACTCGCAGGAGACTGCCGGGGTCAACTCGGAGGAAGGTGGGGACGACGTCAAGTCATCATGCCCCTTATGTCCAGGGCTTCACACATGCTACAATGGCCGGTACAGAGGGCTGCGATACCGTGAGGTGGAGCGAATCCCTTAAAGCCGGTCTCAGTTCGGATCGGGGTCTGCAACTCGACCCCGTGAAGTTGGAGTCGCTAGTAATCGCAGATCAGCAACGCTGCGGTGAATACGTTCCCGGGCCTTGTACACACCGCCCGTCACGTCATGAAAGTCGGTAACACCCGAAGCCGGTGGCCTAACCCCTTGTGGGAGGGAGCCGTCGAAGGTGGGATCGGCGATTGGGACGAAGTCGTAACAAGGTAGCCGTACCGGAAGGTGCGGCTGGATCACCTCCTTTCTAAGGAGCACTTCTCCACGGACACCCGAGGAGTCGGGATGGTAAACGTCTTGTGGCAGAGACCGTTTCGGAAGCAGTCGTCTTCCGGCGGGAGCTCATGGGTGGAACGCTGGCATGTGCCTCGTGTATCGGTTGGTCCTGTGTGGCCGGCCGGCGGGGATGTAGTCGACACACTGTTGGGTCCTGAGAGAACACGCGAGTGACTCTCTAGGCGAATGCATGATCTGCTCGGATCGCCATGTGATACCGGCTCCTTCGGGGGTGCTGGTCCTGGGTTTCTGGTTCGGGTGGGTGTGTTGTTTGAGAACTGCACAGTGGACGCGAGCATCTTTGTTTGTAAGTGTTTAAGAGCGTTCGGTGGATGCCTTGGCACCAGGAGCCGATGAAGGACGTAGGAGGCTGCGATAAGCCTCGGGGAGCTGTCAACCGAGCTGAGATCCGAGGATTTCCGAATGGGGAAACCCAGCACGAGTGATGTCGTGTTACCCGCGCCTGAATATATAGGGTGTGTGGAGGGAACGTGGGGAAGTGAAACATCTCAGTACCCACAGGAAGAGAAAACAAGAGTGATTCCGTGAGTAGTGGCGAGCGAAAGCGGATGAGGCTAAACCATGTAGATGTGATAGCCGGCAGGCGTTGTCTATGTGGGGTTGTGGGGTTGCTCTTCCCGGTTCTGCCGAGCTGGGCGTGAGTCAGAAACCGTTGTGTTAGCTGAAGTGGTCTGGGACGGCCTACCGTAGACGGTGAGAGTCCGGTAAGTGAAAACATGACGGCTCATGTGAGTGATACCCGAGTAGCAGCGGGCCCGTGAAATCTGCTGTGAATCTGCCGGGACCACCCGGTAAGCCTGAATACTCCCTGGTGACCGATAGCGGACTAGTACCGTGAGGGAAAGGTGAAAAGTACCCCGGGAGGGGAGTGAAATAGTACCTGAAACCGTGCGCTTACAATCCGTCAGGGCCTGCGAGTGACTTTGTTGCTGTGGGTGATGGCGTGCCTTTTGAAGAATGAGCCTGCGAGTTAGTGGCATGTGGCGAGGTTAACCCGTGTGGGGTAGCCGTAGCGAAAGCGAGTCCGAATAGGGCGTTGAGTCGCGTGTTCTAGACCCGAAGCGGAGTGATCTACCCATGGCCAGGGTGAAGCGACGGTAAGACGTCGTGGAGGCCCGAACCCACTTAGGTTGAAAACTGAGGGGATGAGCTGTGGGTAGGGGTGAAAGGCCAATCAAACTCCGTGATAGCTGGTTCTCCCCGAAATGCATTTAGGTGCAGCGTCACGTGTTTCACGCCGGAGGTAGAGCTACTGGATGGCCTAGGGGGCCTACAAGCTTACCGAAGTCAGCCAAACTCCGAATGCCGGTGTGTGAGAGCGTGGCAGTGAGACTGCGGGGGATAAGCTTCGTAGTCGAGAGGGAAACAGCCCAGATCGCCGGCTAAGGCCCCTAAGCGTGTACTAAGTGGAAAAGGATGTGGGGTCGCGAAGACAACCAGGAGGTTGGCTTAGAAGCAGCCACCCTTGAAAGAGTGCGTAATAGCTCACTGGTCAAGTGATCCTGCGCCGACAATGTAGCGGGGCTCAAGTACACCGCCGAAGCCGCGGCACTCCAACATGACATCCGCATCGGGTTACGGTCCGGTGCGCAGTGGTTGGGGTGGGTAGGGGAGCGTCGTGCAGCCAGGGAAGCAGCGGGGTAACCCAGTTGTGGAGGCTGTGCGAGTGAGAATGCAGGCATGAGTAGCGAAAGACGAGTGAGAAACTCGTCCGCCGAATGACCAAGGGTTCCTGGGCCAGGTTAATCCGCCCAGGGTGAGTCGGGACCTAAGGCGAGGCCGACAGGCGTAGTCGATGGACAACGGGTTGATATTCCCGTACCCGTGTATCCGCGCCCAATGGCGAATCAGTGGTGCTAAGTGCCCAAAAGCGGATGGACCTCCTTCGGGAGGCCGGAAGTGGCTGCGCACGACCCCTGCTGTAGTAGTCAAGCGATGGGGTGACGCAGGAAGGTAGCTGGGCCAGTGAGTGGTTGTACTGGTGTAAGCCTGTAGGGCGTTGTGTAGGCAAATCCGCACAACATGAGCCTGAGAGGTGATGCGTAGCCGATTGAGGTGAATTCAGTGATCCTATGCTGCCGAGAAAAGCCTCTAGTGAGTTGGTACACGGCCCGTACCCCAAACCGACACAGGTGGTCAGGTAGAGAATACCGAGGCGATCGAGAGAACTGTGGTTAAGGAACTCGGCAAAATGCCCCCGTAACTTCGGGAGAAGGGGACCTGATCTGGTGACCGGTCTTGCACCGTGAGCTGGGTTGGGTCGCAGAGACCAGAGAGAAGCGACTGTTTACTAAAAACACAGGTCCGTGCGAAGTCGTAAGACGATGTATACGGACTGACGCCTGCCCGGTGCCGGAAGGTTAAGAGGACCGGTTAGCGCTTCGGCGCGAAGCTGAGAATTTAAGCCCCGGTAAACGGCGGTGGTAACTATAACCATCCTAAGGTAGCGAAATTCCTTGTCGGGTAAGTTCCGACCTGCACGAATGGCGTAACGACTTCTCTGCTGTCTCAACCACAGACTCGGCGAAATTGCATTACGAGTAAAGATGCTCGTTACGCGCGGCAGGACGAAAAGACCCCGGGACCTTCACTATAGCTTGGTATTGGTGTTCGGTACGGTTTGTGTAGGATAGGTGGGAGACTGTGAAAGCCACACGCCAGTGTGGTGGGAGTCGTCGTTGAAATACCACTCTGATCGTATTGGACTTCTAACCTCGGGCCATGATCTGGTTCAGGGACAGTGCCTGGTGGGTAGTTTAACTGGGGCGGTTGCCTCCTAAAATGTAACGGAGGCGCCCAAAGGTTCCCTCAGCCTGGTTGGCAATCAGGTGTCGAGTGCAAGTGCACAAGGGAGCTTGACTGTGAGACTGACGGGTCGAGCAGGGACGAAAGTCGGGACTAGTGATCCGGCACCGGCATGTGGAAGCGGTGTCGCTCAACGGATAAAAGGTACCCCGGGGATAACAGGCTGATCTTCCCCAAGAGTCCATATCGACGGGATGGTTTGGCACCTCGATGTCGGCTCGTCGCATCCTGGGGCTGGAGTAGGTCCCAAGGGTTGGGCTGTTCGCCCATTAAAGCGGCACGCGAGCTGGGTTTAGAACGTCGTGAGACAGTTCGGTCTCTATCCGCCGCGCGCGTCAGAAACTTGAGGAAGGCTGTCCCTAGTACGAGAGGACCGGGACGGACGAACCTCTGGTGTGCCAGTTGTCCTGCCAAGGGCACTGCTGGTTAGCTACGTTCGGAAGGGATAACCGCTGAAAGCATCTAAGCGGGAAGCCTGTTCCAAGATGAGGTTTCTCACCCCCTCGAGGGGGTAAGGCCCCCCACAGACCATGGGGTTGATAGGCCAGAACTGGAAGCGCGGTAACGTGTGGAGGTGACTGGTACTAATCGGCCGAGGACTTACCAACAACGATGTTACGCGTCCACTGTGCGGTATCTGAAACAACACACAACCCACCGTTGACACCCGCCCCATCACCGAAAGGGTGTGGGGTGTGTGCGGGTGGTGTGGATAGTTTCATAGAGTTACGGCGGTCATAGCGGTGGGGAAACGCCCGGTCCCATTCCGAACCCGGAAGCTAAGCCTGCCAGCGCCGATGGTACTGCACTCGACAGGGTGTGGGAGAGTAGGACACCGCCGGAACATCCTTTCCTGATAGGGGACCCATGACTGGGTCCCCTATCGGCATTTCCGGACCGGAACCGTTCGGCGACCGGAACATCGAGGCCTCCAATAGCGTTGGAGGCCTTTGCTGTTTCCGCGACCACCGCCGTTTGTGCCGACATCCTCGACTCGGCCGGCCCGCCCCCCTGATCGCAGCGCCCATTCGCGCACGGTCCCGCTCCCTCGAGCGCAGCGGTCACCGGTGGTCCGCCCCACTCGAGCGCGGCCTCGCCCACTCGAGCGGATGCCGGCCGACCGGTGGCGCGCGGTCCCGCGGACTCCTGCGCAGGCCGGCCACCCGAGCGCCACCCCGCTGATTTGACGCGCCGTTACCGGCGCGCTGCCTACTCGGGCAGGTCGCCGCTCTCCTGGTGAGCCGGCCCCGCCTGCCGGAGCGCGGCCCCGCTCGTGCGTGCGCACGCCATCGTCGAGCGCCGCCGTCAGCGCCGACGCGCAGCAGGCCGTCTGCGAGCAACCGTCACCACCGGCGCGCCTCGGTGCTGGTGACCACGTGCGTGAGGTACAGCGTCGGCCGGGCGACGGTGCAGAGCACGAGGACGACGAACACCGTCGCCAGGTCGGACCAGGCGGTGCCGCTTCCTCGTCGGCGTCTGCGCCGGCAGCCGGGCACGCGGTCCGCGCCGCGCCACCGCCTGCCCCTTCCCGCTGCACGCTCTGTCCTGCTCCAGGCCGAGCCCTGCGACCATTGCCTCGGTACTCGACGGCGCGGCATCGGTACTCGACCGCGGGGCATCGGTATTCGACGGCGGGCATCCGCAGCCGTCGGAGATGCCCGCCGCATTCCCTCGCCTGCTGTTGCCCTCCGGGCACGCGATTCCGGTCCGCACCGGCAGACCCACCCGGGCATCGCTGGACCGCTACGCCCCACACGTCATCGGACCACATCGCCGATAGCACCCGCCCGATCCGGCCGGTCGTTCCCGACGAATCTTCGGCCCTTGGCGGGCACAGGTGGTGCGTGCTGGTCCGTGGGCATCGAGCCCCTAAACTGTTACCGGTGCGCCTCGTGATTGCTCGTTGCCAGGTCGACTACGTCGGTCGTCTGACCGCCCACCTCCCGATGGCCCGCCGGCTGCTGATGATCAAGGCCGACGGCTCCGTGCTCGTGCACTCCGACGGCGGCTCCTACAAGCCGCTGAACTGGATGAGTCCGCCGTGCTGGCTCGACGAGCGCGATCTCGCCACCGCGGAGGTGCCCGAAACGGCGAAGGCGCTGTGGGTGGTGACCAACAAGGCCGGTGAGGAACTGCGGATCACGATCGAGGACATCGAGCACGACTCCTCGCACGATCTCGGCATCGACCCCGGGCTGGTGAAGGACGGTGTCGAGGCGCATCTGCAAGAACTGCTCGCCGAGCACGTGCAGACGTTGGGGCCCGGCTACACCCTCATCCGGCGCGAGTACATGACCGCCATCGGGCCGGTGGATCTGCTGTGCCGGGACGCCGGCGGCGCCACGGTGGCGGTGGAGATCAAACGCCGCGGCGAGATCGACGGTGTCGAGCAGCTGACCCGCTACCTCGAACTGCTCAACCGTGACCCGTTACTGGCCCCGGTGTCCGGGGTGTTCGCCGCGCAGCAGATCAAGCCGCAGGCGCGCACACTCGCCGAGGATCGCGGCATCCGTTGCCTCACACTCGATTACGACGCCCTCCGCGGCACGGAGAGCAACGAATTCCGGCTGTTCTAGGCTTGGGTACGTGCCCCGTCGCAAACCGCGTGCCGACCGCAAGGCGGGCCGCCTCGACGGTGGCCGGCCGCTGAGCGACGTGTTCGGCTCGGTGGAGCCGGGGCCGGACGGGGACGAGGACTACGCGGTGCGCACGATCCCGGCGGCGCGGGCGCTCAAGACCTACCGGTGCCCCGGATGCGATCACGAGATCGCGCCGGGCGTCGCCCACATCGTCGCCTGGCCGCGGTTCGGCGGTGAGGACGACCGTCGGCACTGGCATCGCGGCTGCTGGAACGGGCGCCGGACCCGGCGCATCACGCGCCGTTGGTCCTGATCGGCGCAAAGCCGATCCAGCCACCCGGAAATTAGGGAAGGCCGCCCCCGGCGAAACCGGGGACGGCCTTCGGGCTGAACCGTGGTGATAACCGCGTCGTCGCCTTCCGGGAACCGACGTCAGTTGGCGATCTCGGCGTTCTCGCGCTCGTCGGCGTCGATGTCCTCGTCGTCCTCGGCGGCCTCGGGGATCGCCTTGGTGGTGCGGGCACCGACCGACTTGGTGTTGTTGCCGCCGATCGACTTACGCTGTTCCGGCACGCCGTCGAGCAGCTCGCTCTCGCGGTTGACCGCCGCGAGCATGGCGGGCACCGAGTCGAGCTGACCGCGGATGCCGAGCAGCTGGGCGAGCACGCGGCCGCGCAGCACCCGCATCTCCTCGGCCAGTTCCTTGGCGTGGGCGATCTTGCGCTCGGAGGTCTGGGTCGCCGAGGTGATGAGGCGGTTGGCCTCGTCGGTGGCGTCCTTGATCCGCTGCGCGGCCTCGGCCCGGCTGGTGGCCTCGAGCTCCTCCATCTGGCGGGTGAGCTTGGTGCGCCGCTCGGACATCGTGACCTCGAAGTCCTGCTGCGCCGCCTTGCGCTTGGCCTCGGCCTCCTTGAGGATCCGCTCCGCCTCGGCCTGGGCGGCCTCGATGATCTTCGCGGACTCGGTGCGCGCGTTCGCGAGCGTCTGCTCGTACTCGATCTCGAGCGCTTCGCGCTTTTCCTTCGTCTCCGCCAGCAGCGACTCGTACTTGCCGCGCATCTCGGCGGCCTGCTGCTCGGCGATCGACACCATCTCGGCGGCCTCGGCCTGGGCCAGCGCCCGGACCTCGGAGGCCTCGTCCGACGCCAGCCGCAGCATGCGGGAGATGCGGTCGGACATGCCTTCGGCGGTGGTCGGCGGCACCGAGAGGCGGTCGACCTCCTTACGGAGCTCGTCGATCTCGTCCCGCGCGTCCTCCAGCTGCGCGGCAAGGTTACGGGCCTGCGCCGCAGCGGCATCGCGGTCGGTGGCCGTGACCCTCAGTTCGGCATCGAAGCGGTCGAAGTAGTTACGCACCTCGTCTTGTGCATAACCCTTCCGCACAACGGTGAAGGGCAATGCGACGAAGCGATTGCGATCGGACTCAGGTGACGACATGGCACACAAACTACAGCCTAGGCGCGGCCGATGGTGACTCGACCGCGAATGTGAAGGGGGCTGGTTTCCGGGCGTCCGGGCCGATACTAGTGCGTAACATCCGGGTTCGGTTCGACCAACTCGACCAGCACACCTCCAGCATCCTTCGGGTGGATGAAATTGATGCGGGAATCGGCGGTTCCGTGCCGCGGAGCCTCGTACAGCAAACGCAGTCCGCGGCCGCGCAGGTACGCCGAGACGGCCTCGATGTCGGTGACCCGGTAGGCCAGTTGCTGGAGTCCCGGTCCGTTGCGATCGATGAACTTGGCGATGGTGGAGGACTCGTCCAGCGGGGCCAGCAACTGCAGCGCGGTGGCGCCGTCGGGGGCGCCGGGCAGCGACAGCATCGCCTCGTGCACGCCCTGGCTCTCGTTCACCTCGCGATGCGTTTCGACCATGCCGAGATTCTCGGCGTACCAGGCGATCGCGGCGTCCAGGTCGGGCACGGCCACGCCGACGTGGTCGACGGCGACCACGTAGTCGCCGGGAATGAAGTCGCCGGGGGTGGATTCGGATGTCTGATTCGCGTTGCTCACACCTCGACGGTAGCGCCCCACCTGCGCGATGTCCGTTCCGCCCGACCGGCTACCGTTGAGTAGAACCACTTGACATCGCGTCGTCGCCGTGCGATGGCGCGGCCGCGAAGAATGCGAGGCTCGTCGTGACCACATCCGTCATCGTTTCCGGTGCGCGCACCCCGGTCGGTCGCCTGCTCGGCGGACTGAAGGACTTCTCGGGCTCGGACCTGGGCGGGTTCGCCATCAAGGCGGCGCTCGAGAAGGGCGGCGTCGCTCCGGAGCAGGTCGAGTACGTGATCATGGGCCAGGTGCTCACCGCGGGCGCGGGCCAGATCCCGGCCAGGCAGGCCGCCGTCGCCGCGGGCATCCCGATGGACGTGCCCGCGCTGACGCTGAACAAGGTGTGCCTGTCGGGCATCAACGCGATCGCGCTGGCCGATCAGCTCATCCGCGCCGGCGAGCACGAGATCGTCGTGGCCGGCGGCCAGGAGTCGATGAGCCAGGCGCCGCACCTGCTGGAGAAGAGCCGCGAGGGCTTCAAGTACGGCGACGTGACGCTGCGCGACCACATGGCCTACGACGGCCTGCACGACATCTTCACCGATCAGGCCATGGGCCTGCTCACCGAGCAGGGCAACGACCGGCAGCCGATCAGCCGCGAAGACCAGGACGCCTTCGCCGCCGCCTCGCACCAGCGCGCCGCGGCGGCCTGGAAGAACGGCGTCTTCGACGACGAGGTGGTGCCGGTCGCGGTGCCGCAGCGCAAGGGCGACCCGGTGCTCGTGACCACCGACGAGGGCATTCGCGCCGACACCACGGTGGAGTCGCTGGCCAAGCTGCGCCCGGCCTTCCGCAAGGACGGCACCATCACCGCCGGGTCGGCCTCGCAGATCTCCGACGGCGCCGCCGCGGTGGTCGTGATGAGCAAGGCGAAGGCGCAGGCGCTCGGGCTGAGCTGGATCGCCGAGATCGGCGCCGCCGGCGTGGTGGCGGGCCCGGATTCGACCCTGCAGGACCAGCCGGCCAACGCCATCGCGAAAGCCTGTGCCAAGCAGGGCATCTCGCCGGCCGACCTGGATCTGGTCGAGATCAACGAGGCCTTCGCCGCGGTGGGTATCGCCTCCACCCGCAAGCTGGGCATCGACCCGGCCAAGGTGAACGTCAACGGTGGCGCCATCGCCATCGGGCACCCGCTCGGCATGTCCGGTGCGCGCATCCTGCTGCACCTGGCGCTGGAGCTGAAGCGGCGCGGTGGCGGCATCGGCGCGGCGGCGCTGTGCGGCGGTGGTGGGCAGGGCGACGCGCTCATCGTCAAGGTCTGACGGGTAGCCGATACGCCGCGTCCCGCGTCCGCGGGGCGCGGCGTTCACATGTCCGGATCCGACCGATCTGTCCGATGTGACCGGTTCAACTACGACCCGGTGTAGTTGGTGCGGCACAATAGGGCGCATGGGCTACTTCGATCTGCGCAGCGTCGCCGGGAGATTCCGATTCTTCGCCGTCCTCGAGGCACTGTCGTGGCTGGGACTGCTGATCGGCATGGGCTTCAAGTACCTGCCCGATCCGGGCAACGAGGTGGGCGTGAAGATCTTCGGCCCGGTGCACGGCGCGATCTTCATGCTGTTCGTGCTCACCGCGCTGCTGGCCGCGCGCGAGCTGAACTGGAACTGGAAGACCACCGTGCTCGCGCTGCTGTCGAGCATCCCGCCGTTCTTCACCGTCGTCTTCGAGGTCTGGGCGGTGCGCACCGGCAAGCTGACCGCCGCCGAAACCGCCGATTCCGCCGACGCCGCGGGAGCCGTTCGCGCCTCCTCGTGACAAACTGGAAACCGTGACTCGACCAGCCGCACGCCGTCCTTCGCCAGCAGTCGCCGCAGCCATGTCCGGAGCGGTAGACCTGTCCAGTCTGAAGCAGCCGCCCGCGGGCGCCTCCGGTGGCGCGGCCGGCGGATACGCCGTCTCGGAAGCCGATTTCGAGACCAAGGTGCTGCGCCGGTCGCTGCAGGTGCCGGTGGTGGTCGCGCTGTACTCGCAGCGCAGCCCCGGCAGCGTCGAGCTGGTCCGCACGCTCGAGCGGATGGTGGCGGCCGACGGCGGCACCTGGGATCTGGCGACCGTCGAGGCCGAGGCCAACATGCGGATCGCGCAGGCGCTGCGGGTGCAGGGCATTCCGACGGTGATCGCGATCGCCGCGGGCCAGCCGCTGGCCGATTTCGAGGGCGCGCAGCCGGAGCCGCAGGTGCGTCAGTGGATCGACGCGGTGGTCCAGGCCGTGGCGGGCAAGCTCGAAGGCGACGGCGGCGAGCCCCAGCCGCAGGAGGACCCGCGGTTCGTCGCCGCCGAGGAGGCGCTCGAACGCGGCGACATGGCGGCCGCCGAGGCCGCCTACGAGCAGATCCTTGCCGCCGAGCCGAACAACACCGAGGCCAAGGGCGCGCTGCGGCAGCTGCGGTTCCTGGCCAGGGCGCAGCAGGTGCCCGCCGACGCCGTCGCCACCGCCGACGCCGACCCCGCCAACGTGGACGCGGCCATCGCCGCGGCCGATCTGGAACTGCTCAACCAGCAGCCGGAGGCCGCGTTCGACCGGCTCATCGCCGTCGTCAAGCGCAGCGCGGGTGACGATCGCACCAAGGCCCGCACCCACCTGCTCGAGCTGTTCGAACTGTTCGACCAGGCCGAGCCGTTCGTGGTGGCGGCGCGGCGCAAGCTCGCGGCCGCGCTGTACTGATCCGGCGGTACTGATCCGGCGCCGCCTACGCGCGCGGCGCCGCCAGCCAGACCGCGCTGTTCGGCGCCAGCGCGACGGTGGCCGACACCGGCCGTCCGTGCCAGGGGATCTCCTCGGTGCGGACCACTCCGTAGTTGCCGACGCCGGAGCCGCCGTAGTCGGCGGCGTCGGTGTTGAGGATCTCGGTCCATTCCCCGGCGATCGGCAGGCCGACCCGGTACTCGCCGTGCAGTGCCCCGGAGAAGTTGAACACGCAGGCCACCGTCGAGCCGTCCGAGCCGTAGCGCAGGAACGCCAGCACGTTGCGGTCCCGGTCGTCGGCCTCGATCCAGGCGTAGCCGCCGGGGGTGGTGTCCTGGCTCCACAGCGCGGGCGTGGCGCGGTAGACGCGGTTGAGGTCCCGCACGGCGGTGGCGATGCCGCGGTGCAGCGGATTGTCCAGTTCGCCCCAGTCCAGGCCGCGGTCGTGTGACCACTCGCGGAACTGGCCGAAGTCCTGGCCCATGAACAGCAGTTGTTTGCCGGGGTGCGCCCACATGTAGGCCAGCAGTGCGCGCACTCCCGCCGCCTTGGCGAAATCGTCGCCGGGCATCCGCGTCCACAGCGTGCCTTTGCCGTGCACCACCTCGTCGTGGCTGATCGGCAGCACGTAGTTCTCGCTCCACGCGTACACCAGCGAGAAGGTGATCTCGTTGTGGTGCCAGGACCGGTGGATCGGGTCGCGCGCCAGGAACCCCAGCGTGTCGTGCATCCAGCCCATGTTCCATTTCATGGTGAAACCGAGGCCGCCCACCTCGGTGCCGCGGGTGACACCCGGCCAGGTGGTGGACTCCTCGGCGATGGTCACCACGCCCGGGTGGGCGCGGTGCACGACGTCGTTGAGCTCGCGCAGGAAGGCGACGGCCTCCAGGTTCTCCCGGCCGCCGTGGATGTTGGGTTCCCAGTTCTCGCCGCGCGAGTAGTCCAGGTAGAGCATCGAGGCGACGGCGTCCACGCGCAGGCCGTCGATGTGGAACTCCTCGATCCAGAACCGGGCGTTGGCGACCAGGAAGTTGCGCACCTCGTTGCGGCCGAAGTCGAAGACGTAGGTGCCCCAGTCGAGCTGTTCGCCGCGGCGCGGGTCGGGATGCTCGTAGAGCGGGGTGCCGTCGAAGCGGGCCAGCGCCCACTCGTCCCGCGGGAAATGCGCGGGCACCCAGTCCAGCAGCACGCCGATGCCCGCACCGTGCAGGTGGTCGACGAACGCGCGGAAGTCGTCGGGGGAGCCGAAGCGGGCGGTGGGGGCGTAGTACGAGGTGACCTGGTAGCCCCAGGAGCCGCCGAAGGGATGTTCGGCGACCGGCAGCAGTTCGACGTGGGTGTAGCCCGCCGCCCGCACGTAGTCGGCCAATTGCTCGGCCAGTTCCCGGTAGCCGAGGCCGGGCCGCCACGAGCCGAGGTGCACCTCGTAGACGCTCATCGGGGAGCGGGTCGGGTCGGTGCTGCGCCTGCGCTCCAGCCACTGCGCGTCCTGCCAGGTGTAGTCGCTGCCGGTGACGACGGAGGCGGTGGCGGGCGGCGGCTCGGTGGCGAAGGCGAGCGGGTCGGCGTGATCGACGACCCGGCCGTCGGCGCCGTGCACCCGGTACTTGTATTTCGTGCCGGGCCCCACGTCCGGCACGAACACCTCCCAGATACCGGAGGTGCCGAGGGCGCGCATGGGCGCGGTGTTGCCGCTCCAGCCGTCGAAATCACCGATCACCGTGACGCCGCGGGCGTTCGGTGCCCAGACGGCGAAGGACGTGCCCGACACCGGTCCGTCCAGTGTCGTGTACCGGCGCGGATGGGCGCCGAGCACGTGCCAGAGGTGTTCGTGGCGGCCTTCGCCGATCAGGTGCAGGTCGAGTTCGCCGAGGGTGGGCAGGAAGCGGTAGCCGTCGGCGGCGATCACCGTCGGACCGCCGGGGTACTCGGTGACGATCCGGTAGTCCATCAGCTCGGGGTGCGGGAGCACCGCGGCGAAGACGCCGTAACCCACCGAGTCGAGTGGATGGTCGACGCCGCCCACGCGCACGCTCACCTTGGCCGCGTGCGGGCGCAGCACCCGCACGACGGTGCCGTCGGGGTGCGGATGCGCGCCGAGCACCGTGTGCGGATCGCGGTGCGTGCCCGCGGCGAGCAGCATGAGATCGCGGCGTTCGACCAGCGGGCGCGGAATGTCGCGGCGGGGTGCGGGCAACTCGCCGTGGCGGCGGTCGGCCGGATCCTCGGGGCCGCTCATCGCAGGCTCCGCCGGTGCGCGAGCGGGGTGCGCAGGGCGGCGGGCACCGGCGGCAGCGCGATGATGTGCGCGACGGCGCGGGCCGGGTCCAAGCGCACCCAGTTGGTCTGTCCCCAGTGGTATTCCTCGCCGCTGACCTCGTCGAAGACCACCGGGTGGTCGTGCCATTCGCGCCCGATCGCCGGCAGGTCCACGGAGATGAAGCCCTCCTCGGGTCCGAACGGGTTGAGGTTGACGATGGTGAGGACCGCGTCACCGCTGACCGGGTCGAACTTCGAGTAGGCGATGAGCGCGTCGTTGTCGACGTGGTGGAAGTGCAGGCAGCGCAGCTGTTGCAGGGCCGGATGCGCCCGGCGGATCTCGTTGAGGCGGGTCAGCCACGGTTCGAGGGATTCCCCGCGCGCCAGCGCGCCGGCGAAATCGCGGGGGCGCAGCTCGTACTTCTCCGAGTCCAGGTACTCCTCGCTGCCCGGGCGGACCGCCTGGTGCTCGAAGAGCTCGAAGCCGGAATACACGCCCCAGGTGGGGGAGAGGGTCGCGGCGAGCACCGCCCGGATGGTGAACATGCCGGGACCGCCGTGCTGCAGGCTCTCGTGCAGGATGTCGGGGGTGTTGACGAACAGGTTGGGGCGCGCCTCGTCGGCCTTGGCCGCGAGCTCGTTGCCGAACTCGGTGAGCTCCCACTTGGCCACCCGCCAGGTGAAATACGTGTACGACTGGCTGAATCCGCGCCGGGCCAGGCCGTAGAGGCGGGCGGGGCGGGTGAACGCCTCGGACAGGAACACCACGTCGGGGTCGTCCTTGCGCACGGTGGCGATGAGCCATTCCCAGAAGTCGGCGGGCTTGGTGTGCGGGTTGTCGACCCGGAAGATCTTGACGCCCAAGCCGATCCAGTGCCGGACGATCCGCAGCACCTCGGCGTAGAGGCCGTCGGGGTCGTTGTCGAAATTGACCGGGTAGATGTCCTGGTACTTCTTCGGCGGGTTCTCCGCGTAGGCGATGGTGCCGTCGGGCAGCGTGGTGAACCACTCCGGATGTTCGCGCACCCAGGGGTGGTCCGGCGCGCACTGCAGAGCCAGATCGAGGGCGACCTCGAGGCCGAGTTCGGCGGCGGTGGCGACGAACTCGGCGAAATCGGCCTCGGTGCCGAGCGCGGGGTGCACCGCGTCGTGGCCGCCGTCCTTCGAGCCGATGGCCCAGGGCGAGCCGACGTCGCCGGGCTCGGCGACGAGGGAGTTGTTGCGGCCCTTGCGGTTCACCTCGCCGATCGGGTGGATCGGCGGCAGGTACACCACGTCGAAGCCCATGCCGGCGATGCGCGGCAACTCCTTGGCGGCGGTGGCGAAGGTGCCGTGCACCGGCCTGCCCTCGGCGTCCCGGCCGCCGGTGGAACGCGGGAAGAACTCGTACCAGGAGCCGAACAGCGCGCGCGGGCGCTCGACGGCCACGCAGTGCTGCGGGCCGCGGGTGACCAGATCGCGGAGCGGGGTGGTGCGCAGGATCTCGGCGACCTCCGCGCCGAAGGCGGGCGCCACCCGGGCAGGCAACTGTTCGTCGCTGCGCAGTGCCGCGGCGGCGGCGCGCAGTTTCTCGAACTTCGCCTTGGGCAGCGCCTGCGCGGCGCGCTCGAGGAGGCGGGCGCCGAGCTCGAGATCGTTGGCCAGGTCGGCCGCGCTCTGCCCCACGGCGAGCTTGGCCTCCACCGCGTGGCGCCAGGTGGCGATCGGGTCGCCCCAGCCCTCGATGCGGAAGGTCCAGGTGCCCGGCGTGTTCGGGATGAAGGTGGCGTTGAACACGTCGGGCTCGGGATCGGGGGTCATCCTGATCCGGGTGGGCCGGGTGGCGCCGGGCCCGCGCACCGCCAGCGTCGCGGCGACGGCGTCGTGCCCCTCGCGCCAGACCACGGCACGCACCGGGAACACCTCGCCCACCACGGCCTTGGCCGGGCGGCCGCCGGGAATGGACGGGGCAGTGTCATCGATGGCGATGCGGCCGGTCACGTGCACCAACCTACTGGAAGATCACCGGCCGCGGCGGCTCGGCATCCACAGGGCGACCGGGGGCGGTTGTGCCTGTTGAGAGCGTTGTTCGTGGACGGCGACGGCCGCGGCGGCCGTGTAGGGTCTAGCCGGTGAAGGCTTTGCGCAGGTTCACTGTCCGTGCCCATCTGCCCGAGCGGTTGGCGGCCCTGGGGGAGCTGTCCACGAATCTGCGGTGGTCGTGGCATCCGCCCACCCAGGATCTGTTCTCGGCGATCGATCCGCAGCTGTGGCGCGAGGTCGGCCGCGATCCGGTCCGGATGCTGGGGGAGGTGCCCGCCGCCCGGCTCGACGAGCTGGCCGCCGACGCCGGCTACGTGGCGAGGGTCGACGCGGCCGCCGCGGATCTGCGCGGTTACCTCGACGCGGCGACCTGGTTCCAGCGGCAGGGCCGCGAGGACGGGGTGCGCGGTATCGCCTACTTCTCCATGGAGTTCGGCGTCACCGAGGTGTTGCCCAACTACTCCGGCGGTCTGGGCATCCTGGCGGGCGACCATCTCAAGGCCGCCTCGGACCTGGGGTTGCCGCTGATCGGTGTCGGGTTGCTGTACCGGTCCGGGTACTTCCGGCAGTCGTTGTCGGCCGACGGCTGGCAGATCGAGCACTATCCGGCGCTGGATCCGCAGGGTCTGCCGCTGCGGTTGCTGACCAGCGAGGGCGCGCCGGTGCTGGTGCACGTGGCGATGCCGGATCAGCGGGTACTGCGGGCCCGGGTGTGGATCGCGCAGGTGGGGCGGGTGCCGCTGCTGCTGCTGGACTCCGACATCGCGGAGAACGATCCGGAGTTGCGCGCGGTCACCGACCGCCTCTACGGCGGCGACCAGGACCACCGCATCCGCCAGGAGATCCTGGCCGGGATCGGCGGCGTGCGCGCGGTGCGGGCGTTCACCCGCGCCGAGGGGCTGCCCGATCCGGAGGTCTTCCACATGAACGAGGGCCACGCGGGCTTCCTCGGGGTGGAGCGCATCCGCGAATACGTGGCCGACGGGATGGATTTCGACACCGCGCTGGCGGTGGTGCGGGCCGCGACGGTGTTCACCACGCACACTCCGGTGCCCGCGGGCATCGACCGGTTCCCGATGCCGATGGTGCGCCGGTACTTCGGCGGCGCGCACGGCGAGCCGGAATCGGCGCTGCTGCCCGGGCTTTCGGTCGACCGGATCCTGGCGCTCGGCCGCGAGCCGGACCCGGCGGTGTTCAACATGGCGCACATGGGCCTGCGGCTGGCGCAGCGGGCCAACGGCGTCTCCCGGCTGCACGGCGAGGTGAGCCGCGGCATGTTCGCCCCGCTCTCGCCGGGTTTCGACGCCGAGGAGGTGCCGATCGGATCGGTGACCAACGGCGTGCACGCGCCCACCTGGGCCGCGCGCGAATGGATCGACAAGGCGCGCGAACTCGTCGGTGTGGAGCTGGCGGAGGAGGGGCGCGGCTGGGAGAAGCTGCGCGAGGTCGATCCGGCCGAACTGTGGTCCACCCGCAACACCCTGCGCGCCACGCTGGTGGCGGAGGTGCGGCGCAGGCTGCGGGCCTCCTGGCTGGAACGTGGCGCCGCCGAGGCCGAGCTGGGCTGGATCGATCAGGTCTTCGACCCCGACGTGCTCACCGTCGGCTTCGCCCGCCGGGTGCCCACCTACAAGCGGCTGACCCTGATGTTGCGCGACCCCGAGCGGTTGCGCGCGCTGCTGCTGCATCCCACCCGGCCGATGCAGCTGGTGGTGGCGGGCAAGAGCCACCCCGCCGACGACGGCGGCAAGGCGCTGATCCAGCAGGTGGTGCGGTTCGCCGACGACCCGGAACTGCGGCACCGGATCGTGTTCCTGCCCGACTACGACATGTCGATGGCCCGATACCTGTACTGGGGCTGCGACGTGTGGCTCAACAACCCGCTGCGCCCGCTGGAGGCGTGCGGCACCTCCGGGATGAAGTCGGCGCTCAACGGCGGGCTCAACCTGTCCATCCGGGACGGCTGGTGGGACGAGATGTACGACGGCGAGAACGGCTGGGCCATCCCGACCGCCGACGGCGTGCGCGACGAGCACCGCCGCGACGACCTCGAGGCCGCCGCCCTCTACGAGCTGTTCGAGCGTTCGGTCGCGCCGCGCTTCTACGACCGCGACGCGAACGGCATGCCGGTGCGGTGGGTGGAGATGGTGCGCCACACCCTGCAGACGCTCGGCCCGAAGGTGCTGGCCTCACGGATGGTGCGCGACTACGCCGTCGAGTACTACGGCCCGGCCGCGGCGGCCTACCGGCGGGTGAGTGCCGACGACTACGCGGGCGCCAGGGCGCTGGCCGAGTATCGACGGCGGGTGGAAGCGGCCTGGCCCGCGGTCAAGGTGATCCAGGTGGACAGCGCCGGCCTGCCCGACACCCCCGTGATCGGTGCGCCGCTGTCGCTGACCGCGCGCGTCGACCTGGGCGGGCTCGCGGTCGCCGACGTGACCGTGCAGGCGGTGCTGGGCCGGGTGTCGCCCGGTGACGACCTCAGCGATGTGACCACTGTCGAGATGGCCCACACCGGTTCCGACGGCGGTGTCGAGTTGTTCACGGTCGAGACGCCGGTACCGCTGTCCGGTGCGGTCGGCTACACCGTGCGGGTGTTGCCGCGCCACGAGCTGCTGGCCTCGCCCGCCGAGCTGGGCCTGATCGCGGCGCCGCGCGGCTGACGCCGGGCCGCCGGTGCACGCCCGGCACGGTCACTCTCGACCGCCGCCGGGCGGGGACCGGCACGGCAGCGGCCGTGTGTCGGGTCACTCCGGCGCCCGGCAGCGGGACCCCGCGGCGCGAACCGGTGAATTCTCCGCTACCGTCCGTTCATCCCCCTGCCCCACCTGGAAGAACCGGAGAACCGCCTTGGCAACCGACGCGCAGCCCCGCGGCCTGAGTCGTCTCGACGACTACTTCGGCATCACCCGCACCGGATCGACGGTACGGCGGGAGATCATGGCGGGCACCGTCACGTTCCTGGCGATGTCCTACGTGCTGGCGGTGAACCCAGGCATCCTCGGCGACGGCGGCGCGCTGGGCGACAAGGGCATTCCGATGCAGGCCGTCTTCACCGCGACGGCGGTCGCGGCGGTGTTCGGCACCTTGGTGATGGGCCTGTGGGCCCGGTACCCGATCGCGCTGGCGCCGGGCATGGGCCTCAACGCCTTCTTCGCCTACTCGGTGGTGCTCGGGATGGGGATCCCGTGGCAGGTGGCGCTCTCGGGCACGTTCCTGTCCGGGGTGATCTTCTTCGTGCTCGCGGTCACCAAGGTGCGCGAGCGGATCCTGGACGCGATCCCGCTGCAACTCAAGCTCGCCGTCGGCGCGGGCATCGGGTTGTTCGTGGCGTTCCTCGGCCTGAAGAACGCGGGCATCGTCGCCTCCAGCGAGGCCACCTTCGTGACCCTCGGCGACTTCACCGAGGGCCGCACCCTGCTGGCCCTGTTCGGTCTGGTCGTCACGATCGTGTTCCTGGTCAAGGGCTGGCACGGCGCGGTGCTCTACGGCATCGTGCTGACCGCGGTGCTCGGCATCGTCACCGGCCTGGTCGATCTGCCGAGCGGGGTGGCGGCGCTGCCGCGCGGGCTGGACCAGACCTTCGGCCAGGCGATCATCCACCTCCCCGACGCGTTCACCGCGCAGATGGCCGTCGTCGTGCTCACCATGCTGTTCGTCGACTTCTTCGATGCCTCGGGAACGCTGATCGGCGTGGCCAATCAGGCGGGCCTGCTGGACAAGCAGGGCAAGCTGCCGCGCGCGGCGAGCGCCTTCGCCGCCGATTCCATCGGCACCACCGCGGGCGCGGTCATCGGCACCTCCACCACCACGGCCTATGTCGAGTCGACCGCGGGCGTCACCGCGGGCGGGCGGACCGGGCTCACGGCGGTGACCACCGCGGGCTGGTTCCTGCTGGCGATGTTCTGCTACCCGATCTTCTCGGTGGTGGCCGCGTCGGGGGAGGTCACCGCGCCGGCGCTGATCGTGGTCGGCATCCTGATGGCGCGCTCGCTGGGGCAGATCGAGTGGACCGCGCTGGAGTACTCGATCCCGGCGTTCATCACCATCATCATGATGCCGTTGACGTACTCGATCGCCAACGGGCTGGCGATGGGCATGGTCTTCTACCCGATCGTGATGGCGGCGCGCGGCCGGATCCGGGAAGTACACCCGGCGATGTGGGCGTTGCTGGTGGTGTTCCTCGGATATTTCTTCTTCCTCGCGGAATAGGTCCGCGGGCTCGCCGGTTGGAAGGGGTTGTGCGACAAGCGGACTGGAGTCCGTTTAGTTGCCGAGCCTAACGACCGAGTCGGAACGACCGCAGGGACTGATCATGACCACGACGCATACCGCTCCCGTCCGCGACCGCGACACCATCACCACCACCGCATTCGACAACGCCGCCGCCGCCGACATCGGCCTGCTGATCGTGCGTGTCGTCTTCGGCGGCCTGCTGGCCGCGCACGGCGCGCAGAAGTTGTTCGGCTGGTTCTCCGGCCCCGGCCTGGACGCCAACAACGCCATGTTCGAGGCGATGGGCTACAACCCCGGCGCGCTGTTCGGCACCCTGGCCGGGCTCACCGAACTCGTCGGCGGCCTGTTGCTGGCATTCGGCCTGTTCACTCCGCTGGCCGCGGCCATCGCGCTCGGCACCATGATCAACGCGATCAACGCAACCTGGGGCCCCGGCCTTTTCGGCCAGGGCGGCTGGGAGATGGGGCTGTTGTTCGGTGCCGTCGCCGCGGGGCTCGGCTTCACCGGTGCGGGTCGCTACGCCCTCGATGCCGGGCGGCCGTGGGAGCGCAACGGATTGGTGTGGGGCGTCGGCGTGCTGGGGTTGGCCGTGGTGTCCGCGGTGCTGACGCTGATCCTCAAGTGGGCCTTGTGATCTCGGTACGGGACTGAGACCGCCGGGGCGCTCGGCGTGGGGGCCGGGATCGGCCGCGCGCGCCGCGCTCGCGTGAAAACCCTATCCGCCGTGGGCGATCGGGGAAGGCGGTGGCCCCGCGCCGCGTGCAGGGCTTGGCGCGGGGACCGGATACGTCGGCGCGGGAATTGGGTATCCACCGAGGTACCGGTGCTCAATGTAGTTCCGTCCGGAACCATAGAGCAGGTTTTGTGCGTCAGATCACAGTTTAGCGGCGTCGGCGGTGAGTCGGCGCAGCGCCTTGGCCACCACGTCGGGATCCGTTGTCTCCCAATACGGTGGCAGCGTGGCCCGCAGGTAGCCGCCGTATCGCGCGGTGGCCAGGCGGGAGTCGAGCACCGCGATCACGCCGCGGTCGTCCACGCTGCGCAGCAGCCGGCCGGTGCCCTGGGCGAGCAACAGCGCGGCATGGTTGGCGGCCACGGTGAGAAAGCCGTTGCCACCGCGGGATTCGACCGCCCGCTGGCGCGCGGCCAGCAGTGGATCGTCCGGGCGGGGGAACGGAATGCGGTCCAGGATCACCAGACTCAGCGACGGGCCCGGCACATCCACCCCCTGCCAGAGCGACAGGGTGCCGAACAGGGAGGTCTCCGGATCGTCGGCGAACTTGCCGACCAACGCGCCGGTGGCGTCCTCACCCTGGCACAGCACCGGGGTACTCAGGCGGTCGCGCATCGCGTCGGCGGCCGCGCGGGCCGCGCGCATCGAGGAGAACAGGCCGAGCGTGCGCCCGCCCGCGGCGTCGATCAGCCGCTCGATCTCGTCGAGGTAGGCCGGCGGCAGCCCGTCGCGGCCGGGCGGCGGCAGATGCTTGGCGACGTAGAGGATGCCGGACTTGGCGTGGTCGAACGGCGAGCCGACATCCAGGGAACTCCAGCGGATCGACTCGGTGTCCGAGGGCGCTCGGCCGCCGTTCGCCGTCGCGGGGTCGACGCGATCGCCGGACTGCGCGGGCAGGCCCCAGGTGACCGCGAGATTGTCGAAGGAACCGCCGATTTGCAGTGTCGCCGAGGTGAGGACGACGGTGGCCGCACCGAACAGCCGGGCGCGCAGCAGCCCACCGACCGACAGCGGCGCCATCCGCACGGTCTTGCGCGGCACCCCGCCCCGGCTCTCCTCGGCCGCCAGCCAGATCACGTCGCGCCGGGCGGCCGGGTCGGGCTCGTCGAAGGCGGTGAGCGCGCGCACCGCGCTGTCGTGCACCTCCTCCACGGCCGCCACCGCGAAGTTGCGCGCCGCCGCGGTGTCCGGGTCGCCCTGGGCGGTGGAACTGCCGGGCGGGGACAGCTCGGTGCGGGCGTTCCACGCGGAGTCGCGGATGAGCGCCAGCACCTGCGCGGCGCCCTCGGGCAGCCGGTCCCACCGGGCGGGCGGCAGGTTGTCGAGGATCTCGTGCCAGGCCTCCGCGGCGCCCTCGAGCCGGTCGACCTCGCGCTCGTCGATGAGTTTGGCGCAGCGGCGGGCCGCGGCGCTGATGCTCGCGGCCGACAGCTCCGCGGTGGCCACCCCGGTGACCCGGTCGACCAGCTCGTGCGCCTCGTCGATGACCACCACGTCGTGCTCGGGCAACACCTGGATGCCGCTGATGGCGTCGATGGCCAGCAGCGCGTGGTTGGTGACGACCACGTCGGCCTGGGCCGATTCGCCGCGGGCGCGCTCGGCGTAGCAGTCCTGCCCGAACGGACACCGGGACTTGCCCAGGCATTCACGGGAGGAGACGCTGACCTGCCGCCAGGCCCGGTCGCTGACGCCGGGCGCCAGCTCGTCCCGGTCGCCGGTCTCGGTGTCGGAGGCCCATTCGTTGAGCCGCTGCACCTCGCGGCCGAGCCGGGAGATGGCGAAGGCGTCGAAGAGCTCGGCCTCGGCGGGCTCGTCCGGGACGGCGCTGTTGATCTTGTTCAGGCACAGATAGTTGTTGCGGCCCTTGAGGATCGCGAAGCGCGGCGGGCGGCCGAGCGGCCCGGCCAGTGCCTGCGCCAGGCGCGGCAGGTCCCGGTCGACCAGCTGGCGCTGCAGGGCGATCGTCGCGGTGGAGACCACCACGGTGCGGCCGGTGCGCACCGCGTGCCGCAGGCTCGGCACCAGGTACGCCAGCGACTTGCCGGTGCCGGTGCCCGCCTGCACGGCCAGGTGCTGTTTGGTGTCGATGGCGTGGTCGACGGCCGCGGCCATCCGCACCTGGCCCGGACGTTCCTTGCCGCCGAGCGCGTGCACGGCGGTGGCCAGGAGTTCGGCGGTGGGAGGCAGTTCGGGCACGCGTGCAGCCTACTGCCCGGCACCGACACCGCGAGCGAGCGAAGGTGCGCGGCGGCGTCCTACCGGCCGGGCAGCTCCCCGGCCAGTTCCACGCCCGCCTCCCGCAGCTGCACCAGGGCCTTGTCCACGGTCTCCGGCGCCACGCCCGCGGTCAGGTTCAGCAGCACCCGCGTGTCGAAACCGGCCGTGCGCGCGTCCAGGGCGGTGGCGCGGACGCAGTGGTCGGTCGCGATGCCGACCACGTCGACGGCGTCGATGCCGCGGTCGCGCAGCCACTCGGCCAGCGCCGTGCCGTCGGCCGCGGCACCCTCGAAACCCGAATAGGCGGCCGAGTATTCGCCCTTGGAGAAGATCTCCTGCACCCCGGCGGTGTCCAGGTTCGGGTGGAAGTCCGCGCCCGGTGTGCCGACCCGGCAGTGCGGCGGCCAGCTGTCGACGTAGTCCGGAGCGGTGGAGAAGTGCGGGCCCGGGTCGATGTGGTGATCGCGGGTGGCCACGACGGCGGCGTAGTCGCTACCGGTGACGTGATCGCTGATCCGATCGGCGACCGCGGCGCCGCCGGTGACCGCCAGGGAGCCGCCCTCGCAGAAATCGTTCTGCACGTCGACGATGATCAGCGCCCGCCTCATGCCCCGAGGCTACCCCGCCCGGCGGGGCAGGCCCCGCTCAGGAGACGAAGGTGGTGGGCACGGCGGGTTCGCCGTCGGAGAGCTTGAGGCCCTCCCACGGCAGGCTCACCAGCCCGCGCGCGACGCGGTCGCGGGCGTCGGTGATCGTCGGCAGGTCGTCGACGACCGCACCGCCGCGCACCAGCGGCACCAGCAGCTGCCTGGCCTCGAAGCCGTCGGTGGCCGGCGGCTCGGCGGTGGCCGGGTAGACGATCTCCTCCACGATCGTGCCCGAGCTCTTGGTCAGCCGCAGTGCCCGCTTGGCACCGCCGCGCGATTCCTTGTGGCTGCTGCGCTTGACCACCGGCACGCCCTCGACCTCCACCAGCTTGTAGACCATGCCCGCGGTCGGCGCGCCGGAACCGGTGACCAGCGAGGTGCCCACGCCGTAGACGTCGACGGGTTCGGCGCGCAACGCGGCGATCGCGTACTCGTCGAGGTCGCCGGAGACCACGATGCGGGTCTTGGTCGCGCCGAGGGCGTCCAGTTGCTCGCGGACCTGCCGGGCCAGCACACCCAGGTCGCCGGAGTCGATGCGCACGCCGCCCAGCTCCGGTCCGGCCACCCGGATCGCGGTCGCCACCCCCTCGGTGATGTCGAAGGTGTCGACCAACAGGGTGGTGCCGACGCCGAGCGCGGCGACCTGGCTGCGGAACGCCTCGGCCTCGTGCGCGCCGTCGCGGCCGCTGTGCAGGAGGGTGAACGCGTGCGCGCTGGTGCCCGCGCCGGGCACGCCGTAGCGGCGCACCGCCTCCAGATTCGAGGTGGCGTCGAAACCGGCGAGGTAGGCGGCCCGGGACGCGGCGGGTGCGGCCGCTTCGTGGGTGCGGCGCGAGCCCATCTCGATCATCCGGCGGCCGTCGGCGGCCGAGACCATGCGGGCCGCCGCCGAGGCGATGGCACTGTCGTGGTTGAAGATCGACAGGATCAGCGTCTCCAGCACCACGCACTCGGCGAAACTGCCGCGCACGGACAGGATCGGGGAGCCGGGAAAGTACAGCTCGCCCTCCGGATAGCCGTCGATGTCGCCGGTGAAGCGGTACTCGCGCAACCAGTTCAGCGTGCGCTCGTCGAGGAACCCCGCCACCACCGCGAGCTCGGGCTCGCCGAAGCGGAAGTGCCGCAGCGCCTCGAGCAACCGCCCGGTACCGGCGACCACGCCGTAGCGGCGCCCGTGCGGCAAGCGCCGGGCGAACACCTCGAACGCGCAGGTGCGCGCGGCCGAACCGTCGGCGAGCGCGGCGGCCAGCATGGTGAGCTCGTATTGATCGGTCAGCAGCGCGGTGCTCGTGGTGACCTGGTCGCGGATGTCCACTCCGTCACTGTAGACAGCGGGCACCGGGGGCGCGCTCGCCCGATCCGGCCGGGTCCGGCTGGGGTGTTGAGTATCGCGAGCCGCGTCGTACCCTTGACGTTATGGGCTTGTGCAATACGAACCTGACACTGTCGGCGGCACAGGCGACTCCGGAAGCGGTGGAATACACCGAGATCCTGGAGGCGGAGGACCGTCCGTGGGTGACTGTCGTGTGGGACGACCCGGTCAACCTGATGCACTACGTGACGTACATCTTCCAGAAGCTTTTCGGCTACAGCAAAGCCAAGGCGACCGAGTTGATGCTGCAGGTGCACAACGAAGGCAAAGCCGTTGTCTCGTCCGGATCGCGCGACAAGATGGAGCACGACGTCCGCCGACTGCACGCCGCCGGCCTCTGGGCCACCATGCAGCGAGACGACTGACCCTGCGACTACCCTGGCGCTCGTGCGTGATGGGACGAGCAGCCGTGCGTAAGTGGACCAGGAAGAACTCGCTGGGCGGCCTGAAGCTGCGCGCCGAGATGGACGCGCACGAGGCCGAGGTGCTGCGCTCGCTGGTGGGCGCGGTCTCGGGACTGCTGGCCGAACGGGCCCAGTCCGCGCCCGAGGACGAACTGAGCGCGCTCACCGGCCTGCGCACCGGCAACACCGCGCCGCCGGACGATCCGCGACTGGCGCGGCTGCTGCCCGACTTCCATCGCAGCGAGCCCGGTTCCCCCGACGCCGACCGGGCCGGACTCAACAGCGCCCTGCGCGCGCTGCACGAACCGGAGATCATCGACGCCAAGCTGGCCGCGGGTTCGGTCGTGCTCGACACCGTGCCCGCCCGCGGCGGCAAGATCGTGCTCACCCCCGAGCAGGCCGACGCCTGGCTGAGCGCGCTCACCGACGTGCGGCTGGCGCTGGGCACCGTGCTCGGCATCGACGCCGAGACGCCCGACCAGCTCGATCCGGACGATCCGCGGGCGCCGCACCTGGACGTCTACCACTGGCTCACCTGGATGCAGGACAGCCTGCTGCAAGCACTCGCGCCCTAGGGGAGGACTACGGCATGACGGCGGTTCCCGGTCCGCGCGACGCGCTCACCGACGTGGCCGGGCTGCTGGTCGGCCACCACCACGTCCTCGACGCCGACGCCTCGCTCGGTGCGGGTGCGGCCACCGGCTGCACCGTGGTGCGGGCGCCGGGCGGGGTCACCGCCGCGGTCGACGTGCGCGGTGGCGGGCCGGGCACGCGGGAGACCGATCTGCTCGATCCGGCCAATACGGTGCGCCAGGTGCACGCGCTGCTGCTCACCGGCGGCAGCGCCTATGGTCTGGCCGCCGCCGACGGGGTGATGCGCTGGCTGGAGGAACACGGCGAAGGCATCCCGATGGACCCGGCCGAGCCCGCCCGGGTGGTGCCGATCGTGCCCGGCGCGGTGATCTTCGACCTGCCCGTCGGCGCCTGGGACATCCGCCCCACCGCGGAGTTCGGCCTGCTGGCCGCGCAAGCCGCGGGCACGGAGTTCGCGCGCGGCTCGGTCGGCGCGGGCACCGGCGCTCGCGCGGGCTCGATCAAGGGCGGTGTCGGCACCGCCAGCGTGGTGCTCGGCGACGGGCCCGCCGCGGGTGTCACGGTGGCCGCGCTCGTCGTGGCCAACCCGGTCGGTTCGGTGTTCGATCCGCGCACCGGGCTGCCGTGGGGGGTGGGCACCAACGGTCCCGAGCGATTCGGTCTGCGGCCGCCGACACCCGAACAGCTCGCCGCCGCCAACGCCTTGCCCGTCAAGGGCACCGTTCTCAACACCACCATCGGGGTGGTGGCCACCGACGCCGCGCTCGATCCGGCGGGCTGTCGCCGCATGGCGACCACCGCGCACGACGGGCTCGCCCGCGCGATCCGGCCCGCGCACTCCCCGCTCGACGGCGACACCCTGTTCGGCGTCGCCACCGGCGCGGTGCAGCCGCCCGGCTTCCCGCTGCCCTCGGCGTTTCCGGCCGAACTGCTGGTGCTCGACGCGGTCTGCACGGCCGCCGCGGTCTGTGTGGAACGGGCGGTGGTCGACGCCGTGCTCACCGCCACCACGGTGGCGGGCGTGCCCGCCTACCGCGACCTCTTCCCCTCCTGAGCCCGCCGCCCCGGGTCCGATCCGCCGGGAATAGCCACATATCCTGGCTCGTTGACGGCTGTGACGAGCAGGTGCGCGGAAAGGTTCGAATCTGGTGCTGGTGATCAAGTCCGATCTGGTGGCGGCGATGGTCGCCCACGCCCGCGCCGATCACCCCGACGAAGCCTGCGGCGTCATCGCCGGGCCCGAGGGCTCCGACCGCCCCGAGCGCTTCATCGCGATGACCAACGCCGAGCGGTCGCCCACCTTCTACCGGTTCGATTCCGGGGAGCAGCTGAAGGTGTGGCGCGAGATGGACGCCGCCGACGAGGAGCCGGTGGTCATCTATCACTCGCACACCGCCACCGAGGCCTACCCCAGCCGCACCGACATCTCCTACGCGTCCGAGCCGAACGCGCACTACGTGCTGATCTCCACCCGCGATCCGGAGCAGCACGAGCTGCGCAGCTACCGGATCCGCGACGGCGTGGTCACCGAGGAGCCGGTCCGCGTCGTCGACGATTACGACACCGTCACCGACGACCACGACACCGTCACGCCCGGCGCCTGAGCCGGTTTCGTCCCCGAGCATCACCGAACGAGCAACTCCGAGGAGAACCCATGTCGGTAACCGTGTCCATCCCGACCATCATGCGCGGCCTCACCGGCGGCGAGAAGCGCGTCCAGGCCGAGGGCGCGACGCTGTCGGCGCTCATCGAGAACCTCGACGCCAACCACCCCGGCTTGGCCGAGCGGCTGCTCAAGGACGGCAAGCTCAACCGCTTCGTCAACATCTATGTCGACGACGAGGACGTCCGCTTCGCCGGCGGGCTCGCCGCCGAGGTGCCCGAGGGCGCCAGCGTGACCATCCTGCCCGCGGTGGCGGGCGGCGCCCCGGATCTGCGCTGAATCCGTGGCACGCTACGAATCGCTGATCGCCACCCTCGGTGACACGCCGCTGGTCGGCCTGCGCACCCTGTCGCCGAAATGGGACGGCGACGACCACGTGCGGCTGTGGGCGAAGCTGGAGGACCGCAATCCCACCGGGTCGGTCAAGGACCGGCCCGCGCTGCGGATGATCGAGCAGGCCGAGGCCGAGGGGCGGCTGCGCCCCGGCTGCACCATCCTCGAGCCGACCAGCGGCAACACCGGTATCTCGCTGGCGATGGCGGCCAAGCTCAAGGGTTATCAGCTGGTCTGCGTGATGCCGGAGAACACCTCCGTGGAACGCCGTCAGCTGCTCACCATGTACGGCGCGCGCATCATCGATTCGCCGGCGGCGGGCGGTTCCAACCAGGCCGTCGCGCTGGCCAAGCAGATCGCCGCGGAGAACCCGGACTGGGTGATGCTGTACCAGTACGGCAACCCCGCCAACGCGCAGGCGCACTACGACACCACCGGACCCGAACTGCTCGCCGACCTGCCCGAGATCACCCACTTCGTGGCCGGGCTCGGCACCACCGGCACGCTGATGGGCACCGGCCGCTTCCTGCGGGAGCAGGTGCCCGGCATCGAGATCGTCGCGGCCGAGCCCCGCTACGGCGAGCTGGTGTACGGGCTGCGCAACATCGATGAGGGCTTCATCCCCGAGCTCTACGACGAGACCGTGCTCACCACCCGCTACTCGGTGGGGCCCTACGACGCGGTCAAGCGCACCCGCGAGCTGGTCGGTGAGGAGGGCATCTTCGCCGGGATCTCCACCGGTGCGATCCTGCACGCCGCGCTCGGCATCGGCCGCAAGGCGCTGCAGGCGGGCAGGCGCGCCGACATCGCGTTCATCGTCGCCGACGGCGGCTGGAAGTATTTGTCCACCGGCGCCTACGACGGCACGCTGGAGGACGCCGAGAGCAGGCTGGAAGGCCAGCTCTGGGCCTGAGCCGCCGGCGAGCCGGCGACGCCGTCGGCTCGCGACGCGCGAGCGTTCACGTGCTCATGGCGTCGTCCCAGGCGCGCACCACCCAGTTCTTCACCACGCCGTTCAGCACGAACGGGTCCGCACGCGCGAATTCCTCCGCCGCCTCCCTGGTGCGGAAGATCGCCATCGATCCCTCGGTCTGCGGATCGCCGAAGGTGCCGATCCCGAGCAGCGTGCCCGCCTCGGCGAAGGGCTGCCAGTGGGCCTGGTGGGCGGGGAAGTGTTGCATGGCCAGCGGCATCACGTCGTCGGCCGACTCGTAGAACAGGACGTAGCGCATGGGGGGATGCTACGAGCGGGTGCCGACATCGACCGGGCTTCTGGGCGAGCTGCCGGAAACGCCGGTTTCGGTACCCTCGAAGGCGTCGAGTCCGTCAGCCTCCGGGAGGTGGCCGTGTCCGGTGGTCCGGGTATGGGTGCGTCGTTCGATCCGGAACGCATCGCGGCACTGCGCGCGCGGGCGGACGGCGCGACGACCACCACGCCGTCGCGGTCGGGCCGGTTCGCGGGGGTGCGGCAGCTGTGGGCGCGGGCCGCGGTCCTGATCGCGGGGTTCGTCGCGCTGCTCTACGGCATCGAGGGCGTCGACAGTCTCGACGGCAAGGCCCAACTCGACGACGCCGGCATCCACCCCCGTGAGCTGGACGGCCTGTGGGGCATCCTGTGGGCGCCGGTGCTGCACCACGGCTGGGATCACCTGCTCGCCAACACGCTGCCGGTGCTGGTCCTCGGGTTTCTCGTGCTGATCGCGGGCATCCTGCGCGGGCTGGCGGCGACCGCGATCATCTGGGTGGTCGCCGGGCTGGGCACCTGGCTGACCGGTGGGAGCGGCACCGTGCACCTCGGCGCGTCCGCACTGGTGTTCGGCTGGCTCACCTTCCTGATCCTGCGCGGGTGGTTCGCCCGCAATCTCGGCCAGATCGTGCTGGGTCTGGTGGTGCTGGCCTGTTACGGCTCCCTGCTGTGGGGCGTGCTGCCCGGCCCCGACCGGATCTCTTGGCAGGGACATCTTTTCGGGGCGGTCGGCGGCGTGGTCGCGGCCAGGACGCTGGCCGGGCGCCGCCGCGGGGCCCAGGCCGGGCCACCGGCCGCCGCGCGGGTGTAAAGCCTTGGGCCGCGCCGCATTCGGGCTCGCGGGCATGGCCGGTGTGCCCGGTGGGTACCCTCGGGCAATGGACGTCGATGTTCGTGGCCGGGTGGTGGGGGGATGCGCGGCGCCCCAGCACGACCGGGAGGCCCGCGGGGATTTTCGGGGGATCGTTTCGTGAGCGAGATTTCGTCGTGGCAGCATGTGGGCATGCGCCTTACCGTCCTCGGGTGCTCGGGCAGTGTGTCCGGCCCGGACTCCCCAGCGTCGGGATACCTGCTCACCGGCCCGGACATGACACCGGTGGTCATCGACTTCGGTCCCGGGGTGCTCGGCGCGCTGCAGCGCTACGCCGATCCCGGTGAGGTCGACATCTTCCTCACCCACCTGCACGCCGATCACTGCCTCGATCTGCCCGGCCTGCTGGTGTGGCGGCGCTACCACCCGACCCCGCCGGTCGGGCGCGCGATCGTGCGCGGCCCCTCCGATTCGGCGCTGCGCATCGGCAACGCTTCGGCCGAGGTCGGCGGCGAATGCGACGACTGGTCCGACGTGATCGATCTGCGGCCCTGGCAGGAGGGCGAGACCGTCGAGTTCGGCCCCGGCCACACCATCGCCGCGCGCCGGATGTTCCACCCGCCGGAGTCCTACGGTCTGCGGATCACCACCAACGCCGGGCGCACCTTCGTCTACACCGGCGACACCGCCATGTGCGATGCGGTGCAGGAGCTGGCCCAGGGCGCCGACGTGCTGATGGCCGAGGCGTCCTGGACCCACGACCCGGCCAACCGGCCGCCCGGCATCCACCTGTCCGGCACCGAGGCGGGCCGCATCGCCGCCCGCGCCGGGGTCGGGGAGCTGCTGCTCACCCACATTCCGCCGTGGACCTCCCGGGAGGACGTGATCGCCGAGGCCAAGGCCGAGTTCACCGGCCCGGTGCACGCCGTCGCGCCCGGCGAGGTCTTCGATCTCTGAGCCGTCGCCGAGCGGCCTGCGCGCCACGCTCGGGTGGTGGGGGTTGCGCCGGAGACCGTCGCGGCACGTCGTTTAGGCTTGGCCCGTGTCGAGACGAGCCGATGGCAGGGCGGACGATGAGCTCCGCGAGGTAAGGATCACCCGTGGATTCACCACGCATCCAGCCGGTTCCGTGCTGGTCGAATTCGGGCAGACCCGGGTGATGTGCACCGCCAGCGTGACCGAAGGGGTGCCCGCCTGGCGGCGCGACTCCGGGCTGGGCTGGCTCACCGCCGAATACGCGATGTTGCCCGCGGCCACCCACACCCGCACCGGCCGTGAGTCGGTCAAGGGGCGCGTGGGCGGGCGCACCCAGGAGATCAGCAGGCTGGTCGGGCGCTCGTTGCGGGCCTGCATCGACCTGGCCGCGATCGGGGAGAACACCATCGCCATCGACTGCGATGTGCTGCAGGCCGACGGTGGCACCAGGACCGCCGCCATCACCGGTGCCTACGTGGCACTCGCCGACGCGGTCACCTGGCTGGGCGCGGCGGGGGCGCTGGCCGATCCACAGCCGATCTCGTGCGCCATCGCCGCGGTGAGCGTCGGCGTGGTGGACGGCCGGGTGCGGCTGGACCTGCCGTACGAGGAGGACTCGCGCGCCGAGGTCGACATGAACGTGGTCGCCACCGACACCGGCACCCTGGTCGAGATCCAGGGCACCGGCGAGGGCGCCACCTTCCCGCGGTCGACGCTGGACAAGCTGCTCGATGCCGCGCTGGCCGGCTGCGAGCAGTTGTTCGCGGTGCAGAAGGAGGCGCTGGCGCTGCCGTATCCGGGTGTGCTGCCCGAGCCCGCCGAACCGGCGAAACGGAAGTGACGATGGCGCGCGTCCTGGTCGCCAGCCGTAACGCCAAGAAGCTGGCCGAGTTGCGCCGCATCCTCGACGATGCCGGGGTGGCGGGGGTGCAGATCGTCGGACTCGACGACGTGCCGCCCTACGACGAGGCGCCCGAGACCGGCGCCACCTTCGAGGAGAACGCGCTCGCCAAGGCGCGCGACGGCGCCGCCGCGACCGGATTGCCCTGTGTCGCCGACGATTCCGGCCTCGCCGTGGACGCGCTCAACGGGATGCCCGGCGTGTTGTCGGCGCGCTGGTCGGGCACCCACGGCGACGACGCGGCCAACAACGCGCTGTTGCTCGCCCAGTTGCGCGACGTGCCCGACGAGCGCCGCGGCGCGCGCTTCGTCTCCGCGTGCGCGCTGGTGGTGCCCGGCGGTACCGAGACCGTGGTGCGCGGCGAATGGCCCGGGACGATCGGCCGGAAACCCGTGGGGGAGGGCGGTTTCGGGTACGACCCGCTGTTCGTGCCGGACGGCGGCGACGTCACCGCCGCCCAGCTGACACCCGCGGCCAAGGACGCGGCCTCGCACCGCGGCCGCGCCCTGCGCCACCTGCTTCCGGCCCTGGCCGCCCTCGCCGACCGAACGGACTGAGCGGATCGGTCGGGGGCGGACTCAGACGCCGAAGTCGCGCTTGACCTGTTTGGCGTTGGCGTGTTCGACGAAGAACGACAGCAGCGGAATGGTGCCGGCGAGCAGGGTGCCCACGGTGCGGCCCAGCGGCCAGCGCACCTTCAGCGCCAGGTCGGCGGTGAGGATCAGGTAGACGAAGTAGACCCAGCCGTGCACGATCGCGATCCAGCTCGGCGGGTCGGCGTCGAATCCGTACTTGGCGATCATCTCGCCGGTGAGTAGCAGCAGCCACAGACCGGTGAACCAGGCGAGCACCCGGTAGCGCAGCAGCGCGCTCTTGATCTTGGCCCGCCGGGCGGGGTCCACCGCGGACGCCGGGGCGGCCGGCCGGTCGACGGAGACGGTCTCGTTGTCGCCGGCGTTCACCCAGCGCTCCTCTCGGTCTTGCCGAGGTCGAGCCGGGCCGCGCGGACCTGCTCCTCGACATCGGCGGCGTGCAGTTCGGCCAGGTAGCGGTTGTACTCGGCGAGCACCGGATCCGCGGCGCGGGCGGCGGTGGGCCGCTCGGGCAGGATGCCCGCGGGAATCTCGCGCGGCCGGTCCTTGCGCGGCCGGCGGGTGGCGGCGGGTTCGGCGGGGGCCGGTCCCTCCGTCGACTCGCTCTCCAGCCGCACGAACCGGAAGTAGGCGAAGACCACGAACGCGGCGAACAGCGGCCACTGCAAGGCGTAGCCGAGGTTCTGGCCGGTGCCGCTGGCCGATTCGAACCGCTCCCACTGCCACCAGCCCAGGGCCAGGCAGATCACGGCGGCCACCAGCACGAGCGCGATCAGGGCCGGGCGGTTGTACGCCCGGTCCTTGCCGGCCGGGCGACGCGGTGAAGCGGACACGTCTACCACGGTACCCCGTCTACTACACGACACGTAGGCGGAGGTGGGTGCTCAGACGGGGTAGGTGACCCCGGTCATCCGCTCGGACTCGGCCCAGAGCCTGCGCATCAGTTCCGGGTTCTTCGACAGCCGCGTCGAGGGCGAGGGCTCCACCGGGCCCTGGCTCTGGAACAGCCGGTTCGGGCCCCAGTAGGTGCCGGGGTCGGCGTCGGGCATGGTCGCGGCGAACAGTGTCGAATGCGCGGCCTTGGCGGGCGGATGCCCGACGAGCCGGATGATCGGCTTGGCGATGCGGTCGAGCGGGGTCTCGGTGCGGGCGAACAGTTCGGTGGCCGAGACGCCCGGGTGCACCGCGTAGGAGCGCTTCGGTGAGCCCGCCTCGGCGAGGCGGCGCTGCAACTCCCGGGCGAACATCAGGTTGGCCAGCTTGGACTGCGCGTAGGCGAGATTGCGGTAGTAGCGGCGCCGCTCGTAGTTGAGGTCGTCGATCCACAGCTTGGGCGTCTGCCGGTGCGCGATGCTCGCCAGGGTGACCACCCGGTCGCGGATCTTGTCCAGCAGCAGGCCGGTGAGGGCGAAGTGCCCGAGATGGTTGACGCCGAACTGGGTCTCGAAGCCGTCCGCGGTGCGGGAGAACGGGATGTACATCAGGCCGGCGTTGTTGATCAGCACGTCGAACTCCTCGGCCCGCTCGGCGAACGCGCGCACCGAGGCGAGGTCGGCGAGGTCGAGTTCGGCGACGCGCACATCGCCGGGGATGCCGTCGGCGACCTGCTGCGCCTTGGCGACGTTGCGGCACGCCATGACGACGGTCGCGCCTTTGTCGGCCAGGACTTTCGTCGTCTCGGCGCCGAGGCCGCCGTTCGCGCCGGTGATCACGAACGTCCGGCCGGTCTGGTCCGGGATCTGGGTCGGGTTCCACGCCATGCGACAACCTTACTTTGGAGTAAGTTCCGGGGGAAGAGGCGATCGGGACCGGGCTTCGGTTCGCACGCTACGGGCTCGCGGCCGAAAATGCCGGGCGGCCGGGCGGGTTCGCTACGGTGGGGACGTGACGACCTCGGTGGGCAGGCAGTACGGCGGGCGGGCCGTGGCGGAGCGCAAGGCCGAGCGCCGGCTGCGCTTCCTCGACGCCGCCACCCGGCTGTTCGCCGAGCGCGGCTACACCGACTGCTCGCTGGCCGACATGTGCGCCGCCGCTGGACTGTCCAAACGACAGTTCTACGAGGAGTTCGAGACCAGGGAAGACGTGCTCGCGGCCGCCTACGACCGGATCCAGGACGCGGCGGCCGACGCGGTCGTGGGCGCACTGGCCGGGGTCGGCCGGGGTCGTGATCCGAACACCGCAGACCCGCATACCGCGCTCACCGCGGTGCTCACGGCCTACCTCGAGTCGATCGGCGCGGACCCGTTCCGGGCGAAGCTGGCCTTCATCGAGGTGGTCGGCGTCAGCGAGCGGATGGAGCGCCACCGCAGGCAGCGCAGGCACGCCTGGGCCCGGCTGCTGGAATCGGCGGTGGTGCCGAGGATCGTGCCGGGCGGCCGGGTCCGGGGCCGGTCCGGGCTGGCAGCGGCCGCGCTGATCGGCGCCATCAACGGACTCACCCACGAATGGCTGCTGTCGGACCCGCGCCCACCGGTGGACGATCTGGTGGCCCTGCTGGTGCCGGTGGCGGTCTCGCTGATCGAGACGTCCTGAGCCCGCGGCGGTTCGCCGCTGTGTCGCTGGCTGCCCGGTCCGCACGCATCCGCCCATACTGAGGTGATGAACGGTGCCGTTGCTGTCGCCGATGCGCCGGACCAGCCGATGAGCCGGGCGCGGATCAACGTCGTGTTCGGCACCATCGTGCTCGGCATGCTGATGGCCGCCCTCGACCAGACCATCGTCTCGACCGCGCTGCCGACCATCGTCGCCGATCTGGGCGGCGCCGGACACATGGCCTGGGTGGTGACGGCCTACCTGCTCGCCGAGGCGGTGGCCACCGCGCTGGCGGGCAAGCTCGGCGACCTGTTCGGCCGCAAGCTGGTCTTCCAGCTCAGCGGCCTGATCTTCATCGCGGGCTCGATGCTGGCCGGGCTGGCGAACGGAATGCTGCTGCTGATCCTGGCGCGCGGGGTGCAGGGGATCGGCGCGGGCGGGCTGATGGTGACCTCGATGGCGTTGATCGCCGACATCATCCCGCTGCGCGAACGCGGCAAGTACCAGGGTGCGCTCGGCGCCGTGTTCGGTGTCACCACGGTCGTCGGCCCGACCCTCGGCGGCCTGTTCACCGATCACGCGGGCTGGCGCTGGTGCTTCTACGTCAACGTGCCGCTGGCGATCCTGATGATCCTGGTCGCGGCGCGCACCATCCCGCGGGTGCGGGCCGCGGCCAGGCCGATCGTGGACTACGCCGGCATCGGGCTGGTGGCACTCGGGGTGTCCTGCCTGATCCTCGGCCTGGAATGGGGTGGGCAGGAGTACGCGTGGGGCTCCTGGCAGATCCTCGGGCTGTTCGCCGCGGCGGTGGTGTTGCTGGCGGGGTTCGTCGCCGTGGAATCGCGCGCCGCCGAGCCGATGCTGCCGATGCGGCTGTTCCGGTCCAACGTCTTCACCGTCTGCTCGATCCTGAGCTTCATCGTCGGCTTCGCCATGCTCGGCGCGATGACCTACCTGCCCGCGTATCTGCAGTACGTGGACGTATCTCGGCCACCATGTCCGGCGTGCGCACGCTGCCGCTGGTGGCGGGCCTGTTCCTCACCTCGATCATCTCCGGCCAGGTGGTCGGGCGGACCGGGCGCTACCGGTACTTCCCGATCGCGGGCACCGCGGTGATGGCGCTGGGTCTGCTGCTGATGTCGACGATGGGGCGCGAGACCAGCACCTGGCTGGAGTCGCTGTACATGCTGATCCTCGGCCTCGGGATCGGCCTGGCCATGCAGGTGCTGACCATCGTCGTGCAGAACACCGTGCCCTACGCCGACCTGGGCACGGCCACCTCGGGGGTCACCTTCTTCCGCACGCTGGGCAGCGCGTTCGGCACCGCGGTGTTCGGCACCCTCTACAGCAATCAGCTGACCCCGAACCTCACCGCGGCCCTCACCGAGGTGCGGGTGGTCTCGCCGGAGGCGGCGGCCGATCCGGAGACGTTGCGTGGCCTGCCCGCCGAGCAGGCGGTGCCGATCATCGACGCCTACGCGATGTCCATCGAGCACGTCTTCCGGTGGGTGGTGCCGGTGGCGCTGATCGGTTTCGTGGTGGCCTGGTTCCTGAAAGAGGTGCCGTTGCGCGACAGCGCGCGCACGGCGGCGGGGGAAGTGGGCGAGGGGTTTTCGGCGCCGCAGTCGGCCGATCGGGCCGATCTGCTCGAACGCACGGTCGCCGAGGCGCTGCGCCGGGCGCGGGCGCAGGGGCCGGTCACGCCCGCCATCCTCGCCGACGCGGGCGGTGGTATGGGCCGGGGCGAGGCGTGGGTGCTCGGGCAGATCGCCCTGCACACCCGGTTGCGTGGCGCGGCGCGGTTGTCGGCGATCGCGGCGGCGCACCGGCTGCCCGAGGAGGTGCTCGAACCGTTCTTCGCCCGGGTCGCGGCCGCGGGGCAGGTGGAGATCGGCGCCGACGAGGTGCGGCTGACCCCGGCCGGGGAGGCACAGATGGATCGGGTGCGCGCGGCCTGGCGGCGCTGGCTGCGCGAGCGCCTGCAACTCGCGGACGACGGCGATCCGCGCGACCGCGAACTGCTCGAGCAGGCGCTCGACGTGATCGCGAACAAGTTGCTCGACGAACAACTGCACGAACCCGAGGCGGTGGCGGTGCGCTGACGGCTTGCCGCCGAATACTCGCGCACGTATATTCGTCTGCGAGTAGGAGGTGTGATGCCCGCCAAGCGCAAAGTCGACAATCTGCTGGCGCTGGCGATCCTGTCGGTGATCGCCGAGCGGCCGATGCACCGATACGAGATCGCCTCGAAGTTGCGCGAGCGCGGCAAGGACCGCGACATGGACATCAAGTGGGGCTCGCTCTACACCGTCGTGCGCAACATGGTGAAGGCCGGATTCCTCGAGGAGGTCGGCAGCGAGCGCCAGGGCGGGCGGCCGGAGCGGGTGATCTACCGGATCACCCCGGCCGGGCAGGCCGAAATGACCGACTGGACAAAGGAATTGCTGGCCGAGCCGCGCGCCGAGCGCAGCGCCTACACAGCGGGACTCTCGGTGACCGCGCTGCTGCCACCGGACGAGGTGGCCGAATTGCTCGACGCCCGCATCACCGCGCTGGAGACGATCATCGCCGGGGTGCGCGCCGAACTCGACGCACTCGCCGGGACGCTGCCGCGGCTGTTCCTCATCGAGACCGAATACGGGCTGGCCATGCTGGAGGCCGAGGTGGCCTGGACGCGTGGCTGGCGCGCCGAACTGCTCGACGGCACCTTCCCCGACCTGGAGATGTGGCGCAACATCCACGCCGGGGGCTTCACCCCCGGTACCGCCGTGGCGGCGGTGGAAAGGGGGATGCACCAGTCCTCGTCGTGAGACCGCGGCGGTGATACCACCGCGATGAAACCCGGCCCGGCGGCGGTGCGGCAACACCGCCGCCGGGACCGGTGACCTTCTCGCACCGCGCACGTGCACGCACCCGGCCACGAGGTCGGCAACCACAGGATAGCCGGGGGTGTGGCGGGCGCGGTGATTCGCCGAACCCACCCCTGGAGGTACATCCATGTCCGCAATTCGTTCCGCGCTCGTCGTCGGCGGCGGCATCGCCGGACCGGTCGTCGCCACCGCCCTGCTCGAGGCCGGTATCGAGGCGCAGGTTCACGAGGCCTACCCCGGCCCGTCCGACGGCATCGGCAGCGGGCTCGCGCTCGCGCCCAACGGTGTGGCCGCGCTCGACCTGCTCGGCGCCGGAGATCGTGTACGCGCCATCGCCACGCCGGTCACCGGCATGATCCTGTCGGTCGGCGGCAGGCACCACCGGCTGCCGACGGTCGCCGACGAACCGCCGCTGCAGGTGGTCGATCGCGCCGAACTGCATCGGGTGCTGCACGAGCACGCCGTCGCCGCGGGCGTGCCGTTCCACTACGGCAAACGGCTGGTCGGCGCCGAGTGCGACGCGACGGGCGTGACCGCGCGCTTCGCCGACGGCAGCACCGCCACCGCCGACGTGCTCATCGGTGCCGACGGCGTCCGATCCACGGTCCGCGGGATCATCGACCCGGACGCGCCCGGCCCGGAGTACACCGGCCTGCTCGGCTTCGGAGCGACCATCGAGTGCGCGATCGACACTCCGGCCGACGCCATGGTCTTCGCCTACGGCAAACGCGCCTACTACCTGTACTGGTCCGACGGCGACGGCCGGGTCGGCTGGGGCGCCAATCTGCCGCACAAGCAGTACCTGTCGCTCACCGAGGCGCGTGCGGTGCCGGCCGAGCGCTGGCTGGCGATCCTGCGCGAGACCTACGGCGCCGACACCCCCGGTGGCGAACTGGCGCGGCGCACCCGCCCGGACCAGCTCGAGGTCGTCGGCGGCCTGCACATCATGCCGCCGGTGCCGCGCTGGTATCGCGACCGCATGGTGCTGGTCGGCGACGCGGTGCACGCGCCGTCCAACAGCTCCGGGCAGGGCGCCTCACTGGCCGTGGAGAGCGCGGTGCAGCTGGCCCGTTGCCTGCGTGACCTGCCCGATCCGGGCGCGGCCTTCGCCGCCTACGAACGGTTGCGGCGCACCCGGGTGGAGGGCATCGCCGCCCGCGCCGCGCGGATCAACCGCAGCAAGGCGCCCGGTCCGGTGGGCCGCGCGATGATGAACCTGCTGATGCCGCTGCTGGTCCGGACGGTCATGAAGCCGGACGAGAAGGTGGCCGGCGAGCGGAGCTACCGCATCGAGTGGGACGCACCCGTGCCGGGCGAACCGGAATCGGGCAGAGCCTGACGCCTCGGCCCCCACCGAGGGTGGGAAAACGCGCACCCTCGGAGGCGGGTGGGACAGCACTGGGGTTCCTGTCGCGGCGGGCGAGCCGGCGAGAGAGTGGAGACACCCCTCCGATCCACCCGTCGACTCGTCAGGAGCCCCTCATGCAGACCACGGCCGACACCCTGCTCATCCGCCCCGTCTCCCGGTCCGACGCCGCCGTCGCGGTGTCCACCCCCGAGGGCACGCTCACCCATCGCGAGCTCGACAGCTGGTCCAACCGGCTCGCGCGGGTGCTGCTGGGGATGGGCGCCGGGCCGGGCGTGGTCGTCGCCGTCGCCGTCGAGCCGCTGATCGAGGACATCGTCAGCCGCACCGCGATCGCCAAGACCGGCGCCACCGCCGTGCCCGCGGGTACCGAGGTGCCCGCACCCGCCTTCGGCATCACCACCGAGGACGCGCGCGGCGGCCTCGGTGACGGCATCGCCTGGCTGGTGCTCGACGACCGGTCCACCCTGCTGCGATACCTGACCGGTTCGGACGCGCCGCTCACCGACGCCGAGCTGCGCGGGCTCCGCCCGGCCTCCTGACGGGGCCGGGCGGCCCGCGCCCCCGACATCCGCAATCCGAGCAGTCGCGACCTGCACCGGCGCTAAACTTCCAGCGGAAGTACCTCCACGCGCACGCTGGTCGATCGACCCGCCGGAAATCTCGTCGCGAGCCCGGCCCGCCGGCGGCTGAGCGCGTCCACCACGCGGACGCGCCGTCCACCCCTGTCTGTGTCGATTCCTCTCCTGAGCACGCCCACTCTCGAGCACGCAGGACACTTCCCATGCCTCAGCGTTCCGTTTCCCCGGTCGCCGCGCGCGAGCAGCTGCCCGCCGACGCCTTCCCCCTCTCGGCCGCGCAGCGCGGTATCTGGTTCGCCCAGCACTTCGCCGGGGACACCCCGATCTCCATCGCGCAGTACGTGGAGCTCACGGGGCCGGTCGACGTCGAGCTGCTCGCCGCGGTGTCGCGGCAGGCGGGCCGCGAGTTCGGCACCGGCTACCTGCGGTTGATGGAGGTCGACGGCCTGCCCTATCAGGTGGTGGACACCGGGATCGAGCACGACCTGCCGGTGATCGATCTGCGCGACGCGGCGGATCCGGTCGCGGCGGCACAGGAGTGGATGCGCGCGGAGTACAGCGCGCCGCTGGATCTGCTCAGCGATCGCCTCGGCGCGTTCGCGATGCTGCGCCTCGGGGACGAGCACTGGTACTGGTACCAGCGCATCCACCACATCGTGCTGGACGGTTTCGGCGCGGTGACGATGGTGCGGCGCATCGCCGAGCTGTACACCGCGGCGCGCACCGGCACGCAGCCTCCGCCGAGCACCGCCGAGGACCTGCGCGCGATCGTGGCGGCCGATGCGGCGTACCGGGATTCGGCCCGGTTCGAGGCCGACGGCGCGCACTGGCGCGAGCACCTGGCCGGGATGGCCGAGCCGGTGGGGCTGGCCGGGCGCACCGCGCCGGTGGACGCGCATCCGATCGTCGCCGCGGGCGAACTCCCTTCGGCCACCGCCGAACTCATCGACGCCGTGGCCCGGGCGGAGTCCTCCGGGGTGGCCCCGATCGTGGTCGCCGCGTTCGCCGCGTATCTGGCCGCGGCGACGTCCGCGGCCGAGGTGACGTTGAGTCTGCCGGTGTCCGGACGCACCACCGCCGCGCTGCGCCGCTCCGGGGGCATGGTCGCCAACGTGGTGCCGTTGCGGTTGCGGGTGGACCCCGCGATCACGGTCGGTGCGCTGATCCGGGCGGCGCAGGGCGAGCTGACCTCGGCGCTGCGCAGGCAGCGCTACCGCCAGGAGGACATCGTGCGCGACCTGGGCTGGGCGGTGGACGAGGCCGCCTCCTTCGGTCCCACGGTGAACCTGATGATGATCGACACCAGGATCACCCTCGGCGAGGTGGTCGGCCGCACCCACGTGCTGACCTCCGGGTTGATCGAGGACCTGTTCCTCAACCTGTATCCCGGTGTCGGCGGGGAAACCACGCACCTGGACTTCCAGGCCAACCCGAACCTCTACGCCCCCGACGAGCTGGCCGGGCACCACAGCCGATTCCTGGACTTCCTGCACGGCTTCCTCGCCGCCGGGACCGCCGCGCCGCTGCGGGACGTGCCGGTGCTGAACCCGGCCGAGCGCGCCGAGCTGCTGCCCGCGCGCGGCCCGGCGGGCCTGCCGCCGCGCACGCTGCCGGACCTGCTGATCGCGGGCGCGACCCGCGATCTGGACGCGATCGCGGTGCGGGCGGGGGACCGGGCGCTGACCTATCGGGAAGTCCTGGCCTACGCCTCGCGGGTGGCGCGGCTGCTCATCGCGCAGGGCGCCGGCCCGGAAACCGCGGTGGCCGTGGCGATTCCACGCTCGATGGAATCCGTGCTCGCCACCTGGGCGGTGGCGTTGACCGGCGCCGCGTTCGTGCCGATCGATCCGGGCCTGCCCGCCGACCGGATCGAGCACATGGTCGGTGACAGCGGCGTGCAGGCCGGGGTGACCGTCGCGGCGGCCCGGCCCGCCCTGCCCGGTCACCTCACCTGGCTGGCGCTCGACGACCCGGCCACGGCGGCGATCGTCGCCGATCAGGATCCGGCCACCGTCACCGCGGCCGACCGCCGCGCGCCCGCGCACCCCGACCAGCCCGCCTACCTGATCTACACCTCCGGCTCGACCGGGCTGCCGAAGGCGGTCGTGGTCCCGCACCGGGGGCTGGCGAACCTGGCCGCGGGCTCGGGCGCCGCGTTCGGCGTCACCGCCGAGGCCGTGGTGGCGCACGCGGTCTCGCCGTCGTTCGACATCTCCGTGGAGGAGTTGCTGGTGACCTTCGCGGCCGGGGCCACCCTGGCCGTGGTGCCGCCGCAGGCCTACGCGGGCGAGGAACTGGCCGAGGTGCTGCGGGCGCACGAGGTGACCTGCCTGAATGTGACTCCGGCCGTGGTCGGTTCGCTCGACCCGGCGAGCCTGCCCGCGGTGCGGACGGTGGTGGTCGGCGGTGACGCCTGCCCACCGGAGCTGGTGGCGCGCTGGGCGGGGCGGCGGCTGCTCAACGGGTACGGGCCCACCGAGACCACGGTCACCGCGACGCTCAGCGCACCGCTGTCCCCGGACGGGCCGGTGACGATCGGCAGCCCGGCCACCGGGATGACGGCGCTGGTGCTCGACCCCTGGCTGCGGCCGGTGCCGCCCGGCGTCACCGGCGAGTTGTACCTGGGCGGACCGGGTCTCGCGCGTGGCTACCACCGGCGCAACGGCCTGACGGCGAGCCGGTTCGTGGCGAACCCCTACACACCCGGCGAGCGCATGTACCGCACCGGTGACCTGGTGCGGTGGCGGCGCGCGGGCGAGCGGCTGGAGCTGGACTACGCGGGCCGCACCGATTTCCAGGTCAAGGTGCGCGGCTACCGCATCGAACTCGGCGAGATCGACGCCGCGCTGGAACACCGGCCCGAGGTCGAGTTCGCGCTGACGATCGGGGCGACCACGCCCGCGGGCGCGACCGCGCTGGTGTCGTACGTGGTCGCCACCCCCGGCTGCGAGGTGCAACCGGAGGCGCTGAAAGCCGCGGTGGGCGAGACACTTCCGGGGTACATGGTGCCGAGCGTGATCATGGTGCTCGACGCCGTCCCGCTCACCCCGGTCGGCAAGGTGGACCGCCGGGCGCTGCCCGCCCCGGATTTCGGCGCCCGGCCGGGCGTGCATCGGGCGCCGAGCACGCCGCGGGAGGAGACGCTGGCGGGATTGTTCGCCGAGGTGTTGGGTCTGGACGCGGTCGGCGTGGACGAGAACTTCTTCGCCCTCGGCGGCGACAGCATCGTCTCCATCCAGTTGGTCTCGCGGGCGCGGGCGGCGGGCCTGCGGTTCAGCGCCCGCGACGTCTTCGAGCGCAAGACGGTGGCCGCGCTGGCCGCCGTGGCCGCCGACGCCGCCGACACCGCGGTCACCGAACTGCCCGGTGGCGGCGTGGGGCCGATCCCGATCACCCCGATCGTGGCGGCGATGCTCGCGCAGGGACCGACGTGGCACCGCTACGGCCAGGCCGCGCTGCTCGCCGTGCCGTCCGACGTCGACGCCGTGCAGCTCACGAACGCCGTGCAGGCGCTGGTCGACCGGCACGACATCCTGCGGTCCACCCTGCACGAGGGCGACGGGTGGGCGTGGACGGTCGCCGCGCCCGGCGCTGTCGACGCCGCCGCGCTGGTCGAGGTGATCGAGGTCGCCGAACCCGAGGTTCCGGAGCAGGTGGTCGAGGCCGCGTTGCAGGCGGCGGCGGATCGGCTGGACCCGGTCGCCGGGCCGCTCGCCCGGTTCGTACTGCTGCGCCCGGCCGCCCCGGCGGGCACGCCGCTGCTGTGGCTGGTGCTGCACCACCTGGTCGTCGACGGGGTGTCGTGGCGCATCCTGGTGCCGGACCTGGTGACCGCCTGGGCCGGTGGGGAACTCGAGCCCGTCGGCACCTCGTTCCGGCGCTGGGCGCACGCCACCGTCGAGCAGGCCGAGGCCCGAGTCGGCGAGCTGCCGGTGTGGCAGGCGATCGCCGCGGTCCCCGATCCGCCGCTGGGCAGGCGCGCCGCCGATCCGGCCGTCGACGTGGTCGCGACCGCCGGCGAGCGGCGCACGACGGTGCCGGGCGCGATCGCGGCCACCGCCGTGGACGTGCTGCCCGAGCTGTTCCACTGCGGCGCCGACGACGTGCTGCTGGCCGCGCTGGCGATGGCGGTCGCGCGCTGGCGGGGCCGGACCAGGACGTTGTTCACGATGGAGGGACACGGTCGCGAGGAATCCGTGCTGCCCGGCGCCGATCTCGCGCGCACTGTCGGCTGGTTCACCAGCGTCTACCCGATCGCGCTCGACCTGACCGGCATCGACCTCGCGGACGCGTTCGCGGGCGGGCCCGCCGCGGGCGCGGCGATCAAGGCGGTCAAGGAACAGGTGCGGGCGATCCCGGACAAGGGCGTCGGCTACGGAATGCTGCGCTACCTGAATCCGGCGACCGCGCCCGTGCTCGCGGCCGGACCGACCCCGCAGATCAGCGTCAACTACCTCGGCCGCGCCACCACCGACTCCGACGGGAGCCACTGGCTGCCGAGGCGATTCGCCGGCACCACCGACGAGCGCGCCCCGCTGCCCGCCGTCGTCGACATCAACGCGATCCTCGGCACGGCCGGACTGGAGATCACCTGGACCTACGCGAGCGGCATCCTCGACGCCGCCGAGGTCGACGAACTCGCGCGGCACTGGGCCGACGCACTGGCCGCGCTCGCCGCCCACGCCGAGCGCCCCGGCGCCGGTGGACACACCCCCTCCGACTTCCCGCTCACCACCGTCACCCAGGAACAACTCGTGCGGTGGGAGCGCGAATACCCGAACCTGGCGCAGGTGTGGCCGCTGTCGCCGTTGCAGTACGGCCTGCTCTTCCACGCCTGGTACGACACCGACACCGCCGACGGCTACACCGTGCAGACCAGGCTCACCCTCGCGGGCCGGGTCGACGGCGCCCGGCTGCGCGCGGCCGCCCAGGTGCTCGTCGACCGGCACGAGAACCTGCGCGTGGCATTCGTCGAAACGCCGGACGGCCCACGGCAACTCGTGCTGGCCGACGCCGAGGTCAGCTGGCGCGACACCGACCTCACCCACCTGCCGCCGGGGGAGCGGGCCTGTGAACTGGACCGGGTGCTGGCCGTGGACGCGGGCACCCGCTTCGATCTGGCCCGTCCGCCGCTGATCCGGTTCCAGCTGGTCCGCACCGACGCCGACACCTACACCCTGCTGATGACCAACCATCACCTGGTGCTCGACGGCTGGTCCACGCCGCTGCTGGTGCGGGAGCTGTTGACGGTCTACATCGCGGCGGGGCTCGGCGCGCCGGTGGCCGACGTGCTGCCGCCCGCCCCCTCCTACCGGGAATTCCTCGCCTGGCTGGCCGAGCAGCGTCCCGCCGACGGCGACGACTCGCTGACCGCCTGGCGGCGGGCGCTGGCCGGCGTCGACGCACCCACCCGGGCGGTGCCCACCCTGGCCGGGATCCGCTCCACCGAATCCGGCATGGTCTCGGTGGATCTGCCCGCGACCGCGGTGGCCAGGCTCGAGGCGACCACCCGCGCGGCGGGCGCGACGGTCAACGTCGCGGTGCAGGCCGCCTGGGCGCTGCTGCTGACCATGCTCACCGGCCGCACCGACGTGGTGTTCGGCGGCACCGTCTCGGGCAGGCCGCCGCAGCTGCCCGGGGTGGAGGAGATGGTGGGGCTGTTCATCAACACCCTCCCGGTGCGGGTGCGCCTCGACCCGGCCGAGACGGTCGGCGAACTGCTGGCGCGGGTGCAGGCCGAGCAGGCGGCCCTGCTCGATCACCAGCACGTGGGCCTGGCCGCCATCCACGAGGCGGTCGGCCTGCCCGAGCTGTTCGACACCCTCACCGTGTTCGAGTCGTATCCGGTCGACCGCGAGGCGCTGTCGCAGTCGCTGGACATCGCCGGCATGCGGGTGCTCGACGTCGCGGGCACCGACGCCACGCCGTACCCGTTGAACCTCATGGTCATTCCGTTGCACGCGGTGCCCGGCGAACCCGGCGACCGGCTGCGGCTGACGATCAAGTTCATGGCCGACCACCTGCCCGAGCCCGCGGCCGCCCGGCTGCTGGACCGGTTCGTGGCGCTGCTCGAACAGATCGCCGCCGACCCGCACCGGCGCGTGGCGGCCGTGCAGCACTGCGACCCCGCCGAGCTGGCCGCGCTGGCACCGGTGCGCGGGCCCGCCTCGGTGCCCGCGCGCACGCTGCCGGAGGTCCTCACCGCCGCCGCGGCGCTCGACCCCGATGCCGTCGCGGTGAGCGCCGGGACCGACAGCATGACCTATCGCGAGCTGGACGCCTGGTCCAACCGCTTCGCCCGGGTGCTGCTGCGCCGCGGGGTGGGCGCCGAGGTGTTCGTGGTGCTCGCCCTCACCCGCTCGGTGGAGTCGGTGGTGGCGGTGTGGGCGCTGGCCAAGACCGGCGCGGCCTTCGCGCCGCTGGACCCGAACTATCCGGTGGAACGCATCGAGCACATCCTCACCGATTCCAAGGCGCCCATCGGCGTGACCGTCCGCGCCACCGGCGAAACCCTGCCCGGCACCATCGACTGGCTGCTGCTCGACGACCTCGCCACCATCCGGCGGGCGATGACGGTACCCGACGATCCGATCACCGACGCCGAACGCGGCGGAGCGATCCGGCTGGACCAGACGGCCTACCTCATCTACACCTCCGGTTCCACCGGCAAGCCCAAGGCCGTGCTGCTCAGCCATCGCGGGATCGCGGATCTGGTGGCGGCCCAACACGAGTCGCTCGATCTCGAGCCGTCGGCGCGCGCCTTGCAGGTCGCCTCACCGAGCTTCGACGCCTCGGTGTTCGAGCTGCTGACCGCGCACGCCGTCGGCGGGCACCTGGTGCTCTCGCCGCCGGAGGTCTACGGCGGGCCGGAACTGGAACGGCTGCTGCGCGACCGACGGGTCAGCCACGCCGTCATCACCCCCTCGGTGCTGGCCACCATGGACCCGCGCGAGCTGCCCGACCTGCGGGTGCTCGCGGTCGCGGGCGAGGCGTCCGGCCCGGAGCTGACCGCGCAGTGGGCGGTCGGGCGGCGCATGCTGAACCTCTACGGCCCCACCGAGTTCAGCATCTGGGCCACCGGGCCCGGCGAACTGCGGCCGGGGGAGCCGGTGACGGTGGGCGGGCCGATCCGCGGTGCCGCGGTGCTGGTACTGGACACCTGGCTGCGGCCGGTGCCGATGGGCGTGGAGGGTGAGCTGTACCTGGCGGGCCCGGCCATCGCGCGCGGCTACTTCAACCGATTCGCGATGACCGCCGCCCGTTTCGTCGCCAACCCCTGGGGCGCGCCCGGCGAACGCATGTACCGGACCGGAGACATGGTGCGCTGGATCGAGGTGCCGCGCGACGGCCGTGCGGTGCGCGAACTGGAATACCTGGGGCGCAGCGACTTCCAGGTCAAGATCCGCGGCCTGCGCATCGAGCTGGGCGAGATCGACGCGGTGCTGGCCGCCGACGACGCCGTCGACTACGCCGCCACCATCGGCCTTCCCGGTCCGGCGGGCGAACCGGTGCTGGTGTCGTATGTGGTGCCCGTCCCCGGTCGCACCCCGGGCGAGCTGGACGCCGAGCGGCTGCGGTCGCGGGTGGCGGGCGTGCTGCCGGGCTACATGGTGCCCGCCCACCTGGTGGTGCTCGACGAGGTGCCGCTGACCCCGGTCGGCAAGCTGGACCGCAAGGCCCTGCCGGTGCCCGATTTCACGGTGTCGCAGCGGCCGTACCTGGCTCCGCGCACAGCGGTGGAGCGGGCCGTCGCCGAGGTGTTCGCCGAGGTGCTCGGCACCGAGCGGGTCAGCGTGGACCACTCCTTCTTCGAGCTGGGCGGCAACTCGCTCAGCGCCACCAAGGTGGTGGCGCGGGTCAATGCCGCGTTGAATGCGACCGTCGCGCTGCGCGACCTGTTCGACGCGCCCACCGCCGCGCAACTGGCCGCGCGGGTGGTGCCGGCCCTCGACGGACCGAGCGGGCTGCCGGTGCTCGCGCCGCGCCTGCGGCCGGACCGGGTGCCGCTGTCGCCCGCCCAGCAGCGCATGTGGGTGCTCAACCGGCTCGAACCCGACTCCCCGGCCTACAACATCGCGGTCGCCCTGCGGCTGACCGGCGTCCTCGACACCGCCGCGATGCGCCGTGCGCTGGCCGCGGTGGTGCGCCGCCACGAGAGCCTGCGCACGGTGTATCCGGCCGATGCCGAGGGGCCGCGGCAGGTGGTGGTCGGCGTCGAGGTCGCCGCCCCCGAGCCGGCCGTCCTGCCGATCGACGACGGTGCCGCGCTGCGCGCCGCGATCGCCGAACTCGCCTGCGCCGGTTTCGATCTCACCACCGATCCGCCGCTGCGGGTCGGGCTGTTCCGGCTGCCCGTGGACGCGGGGGCCGCGCCCGAGCACGTGATCGCGCTGGTGGTGCACCACATCAGCGCCGACGGCGCGTCCATGGCGCCACTGGCCGCGGACCTGATGACCGCCTACGCCACCGAGACCGCGGGCGGCACCGCCGAACTGCCGCCGCTGCCGGTCCAATACGCCGACTACGCGCTGTGGCACCGCGAACTGCTCGGCGACGAGGACGATCCCACCTCGCGCACCGCCGCCCAGACCGCGTTCTGGCGCGAAACCCTGCTCGGCGCACCGGAATCGATCGAACTCGCCGCCGACCGGCCGCGACCCGCCGTGCCCTCGCTGCGCGGAACGGACCTGCCGTTCACCGTCGACGCCGATCTGCACCGGCGACTGGCCGCACTCGCCGCCGCGACCGGGGTGAGCCTGTTCATGGTGGTGCACGCCGCCTTCGCGGTGCTGCTGGCCCGTCTCGGCAGCACCCGCGACGTGGTGCTCGGCACCGCCGTGGCCGGGCGCGGCGAGCCCGCGCTCGACGGCATGGTCGGGATGTTCGTCAACACGCTCGCGCTGCGCACCGATGTCGATCCCGACCGCTCGTTCCGGGAGTTGCTCGGCGCCGTGCGCGAGCGCGACCTGGCCGCCTTCGCCCACGCCGATGTGCCCTTCGAGCGGCTGGTCCAGCACCTGGACCCGCCCCGCTCGACCGCCCACCACCCGATCTTCCAGGTGACCCTGTCGCTGCAGAACTACACCGAGCCGGTCCTCGAACTGCCCGGCCTGCGCATCACCGTCGAAGACCTCGACCGCGACGCCACCCAGTTCGACCTGGCCCTGGACCTGCGCGAACACACCGACGGCACCGACCGGGCCGGCATCGACGCGGTCCTGACCTACGCCACCGACCTGTTCGATCCCGGCACGGCCGAGGCGATGGCACGGCGCTGGGTCGCGCTGCTGGCGACCGTCGCCGGGAACGCCGATGTCCGGGTGGGCGACCTGGACCTGCTGCTGCCCGAGGAACGCAGCCGCCTGGTGCCTGCCATCGACCCGCGCGCGGCGGCGGCCACCACGACGCTGCCCGGCCTGCTCGCTCGCACCGCCGCCGCCCACCCGGACCGGATCGCGCTGATCGCGGGGGGGACCGTGCTGACCTATCGCGAACTCGACCGGCGGGCCACCGACGTGGCACGCCTGCTCGTGGCCGCGGGTGCCGGACCGGAGACGGTGGTCGCCCTCGGCCTCCCCCGCGGCGCCGACCTGTGGATCGGCATGTGGGCGGCGGCCAAGGCGGGCGCGGCGTTCCTGCCGGTCGACCCGAAGCACCCGAGCGACCGGATCGAGCACATGCTCACCGATTCCGGCGCGCTGCTCGGCCTCACGGTCGCGGCCCACCGCGACCGGCTGCCGGGTTCGGCCCACTGGCTCGTTCTCGACACCACCGCCCCGGCACCGGCGTCGGGTGACGGTCGTGCGACACCGCTGCCCGGCACCGTCCATCCCGACCGGCCCGCGTGGATGATCTACACCTCCGGTTCGACCGGAATCCCCAAGGGCGTCACCGTCACCCACCGCGGCGTCGCCGATCTGGTGGCAGCGCAACGAGATCTGCTCCGGCTCGACGAGCGGGCCCGGGTATTGCAGGTCGCGTCCCCGAGTTTCGACGCCTCGGTGTTCGAGGCGCTCATGGCCTTCGGGACCGGCGCGGCGTGTGTCGTCGCACCGCCGGACGTGTTCGGCGGGACCGCGCTGGCCGAGCTGATCGCCGCCGAGCAGGTAACGCACATGGTGATCACCCCCTCGGCGCTGTCGACGCTGGAGCCGGAGTCGACGCCGTCGGTGCGCGTGCTCGCCGTCGCCGGGGAGGCCGTCGGCGCCGAGGTGGTGCGGCGGTGGGCGCGCGGTCGCACCATGCTGAACCTGTACGGCCCCACCGAGACCACCATCTGGGCGACCGCCTCGGCACCGCTGACGCCGGACGCGCCGGTCACCATCGGCGGACCCGTGGCCGGGGCGCGCGCGGTGGTGCTCGATGCCCGGCTGCGCCCGGTCCCCGCCGGGGTGGCGGGTGAGCTGTACCTGGCGGGGCCGGGCCTGGCGCGCGGCTACCACGGCCGGGCGGACCTGAACGCGACGCGGTTCGTGGCCGACCCCTACGGCGGCGCGGGCGAGCGCATGTACCGCACCGGCGACCTGGTGCGCTGGACCCGCGACGGCGAGCTGGAGTACCTGGGCCGCACCGACTTCCAGGTCAAGGTGCGCGGTCAGCGCATCGAACTCGGCGAGATCGACGCGGTGCTGACCCGCGCCGCCGGTGTCGACTTCGCGGTCACCCTCGGCGTGGCGGGGCCCGGCGGCGGTACCGCCCTCGCCGCGTACGTGGTACCCGAGCCGGGCGCCGACCTCGATCTCACCCGGCTGCGCGCTCACGCCGCGGAAACCCTGCCCGGATACATGGTGCCGTCCGCGTTCGTGGTGCTCGACGCGATCCCGCGCAACGCTGTCGGCAAGCTGGACCGGGCCGCGCTGCCCGCACCGGTGTTCGGCGGCGCGGGCACCGAGTACGTCGCCCCGGCCACGCCCACCGAGCAGACCCTGGCCGCCCTGGTCGCCGACCTGCTCGGCCGCGACCGGGTCGGCACGCGCGACTCGTTCTTCGCCCTCGGCGGCGACAGCATCCTGGCCATCCAATTGGTCTCCCGCGCCAAACAGGAAGGCATCACGCTGACCCCGCTGCAGGTGTTCGAGCATCGCACGGTCGCGGCGCTGGCCGCCGCGGCCGATGACGCGGGCGTGGCCGTGGTGCTCGAGGAGCTGCCCGGTGGCGGGGTGGGGGAGCTGCCGCCGACCCCGATCGTGCGCTACATGATCGAGCGCGGCGGCGACTTCGACCGGTTCGCGCAGACCGCGGTGCTCGAGCTGCCGCTCGGCATCACCGCCGAGCAACTCCACACCACCTTGGCCGCGGTCGTCGACCGGCACGACATGCTGCGGGCCCGGCTGCTCCGGGTCGACGGCGACTGGCGGATCGTGACCGGTGCGCCCGGCACCGTCGACGTGGCCGCGCTGGTGCGCCGCATCGAGTTCCCGGCCGACGCCGATCCGCTGGACCTGCGCGAATTCGCCGTCACCGAACTCGACGCCGCGCTGAACCGGCTCGACCCCGCCGACGGCCCGGTGCTCCAGTTCCTCTGGCTCGATCCGGTCGGCACGGCGGGGGCCCGACCCCGCACCGGCAGGCTGGTCGTGGTCGCCCACCACCTGGTGATCGACGGCGTCTCCTGGCGCATCCTGGTGCCCGATCTCATGGCGGCGTGGGCGCAGGTCTCGACCGGGGCCACCCCGGTGCTCGCCGACACCGGCACGTCGATGCGGCGCTGGGCGCACGCCCTGGCCGAGGAAGCGCACAGCGAGCGACGCCGGGCCGAGCTGCCCTACTGGCAGCAGGTCGTGGCCGGTCCCGACCCCGGCCTCGCCGCGCGCGACCTCGACCCGGCGATCGATCAGGCGCGCACGCTCACCCAGGTGGAGGTCGAACTTCCGGCGGAGCTCACCACCGACCTGCTGACCGCCGTCCCCGCGCTCGTGCACGGCGGCGCCGAGGACGGGCTGCTCACCGGTCTCGCGCTGGCCGTGCGGGCCTGGCGGGCGCGGCGCGGCACCGACACCGGCGACGTACTGGTCCGCCTGGAAGGCCACGGGCGGCAGGAGGACGTGATTCCCGGGGCGGACCTGTCCCGAACGATCGGCTGGTTCACCAGCATCTACCCGGTGCGCCTACCGGTCGCGGTCGACGTGGACGCGGCGCTGGCGGGCGGCGCCGAACTCGGCGCGGCGATGCGCGCGGTGACCCACGTGATGCGGGCCGTCCCCGACAAGGGACTCGGCTTCGGCATGCTCCGCTACCTGAACAGCGACACCGCACCGCACCTTCCGCCACGGCTGCCCGGCCGGATCGCCTTCAACTACCTGGGCCGCTACGCCGCCGCCGACATCCCCGCGGGCCTCGAGGGCCTGGGCTGGCTGCCCACCGACGACCTCGGCGAGCTGCCCGCGACCGAACACCCCGGCGTGCCGTTGCAGGCCGAGGTGGACGTGAACGCCGTGGTGATCGACGACCGGCTGCGGGCGAGCTTCGGGTTCCCCGCGACCCTGCTCGACCGCGCCGACGTCGCCGAGCTGGCCGAATCGTGGGTCGCGGCGCTGACCGCGCTGGCCCGCTTCGCGCACAGCCCGCTCGGCCGGGAGACCGCCGAAGCCGAACAGCGGCACCTGGCCGAACAGGCCGAGGTCACCCCGGGCGCCGGTCTGGGCCTGGATGTCCTGTTGCCCATCCGGCTCGGCGGCGACGCACCCGCCCTGTTCTGCGTGCATCCCTCGTCGGGCATGGCGTGGACCTATCTGGGCCTGGCCGACGCGCTCGCGCCCGGCCGCCCGATCTACGGCCTACAGGCACCCGATCTGAGCGGCCGCGAGCCGTCCCCCGGCAGCATCGAGGCCTTCGCCCGCCGCTACCTGCGCGAGATCCGAGCCGTGCAACCGGACGGGCCCTACCACCTGCTGGGCTGGTCCTACGGCGGCCTGATCGCGCACGCGATGGCCGCGCAGCTGGCGGCGGAGGGCGCCGAGGTCGGTGTGCTCGCGCTGCTGGACGCCGACACCGCCGACATCGACGGCGACAGCATCGAACCGCTCACCGCGGGCACCTTCGTGCACACCTTCGGCGCCGTCTTCGGCATCGAGGACGTGCCCGCCGCGGCCACCGCCGAGCAGGCGGCCGAGCTGATCGCGGCACGGATGGGCGGCGCGGCCGTGGTCGATGCCGCCACCCTGGAGCGGATGGCGGCGTCCTACAACGCCTCCGCGCGCACCCGTACCGGCTACCGCAGGCCGGTCTTCCCCGGCGACGCGGTGTACTTCCACGCCACCGTGGACAGTTCCGAGATCTTCGGACCGGACGGCTGGCGGCCCTACATCACCGGCCGCCTCACCAGTCACGACATCGAAGCCACCCACGACGAGCTGACCGCACCGCACGTCCTGCCGCGGATCGCCCGGCTGCTCGACCAGCACCTTGGAGGCACCCAGTGAACGACACCGCGGTAGTGGTCGACGGCGTCGAGAAGTCCTTCGGAGCCGTGCGCGCGCTGCGCGGCGTCGACTTCGTCGCGCACCAGGGGGAGGTGCTCGGCATCCTCGGCCCGAACGGCGCGGGCAAGACCACGACGGTCAACATCCTGTCCACCCTGGTCACCCCGGATGCGGGCCGGGCGAGTGTCGCCGGGCACGACGTGGTCGCCGACCCGGCGGGCGTGCGCCGCTGCATCATGTTGACCGGCCAGTTCGCCGCGCTCGACGACATGCTCAGCGGCTACGAGAACCTGGTCATGTTCGGCAGGCTGATGGGACTGCGCAAACGAGCCGCCCGGGCCCGTGCCGAGGAACTGCTGGTCGAATTCGACCTCACCGACGCCGCCGGACGCCGGGTGGGCACCTACTCCGGCGGCATGCGCAGGCGCATCGACATCGCCTGCGGACTGGTCGTCCGGCCCGACGTGGTGTTCCTCGACGAGCCGACCACCGGCCTCGACCCGCGCAGCAGGCAGGGCGTGTGGGATCTGGTCGGCGGATTCCGCGCGCACGGCATCACCACCCTGCTCACCACCCAGTACCTGGAGGAAGCCGACGCGCTCTGCGACCGGATCATCGTCATCGACCACGGCGTCGTCATCGCCGAGGGCACCGCCGACGAACTCAAATCCCGCACCGGCGGCAGCTACTGCGAGGTCGTGCCGCTGCGACTGGAAGACCTGCCCGCCATCGCGGCCGTCCTGGGTCCGCTGCTGCCACCCGGCCATCCGGCGCCCGGCCCGGACGCCGACCGCCTCGCCATCCCCGCCCCGGACGGCGCCAAGACGCTCGCCGAGGCCCTGCGCCGCCTGGACGCCGCCGGGCTGGAACTGGTCGACATCGCCCTGCGCCGACCCTCCCTCGACGACGTCTTCCTGCACCTCACCGGCCATCCCGCCGCGACGGAGAGCGAGGTGCCCGCATGAGCGGGCCGACACCCGGCGGCGGCGCGGCATCCGCACGCAGCGCTTCCCGGGCCGGCGCGGTGCCCGTGATCGAGGCGGTCGCGACGGAGCCAGCGGCACCCGCCCATCGGGGCGCCTGGCTCACCGATCTGCGCGCGCGGCCGGTGCGCGCGCGGCAGTGGTGGGTGCTCACCACCCGGCTCATCACACCCTCGGTCAAGACCGGGGAGGTGCTCACCTCGGTGTTCGCGCCCGCCGCCTTCACCGCCAGCTTCTACATCCCGCTCAAAACGGTGATGACCTTCGCGGGCACCGGATTCAGCAGCTACGCGCAGTTCATGATGCCGTTGGTGATCCTGCAGGCAGCCGCGTTCACCGCGATCGGCGCGGCCTTCCGCTCGGCCACCGACGCCGTCGCGGGACTGGACCGCCGCTTCGGCTCCATGCCGATCGGGAAGCTGGTGCCGTTCGGGGCGCGCATGTCCGGCAACGTGTTCCGGCTCGTCATCGCCCTCACCGCGGCGCTGGTGTGCGGGCACGTCATCGGGTTCCGGTTCCGGCTCGACGCCCTGCACACGCTCGGATTCCTGGCGCTGGCGCTGGCGATCGGCATCGCCTTCACCGTCGGCGCGGACGTCATCGGCACCGCGTCGAAGAGCCCCGAGGCCACCACCCAGGCGCTGGTGCTGCCGCCGCTCATCCTCGGCATGCTCTCCACCGCGCTCGCACCGGCCACCCAGTTCCCGCAGTGGGTGCAGCCGTTCGTGCGCAACCAGCCGATCTCGCAGTTCGCCATCGGGCTGCGGGCACTGGCCGGAGACACCGCGGGCAACGCCGGAGTGGTCAGCTGGTCGCTGCTCGGGCCGTCGCTGCTGTGGCTGGCGGGCATCCTCGCGCTCGCACTGCCCCTGGCCGTTCGATTCGCCACGAGGAGGTCGTGATGGGGGCGGCACATCGCGCGAAGCCGACGTATCCGGAGAACTCGCCGATCACGTTGGCCGCCAACGTCTCGGTGCAGACCCAGCGGCTGCTGCTGCGCTGGTCGCGCAGCCCGGTGGCGCTGCTGGAGACCCTGATCATCCCGTGCCTGCTGCTGTTCATGCTCGACACCGTCGTGGGCGGGCAGATCCAGAAGTTCGCCGGCGACGACGCCCTCTACGGATCGGTGCCGATGGTGGCGGTGGTGGGCGCGCTGTCCGGCGCCGTCGCGGGCGGGGTGATGCTCGGCCGCGAACGCGACGACGGCCTGCTCGCCCGCTTCTGGGTGCTGCCCGTCCACCGCGCCTCCGGGCTCGTGGCGCGGGTGCTCGCCGAGGGCTGCCGCATCCTGCTGGGCACCCTCGTCGTCGTGGGCGTCGGCTATCTGCTCGGATTCCGCTTCCACCAGGGGGTGCCCGCCGCACTGGCGTTCGTGGCCGTCCCGGTCCTGTTCGGCCTCGCCTTCGCCACCCTGGTCACCGCCGTGGCGGTGTACACGGCCAAGGCCGCGCTGGTCGAGGGGGTCGCCATCCTCAGTTCCCTGCTGATGTTCTTCAGCACCGGGTTCGTTCCGCTGATCGCCTATCCGGAGTGGATCCAGCCCGTCGTCCGCAACCAGCCCATGTCGGCCGCCGTGGACGCGATGAAGGCGCTGTCACTGGGTGGGCCGCTCGCCGATCCGCTGACCCGCACGGTGCTGTGGTCGCTGGGCATCATCGCGGTGTGCGCGGTTCCGGCAGCCATCGGCTACCGGCGGGCCAGCCGCAGCTGACGGGGTTCTCCGGCGGACGGTACGCGGTCAGGGGCGGTACTCGTCGTCCCCGGTCAGCGGTACCCGCGCTGGAACCGGAGGGCGGGGCAGCCGTGGCGTCTGGGACGCGTCGTCGGCGGGCGCCTCCTCCTGGGCCAGTCGTGGTGCTCGCAGTGGCAGTGGGGGTGCTCGGGGTCCCGGCGTCGCCGGAGCCGGTGTCGGAGCGGGCGGACTACCCGGTCGAACGGGGGTCGTCCGCCGCTTCGGTGGAGCCGGCGCCGGTGGAGGCGGGGTTCGTGGCGGTGCCCGTGCTCACTGCGTCGGTGGCAGTGCCCGTGGCGGACGCGTCGGCAGCGCTGCCTGCGGAGGCCGCGTCGGTGGTGGCGGAGGCCGCGTCGGTGGGACCGGGGACCGTGACGGTGTCGGTGGACGCCGCGTCGGTGGCTGTTGCGGTGGCCGAGGGCGCGTCGGGGCCGGTCGCGTCGGGGCTGGTGTCCAGGGGAGCCGCGTCGATGGTGCCCGCGGAGGCAGCGCCGGTGGGTGCGGGGTCCGTGGCGGTGCCCGCGGAGGCAGCGCCGGTGGGTGCGGCGTTCGGGGTGGGGCCTGCGGAGGCCGCGTCCGTCGCGGTCGTGCCCGTGCCGGTCGTGCCCGTCCTGCCCGTGCCCGTCGTGGTCGGGCCGGTGGCGGTCTGCGCGGGGATGTCGGACGTGGTGCCGGTCCCCGCGGTGGCGGGAGCGTCCGGCCCGTCGGGTGCGGGGGTGTCCGCACCGGCCGCGCTGTCGTCCTCGGGGAAGACCTCGAAGGGGATCACGTTCCCGGCGGCGTCGCGCGCACCGAGATCGGCTTCGATCGCGGCCGCCAGGCGCTGCACCGAGTCCCACGGGTGCGGCGGTTCGCCGTCCAGATTGCCGATGGTGTACCAGGTGTCGGTGTCGCGATAGCGCACCAGGCCCCTGCCCGCCTCGTCGAGGGTCACCTCGAGGTCGCCGGAGACCGTGCCTTCCTCGTCGGTCATGACGGCGGCTCTGCCCGAGATTGCCACGATGTCGCTTATCGGAACCCTCCTTGCCGCACGCAGTCGTCGACCGCGGTGCGCAGCGCGGCCTGCTCGGCCGAGTCCACGGTCAGCCCGTACTTTACTTTCACCCGCAGGTACCGATCGACATAGGCACACCGGAACTTTCCCGGCGGCAGGTAGTTCGCGGCGTCCTGGTCGCCCTTGGAGCGGTTCGCGGTCGGGTCGGAGGCCTGCAGGTTCAGCGCGTCGTTGGCGATCCGGCGGCGGGTCTGTTCGTCCATGCCCGCCGCGCCCGAGCGCCATGCCTCGGCCAGCGCCACGATGTGCTCGGCGTCCACCGCCGCCGGGTCGGTGATCCACTTGTAGGGCTTGAGCTGACCGGTCTTCCGGTCGAGGGTGCCGTACTCGTCGCGCCAGCCACCGCCGGAGCCGACCGTGAGCTGACAGGTTGCCGGGTCCAGTTGCACCGCGCCTTCCGCGTCGCGCAGCATCATCACCTCGCGCGTGGTGCACCGGCTGTAGCGGGTGAACTCCGCCCCGAAGCCGTGCTCGGCCTTGTTGGAGTCCCAGTGCGGGAACTTCTCTCGGCTGTAGCCGTTCATCGAGGCTTCCGGGGCGACCTTCAGCTGTGCGAGCATTCCGGTGACCTCGGCGGCCGAGCCCGGTGCCGAACCGGCGGTATCGGTGCGCCCGCTGACGGTTCCGGTCCGCTCCTCCACCACGGCGAACGCGGCCGCGATGAGCGCGGCCAGCACGATCGGCCCCGCCACTCCCAGGAAACGGCGAATCCGGCGGGACGACAACACCTTCACAACGACTCCCTACCGAAACGGGAGCTCACCCGTCCCGCACTCACTACCATGCGCTACCGAAAATGCTGCCGTAGCAAGCAGACCGATGTCACGCATCGATTCGGCATCGTCGGTGGCGTTCCTACCTCAGCGGCCGTCAAGCTACCCCGCCGGTCACCGATGCGAGCGGACCGACCGCTATGAGGTTGCGCACACTCAGTCGGCCGGGAGTTCCGGTCCGGGCTGCGCGGTGGGCGGAATCCCGGTGTCCAGGAAGCGGATCAGCCGATCGATGCGCTCGGCACGCTCCACGCAGCGTTCCAGGTGACTGCCGAGCAGCGTGAGATCGATGACGACGGCCGGAGTTTCGGGACGGTCCGGATCGCTCAGCGCGGCGTGCAGCCGGGCACGCAGCTCGGCCACGGAGGCACCGGGCGCGGGGTCGTCGGCGGGGTGGCCGGTGGTCACCGCCTCGCCCGCGGCGGCCAGCCGGGCCGCGGCGACCCCGCCGAGCTCGGTCAGCGCGGACAGGATCGGCTGCGCCGCAACGTGTTCGGGGTGGTGGCGGTAGACCTGGTCGGCGACCGCGCTGGTGAGGGTGCCGATGCCGGAGAGCTGGTCGGCGATCTGCATCGCGGTCACCACATGGCGCAGGTCGCGGGCGACCGGCGCCTGCAACGCCAGCAGCGCCACCGTGCGCGCCTCGCAGGTGCCGTGCATCTTGTGTAACTGCTCCTCGAGCGCGAACACCTCGTAGGCGGCGGTGAGATCGGCGCCCGCCAGCGCGTCGACGACCCGTTCGAGGGAATCGTGGGCGAGACGGCACATCAGCGTCAGATCGTTGGTCAACGCGATGAGCTCGTGGGTGAACTGGGTCCGCACACGGGAATTCTCGCCCATGCCCCGGCCGGTGCGGAATCGATCGCCACAATATCGCCGCGGGCGACTCGGCCACGTGCCTCGATCTTGATGTCCGATTCTGCTGGGACGATGGAAGCATGATCCGTGCGCTGAGAGACCGCTGGACCGTGTTCGTGCCCCTGCTCGCCGCCGTCGTCCTGGCCGCCACCTGGGGGCGAAGTCTGCCTTCGGTGGGTGTCGTGGTGGTTGCCGCGTTCCTGATCGGGGCGGTGCTCTCGGCGGTCTATCACGCCGAGGTGGTCGCCGAGCGGGTCGGTGAACCGTTCGGGGCGCTGGTGCTCGCCGTGGCCGTCACCGTGATCGAGGTGGCGCTCATCGTCACGCTGATGATCTCCGGCGGGGAGAAATCGGCGACGCTGGCCAGGGACACCGTCTTCGCGGCGGTGATGATCACCTGTAACGGCATCTTCGGCCTCGCCCTGTTGGTCGCGGCGCTGCGCAGGCGGGTGGCCGAGTTCAACGCCGAAGGCACCGGCGCGGCGCTGGCGACGGTGGCGACGCTGGCCACGCTCAGTCTGGTGCTGCCGACCTTCACCTCCAGCGTGCCGGGCCCGGAGTTCTCCACCCCGCAGCTGGCCTTCGCCGCGATCGCCTCGCTGTCGTTGTACGGGCTGTTCGTGATGGTGCAGACGGTGCGGCACCGCGACGACTTTCTGCCGCCGGTCCAGGCGGACGGGGTGGTGACCGACGACGATCTGCACGACGAGCGGCCCTCCACGCGCGCGGCGCTGCTCAGCCTTGCGCTGCTGCTGCTCGCGCTGACCGGGGTGGTCGGGCTGGCCAAGGTGGTCTCGCCGTCGATCGAGTCGGCGGTGGCGACGGCCGGGATGCCGCACGCGGCGGTGGGTGTGGTGATCGCGCTGCTGGTGCTGCTGCCGGAGACGCTGGCCGCGGTCCGGGCCGCGCGGCGCGACCGACTCCAGATCAGCCTGAACCTGGCCCTCGGCTCGGCGATGGCGAGCATCGGGTTGACCATCCCGGTCATCGCTGTAGCAACTATCTGGCTACCTGGTCCGTTGATTCTGGGACTGGGCGCCACGCAGATGGTGTTGCTCGCGCTGACCGTCGTCGTCGGCGTGCTGACCGTGGTTCCGGGGCGCGCCACGCTCCTGCAGGGCGGCGTGCACCTGGCTCTGTTCTCGGCTTTTGTGTTCCTCGCCGCCAGTCCGTAGCCGAAGTGGTGCGGATCACGAATAACCGGAACGGTGCTCGGGTTCGGTTGGAAAGTGGTCAGCGTCACGGCTCCCTGATTTTGTTGTGACGCAGAGTACCTATTAGCTTGGCCGACGTTGGCATCGAAGCCGGATTCGGAGAGCGCCATGAACATCCAGACGTCCCGTGCGGCGGGCGCGGCCCGCGGGCCCGCCGAATGACGCCGGAGATCCGCACGGCCGACCGCGTATCCGCGACGGCGATCGTCCGGAAGAACTTCTCCGATACGGTCGTCTCCTCGCTGCGCACCTTCGGCCGCGCGGTCGGCATCGCCCAGGAATCGGTCACCGGCACCGTCGGCGACCTGATCCGCCGCGAATTCCAGTGGCGTGAGGCCCTGCTCCAGGCGTGGCGGTTGGTCACCGTGACCGCCGTGCCCGCGATCCTGATGGCCGTCCCGTTCGGCGTGATCGTCTCCATCCAGGTCGGCAACCTGATCCACACCCTCGGCGCGGACTCCCTCGTCGGCGCGACCGGCGGGCTCGGCGTCATCAAGCAGGGCGCGCCGATGGCGACCGGCTTCCTGCTCGGCGGCGCGGGCGCGGCCGCCATCGCCGCCGACCTCGGCGCGCGCACCATCCGCGAGGAGATCGACGCGCTGCACACCATGGGCATCAGCCCCATCCACCGGCTGGTGATCCCGCGCATGGTCGCGATGCTGATCGTCGCGCCGCTGCTCAACGTCCTGGTGATCTTCGTCGGCGTGCTCGCCGGGTACGCGGTCGCCATCGGCGGCCAGGACGTGACACCGGGCAGCTACTGGGCCACCTTCGGCTCGTTCACCTCCACCGCGGACGTGTGGGTGTCGCTGGGCAAGGCGCTGATCTTCGGCTTCCTGGTGGTGATCATCGCCTGCCAGCGCGGTCTGGAGGCCAAGGGCGGCCCGCGCGGCGTGGCCGACGCGGTCAACGCCGCCGTGGTGCTCTCGGTGGTCTCGATCGTGTGCGTGAACCTGCTGCTCACCCAGGTCACCGCCATGTTCCTGCCGACGAGGCTGGCCTGATATGGCGGTCTCCTCGTACGTGCCCAAGGGGCTCGGTCCGCTGGTGCGCTACGTGCGGCGCGGCGGGCTGGTGCTGCGCGGCATCGAATCCTTCGGCTTCGTCGCGGTGTTCGTCTGGCAGGTGCTCTCGGCGGTGCCGCTGACGCTGTCGCGCTACCGCGCCGAGACCATGCGTGCCATCACGAACATGACCTGGGGCCGCGGTTCCATCGTGGTCGGCGGCGGCACGGTGCCGATGATGGTGGTGCTCGGGCTGGTGATGGGCGCTTCGGTGGGTGTGGAGTCCTTCGCCACGCTGGACATGCTCGGCATGGGCCCGGTCACCGGCATCGTCTCCGCCTACGCCACCACCCGCGAGCTGGCACCGATCGCGGCCGCGGTCGGGTTCGCCGCCCAGGCGGGCTGCCGGATCACCGCCGAAATCGGGTCCATGCGCATCTCCGAGGAGATCGACGCGATCGAATCACTCGGCCTGCGCTCGGTGCCGTTCGTGGTGACCACCCGGGTGATCGCGGGCGCGCTGGCCATCGTGCCGACCTTCCTGATCGCGCTGATCCTGGCCTACGCGGCCTGCCGCGGGCTGATCACGCTGCTGCACGGACAGTCGGCCGGTGTCTACGACCACTACTTCTTCCAGTTCGTCTCGGGCTTCGACGTGATCGCCGCGGTGATCAAGGTCGCGGTCTTCGGGACGGTGGTGATCCTGGTCCACAGCTACTACGGCTTCTTCGCCAAGGGCGGGCCCGAGGGCGTCGGCATCGCGTCGGGGCGCGCGGTGCGCACCAGCTTCGTGGCGATCATCGCCATCGACATGGTGCTCTCGATCGTGCTGTGGGGCTTCAACTCGGCGATCAGCTTCACGGGGTGAACGGTGCCTGAATACGGATTGCCCGGCGTCGCCGCCGACCGGACCCGCGCGCGCACCCTCGGACTGGTGCTGGTGGCGCTGGTCGTGGTGGTCGCGCTGGTGACGGGTCTCTATCGCGGATTGCGCAGCGAGGACGGGCTGCGCATCACGCTGCGCACCGAGCAGATCGGCGACGGCGTCACCGAGGGCACCCAGGTGCGGGTGGACGGCGTGCTGGCCGGTGAGGTGACCGCGATCGCACCCGACGAGCGCGGCACCCAGCGCATCGACCTGCGCCTGGACGCCGACGCGCTGCCCGGCATCGACGACTCGCTGCGGCTGGACTACGCACCGGCCAACCTGTTCGGCATCAGCGAACTGGAACTGCTGCGCGGCCCCGGCGGTGCGCCGCTGCGGGCGGGCACCGTCGTCGACCTCACCGGCCCGCGGGCGGGCGACGTCTACGACGCCACCATGGGCGCGATCCTGCGCAGCCTCTCCCAGGTGGGCGAGACCGCGTTCTCCCCGCGCCTGGCCACCGTGATCGCGCAGATCTCCGCCGACGTGCAGGCCTTCACCCCGCTGGTGCAGGCGCTGATCACGGTGGCGCGCACCATCGCCGACCACCAGACCATGCCCGCCTCGGAACTGCTCGGCAATCTCGGCCCCGCCTTCGACGGCGGCGGCGAGTTCGCCGGCGCGACGATCCGGATCCTCGACCAGTTCCACGACATCCGCATCCTGCGCACCGACCAGGACCGCTACGACGTCGGGGTCGGCGCCCTGACCGGCTCGATCCTGCCCGGCCTGGCCACCACGGTCAGCACGGCCGGCGAGGAACTCGCCGAGGCCACCGACATGCTCGCGCCGATGCTGGCCGTGCTGGCGCAGATGGTGCCGCGCCCGGCGCAGTCCGGCGCCGAGCTGCGCGAACTGCTCGGCCGACTGCGTGCGGCGATGCCGGAGACCCCGGACGGCCCGGTGCTGAATCTCGAGGTCGAACTCGCGCACGTGCCCGGCCTGGCGGTCCCGCTGCTCGGAGGTGCCCGATGACGGTGCGTGCCGCCGCCTGGCGGCTCGGCCTGTTCGCCGCGGTGATGGCCGTGGTGCTCGCGCTGGTGCTGGCCGCGATCCAGCGCCCGGTCGCCGGGGACACCGAGACGCACGAGGCGCTGTTCACCGACGCCAACGGCCTGAAGGTCGGCGACGACGTGCGCATGTTCGGCGTGCAGGTCGGCAAGGTGGAGCGGATCGGCCTCGAGCAGTCGATGGCGAAGGTGCGGTTCACCGTCACCACCGCGACGCCGATCTACGACAACTCGCGCCTGGCCATCCGTTACCAGAACCTCACCGGCCAGCGCTACATCGACCTGCAGCAGGAACCGACGCCCGGGGTGCGGCTGGCCCCCGGCGCGGTCGTCGGCGCCGACCGGACGGTGCCGTCGTTCGACGTGACGAGCCTGTTCAACGGCCTGCAACCGGTGCTGGCCACGCTCTCCCCGGAGGCGGTCAACCAGTTCACCGAGAGCATGCTCGCGGTCATCGAGGGTGACGGCACCGGCCTCGGCCCGGCGATGGCGGCCATCGGGCAGCTCAGCGAATACGTCGGCGACCGGCAGCAAGTGATCGCCACGCTGGTGAAGAACATGTCCGAGCTGGCCGACAAGGTCGGCGGCCGGGTGCACCACCTGGTACCGCTGCTGGCCCGGCTCAGCGACATCTTCCAGGCGCTGCAGGCCAACATCGGCGGCCTGGCCGACTTCGCGATGAGCGCGCCCTCGGTGCTCGCGCCGCTGGACCGGTTGCTGGGCACGCTCGGCCTCGACCCGGACCGGGCCACCGACATCGACGCGCTGGTGCGCTCGCTGTTCCCGGATCCGCGGGAGGCCGTCGAGGTGTTCGGCCGGCTGCCCGGCCTGCTCCAAGCCGTCGACAACGCGCTGCCCCGCACCGTCGCGGGCTGGCAGCCCGAATGCGGCAACGGCCCCGCCGAGGTGCCCACCCCGCTGCGGGTGCTGATCGCCGGACAACAGGTGACGATATGCAAACGATGATCTCGCGCTGGTTCGGCGGCGACCGCCCGGTGCTCGACGACGCGGCCCGCACGCGCCGGGAGGTGCGGCTGGGCATCGTCGGTGTGCTGGCCGTGGTGCTCGGCGTGGTCGCCGCCGGGGTGCTGTACGCGGTGCCGCTGGGCAAGTCGACCTACACCGCGGAGCTGACCGAGGCGCAGTCGGTGAAGGTCGGCGACGACGTGCGCCTGGCCGGGGTCACCGTCGGCGCGGTGACGAGCCTGGAGCTGAAGCCGGACCGCGTGGTCATGCGGTTCACCGTCGACGACGACGTGTTCGTCGGCGACCAGACCTCGCTCGACATCCGCATGCTCACCCTGGTCGGCGGGCACTACGTGGCGCTGTTCCCGGCCGGGACCGAACCGCTGGGCGACGGCGTCATCCCGGCCGACCGGGTGCGCCTGCCCTACAGCCTGATGGAGACCTTCCAGGACGCCACCGCTCCGCTGCGCGAGGTGAACGGCGACACCCTGCGCCGCAACCTCGCCGAACTCGACCGCGCGGTCACCGACGCGCCGGAGACGCTGCGCACCACCCTCGACACCGTCGGCAGCTACGTCGACGCGATCGACCGGCAGCGCGCCCAGGTCTCCAACGCCATCGCCGTCGCCGACGAGTACGTCACCATGTACGACGGCGCCAAGAGCGATCTGCGCAGGCTGATGGAGAACGTCATCCTGCTCGAGGACGTGCTCATCGACAAGCGCGCCGAACTGCGCGAGGCGGTCGCGCTGCTGACCAGCGTGGTGCAGCGGGTCGCGGCCCTGGCCCCGGCCTGGGAGTCGTCGGTGCGGCCGCGCGCGGACCAGTTGTCCGCGGCGATCGGCCGGCTCACCGAGATGGGCGGCACGCTCGAACCCGTCATCGCCACCACCCGGGAACTCGGCGAGAAGCTGCGCACCCTGGTGATTCCGGAGGAGGGCCTGGTGATCGATCAGTCCGCGCAGACCGTGCCCGTGCCCGCGGGCCTCGAACTGCCGGATGTGTGCGTGCCGGTGCCGGGGAGGCAGTGCTGATGGTCAAGCGTCTGCTGGGCAGTCAGGCCTTCATGTCGGTGGCCGGTGTGGTGGTGATCGCGGTGGTGGCCGTGGTCGGTTACGTGCTCGCCTTCGAGCCGTTGCGGCGCACCGAGAGCTATTGCGCGATCATGCCCGACAGCATCGGTCTCTACGAGGGCAACCAGGTGACCATGCGCGGCATCGTGGTCGGCAGTGTCACCTCGGTGCGCAACCAGGGCAGCGGTGTGCGGGTGGATTTCGAGGTCGACGCCGACCATCCGGTCTACGCCGACGCCTCCGCGACCACCGTCTCCGACACCGTCGTCGCCGACCGGGAGCTGGCCGTCCTCGCCTCGGGCACGACCACCGAGCCCTGGGACAGCGGCGCGTGCATCACCCGCACGCTGACACCGAAGAGCCTCACCGAGACACTCACCGCCTTGGCGCAGCTCTCCGACGAACTCGTCGGCGCCGATCCGGCACAGCAGAATTCGCTGGCCGCCGGGCTGGCGTCGCTGGATCGCGCCACCGCCGACACCGGCCCGCAGATCAACGAGCTGATCCACAAGCTCGGCTCCGCGTTGAAATCGCCGGACGCCGACATCGCCCATCTGGCAGGCATCTTCGACGCGTTCTCCTCGGTGTCGAAGAAGGTCAACCAGTACTGGGGCGACCTGGAGACCATGCTGGTGCGGGTGGGGCCGGTGCTCGACCAGGCCACCGACGACCTGCTGGTGCCCGGCGCGCAGTTGTTCGACGCCTTGCGCGAGGTGCTGCCGATGCTCGACGACCTGACCGCCCTGTTCGGGACGGAGATCCTCGGGCTGCTCGACCGCACGGTGCCGCTGCTGAAACTGTTGCGCGCCAACGTCGGATCGCTGCGCGACATCGTGCTCACCACCCCGGTGCTGGCCTCGGCGTTCCGCACCGCCGCCGATCCCGAGACCGGCGCGAGCGGGCTGACCTACGCCCCGCCCCGGGTGGCGCTCCCGCAACCGGCCGCCGAACAGGTCTGCGCCGCGGTCGAGGCGATCGCCCCCGGCCGGTGTGCGGGCGCCGAGAACGGCCTGGTGCGGGTGGATCTGGTGTCCCTGGTACTCGGAACGGTGGGTGCGCGATGAGAGTCCCGGCCGGACGTGTCCTGCGCCGCCTGTTCCTGGCGCCGCTGCTGACCGGCACGATCGCGCTCGCGGGGTGCGCGTTCGACCCGTCGGCGGTGCCGGTGCCGGGCAACTCGGTGCCCGGACCGACCTATGCGCTCGACATCGAATTCGCCAACGTGCTCAACCTGCCCGCGCGGGCGAAGGTGATCGCCAACGGCGCCCAGGTCGGCACCGTCGAGCAGGTGACCGTGGTGCCCGCCGACCAGGCGCCGCCCGGTCGCGGCGGGTACGTGGTGGTGCGCACCGCGATCTCCGCATCGGTGCGGCTGCCCACCGCGACCATCGCCGAACTGCGGCAGAACACCGTGCTCGGCGACATCCACATCGCGCTGACCACCCCGCCGGACGGGTTCGGCGAGCTGCTCGCCCCCGGCGCCACCATCGGCCTCGACCACACCCGTCCACCCGTGCAGCTCGAGGACACGATGGCCGCGATGGCGTTGTTCGTGCAGGGCGGCGCGGTGAACCAGTTGCAGGACATCGTGCACCGGATCAACGCGGTCATGCCGCAGGATCCCCGCGAGACCGCCCGGATCGCCGGTGTGCTCGGCGCCGACGCCGCCGACCTGGCCGCCAACCTCGACCAGGTGGATCTGCTGCTCTACGGCCTGGCCACCAATGCCGAAGTGCTGCACGAGATCCGGCCCGAGCTCGACAACATCCTCAGTGCCGCCTCGGTGGAGCGGATGAACGCCAACGCCGCCTCCATCGCCGGGGTCACCGAGATCTTCGACGGTCTCGGCCCGGTCGGCCAGTCGCTGTCCTGGCTGGCACCGTTGGCGCGCTCCGGCGACGCCGCGGCCACCGCGTTCGCGCCGCTGGTCACCGGCGGCCCGCTGGATCTGGGCAGGCCGGGCAATCTGGCGCTGCTGGTCGCGCTGTTGCGGGACAAGATCATCCCGTTCGCCGAGCGCGGGCCGAAGGTGAATGTCACCGGGGTACGGGTGGAGGGCAGTCCCGTCGCCGAGGACGAGCAGGTCGAACAGATCGTCCGGACACTGCGCATGATCGGAGCGGTGCGATGAAGGCGGGTTCGCTGGCCTCGCTGGGCGGTATCGCCGCCATCATGATCCTGGGTGCGGCCTACCTGGCCTTCGGTGTGGTGCGGGTGGACCCGTTCGCCGAACACACCGAGGCCACCATGGTGCTGCGCAATTCCGGCGGCCTGGGGGTCGGCTCCCCGATCCTGCTTACCGGAATCGAGGTCGGCGAGGTCACCGCGGTGCGGGCGACCGACGCCGGGGTCGAGGTGGGCTTCCGCGTGGACGGCGACCACCGGCTGCCGGTGGACAGCGTGGTGACCATCGAGCATCTGTCCGCGCTCGGCGAGCCCTACGTGCAGTTCGTGCCCAAGGCCGCGGGCGGGCCCTACCTGCGCGACGGTCAGCGCCTGGACACCTCCGACGTGCGCACCCCGATGTCGGTGGCCGAGGTGGCCCGGCTGGTCACCAAGACCATGAACCAGCTCGACCCGACCGTGGTCGGCTCGCTGGTCGAAACGGTGAGCACCGCGCTCACCGGCACCGAGGCGGTGGTGCCGGAGCTGGCCCGGTCCGGCGACCTGCTGGCGGCCACCATCATGGCCAGGCAGCCCCGGATCGCCGAGCTGCTCACCAGCTTCCAGCTCGCCGCGGCCGACATCGACTGGGCGGGCCCGGCCACCTCCGCGGGCGCGCCCGCCCTGGTCCGATTCGGGCAGGCCCTGGACGAACTCGTCGAGGCGGTCGGCCGGGCCATGCTCACCGAAGGCAGCCCGCAGCGGTATCTGGAGGACGACGGCCTGGTGCCGTTCCTGGAACGGCTCACCGCCTGGCTGCGCGAGGCGGGTCCGGAGATCCGCGCGCTGCTGCCCGGCCTGCAACCCCTCACCGGCGCCGTCGCCGAGGCGGGCCCGCAACTGGACCTGAGCGCACTGATCGAGCAGGCGCTCGCGGGCACCGCCGAGGACGCGGTGAAGGTACGGGTCGCGGTGCGCTGACGCGGTGTGCGCGATGGTCGGACGCCGCGCCACCGCCGACCGGGCCGGGCGTGGTGCCGGCGGAAGCGACGGCCCGGCAACGGTTCCGGGTTAGCGTGATCGGCATGGCTGGTCAGGATGCGCCGGGTGCGGTGCGGCGCGAGTTCGAGGCGCTCTGCGGCGTCGCGGTGTGCGGAGTGCTGGTGCCGGGGATCTGGCGGGCCGTGGACATGCGCGACACCGACCCGTCCGGGGAGCGGCTCGACGGCGTGCGGCAGGTGCTCGCGGTGTCGCTCGACGGTCGCTTCCTGGCGATGCTCGCGTTCCTGTTCGGCCTGGGCTGTGCCCGCGCGATGGACGCCGCGGTCCGGCGCGGGCAGCGGCCCCACGCGGTGCTGCTGCGCGGGCTGCTGGTTCTGAGCGTGCTCGGCGCGATCGAGCTGTGGTACCGGCCGGGGGCGGTGCTGCTGCCGCTGGCCGTCGCGGGCGCGGTGGTGCTGGCGCCCGCCGCCCTGTTGCCGCGCGGCGCGGTGCTCGCTCTGGGGCTCGGGGTGACGGTCGCGGTCGCCCTGACCCTGGGCGGCGATCTGGCGCCGGTGCCCGGCCTGCTGCTGCTCGGCCTCGCGGCCCAGCGCTACCGCCTGCTCGAGCGGGCTGTCGAGCGTCCCGCCTGGCTGGTCGCGGTCTTCCTGCTCGCCGTCCCCGCGGCGGTCGCGACGGCCGTATGGCAGTGGCGCACACCGTATCTGGAGCTCTGGAGCAGCCCGAGCGGCCCGGTCGCCGCGCTCGCCGGTGCCCTGGCCTACCTCACCGGGCTCCTGCTGCTGCTGCGGACCGAGACCGGCGCGCTGCTGACCGAGCTGCTGGCGCCGCTGGGCCGGATGGCGCTGACGGCCTCGCTGAGTGCCACCCCGCTGATCCTGCTCGCCGAGCCGCAGCTGCGGCTGACCGACTCGACCCGCTACGGCGCCGTGGTGGTCCTGGCGGCGGGCATTCTCGCCGGGCAGATCTTCTGCAGCCACCTGTGGTTGCGGTGGCTGTGCGACGGGCCGCTGGAGTGGGTGACACGCAGCGTCGCCCGGTGGGCGCCGGCCCCGGTGCTGCGTCGGCGAGAGAGTGCGACGGCATCTCTCGGATTGCCGCGCCATTGAGAACCTTCCGGTCCCGACATCGTCGCCGTGCCGGATTTTCTCGTTTAGGGGCATTTCCTTCTCGCTGGTGGCCGTTTGGGCGCCCGATTCCCGGGAATAGCCGACATGTCAGAACATTTCAGCGAAGCGGGATTGTCATGTTCATAGTTCTGGGACTTCTCGTCCTGATCGCCGCGGTCGTCGTCGGGGTGTCGATCGCCGCAGCCGACCTGGATCGGATGCGCGCACCGGCGGGCGATTTCGAGATCTTCGGCTCTCTGTTCACCCCCACCGTGGGGGAGGTCTTCGGTGTCGGCATTCTCGTCGGCGCCGCGGGCATGCTCGGCCTGCTGCTCCTGTCGACCGGTGTGTGGCGTAGCGCCCGCCGCGGCAGCGAAGCGCGCCGGGAACTTCGTCGTTCGCGCCGGGAGGTCGCGGCCGCGCGCCGCGCCGCCCCCGCACCACAGGCGCCGGCCGGCGCACCACCCGCCCCGCCGCAGACCGGCGGGCCGATGTGGAGCGCCAACCGATTCCTGCGCAGGCCACCGGGCTCCGGTCCAGCCAAGGCGTGAACGACGTTTCAGTCGAGAGACGACTGATGAGGAAAGGGTAAGACCGTGATCATTCTCGGATTGATTCTGCTGATCGTCGGCTGGTTGCTCGGCATCAACCTGCTCGTCACCGCGGGCATCGTGGTGTTGCTGGTCGGCGCGGTGCTCTGGATCGCCGGCTCGGTGGGCCGTCCCGTCGGCGGCCGCAGGCACTATTACTGACCTACCGCCCGGGTGACCCGAGATCGGCTCACCCGAAATCGGCGGTGACCCGCGATCGGCCGGGTGGCGAATTCGCCACCCGGCCGATTCAGCGTACCGGGCGGAATTCGGCCGCGCGCCGGGCGCGCTGCCGGAATTCCGCGGCCGCCCCGTCGAGCAGATCACACACCCGCGCCGGCTCCACCGGCGCGAAATCCCGGTACCAGTGCCCGATGGAATGGAACATCTCCGGCGTCTCCAGGCACACCACGTGGTCGGCGACCGCGGCCAGCGCCCGGATGCTGCGCACCGAACCCACCGGCACCGCCAGCACCGTGCGCAGGGCACCCCGGGCGCGGGCGGTGGCCAGCGCGGCGCGGGCCGTCGCACCGGTGGCGACACCGTCGTCGACGATCACCACGGTGCGGCCGTGCAGATCCAGCCGTTCGGCGCCGCCGCGCAGGCGCAGCGCGGTGCGGGCCAGTTCGGCGCGCTCGTTGGTCTCCACCTGGGCGCGGCCGGAATCGGAGACGAACGCCCGCACCAGGATCTTGTCGTCGACGACACGCACGCCGTCTTCGCCCAGCGCGCCGAACACCAGCTCCGGCTGGTAGGGCACCCGCAGTTTGCGTACCACCGCCACGTCCAGCGGCGCACCGAGCGCGGCCGCCACCTCGTAGGCGACCGGCACACCGCCGCGGGGCACACCGAGAACCACGGTGTCGGCAGTGTGGAACCCGCGCACTCTCTCGACCAGACGCCGGCCCGCTTCCCGGCGGTCAAGAAAAGGCATGCTCGTCCTCCTGAATAGGGACTTCGCAGGATTCGAGCCACGCACATCGGGACTCGCAGAGTCGAACCGAAGTCTACGCCGCGGCGACCGTCGACGGCCCGTCGTCGGAAAGAAAGGTGCCCGACACCGGCGTGTCAGATTCCGGCGACGTCGGCGATCTGCCCGATGCAGTAGGTGATGGTCATCGCCAGCGCGCCACCGACCACCACCCGGACCACCGCGCGCAGCCGGTTGCTGCCGCCCAGGCGCGCGCTGATCGAGCCGGTGAGGGCCAGCGCGACGAGCACGGCGGCGAAGGTCACCGGGATACGGGCGGTGACCGGGGGCAGCAGGATCGCCAGCAGCGGCAGCAGCGCGCCGAGGGTGAACGAGACCGCCGACGAGGCCGCGGCCTGCCACGGATTGGTGAGCGCGCCCGGATCGAGCCCGAGTTCGGCCTCGGCGTGCGCGGTGAAGGCGTCGTGCGCGGTGAGCTCCTCGGCGACCGTGCGGGCGGTGGCCGGGGACAGCCCCTTGGCCTCGTAGATGTCGGCCAACTCGCGCAGCTCGTCCGCGGGGTCCTCGCGCAGTTCCCGGCGCTCCTTGGCCAGCAACGCCTCCTCGGAGTCGCGCTGCGTGCTGACCGAGACGTACTCGCCGACCGCCATCGAGATGGCGCCCGCGGACACCCCGGCGATGCCCGCGGTGAAGATCGCGGACTGCGCGGTGGTCGCCGCGGCGACGCCGACCACGAGTCCGGCCGTGGAGACGATGCCGTCGTTGGCGCCGAGCACCGCGGCGCGCAGCCAGTTCAGCCGAGTCGACAACCCTCGGGAGTGCGGTTCGTGGTGGGAGATGCGCTCGTCCGAGTCCGCCATGCCCGAACCATACCGCCGGGGGCGGGTCAGGCGCCGACGGCGGCCAGCAGCATCGGCAGCGCGTTGCCCAGCTGCCGCTGCCAGGCGGGCCAGTCGTGCCCGTCGGTGGGCACATAGCGTTCGTCCACCTGGGCGCCCACCGCGCGCAAGCGGTCGGCGAAGCGGTAGTTCTGTTCGTAGACCGTCGATTCCACGGTGCCGGTGCGCCCGTAGGAGACGAACAGCGGGATGCCGATCAGGTCGGCGGCGCGGCTGTAGGGGTTGTTCTCCTGCCAGATCGCCCGCTGCGCCGGAACGGCGTGATCGCCCCACACGCGCTTCCAGTCGGCGCCGCAGCCGAGACCGGGCAGGTCCGGGCCGCCGGGTGCGCCGGACTCGCGCAACGGGTCGACGTTGCCGCTGAACGAGGCCGCGGCGCGGAACATGCCCGGGTACTCCGCGGCGAACTTCATCGCACCGAGCCCGCCCATGGAATTGCCCGCGACGGCCCGGGTGGTGTTGGCCCGGTAGCGCGATTCCAGCAGCCCGCGCACGTCCTCGAGCAGGTACTTCTCCCAGGCGGGCGGGCCGTAGGCGCCGTAGTTCCACCAATCGGAATAGGCGCTGCACCAACTGGTCTCGGGGAGGACGAAGATGGCCTCACGACCGGCGGTGAGTGCTTCCAGCCCGCCCTTGTCGGTCCAGGACTTGTGATCGTCGAAGCCGCCGTGCAGCACCCACACCGTCGGCCAGGTGCGGTTCGCGGTCGGCGACCAGCCCGGCGGCACCACCAGCCGCACCACCTTCACCGACCAGTCGGGCCCCTCCAGATGCGGTGAGGACACCCCGATGTCGAGGATCCGGTCGCTGACCCGGGTCTCCCAGCGCACGATCGGCGCGGCGTGGGCCTGCGGCGCGAGGAGTGCGGGGACAGCGATGCCCGCCAGCGCGGTGAGTACCACGACGAGGACTCTGCTCAGACCGGACATCGAGATGTTCCTTCCGATTCGACCTGTGCTCGAACGGTAGAACAGCGCGGGCGACGCCGACCGCGGCTCCGAGGGAATGTGTCGTGCGTCACCATTCTCGAATTCGCCGGTGCGCCTGCGCTTTCCGGTGTTCGGCGCGTCGGCGGCACGGACCGCGCGGTCGGTCGTCGATTCGTTGATCGGCCGCCCTGCTGGCATGCTGGCCCGCATGATCACACTGCGTTACCCGGGAACACGACTGCTGGCCGGATTGGCGGCGGGCGCGCTGCTGCTGGCCGGCTGCGGCGGCAACGACGAGACCACGCCGAGTTCGGCGCCGCCGAGCACCCCGCGTGACCAGCTGCTGCTGAGCATCGACGAATTCCCCGAGGGCGCCGAGAAGGTCGACCTCCCGCAGGACCGGCTGCAGGACGCGGTCGCGGACATGACCGGCATGCAGCAGAATTCGACCGTCACCCCGGCCGAGTGCGGGCAGACCCAGCAGGACCTCAGCACCGCCACCAGCGAGCTGCTCGCCGATTCCGCCGTCATCGCCGCCAACGACAACAAGGCCGGTCTGATGTACATGGAGTTCGTCGCGGGCCGCGCCGGTGAGCCTGCCCGCGTGCGCGAGGTCAACGCGCAATGTCCCGAGGTGACCGTCACCTCGACCGTGGAGGGCAAGGAGATCACCACCGTCGGCCGGGTGGAGAACCTCACCGTGCCCGCGGGGGTGAACGCGAACGACGCGGTGGCCTTCAAGGCCGTGAGCACCTCGACCGTCGGCAGCGGCAAGCCGCTGACGACCACCGCGTATCAGGGCATGGCCGTGGTGCGCGGCACCACGGTCGTGGTGCGGGTGGGTGCGTTGCAGGACAGCGTCGACCAGGCCGTGTTCGACCAGCTCTTCCGCGACGCCGTGCGCAAGGTGGAAAAGGCCGCCTGACGACCGGGTTCACGCGGGTGCGCCCAGCCCGGCGCGGCGCACCTGGGTCGGCGTGCGGCCCCACCAGCGGCGGCAGCAGCGGGTGAGGGTGGCCTGTTCGGCCAGCCCGAGCAGCGAGGCCACCTGCGCCAGCGGCATGGTCGTGGTGGTGAGGTAGCGGCGGGCCTGCTGGCGGCGCACGTCGTCGAGGATCGCGGCGAAGCCGGTGCCCTCGGCGGCGAGACTGCGTTGCAGGGTGCGCGGATGCACGGCGAGCAGGCGGGCGACCACACCGATCTCGGGCGGGGTGGTGCCGAGCAGTTGCTGCACCGCCGCGCGCACCTTCGGCGCGGTCGCCGCCCCGGTCTCGGTGGCCTGCTCGGCGAGGAAGGCCAGCGCCAGCCGGTGCAGGTTCTCGTCACCGCCGGAGAGCGGCCGGTCGGCGAGTTCGGCGGGCACCCGCAGCAGCGCCGCGGGTCTGCCGGTGCGCACCGGCGCGCCGAAGAACTCCTCGTAGGCCGCAGGCGGCGCGCTCGGGCGATAGGGCAGTTCCACCGACCGCAGGCCGTAACGCGGCGCGACCAGGCGCTGGATGGCGCGGTGCACGAACCCCAGTCCCAGATCCGTGCCCTGCACCGGCGTCGGCAGGCCGGGGCGCACACCGTAGCGCAGCGCCAGCACGCCGCGTTCGCCGTGCGGATCGGGTTCGATCTCGAGGCTCAGCGACCGCGCGTGCACGAACAGGTAGCGCGAGGTGCATTCGAGCACGTGGGCCAGGGTGGGGGAGTTGCGGATCGCCAGCGCCAGCGGGCCGAGCATGTCCAGATCCTGGCGCCGCGCGATGCGCAGGCCGAGATCGGGGCGGTCCAGCCGATGCGCGGCCAGTTCCAGCACCGCCGCCACGGCCTGGTCGGGGACCAGCAGGTCGTCGGCGTCGAGCGCGGCCACCGGCAGGCCGACGGCCGCGGCGAACTCCTCGGCGTCGCCCCCGAGTTCGGCCACCGTGGCGCGGAAACCCCGCAGGCCCGCGGATCGAATCACCGACATGTCGTCGAGAATCAAATACTTGTCGCGCGAAGTCAAGAAGAGGGGCGTGGCGATCGGGGAGACTGGTAGCCATGACCCAGACTGAGCCGACCGTGGAACACCTCGACGTCGTGATCGTCGGAGCCGGGCTGTCCGGCATCGGCGCGGCCTACCGGCTGCAGACCGAATGCCCGGGCAAGAGCTACGCCGTCCTCGAGGCGCGCGAGGCGCTCGGCGGCACCTGGGATCTGTTCCGCTACCCGGGCATCCGCTCGGATTCGGACATGTTCACCCTCGGCTACCCGTTCAAGCCGTGGCGCGACGCCAAGTCCATCGCCGACGGGCCGTCCATCCTGCGCTACATCCGGGAGACGGCGCAGGAGTTCGGCATCGACCGTCACATCCGCTACCGCACCCGGGTGGTCTCCGCCGACTGGTCGCGCGAGCAGGCGCATTGGCGCCTCACCCTCGCCGTGCGCGAGGCCGACGGCACGGTCGTCGAGCGGCGGCTGACCTGCGGCTTCCTCTACGCCTGCGCCGGTTACTACGACTACGACCGCGGCCACGACCCCGAGTTCCCCGGCGCGGCGGAATTCACCGGCCGCATCGTGCACCCGCAGTTCTGGCCGGCGGACCTCGACTACGCGGGCAAGCGCGTGGTCGTCATCGGCAGCGGCGCCACCGCCGTCACACTCGTGCCCTCGATGGCCGAGCAGGCCGAGTCGGTGACCATGTTGCAGCGCAGCCCCACCTGGATCAGCGCCGTGCCCGGCCGCGACAAGCGCGCCGACAAACTCCGCGAACTGCTCCCGCCCGACCTGGCGCACCGGCTGATCCGCACCAAGAACATCCTGTTCAACATCGCCTTCTACCAGTACTGCCGTCGCCGCCCGCAGTCCGCGCGCAAGCTGCTCACCGGGCTCACCACCCGGATCCTGAAGGACGAGCAGGCCGTCGCCGAGCACTTCACCCCCAACTACGACCCGTGGGACCAGCGGCTGTGCGCCGCACCCGACGCTGACTTCTTCAAGGCGATGAAGAAGGGCAAGGCGCAGGTGGTGACCGACCACATCGACGCGTTCGTGCCCGAGGGGATCCGGCTGAAGTCCGGGCGGGTGCTCGAGGCCGACATCATCGTCACGGCCACCGGCCTGCGCCTGCTCGCCTTCGGCGGCATCACCCCGCACATCGACGGTGTCCCGGTGCCGCTGGCCGAACAGTTCGTCTGGCAGGGCGCGATGCTGACCGGCGTCCCGAACTTCGCCGTCTGCATCGGCTACACCAACGCCTCCTGGACGCTGCGCGCCGACCTGACCTCCCGGCTGGTGTGCAAGGTGCTGCGGTACATGGACCGCAACGGCTACGCCGCCGTGGTACCGCGCCCGCAGGGCGAATTGAGCGAGCGCCCGCTGCTGGACCTGGCCTCCGGCTACATCCAGCGCTCGATCGGCGAGTTCCCGCGCCAGGGCGACCGGCATCCGTGGAAGGTGCGGCAGAACTATCTGGTGGACTCGGCGACCACGCTGCGCACCGATCTCGGCAAGACGCTCGCGCCGGTCCCCGCCGGTCGCGGGGCCTCGGCGGTGGCCGCCGCCGGCTGAGGATCGCCCAGCCCGAGCGGGTCAGCGGCCGGAGGCGGTAGCGCAGCGTCACCACGGAGGCCGCCCCGCTCGGGGACGGACGGGCACAGGGCGTCGATCGCGACCGCCCGCAGGTGATCGACGGAACCGATGAGCGCCGCCGCGTCGGCGAGCGCCACGGCGTGCCGGGCCCGCGCCCGCGCCACCGCCGTGTCGCCGTCGAGCATCGCCGCCAGCGCCAGCCGGGCCAGCGCGCGCACCCGCAGCCGGGCCGCGTCCATCCGGTCGGCCAGCACCAGCGCCCGGCGCAGCCCCCGGCCACCGGTGTCGGTGTCGCCGCGCAGGACATGCGCGGTGCCGAAGGACAGTTCCAGGTAGTAGTCGAGCGGGGTGTGGCCGGTCGGTTCGGGGCGGCGCGCGATGCGCAGGGCGCGCAGCGTGTCGCGGGTGCCGGTGCCGGTGGCGTGCTCGATCGCCACCGCGGCCGCCAGGGCGGCGAGGACGCGCTCGTCGACGACGCGGGAGGCGCGCGGCGGGCCCGGCGGCGGCACCGGCTCGCCGCGGACCAGGGCGTCGGCGGTGTGCAGCAGGGCGAGGAACGGGTCGTCCAGCACCCAGGCGCGCGCGGACTCCAAGCGGCCGAACAGGATCGGGCCCGCCCCGTCGAGCACCAGGCGGACCGCGTGCTCGCGCAGGAACGCCACCAGCTCCGGCCGGCCCGGCACCGACAGCACGTGCGTCAGCGCGTCCGCGCCCCGGCAGGCCGCCCGGTGCGCCCCCGGCATCCGATCCGGCTGTGACCTGCGCACCTCCCCGACGAGCTCGGCGCGCAGCAGCGGGGGATAGGAGTAGCGCACCACGCCCTCGCGCACCCGGCGGCGCAGCGGGAAATCCCGGCGCTCCAGCTCCTCCACCGCCGACGCCGCCCCGTCACCGGCGAGTTCCTCGGCCAGCTCCATCGTGAAGTCGGCGGGCAGGCAGGTGGCGGCGAGGAAGGCGCGCAGCCGTGAGGCGAGACCGCCGAGTACCTCCTCGGCCAGGAAGTCGGCCACCGGCCGCGGAGCGTGTTCGAGCATTCCGAGCGCCGCGTCGCGGTAGTCGCGATGCGTGTCGACGTACTCGGCGGCCAGGTGAACGAGGGCGGGCCAGCCGCCGGTGAGGCGATGCACGGCGGTCAGCTCGGCGGCGCTGAGCGCGACACCGTGGCGGTCGAAGACGGCGGCGGTGCGCGCGGCGTCCAAACGCAGGTCGGCCGCGGTGATCCGGGTCAGCCTGCCGGTCGCCGCCCACCGGTGCCACGGCAGCGGCGGGGTGTGCCGGGCGGTGAGCACCGTGGTGGTGGCGGGGGCGGCGGTGTGCAGGAACCGCGCGAGGCAGGCCAGCGCGCGGGGGTCGGTGAGATGGTGGGCGTCGTCGAGGACCAGCAGGGTGTCGGCGGTGCGAGTCCGGTTCTCACCGCGGGCGTTTCGCGGGGCGGGCCGCCTGCGCCGCCGGGCGTCGGCGGGATGCGGGGCAGCCGCCGGGTCGGTCGACGGCGTGCCCGTAGCCGCCGGATGCTCCGGCTGGGCGGGCGCTCGACGGACCGCGTCCTCGCGCGGTGTCGCCGCGGTGGCCGGCGTGTCCAGGGCCGCGGCCAGTGCGGTGGGATCGTTCAGCGCCGGGGTCAGGGTCAACCGGGCGACTCGCGTTCCCGGACGGGCGAATTCGGCACACCCCTGAGCGAAGGCGGTCTTCCCGCTGCCCGCCGGGCCGACCACCAGGATGATCGGTGCCGCACTCGCCGCGATCGCGCGGTCGAACCGGGCCAGCAGCGCGGGCGAGAACAGCGGACGGCCGGTCGGCTCCGGATGCGGGGCGGCCGGTCGATCGGGGATGGGACGTGCGGAGTCCACGGTGCCTCCTCGAAGCTGTGCCCGCGGGCGAGACGAACGGGATGCCCCCCATATACCGACCGAGCGGCATGATCAACGCTATGCACCGGCGCGGCGCGGCGGTTCACCCGAAACGGGTGAGCTCCCGGAGGCTGTGTTGGATTTCGCCTGTGCGGGGCGGCCTGCGTGGTGACGCTGCGCTGCCGCCTCCGGCCGCTGACCCGCTCAGGCTGTGTCGGATTCGCCTGTGCGGGGCGGCCTGCGTGGTGATGCTGCGCTGCCGCCTCCGGCCGCTGACCGCTCAGGCGGGGGCGGCCGTGGGGCGCGGTGTCGTGTCGCTCGCTAGGACCGCCTGTTCGACCTCGGCCAAGGCGGTGCGGATCATCGCGCCGTAGGTGTCGTCGCCGAGTTCGGACAGGCGGGTGCGAGCGGCGGCGAGTTCGCGCAGGGCGGCGTCGAAGGCGCCCAGCCTGCGGTAGTCGTCGGCGAGGTTGAGGTGCAGGGACGGGTAGAAGCCCGCGACCGTGAGCCCGGGGTGGTGTGCCTGCGCGCGCTCGTCGGTAAGGCAGTCGGCCGCGTCGAGGGCACGCACGTTCCAGACCAAGGCCTGGGCCGCATCCGGTTGCAGGTCGGCGAGGTGGTGGGCGAGCGTGCAGCGGTGCAGGGGATCGCCGTGCGGACCGAGCGTGCGCCACAGGTCGGTGAGCGCGGTGCGGGCGGCGTCGCGATCGCCCGCCCGGCCGCGCTCCACGGCATCGATGATGGCGGTCATGACGGTGTCGGTCACGGGTTCTCCTGGATCGGTTCGGGTCTCGGGCGGTTCGGTGTCAGTGAGCCGGATCGACGGGCATCACCAGGGTGGTGAGGTCGCCGTCGGTGGCCGAACGCAGGACCACCGGCTGGTCGGGGGCGGTGAGGTCGAGCATCAACTCCGGTCCGAGCGCGTCCTCGACGGCCGGGCGCAGCACGCGCGGGTCGAAGGCCGGCCGCAGCGGCGCCCCGGTCACCGTCGCGGGCAGGGTGACCGGAACCGGACCGCCCAGCGCCACGCCGGCCCCGGCGACGACCAGCGGCACGGTCGCGGTCGCCGCTTCCAGCGCGGCCAGCAGCGGTGCGCGGCCGAGCAGCACCCGCGTGCGCGCCGGGCCCAGGCCGGCGAGCACGGCGCGGTAGTCGGGGAATTCGGCCGCGATTCCGGGCAGCCGCCGGGAAACCGCGCCGGTCACGATCCGCACGCCACCCTCGTCCTCGGCGAGGACGAGCTCGCCCGGCGCCTCCGCGACCGCGGCGGTGAGCACCCCCGCCTCGACCACCGCCGACCACGATCGCTCGACGCCGCGGCGGGGAGCCACCGACCGGGTGGAGAGCCGGTACCGGTCCGTCGCCGTCACCGTCACCCCGGTGTCGTCGACCTCGAGCAGCACGCCGGCCAGGACCGGAAACTCCGGATCGACCACCGCCGCGCGCACCACCTGCCGCACGGCGCGGGCGAACCCGGCGGCGTCGACGGTGACGCCGCCGCGGGCCGCCAGCACCTGCCGCACCTCCCCGGCCACCGCGGCGGCCGCCGCGGCGCGACGGGCCAGCTCGGCCACGTGCCGGTCGAGCACCTCCCCGGCGCGTGCGGCACCGGCGTCGAGAACCTCGGCCACTTCCGGCAACGGCAACTCGATGCCGCGCAGGCGCCGGATCAGCACCGCCCGCGCGCACTGCTCGGGGGTGTAGTAGCGGTACCCGGTCACCTCGTCGACCACGGCGGGCGCCAGCAACCCGCAGTCGCCGTAGAACCGCAGCGCACTGGCGGTGAGCCCGCTGGCCCGCGCCACCGCGCCGATCGTCAGCAACCCCTGGTCGCGCGTCTCCGTCACGCGGCCATCATGGAGTCTCGACAGACCTGAAGGTCAAGCACGCGCCGCTCAGCGCCGGTGGGTGCGACCGTGCGGCTCGGCGCAGTGCGGGGCGGTGGCGGGCGCGGCGGCGTGGTCGATCTGCAGGGTGGTGTGCGCGAGCGCGAATTCGCCGAGCAGCGTGTTCTCGATGGCCTGGCGGACACCGTGGCAGTCGGCCCGGTCGTCGACGAGGACGTGTGCCGAGAGCGAGGGCTCGCCCGAGGTGATGGTCCAGACGTGCAGGTCGTGCACCTCGGTGACGTCGGGCACGGCGCAGATACGGGCGCCGATGGCGTCGGGGTCCAGGTGCGCGGGCGCCGCCTCGAGGAAGATCCGCCCGGATTCGCGCACCAGCGACCAGCCCGCCTTGACCATCAGCGCCGCGACGATCAACGCGGCGACGGCGTCGGCGCGCGGGTACCCGGCCAGCCAGACGACCGCGCCCGCGACGGCGGTGCCGATGAAGGCGTACATGTCGTTGAGGATGTGCTGAAAGGCGCCTTCGACGTTGAGGCTGGTGCGGTTGGCGTGACTGATGCACCATGCCGCGGCGATGTTGACCGCGATACCGGCCAGCGCGGTGATCAGCACCAGCGGGCCCGCCACGTCCGGGGGCTCGATGAGGCGGTGGATGCCCTCGTAGCAGAAGTAGGCCGCGAGCAGCAGCAGGGTGATGCCGTTGGCCTGGGCGGAGAGGATCTCGGCGCGCTTGTAGCCGTAGGTGTAGGCGCCCGCGGCGGGACGGCGGGACAGCCGGATCGCGACGAGTGCCAGCACGATCGCGGCGGCGTCGGTGAGCATGTGCGCGGCATCGGTGATCAGCGCCAGCGATTGGGCGATGATGCCGACGACCACCTCGACGGCCATGAATCCCACGATCAGCGCGAGGGCGATGCTCAGCCAGCGCGGATCGGACTCGGCCGTCACACCGTGGTCGTGGCCGGCGTGGTCGTGGCCGGTGTGAGCGTGGGCGGTCCGAGCGTGGGCGGTGTCATCGTTTCGCTGCCCACCGGTGCGGCGGCCGCCGTGCTCGTGGCCGTGCTCGTGGCCGCCGGGCGTCGGCGCCATCCGCTGTGCGCCGCTGGAGCCGCACTGTTCTCCCATGCCGAGGTCGTCCCTTCCGTCTCGCGCCGGTCCCGATCGAACGCCGGTCCGATCGAACGCCGGTCCGATCGAATACAGTCGTGATCAACTGAGCTCAGCCTAACTTCTTGACATGCGAATGTCTGCATCCATCTTCGGCAATTCTCCGCGGCACGGCGCGGGCGCATGTCACCGCGGCGGATTACCATCCGTGAGCACCGGGCGGTTCGCGCGCCGGTGCGGATCGTCGCGGCGATCCAGTCGTGGCAGAGGGGATTTCGATGGACAGGCCGTCCTGGGCGCCCGAGGGCGTCGACATGAATCAGGCCAGTCCGGCACGCATGTACGACGCGTTGCTCGGCGGCTCGCACAACTTCGAGGTGGACCGGATGGCCGCCGAGATGGGCAAGCGGCTGGTGCCCGATCTGCCCCGGCTGGCGCTGAGCAACCGCGCCTTCCTGCGCCGTGCGGTCCGCTTCCTCGTCGACGCGGGCATCACCCAGTTCGTCGACATCGGCTCGGGCATCCCCACCGTGGGCAACGTGCACGAGGTCGCGCAGAGCCTCGACCCGCGCGTCCGGGTGCTCTACATCGACATCGATCCGGTCGCCGTCGCGCATGCCCGCTCGATCCTGGGTGACAACGACAACGCCGATGCCGTCGAAGCCGATCTGCGCAAGCCCGAGGACCTGCTGGCCCGGGTACGCGAATCCGGTCTCATCGATCTCGACCAGCCGGTGGGGCTGCTGCTGATCGCGGTGCTGCACCTGCTGGCCGACGACGACCGTCCGGCCGAGCGGGTCGCCGCCCTGCGAAACGCGGTCGTCCCCGGCTCGTACGTGGCGATCTCGCATCTCACCTCGGAGTTGCGCCCCGACGACGCCGCCGCGCTGGGCGCCAGCGCCGCCGACTCGAGCAAGGTGGGCATCCACTTCCGGCCCGCCGCGGCCATCGCCGGTATGTTCGACGGATGGGCGCTGGTGGAACCAGGGGTCGTCGAACTGCCGTTGTGGCGGCCCGAATCCGACCGCGACCGGCACGAGGCGCCGGGCCGCTCGCTCGGCCTGGCAGGAGTGGGCCGCAAGGCCTGACAACGCGCCGAGGGAGGGGGTAGCGGCCGGTGGGCTTGCGTGAGCTGTCGTTACGGTGGGCCGACGCGCTGGACGGCGTCGTGGCCCCCGCGCTCACGCGTACCGAGATCGAGGCGATGCTCGCCGACCTCGCCGAACTGCTGGTCGGCGCGATCCGCGGCCGGGACGAACCCGACGCCGCCCAGGGCGCGGCGGTGATGCTGGTGGCGGCCAATTATCGCGATCCGCTGGCCGTCAGCCGTACCGTGCGGGTGATCTGCACCGACATGGTCGAGGATTGCTGCGCCCGCGAGGATCCGGAGTTCGAACGGTGCCGTGCCAGGGCGGTCGACGTCGCCGCCGAGTTCGCCGCGGGCTTCACCGGTGCGCTGCGCGCGGTCGCGCTGGCCGAGCAGGAGACCACGCTGGGCGCCGCGCTGGCGGCCGCGCAGGAGGCCGAGGCCAGGCGGCAGCTCTCGGAAGCCCGGTTCGAGGCGGTGTTCGCGGGCGCGTCGGTGGGCATCGGCACCATCGATGTGCACGGCCGGGTGCTCGAGGTCAACGCCGCCTTCGCGGAAATGCTCGGCCTGCCGCAGGAGCGGATGCCGGGCCGGTCGGTGGCCGAGCTGATGGGCCCGGCCAATCTCGGCGAGGCGTTCGTGCAGATGCAACGGATGCTGGCCGACGAGATCCGCCGCTTCCGCATCGAGACCCACTACATGCGCCCCGACGGCGAGGTCTCGGTGATCGACCTGTCGATGTCGGCGGTGCGCGATGCCGACGGGCAGGTCCGCTTTCTCATCGGGGTCGCCGTCGACGTCACCGAGCGCAAGCAGCTGGCCGACCGGCTCTGGCACGACGCCAACCACGACAGCCTCACCGGGCTGCCGAACCGGGTGCTGTTCTTCGACCGGCTCGCCGCCGCGCAGGCCCCGATCGGCATCTGCTACCTGGACCTGGACGGCTTCAAGGAGATCAACGACCGTTGGGGCCACAGCGTCGGCGACAGCGTGCTGCACGACGTGGCCCGCCGCCTCAGCGCGGCGGTCGAATCGTGGGGCCTGCCCGCGCGTATCGGCGGCGACGAGTTCATCGTCCTGGTGGAGCGCTGCGAGGGTCGCGAGCAGTTGGACCTGCTCACCCGGCGGCTGCACGCGGCGCTGCTCGACCCGCTCGACGTGCTGGGCCAGCCGGTGCGGGTGAGCGCCAGTATCGGCGCGGTGTTCAGCCGGGAGCGGCCCGCGGAGGTCGACGAACTCATGCGGGCCGCGGACGCCGCCATGTACCGGGACAAGCACGCGGCGCCCCGGCCGGGCCGCCGCGGCTGAGTGTCAGTTCCAGGCCAGGCCGTCCTCGCGGCGGAACTGCGGGTGCTCCTCGGCGCGGGTCCACCGGCCCCAGGTGGCCTGGCCCTCGTCGTCGCGGCGGATCGGGCTCACCCAGGCGCGTCGGGGCAGCTGCCCGCCGCTGCACGGGCCGTGCGTCACCAGCGGAACCTGCCGCGCGACCAGGTAGCAGTCGCCGTCGGCGCCCGCGCGGGGCAGATATTCGCACAGTTGCTCGGCGGCGTCGGGCAGGCTGGCCGAGGCCACGACGCCGGGGCGCGGGGTGGGTCCGTCGGCCTCGACCACCACGGCCGAGACGGTCCACATGCTGTTGCCGGGCAGCCGCGCGGCCGGGCCGTCGGGTTCGCCCGCACACCGCTGGGACAGGTCGGTGGTGTCCGTCGCCTCGGCCGCGTACGCACTCTCGATCATCTCGCACCTCCGGTGGGACGTGGGCGGGCGCGCTGTGCGGGGTCGAACAACGCACCTCCCGACGTCGATGGATGAGAACAGCCGGTCACAGGTCGGGACATCGTGTGCCCGAAGCCAATTCGAATTGAAAGGAGAACTGGCCTGCAAATCAGTGTATAGCGAACGGCTACTTCTCGCCGCTGCAATCATCCGAGGCGTACGGCCACCGCGGGGAGTCTTTCGATCATCGCGATCGTGAAATCCGCCAGCAGGTCGATCAATCCCTCGCGGTCCACGTCGAGCCCGCCGTCCAGCCAGACCAGCACCAGCTCCGCCGCGCCGCCGGTGATCAACTGCGAGGTGGCGGCCACCGCGGCGTCCTGGCCCTCGGGCAGATCCAGCACCACGCGGGTCTGTTCGATGATGGTGGCCGCCACCGTGCGCATGCTCGCGAACCGCGAACGCATCAGCGCTTCGCTGCCGAAGGCCTGCGCGAAGACGATGTGGGCGCGGCGCGGATCGTCGGTGAGGTCGGTGATGAGCGCGGCCACCCCCGCCCTGATCCGCTGGGCGGGCGTGCCGGCGGTGACCGCGATCGCGGTGCGGGCGCTGTCCAGGGCGGAATTCTGCACCTCGAGCTGTAGCGCGATGGCGAGCGCGTCGAGATCGGGGAAGGCTTCGTAGAAGAAACGCGGGCCCACTTTGGCCTGCTCGCAGACGCCGCGGACGGTCAGCGCGGACAGGCCGTTGGTGCCGACGATGTCGAGCGCGGCGTCCAGCAGGCGCCTGCGCCGGTCCTCGCGCCGCTCGGCGGTGGAGGCGCCGCGATACGTGCCGGTCGTTGCGCGGGTCATCGAGACAGCTTTTCACAGCACGAATCGGGAAACAACTGTGTACGGAAACGCTTGTTTCCGATATGGTCGAGATCACTCGCAGCGTCGCGAAGGGATTCGGCATGAGTCTTCAACTTCCCACCACGGTCAGCGCGGTCTCCGACAACGCCAGGCACCTGCGCACCCGCCTGTCCTGGCAGGCGCAGCGCGCGGGGCTGCAGGTGGTGAAGCGGTATCCGACCCGGATCCGGCCGCTCGCCGAGCCGCCGCCGGGCAGCGGCCTGAAACCGGTGCTCGGTGACTTCGGCCCGCCCGGCATCGGGTACACCCTGCACACCCTCGCCGACCCGATGGGCTTCTCGCGCGAGCGGTTCGAACGCCTCGGCCCGGTGTCGTGGCTCGGCGTGCTCGGCAGGCCGGTGGTGTCGGTGGCCGGTCCGGAAGCGTTCGAGGAGGTGCTGCTCGATCGCGACAAGGTCTACTCGGCCCAGCGCGGCTGGGAATGGCTGATCGGGCCGTTCTTCCACGGCGGGGTGATGCTGCGCGACTTCGACGACCACATGTTCCATCGCCGGATCCTGCAGCAGGCCTTCACCCGGCCGCGGCTGCACGGGTACCAGGACCTGACCAGCCCGCTGCTGCGTCGCGGCATCGAATCCTGGTGTCCCGCAGCCGAATTCCACATCCACACCGCGATCAAGCAGTTGCTGTTGCAGCAGGCCACCGAGGTGTTCGCCGGCGCCGAACTCGGCCGCGAGAGCGTCGCGCTGGCGCACGCGTTCGAGGACGCGGTGCACGGCGGCACCGCGATGGTGCGCGCGAACGTGCCCGGCGGCGTGTGGGCGCGCGGACTGCGCGGCCGCCGCCGACTCGAGGACTACTTCCGCCGCGAACTGCCCGCCAAGCGCGCGGGGGAGGGCAACGACCTGTTCAGCGTGCTGAGCCGGGCCACGACGGAGGAGGGGCACACCTTCACCGACGAGGAGGTCGTGCAGCACATGATCTTCGTGATGCTGGCCGCGCACGACACCAGCACCATCGCCTCCTCGATGCTGGTCTACGAGCTCGGCAGGCATCCGGAGTGGCAGGACAAGCTGCGCGCCGAGGCGATCGGGCTCGGCAAGGAGTCGGTCGGCTACGACGACCTCGACGAGCTGCCGCTGCTGGACATGGCGTTCAAGGAAGCGCTGCGGATGTACGCGCCGGTGGCGCAGCAGGCCCGCGAGACCATCGCCGACACCGCGCTGTGCGGGCACTACCTGCCGCGCGGCACGCTGGTGATGTGCGGACCGTACATGATGATGCGCACCGCGCAGTACTGGCGCGATCCCGACGAGTTCGATCCCGAGCGGTTCGCGCCGGAGCGCCGCGAGGACAAATCGCACCGCTTCGCCTGGGCGCCCTTCGGCGGCGGCGCGCACAAGTGCATCGGCCTGTACTTCGGCGGAATGACGGTGAAAGCCGTGCTGTACCAGATGCTCACGCGGTTCCGCTGGAGCGTGCGGCCGGGCTACGAGCCGCTGTTGGTGGCGGGTACCGGGCCGACGCCCGCCGACGGGCTGCCCATCCGGCTGGAACGGCTCGCGCGATGAGGGTGGTCGTCGATCGGGACCGGTGCGAGGGCCACGGCATGTGCGAGGCGCTGGCGCCGGATCTGTTCCGGGTGGGCGACGACGACGTCGTGCGCCCGCGTACCGACACCCTCGGCCCAGCCGACCGGGACGTGGCCGAACTGGCCGTGGACAGCTGCCCGGTGCAGGCCCTGCGGCTGGAAGGGAGCTGAGCACCGCGCGGCTATACTCCGGCATGGCCGGCTCGACACGACCCAGGCGGAGTTGGGAGCAGATCCATGCGGGAGCAGCGGCGCCCCGGTGGTCCGGCGTTGTCGCGGCGGACCGTGTTGAGCGCGGGCGCCGCGCTGGCGGCGTTCGGCGCGACGGCGGCGTGTGGGCGATCCGAGCGCGTCACCGAGCGGCCGCCCTCGGGTGAGGACCCGCAGACCATCGTCTCCGACGCCTATGTCTTCGGTTGTCCGCTGGTGCTCATGGACGCGACCCGCCGGGTCGCGCGGGCGAGCACGCCGGACAACCAGTTCCGGCACGCGGCCGGACTGCCGACCCCGCGACGGCGCGGTCCGGTCCGGCCCAACATGGACACGCTGTACTCGATCGCCTGGCTCGACCTGTCCGCCGGACCGATGGTCGTGCAGATGCCCGAGGTGGAACCGCAGCGCTACTGGGTGCTGCAACTGCTCGACGCCTGGACCAACACCGTGCACAACCCCGGCAACCTGCGTCCCCGGGTGGCGGCGGGTGCGGCGCCGCCCTACACCTATGTGGTGACCGGTCCCGGCTGGACCGGTGAACTGCCCCCCGATCTGGTGGTGTTGCCGATGCCGACCCCGATGGTGTGGCTGCTCGGCCGCATCCAGGTCGACGGACCGGAGGACGTACCCGCGGTGCGGGCCATCCAGGAACGGATGCGGCTGGTCCCGCTGGCCGACTGGCCCGCGGGCCGCGACCCCGGTCCCGGGCGCACCGATACCGGCGACGGCGACGTGCCGCCGGTGCAGCAGGTGGCCGCGATGGACCCGGCGGAGTTCTTCGAGCGGTTGTGCGCGCTGATGGCGGTGAATCCGCCCGCCCCCGCCGACGGGCCCGCGCTGGCCCGGTTCGCGCAGCTGGGCATCGCCCCGGGCGGCGCGCTGACCGGGATCTCCGACGACGATCTGGCCGAGGCCGTGCAGGCGGTGCGGCACACCATCGAGGTCTACGTCGATCCGGGGATCCGGATCGACAACGGCTGGCTGGTCGACCCGAACATCGGCGTCTACGGCGACGACTACCTGCGCCGCGCCAGCACGGCCGCCAAGGGCCTCGGCGCCAACCGGCCGGAGAGTGCCGCCTATCCCACCCTGTTCGCCGCGGCCGACGACGACGGCATTCCGACCCGATACCGGCTCACCTTCGCGCCGGGCCAGGCGCCGCCGGTGGACGCCTTCTGGTCGGTGACCGCCTACGACGGCGACGGGTTCCTGGTGCCCAACGACGCGGAGATCTACTCGGTGGGCCATCGGATTCCGGTGCCGCCCGCGCCGGACGGATCGCTGGTGCTGGTGATCCAGCACGCGGACCCCGGTCCCGGCGTGCCCGCGGGCAGTTGGCTGCCGATCCCCGACCGCGGCACCTTCTCGCTGACCCTGCGCCTGTACGCGCCGAGAACCGAAGTGCTGGACGGTAGTTGGCACCCGCCGCCGCTGGTTCCCGTGCCCTGAACGGAGATTCGAGTAGCGCGCTACTCGGGTGCGCTCCCGCGCCCGGATCGATGATCGTCGCCGGAACCGGTCGTGAGGAGGGGTAGGGATGAGCGAGGGACGGAAGGCGTTGTCGCGCGCGCCGCAGGGGGAGCCGCCATTTCGGAGTGCCGGCGCACCCGTACGGGCCGGCAGGCCGGCGCCGCGGCGCTCGGGTGCGCGCTCCGGCGCCGGGATCCAGCGGACGCTGCGCGCGGTGCACGCCGCCGAACGCGCGGCGGCCGCCGACGGGGCGACCCGGTTCGCCGAGCGCGCGGTGCGGATGGCGCTCGAGGTGCTCGACCGCCGCAGACCGGTGGGGCAGCTGGCCGGACTCGCCGATCCCACCGTGCTGGCCGCCGTGCGGACGCTGGTGAGCGCGGATCTCGTGCCCGGCCGCGCGCTCGGCTCCGCGGTGCACCTCCGAGTGCGCTTGCGGCTGCTCGACACCGACACCGCGGAGGTCTGGGCCGGCTACGACCGCGGTGGGCGGCGCTTCGCCCTGGCCGCGCGGGTGGCCCGTACCCGCGCCACCGGCTGGCGGCTGACCGCGCTGCGCGTGCGCTGAGCGGTTGCCCGAGCGCGGGACATCCCCGCGCGTCGCACCCCCGGCGCGCCGGACTCGACTACCTTGGAACTGGTGCGGCGCTGTTCGGTGTCGATCGAGCTGTTCACGGTGTACCTGTCCGCCGTGATCGGCGGACTGGCGCTCACCACCCCGATCTCGCTGGCCTGGGCACACGGCACCGCCTCCCTGGAGATGGAGCTGCTGGTCTACAGCCTGCCGCGCGCCACCGCGGTCGGCGGTGTGGCCGCGGTCATCACCGCGGTGTTCGCCACGACGACCAGCTCGGCGGTGGTCGCCTGGGGATCCGCGGTCGGCGGCTGCGTCGTCCTGCTGGCCAATCACGTCCTCGGCCAGTACTTCTCGGGATTCGCCCCGCTCACCACCCTGAACTACATCGATTGCCTCGCCGGTGGGGTGCTGCTGGGTGGTCTGGCCGCGGCCGTGCAGTTCCGGCGGCTGCCCACGCTGATGGCTGCGCTCGGCGCGATGACCAGCATCATGCTCAGTGATCTGAGTGTCTCCGACGCGGAGTTCACCGGCACCGCGGGCAACTCGCCGTTGGCCTGGTTCGTGGTGGATTCGCCGCCGCAGTGGCTGTTGTGGCCCGCCACCGCGTTGATCGCGGTGTGTGCCTACACCCATCGCGGCCGGGCCGAGGAACAGGCGATCTCGGTGGAACTTCCGTTGCGCCCGATCGTGGCGGTCCTGCTGATGGCGCTGAGCACGGTGGCGGGTTCGGCGTGGTTGGTCCGGGAGGAGAGCACGATCGCCGACGCGTTGCCGGTGGCGTTGGTGACCGTGGTGACGGCGATGCTCACCGCCTTGCTGCTGCCCGGTCGCGACGGCGAGCTGATCCTGTGCGCGGTGGCGGTGGCGGCCGCGGGCGGCGCCACCGTCGTGTTGCCGTTGACGGGCTGGATGGTGCCGTTGCTGATCGCGGCCGGCGTCGGCGGCATGGTGCTGGGCCGGTACCGGCCGATGCCGGTGGCCGGTGTGGCGGGCACGGCGGGGCTTTCGCTGTTCGCCGTGCTCACCGCACGCCCGGAGGGACCGGTACCGGCCGCCTCGGTGGCCGGTTGCCTGCTGCTCACCCTGGTCACCGGCTACTGCCTCGCGGCGACGATGCCGCGTAGCGGCGCGCCGACGCTGCTGCTCGGGTTGATCGTGCTGTTCCTACCGGGTGTGGTGGTCGCCGTGCGCGCCAGGATCTTCGGCGTGGGTTTCGCGCTTCCCCGGCAGTGGGAGGTGCCGCGCGCCTACGGCCGCTCCGACCTGCTGCTCTACGCGTTGCCGGGCGCCGTGGCGGCGCTGGTGACCGTCGGCTGCGCGCTGGGCATCCTGCTGCTGTGGCGGTGGCGCAAACCCGCCGCCGACCGGGCGGAGGAGGGAGCCACCGGCGTGGATGTCGGCCGGGCCGACTAACGTCGCGGCCATGCGGCTTCACGTGGGATGTGCGATGTGGACGCATCCGGCGTGGCAGGACCGGCAGGTGCCCTCGGCCCAGCGGCTGCGGTGGTACGCCGAGCGCTGCGACGCCGTCGAGGGCAACACCACCTTCTACGCGAGCCCGTCGCCGGGCACCGTGCGCTCCTGGGCACAGCAGACCGGCCCGGACTTCCGGTTCGTGGCCAAGCTGCCGCGCACGATCACCCACGAGCGCAGGCTGACCGGCGCCGACGCGGAGCTGCGCGCGTTCCTCGATGTGCTGGCGCCGCTCGGGCCGCGCCTGCACACGGTGTGGATTCAGTTGCCCGCGTCGTTCGGGCCCACCGATCTCGGTGCGCTGGCCGCGTTCCTGCGCACGCTCCCGGCCGGTCCGTGCCGCGCGGTCGAGGTGCGCCATCGCGCCTTCTTCGACGACGAACGCGCCGCGGCGGCGCTCGAGCGGGTGCTCGGCCGGGCGGGCGCGGAGTGGACGATCTTCGACACCACCGTCCTGTTCGGCGCACCGCCGCGCGGCCCGGCCGAGGAGGAGGCGTGGGCGAAGAAGCCGCGGGTGCCCCGGCGCACCCGGGCACTGACCGCGCATCCGATGGTGCGCTACCACGGCCGCGACGATCCCGCCGAGACCGTGGCGGGCTGGCAGCCGTGGCTGCCGGTCGTGGCGGGCTGGCTGCGCGAGGGCCGTTCACCGACGGTGTTCGTGCACACCCCCGACAACGCGGGCGCTCTCGACCTGGCCCGGCGCTTCCACACCGAGGTGCGCGCGCTCGTGCCGGAGTTGGACCCGCTGCCCGAACCGGTCGACTCCGAGCCCATGACGCTGTTCTGAGCCCTCGACGCTGTCCCGGCCGCGCTCGGTCGCCGCGCTCAGTCCAGGCCGAGCACGGTGGTGGTGAACGCGATGAACAGCGGTGCCGATCGGGGCACCGCCTCGGGTCCGTCGGTGAGGATCAGCCTGCGGGTGCGTTCGCCGACCGCGTCCGGGATCAGCGAGATCAGCTCTGCCGAGACCGGTGGCACCGAGGGGTCGCCCGCCCTGGCCACCGCGTGGAAGTGCCGGTAGAGGTCGGTGAACCGGTCGACGGCCCGGTTGCGCACCGCCTCGGCGGCCCGTTCGACGCGGAACGCCTCGACCAGCACCAGCCGGGCGAACCCCGGCTCGGCGGCGACGGTTTCGCAGAACGTGGTGATCACCGAGGCGATCTTGGCGCGCGGGTCGGCGTCGCGGGGCAGCTGCGCCAGCTCCCCGTTGATCCGGGCGGCCAGGATGTCGATGCCCGCGTGCACGGCCTCGACGAAGCAGTGTTCCTTGTTGGCGAAATGTTCATAGAAGGTGCTGCGCGACACCCGCGCCCGGGCGACGATGTCGCTGAGCGTGGTCGCCGGATAGCCCTTGGTTTCGACACAGTCGACGATCGCGGCGATCAGCCTGCCGCGCGGTGAGGTGAGGACGGCCTCCCGGACCGCGCGGTGACGATCGGCGAACTCGCTGTCGGACAACGACTCCCGTTGCGTTGTCGGTGGGCGCATGGCTGCCTCTCTGTCGGTGTGTTGCGCGGGCGCGCCGAACGCACGGGACCGTTCCGCGCGGACCGCCCCGACGCCGCCGCTCGCGGGTTCCGATTATGCGCGCATCGACGCCGGTGGTCGCGTCGTGGCGGCTCCGGCGCGCCCGATCGGCCCATTCGCCCGCCATTATCCGCGGACATGTGCAATCTTGTTACTGCGCAACGGTATTGACAGGGGAAGGTGCGTCGATCATGGCGTCGAACGCGGTGGGGTCACGCCGTGCGGCGCCGGGTGCGCGGACACCGCTGTGGCCGGGCATGATCGCGCCGGGGGCGACCCCGGGCAGGCATCGCGGTCACCGACCACCGCGGCGGCGGGGCCGGAGCGCCCGGCCGCATCGGCCGTGGCTGGTGGCCGCCGTCGCCCTGGGGGTCTCGCTGGCTGCGGTCGCGGTGGTGCTCGCCTACGTGGCCTCCGCCGCCGGACCGCGACAGTCCGCGACGGTGGCCGACCCGGTCCTGGGCGGTGGGCCCGGCTGCGAACCGGTCCGCACCCCGCAACTGGTGCGCGGCAACGGCACCGGATCGACCGCCGACGGCCCCGACGCCGTCCTGGCCTTCCAGTACGCCTACTACGTCACCCGATCCGGCGCGGCCGCCCGCGCGGTCACCACCCGCGACGCCGCCGTCTCCGCGGTCGCGACCATCGACGCCGGCATCGCCTCCGTGCCCCCCGGCACGCGCCACTGCGTGCTGATCACCCCGCTCCCCGACGGCCGCTACGACGTGGTCCTCACCGAAATACGCCCCGATGGCGTGGTGAAGACCTATCGGCAATTCGTCACGGTCGCCGACCACGCCGACGGCACCCGTATCACCCGCATCGCACCCCCGGACCGGTGACCCCCGGCCCGGCGCCGGCAGCCGCCCGGGGACGGGCCCGCTGGTCGTGACGATTCGCCGCGAGTCCCATCCAGGTAGGTGAGTCGAGCAGTTATATGAAACGCCCCCCTTTTGGACGGCCGATCAGCTAAGTTACGGCTACGCCGGACTGTCGGCGATGAGGAATCGGAGGACACCGTGGAATTTCTTGGCTCTGTGGCCGGGCTCGCCCAGATCGTGATCGGCACGATCCTGGCCAACACCGGATCGGGTGGCTCCGGCTCCGGCTGGTGAGGGTTACCGGATCCGGCTCGCCGTGGGCGGGCCGGATCCGGTCGGCCGAAGTGCTGACGCCATCGCGGCGCTTCTGATACGTTTCTGTATCGAATACGCCGGTGTATCGAACCGGCGCGAGGAGGTCCGGTGGCATCGCACGCGGCGGCCAAGGCGCCGAGCAGGCGTCGGGTGCACACGCGCAATCGGTTGCTCGCCGCCGCCTACGAGGTGTTCGCCGCGGAGGGCTTCGGCCGGGCCACCGTCGAAAAAGTTTGTGAGCGAGCCGGATTCACGCGCGGCGCGTTCTATTCGAACTTCACCTCGCTCGACGAGCTGTTCCTGGCGATGTGGGAGCAGCGTTCGGCGGAGCTGCTGACAGACGTGCGCGCGGCGCTGGACGAGATCTCCGTCGACGGCGTGACCGATGTCCGGGCCGCGGTCGACGGCCTGCTGCGCGCGGTGCCGCTCGACGACGCCTGGTTCCGGATCACCGCCGAATTCACCGCGCACGCGCTGCGCACCCCGGCCCTGCGCCGGGTGATGGCCGCGCGCGAGGAGGCGATCGTGGCGGCGCTGATGCCCACCGTCGTCGCGGCGCTGGCGCGCGCGGGCCGCACCGTCGCCGACCCGGTGGCGCTCGGTCAGGCGCTGGTCGCGGTGCACGACGGCACCGCGGCGCAGGTGCTCATGGAGCCGGACAACGCCGCCGTGCACCGGCGGCGCGCCGAGCTGTTCTGTCACGTGGTGCTGGCCTACAGCACGCCCAACGGAGGATGACGATGACCAACTGCAGTCCCGAGTTCGCGCGCCAGGCCGACGTGATCGTCGTCGGCGCGGGTCTGGCCGGGCTGGTGGCGGCCCACGAGCTGGCCCTGGCCGGACGCACGGTGCACCTGCTCGATCAGGAGAACCGCAACAACCTGGGCGGACAGGCCTTCTGGTCGTTGGGTGGGCTGTTCCTGGTCGACACCCCCGAGCAGCGGCGGCTGGGCATCAAGGACTCCTACGAACTGGCGCTCCAGGACTGGCTGGGCTCGGCCGGGTTCGACCGCGACGACGAGGACCATTGGGCGCGGCAGTGGGCCCAGGCCTACGTCCGCTTCGCCGCCACCGAGAAGCGGGACTACCTGCGCGATCTCGGCCTGCGGGTGACGCCGCTGGTCGGCTGGGCCGAGCGCGGCGGGGGACTGGCCGACGGGCACGGCAACTCGGTGCCGCGGTTCCACCTGACCTGGGGCACCGGGCCCGAGGTGGTGCGGGTGTTCGCCGAACCGGTGCTCGACGCCGAGCGCCGCGGGTTGGTGGGCTTCAGTTTCCGGCACCGGGTGGACGAATTGATCGTCGAGGACGGCGCGGTCGTCGGGGTGCGCGGCAGCGTGCTCGAGGACACCGATCTCGCGCGTGGTCGGGCGTCGTCGCGCACGGTGGTGGACGAGTTCGAGTTCCGCGCCAAGGCGGTGGTGGTCACCTCCGGCGGCATCGGCCACAACCACGAGATGATCCGGCGCAACTGGCCCACCGAGCGCCTGGGCCGCTGCCCGCAGACCCTGATCTCCGGCGTGCCCGCACACGTGGACGGGCGCATGCTGGCCATCTCCGAGGCCGCCGGCGGCGCGATCGTCAACCGGGACCGCATGTGGCACTACACCGAGGGCATCCACAACTGGGATCCGGTCTGGCCCGACCACGCGATCCGCATCATTCCCGGCCCCTCCTCGATGTGGTTCGACGCCACCGGAAAGCGGCTGCCCGCACCGTGTTTCCCCGGTTTCGACACCAATGCCACGATGAAGGCGATCCTGGCCGCGGGCTACGACTACTCGTGGTTCGTGCTCACCCAGGCGATCATCGAGAAGGAGTTCGCGCTCTCGGGGTCGGAACAGAACCCCGACATCACGGGCAAGGACATCAAGCTCACCCTCAAGAGCCGGGTGGCCAAGGGCGCACCGGGGCCGGTGGAGGCGTTCAAGCAGCACGGCGTGGATTTCGTCGTCGCGGACACGCTGGCCGAGCTGGTGCAGGGCATGAACAAGATCGCCCGGGGCCCGCAGCTCGACCTCGCCGAACTCGAACGCCAGATCGTCGCGCGCGACCGGGAGATCGACAACAAGTTCAGCAAGGACGCCCAGTTGATGGCGATCACCAACGCCCGCCAGTCCTTCGCCGACAAGGCGGGCCGGGTCGCCAAGCCGCACCGCATCCTGGATCCGAAGGCGGGCCCGCTGATCGCGGTGCGCCTGAACATCCTCACCCGCAAGACTCTGGGCGGCCTGCAGACCAACCTGGACTCGCAGGTGATGCGGCCCGACGGCACACCCCTGCCCGGTCTCTACGCCGCGGGCGAGGTCGCCGGGTTCGGCGGCGGTGGCGTGCACGGGTACAACGCCCTCGAGGGCACCTTCCTCGGCGGCTGCATCTTCTCCGGCCGCGCCGCGGGCCGAGCCCTGGCGAGGTCACTCGCCTGAGGTGAGGTCGTCGCACCCCTCAGGGGGTGGCGAAGGCCGCGGCGATGTCGCGGGCGGTCACCTTGGCCAGCTCCACGAAGAACGGCACGCGTTCGGGGATCATCAGGGTGGTCGGTCCGCGCAGGCCGAGCGCGAAGCGGCAGCCGCCGTCCGGGTCGGGGATCGGCAAGCCGATCGTGCGGAAGCCGGGGTCGAGTTCCTCGTCGTTGTAGGCGTAGCCGCGCTCGCGGGTCAGGGAGAGTTCGGCGCGTAGTTCCGCCGGTCCGGTGACCGACCGTTCGGTGCCCTCGTCGTAGGGGAGGGCGCGCAGGTCCGCGTCGCCGACGTCCGACCAGGCCAGCAGCGCCTTGCCGAGTGCGCTGGCGTGCAGGGGCAGGCGCACGCCCTGGAGCCGGTGCCCGTCGGATTCGCGCCAGCGGCTGGTGCCGAGCAGCACCGCGTGGATGTCGTGGCGGGTGGCGATGGAGGCGCTGGCGCCGGTGGTGCCCGCGAGTTGTTCGAGCAGCGGTTCGGCCAGGTAGATCCGGTGCTGCCGGTAGGCGATCTGCCCGTACTCGGCCAGTGCCCGGCCGATCCGGTAGCGGCTGGAGGCCGGGTCCTTCTCCAGGAAGCCGGCACGCACCAGGGCGGTCAGCAGGCGGTGCGCGGTGCTGACCGGGATGCCTTGCGCGCGAGCCACTTCCGAGACGCCGCGGGAGTCGCCGCCGCGGAAGCAGTCCAGGACCGACAGGGCGCGGGAGACGGTCTGCACACCGGAGGGTTCCACGGCTCGACGGTAACACAGCCGACCTTGTGGACAACCCGGGAACTTTCCGTCATGTGGAAAGCGCGGGCGCTCACGGAGGGGATCGCCGGAGATCGGGTGCGTAATTTGGCCGATCGATGCCCCTATGTCCAACGAGGGCCGGTTGTCAACCTTTCCGATCTTCGGCAAGCATTCCCTGTCGGGTCGGTGACCGTCGTCCCTACGCTGCGAGGGCATTCGCTCGATCACTTCCCCGAACAGGAGTCACCCACGATGTCCCGCAGGCGCGCCTTCTTGCGCATCGCGTTCGCGGTCGCCCCCGTCGTCGCACTCGTCGCCGCGTGTGGCTCCGAGCCGGACGCGGGGTCCGATTCCGGCACCTTCGTGTTGAAGGTGACCGACCCGGGCAACTCCGGTCCGCTGGCCGTCGGCAAGCGCGACGGGCTCTTCGACGCGGCGCTGGCCCCGCTCGGCGCCAAGGTCGAATGGGTCAACAGCACACCGGGTTTCAGCTCCAACCTCAAGCTGTTCAACACCGGCGAACTCGACGTGTCCGGTGCCGCCTTCAGTCCGGTGGTCGGGGCGCTGTCCAAGGACGTGGGCGTGCGCATCGTCGCCGTGCAGGACCCGGCGGGCAAGGACCAGAGCGGCATCATCGCCACCCCGCAGTCGGGTATCCGCTCGGTCCAGGACCTGGTCGGCAAGCGGGTCGCGGTCAACCCGGCCGCGAAGGGGGAGTACATCCTGCTGCGGGCGCTGGCGCAGGCGGGGGTTCCGGCCGACCAGGTGACGCGGGTGCCGCTGCAACAGAAGGAAGCCGCCTCGGCCTTCGCCACCGGCAAGGTGGACGCCTGGGCTTCGTTCCTGGTGCCCTACCAGGAGGCCAAGGCCAACGGTGGCGTCGAGATCGCCACCGAGGCGAGCATCGGCTCGCGCGACAACACCGTGGTGGTGTTCCGCACCGAGGTGCTCGACGAGCGCCCCGACATCGCCGCGAAGTACCTCGAGGTGCTCCAGCAGCTCAGCGAGCGCCAGCGGGCGAATCCGGCCGAGTTCGAGAACGTCTTCGAGCAGACCGGGCCGCGCGCGCTGAGCGGCCAGCGCCTGGCCGACGCACTGCGGGTCGGCGGCGAGGCGACCGTCCCGCACCTGCCCGATCAGGAGGATGCCGAGGCACTGGCTGACGTGGTCGACATCTTCCTCGCCAACGGCGTGATCAGCCGCGCCATCACCCCGGCGGACATCTTCTACGATCTGCGCGCCAAGCTGACCCGGGATCAGCTGGTCGCGGTGCGGGCGGGGAGCTGACATGGCCGTGCTCACCCCGCCACTGCCCGCGACCGCGCAGGCCACCCCGCTCACCGCGCCTCGCGCGCGCACCGAGCGGTCGCGGCCCGCGTGGGTGTCGGTGCCCCTGCGCTTCCTGCTGCCCGCCTTGTTCGTGGCCGCGTGGTGGATCGGCTCGGCCACCGGGGCGATCTCCGAACGGGTCATCGCCGGACCGCCCGCGGTGTGGACGGCGTTCACCGAACTGCTCGGCAACGGTCAGCTGATCGACTTCGCGCTCGCCTCGTTCGTGCGGGCGGCGCTCGGCGTCGGGATCGGCGTCTCGGCCGGGCTGCTGCTCGGGCTGGTGTCCGGCCTGTCCGCGCTCGGTGAGGAACTGGTCGACTCGACCATGCAGATCCTGCGCGCCGTGCCGTTCCTGGCGCTGGTGCCGCTGTTCATCGCCTGGTTCGGCATCGACGAGCTGTACAAGATCCTGCTCATCGCGGTCGCCACCGTCGCGCCGATGTACGCCTACACCTATCTCGGGGTGCGCAACGTCGACCGCAAGATGGTCGAGGCGGCCAGGGGGTTCGGGCTCTCCGGCGCGCGGCTGGTGCGCGAGGTGGTGTTGCCCTCCGCACTGCCCGGCGTGCTCATGGCGCTGCGGGTGTGCCTGTCGATCAGCATCACCGGCCTGATCGCGGCCGAGCAGGTGGGCACCCGCGAGGGCGTCGGCTACCTGGTCACCCTGGCCCAGGAGTACAACCGCACCGATTACATGGTGCTGTGCGTGGTGCTCTACGCGCTGCTCGGCCTGGTCTTCGACGGCCTGGTCCGGTTGCTCGAGCGTTTCGCGATGCCCTGGCGCAAGCAGGTGGCGATCCGATGAGCACCGAACCGATCGCGGTCTCGATCACCGGACTGCGGAAGTCCTTCGGCGACAAGACCGTTCTCGACGGGGTCGACCTGACCATCCGCCGCGGCGAGTTCGTGGTCCTGCTCGGGCCCAGCGGCACCGGCAAGACCACGCTGCTGCGGCTGCTGACCGGGCTGGAGGTCCCCGACGCGGGCGAGGTGCTGGTACCGGGCCGCCGGACCACCGTCTACCAAGAACCTCGGCTCATCCCGTCCAAACGGGTGCTCGCCAATGTGCTCGTCGGCTTGCGCCGTACCCGGAGCAACCGGGCGGCCGGGCTGGCCGCGCTGGCGGAGGTGCAGCTCGACGGCAAGGCCGACCAGTGGCCCGCCACGCTCTCCGGCGGTGAGGCACAGCGTGCCGCCCTGGCCAGGGCGCTGGTCCGGGAGCCGGAGCTGCTGCTGCTCGACGAGCCGTTCGCCGCGCTCGACGCGCTGACCCGGCTGCGGATGCAGGACCTGGTCGGCGATCTGGTCGCCCGGCACCGCCCCGCCGTGTTGATGGTCACCCACGATGTCGACGAGGCCGTGCGCCTGGCCGACCGGGTGATCGTGCTCGACCGCGGCCGCTTCGCGGTCGACACCGCCATCACCGCGCCCCGTCCGCGCGAGCGCGCCGACCCCGACATCCTGCGCTACCAGACCGAATTCCTCGCCCATCTCGGAGTCGGCGGCCCCGACCGCCGCCCCATCAGGAGTGCTTCATGACCGACACCCTTTGGTACACCCGCTGCCCGGTCCCCACCGCGAGCGGCCTGGCACACAGTCTCGGCTGGCTCGGCGAGACGGCCGCGGCCGCCGGCCTGGAGTTCGGCGTGTTGCAGGACGCCGGCCCCGAGTTGGCCGGCCATCACTTCCTGCACGACCTGCCGAGCCTGATCCGCGAGGGCGGCAACGTACCCGCGCTGGCCGCCCGCGCGCAGGGCTCGCCCACCCGCCTGATCGGGCTCACCTGGATCGACGAGGCGCAAGCCATCCTGGTCGGCCCGGATTCGCCGGTCGCGAGCCCGGCCGAGCTGGCCGGTCTGCGGATCGGTGTCCCCGGCTGGGCCGCCGACCAGGCGCGCAGCTTCCCCCGCGCGATGGCGCTGCACGGCTTCGCCAACGCGCTGCGGCTGAGCGGGCACACCCTCGCCGACGTGTCCGTCGTGGAGGTGGGTGTGGACCGAAATCCGCAGGTGCGCAACGACGTTCAGCGGCAACGCGGCACCACCTGGGGCGTCGCCGAACTGCTCGACGGCCGGGTCGACGCCATCTACGTCAAGGGCGCGCGGGCCGCCGAGGTGGCCGCCGAGCACGGTCTGCGGGTCGCGGTCGATCTGGACGCCACCCCCGAGCGGCGGCTGCGCGTCAACAACGGGACCCCGCGCCCGATCACGGTGCATGCCGACCTGCTCGAACACCACCCGGAGGTGGTCGTCGGTTTCCTGGCGCAGAGCCTGCGCGCGGCCGACTGGGCCGCCGACAACCTCGACGGCGTGCGCGCGGTGTTGCAGCGGGAGACGCTGTCCGGCCCGGCCGGGGTGCACGCGGCGTACGGCGCCGATTTCCACCGCGGCCTGCATCCGTCGCTGTCGGCGGAGCGGCTCGAACTCCTCGGTGTGCAGAAGCAGTTCCTCTACACCCACGGATTCCTCGCCGCCGACTTCGATCTCGGCTCCTGGGTGGCGACCGAACCGCTGGATCGCGCGCGCGAACTCGTCGAGGCCGAGAGGGCGGCGGCATGACCGCGTTCCTGTGGCGGCTGCCCACCCGCGGCGACGGCAGGCGCGCCCGGCCGGAGTCGCGGCACCGGGGCGGTTTCGGGGGCCCGCCGCCGACGACCCCCGCCACGGATCCGCGACCCGGCCGTTACGGCCCCTTCGACGATCTCGCCCAGATCGTGGATGCCGCCGAACTGGCCGGGCTGGACGGCGTGCTCGCGCCGTACGACCCGCTCGGCGAGGAGTCCTGGATCGTCGCAGGCGGTGCGCTGCGCGCGACCCGCTACGCGACGGTGGTCGTCGAGTTCGAGCCCGGCTTCGGTACCCCGGTGTACGCGGCGAAGATGTCGGCCACCTTGCAACGACTCTCGCGCGGCAGGCTGGCCTGGCGGTTGGCGGTCGACACCGACGCCGCGCAGGCGGCCGCGCGCGGTGACACCGTGACCGGAGCGGACCGCTACGCCCGGGCGGCCGAATTCCTCACCGTGGCCCGGGGCGTGTGGAACGCCGAGCCCGTGCCCGGCTCCGGGTTCGACGGCACGGGCTTCGACTTCGACGGCGACCACTACCACGTGATCGACGGCGGATTCCGCGGCATCCTGTCCGGTCTGCCGTTCCCGCAGGTGCAGCTGAGCGGGGATGCCCCCGAGGCACTCGACCTGTCGGCACGGCACGGCGACCTGCACGTCTTCACCGAGTCGGCGCGCGGTCCCGCCGCCGCGCTCGCCGAGCTGCGCGACCGCGCGGCGGCCGTGGGCCGCACCGTGCGCGCGGGTCTGGAGCTGCCGGTGGTGGCCAGGCAGACCGAACGGGAAGCCTGGGCCAGGGTGCACCGGCAGTGGCGGGAAACCGGCCGCGACATCGCCGAGGCGCGCGCACTCGACCTCGGCGACGGGCGCTGGGCCGGCTTCGCCGCCTTCGGCTACCCGCATCCGGTCGGGTTGGTCGGCAGCTACGAACAGGTGGCGGCGCGACTGCGCGACTACGCCGCGGCGGGCATCGACACGGTGGTGCTCGGCGGCCACCCGCACATCGAGGAAGTGCACCGGGCGGGCGAGCACCTGCTGCACCTGGCCGATCCGGCCGGGCGCACGCTCACCGGCGCCGAGGAGGTACCGGCATGACCATCGACATCTACTGGCGCATCGGCATGGAAGGCGATCACGCGTCGCTGCGCACCCCGCGCCGCTACAACCGGGGCCACGCCAACGGCTACGGGCCGGGCAACATCGCCCCGGCGGTGCGGGACGGGCACCTCGACGACTACGGCTACATCGACCACATGGCCGCCGTCGCGCGCGCCTCGGAATCGGCGGGCTTCCTCGGCGGGCTGCTGCCCTCCTTCCCGGTGACCGACGATCCGTGGGCGGTGTCGGCGGCGCTGGCCCGCGAGACCACCACCTACCGGTTCATGGTCGCCTTCCAGCCCGGCTTCCTGCACCCGGTGCA